>JAGXKT010000064.1 GCA_018335035.1 Phycisphaerae bacterium
GCCAAACTCCAAAGCTGACGACAACGACGCTCACCACAGAGAACACGAAGCACACCGAGTGGTGAAAGCCCGAGCCGGTGGGCAGGTGCCAGTGGCCCGCCCCCGGCCGCGCAGCCGATGCACGCCGCAATCCGGGGCGCCTTATTGCGCGCTCCGCCCTTCGCCATCCGCAATCGGTTCTCGACGCCTAGCCGCCCGGCTTCACGTTGCACCCGGGCGTGGGGGGCGAGCCGATCGAGCCCTGACGGGGCGGGGCCAGTCGTTGCAATTGACGGCAATGCGCCCCGGCAGTACGCTACGGCGTATGGTCACGCCGATGCAGGGATACGTGCGGCAGATCGGCAGGGCGTACGCGGCCGGGAATGCGACCGAGCACAGCTACCGCCCGGCGCTGAAGGCGCTGGTCGAATCCCTGAGTCGGGGCATTCGCGCCACGAACGAGCCCAAGCACATCGCCTGCGGCGCTCCCGACCTGATCGTCGAGCGCCGCGGCGAGCCCATCGGGTACATCGAGTGCAAGGACATCGGCGCATCCCTGGACGCCGTTGAAAAGAGCGACCAGCTCAGGCGCTACCGCGACGGGCTCGAGCACCTCATCCTCACGGACTACCTGGAGTTCCGCTATTACGTCGGCGGCGAGCCGCGGATGCACGCGGTATTGGCCCGCGTGGACGACCGCGGAAAGGTCCGTAAGCTCGAAGGCGGCGAAGACCAACTGGCCGCAGTGTTCGAGGCCTTCCTCGTAGCGGCGCCGCAACCGATCAACACGCCGAAAGAGCTGGCCAAGCGGATGGCCGACGTAGCCAAAATCGTCGAAGCAGCGATACGAAACGCACTGGAACAGGAGAACGAAGAAAGCGAACTCCACACCGAATACCAGGCCTTCCGGCAGACGCTCCTACACGACCTGACGGCCGCACAGTTCGCCGACATGTACGCCCAGACGATCTGCTACGGGCTGTTCTCCGCCCGCGCCAACCTCCCCGAGCAACGCGCCACGGAGTTCAGCCGCGCCAATGCCGCTCACGACCTGCCGACAACCAACCCCTTCCTGCGCCAGACGTTCGACTACATCGGGGGCATCCGCCTCCACGCCTCCGTCGTCTGGGCAGTCGAAGAGCTCGTCAAAATCCTGCGCCGCTGCGTCATGGCGGACATCCTCGAGGATTTCGGCAAGGCCGGCCGAAAAGAAGACCCCATCGTCCACTTCTACGAGACCTTCTTAGGCGAATATAAGCCCGAACTCCGCAAGAGCCGCGGCGTCTACTACACCCCAGAGCCGGTCGTCGGCTATATCGTTCGCAGCGTCGATGCCATCCTCAAACGCGATTTCGACTGCCCCGACGGACTGGCCGACAGAACGAAGATCACCGCCCCGTTCCGCAAGCCCGGCGGCGAAACCGAGCGGCGAAAAGTCCACCGCGTTCAGATTCTCGATCCGGCCGCGGGAACCGGAACCTTCCTGTTTGAGACGGTTCGCCACATCCGCGATAAGCTCGCGGGCACACGCGGCGCCTGGGCCGGCCGGCGCGGCTACGTCGCCCAGCACCTGCTGCCGCGGTTGTTCGGCTTCGAGTTGATGATGGCACCCTACGCCGTGGCCCACATGAAACTTGACTGGCTGCTCAAAGACACGGGCTATGACTTCGCCGGCGACCAGCGCCTGCGAATCTACATGACCAACACGCTTGAGGAGGCCGAACTCGCCGCCAGGCCCGAGCCGCTGCTCAGCGATATCGTGCGGGAAGCCAATGCCGCCAAAGAGGTCAAAACCGACACGCCCATCATGGTCGTTCTGGGCAATCCGCCGTACTCCGGCCATTCCGCCAACGACAACCAATGGTCGAAGGACCTCATTCACAAGCCGCTGGCGACCGGGGCGCCGAGCTACTTCGAGTGCGACGGCGAGCCGCTGGGCGAACGCAACCCGAAATGGCTCAACGACGATTACGTCAAATTCATCCGCTTCGGACAGTACCGCATTGAACGGACGGGTTACGGGATTCTGGCCTTCATCACCAACAACGGCTACCTCGACAACCCCACCTTCCGCGGCATGCGCCAGTCGCTGATGCAGACCTTCGACGACATCTACGTGCTTGACCTCCACGGCTCGACGAAGAAGAAGGAAACGGCGCCCGATGGATCGAAAGATGAAAACGTCTTCGACATCACCCAGGGCGTGGGCATCTGCATCATGGTCCGAAAACCGCGACGCGACCGGGAGGCGACGCCGTGACGTACGACCGGTTCGAGCAACTGCCCGTCTGGCAGGCCGCGATGAACCTCGCCGAACAGGTGTTTGTCCTGACGCGGCGGCGCGGCTTCGTCCCCATGGGCGATCTGCGCGACCAGTTGCGCCGCGCGGCGCTGTCGGTGGCCAACAACATCGCCGAGGGCTTCGAGCGCGGCACGACGGCCGAGCTTTTGAGCTTTCTGTACATCGCCCGCGGCTCGGCCGGAGAGGTCCGCTCCATGCTGCTGTTCTGCCGGCGACTGCTGAACAACCCCGCCCTCGCCCGCGACTTGTTGCGCAACGACGCCGCGCACAATCCGTCGCACAGCAACGCTCCGGCTCAAGAGGGCTCGCCCAACAATACCGCAGCAACAGACGCCTCGCCGAACGACGCCACGACCAAGCGTGGAAATCTCAAATCTCAAATCTCAAATATGCAATCCGAGATCGCGGACCTGGTAAAGCTGGCCGAATCCTGCTCGCGCCAGATTCGCGCCTGGGCCGCCCACCTCCAGGATTCCGACATCGCCGGTCAGCGACGGCTCAACACCAAAACGCGACAAAACTACGACGCCGACAAACGCGCGCAGGCCTTCTGGGACAAGCTCCAGGCCGTCCGGGACGGCACAGCCACCGCCGAGGAACTATTCGGCTCCGGCCGCGACGGGGAGACGGACGCATGACCGCACGCATCCACCACGCAGACTTGTACGGCACGCGCCTGCGCAAGCACAAGTGGCTCAACGCCCACGACGTCGCCTCAACCGACTGGCAAAACGTCCAGCCGACACAACCCTTCTACCTCTTCAAACCCCAGGACCGCTCCCTCTGGGCGGAATACGAAACCGGATGGAAACTCACGGAGGCAATGCCCCTCAACGGCACGGGTGTCATAACCAAGCGCGACTTCCTGTCCATCCACATGACGTCCGAGGAGGTCTGGCGGACCGTTACGAAATTCGCGGAACTCTCGCAGGCGGATGCCCGCGAGCATTTCAAATTGCCCAAAGATGTCCGCGACTGGCACCATGACTGGGCCAAGGCCGATGTGCTCCAAAGCGGACCGTCCCAGGACTGCATCAAACCGATCCTGTACCGCCCGTTCGACATTCGCAGGATCTACTACACGGGCCGCACGCGCGGCTTCATCGGTTGGCCGGTTGTGAAGGTCATGCGCCACATGCTGGAAGGGGAGAATCTGGGACTCGTGGCGGCTCGCAGCAACAAATCTGCTGTGCCCGACCACTTCTTCTGTTCACGGCACATAATGGAAACGAAGTGCGGTGAATCCACTACGCAGAGCTGCCTCTTACCCCTCTACGTCTATCCCGACCCGGAGAAGGTCATTGAGGACACGCCGTGGCCGGAGGGGGCCGGCGGCCGGCGGCCGAACCTGGCGGCCGGGTTCGTCGAGCAGTTTGCCGGCACGCTGGGGCTGGCGTTCGTCTCGGACGGACGGGGCGATTTGAAGCAGACGTTCGGGCCGGAGGATATTTTCCACTACGCCTACGCGGTGTTCCACGCGCCGACGTATCGCGATCGCTATGCGGAGTTCCTCAAGATCGACTTCCCGCGCCTGCCGCTGACGTCGGATGCCGGGCTGTTCGCGACGCTGTGCGGGCTGGGCGCGGAGTTGGTCGGCCTGCATCTGCTCGAGCGCGTCCCGAACCCGCAGGCCGGATACCCAGCCGACGGGAACAACACCGTCACGCGGACCGGCAGGAAGGCCTACAAGCCCCCGACGGACGAGGCGCCGGGGCGTGTGTATATTAACGATGCGCAGTATTTCGAGCCGGTCCCGCCGGAGGTCTGGGGCTTCCACGTCGGCGGCTACCAGGTCTGCGAGAAGTGGCTCAAGGACCGCAAGGCCCGCGTGCTGAGCTACGACGACATCGAGACCTACCGCCGGATCACCGAGGCCGTCCGGCAGACCATCCGCCTGATGGCCGAGATCGACGCGGCCGTACCGGCCTGGCCTTTGAAATAGCGGGTAGGTCGTGCACGCGTTTCCTTGCGTGCACGCGCAAGGACGGTGCGCATAGTTGCCTCGAACAGGGGCCAGAGGCCCCTGCGACACACGGGCCAGAGGCCCGTGCCACGAAGATGCGGCGGATGCAAAAGGTTCCTGACCCCTTTTCTCCCTGCAAGGACGGTGCGCATAGTTGCCTCGAACAGGGGCCAGAGGCCCGTGCCACGAAGATGCGGCGGATGCAAAAGGTTCCTGACCCCTTTTCTCCCCCCTTGCGTGCACGCGCAAGGACGGTGCGCATAGTTGCCTCGAACAGGGGCCAGAGGCCCCTGCGACACACGGGCCAGAGGCCCGTGCCACGAAGATGCGGCGGAT
>JAGXKT010000011.1 GCA_018335035.1 Phycisphaerae bacterium
TCGAGATCGAGTACGTCGCCGACGCGCTGTGCGTGGAGCTCAAGTCGCTCAAGCTCTACCTGCAGGGCTACCGCAACGAGGGCGTGTACTACGAGGACGTGGTCAACCGCATCCTGGACGATCTTGTCGCGGCCGTGCGACCGCGCCGCATGTCCGTCACCGGCACCTTCACCCCGCGCGGGGGCATGCACTCGGTCGTCACGGCCGAGTACGCCGCCGAATGACCCGCCGCCCGAACGCGAACGAGCTTTCTCGCCCATGACCGCCCGCGCGCCACGCTGGCTTGGCGGATTGGCCGTGGCGCTTCTGGCCGGCGTGACGGGCCTGGCGGTGTGGATGACCCATCGCCCGGCGCGGCGCCTCGTCGCGCGGCGCGAGCCGGCGGGCGTGATGGGCACCGAGACACACCTGATGGCCGTCGGGGCGCCGGACGGTACCGAGCGGCTCGGACCCGCGCTGGATGCCGCCGAGGCGGCTTTGCGCCGCGTCGAGGCGCGGATGAGCCGGCACATCGCCGCCAGCGAGATCGGGCGGCTCAACACGGCCGGCGCGGGGCAACTCATCGGCGTCTCGCCGGAGACGACCGAGGTGCTCCGCCGGTCGCGGGCGCTGTGGGGCGCGACGGGCGGCGCGTTTGACGTCACCTGCCTGCCGTTGCTGCGGCTGTGGGCCAAAGCGCGCCGGGCGGGGCGCGTGCCGAGCCCGGATGAGCTCGCCGCCGCCCGCGCCGCGTCGCGCTGGGCCGACTTCAGCATGGTCAACAACGGCGTCTTGAAGCACCGCGGCTCGGCGTGCGTGGACCTTGGCGGCATCGCCAAGGGATGGGCCATCGATGCCGCGGCCGAGGCGATGCGCGACGCCGGCGCCGTCGGCGGGCTCATCGACGTCGGCGGGGACCTGCGCTGCTTCGGCCGACCGCCGGAGGGCGGCCGCTGGCTGATCGCCGTCCGTAACCCGTTCGGCGGCGCGCCGATCGCCGAGTTGCGTTTGTCGGGCGGGGCGGTCTGCACCAGCGCCCACTACGCGCGGGGCAGCACCGTCGCCGGGGTCCGGTACAGTCACATCGTCAACCCGCGCGACGGGCGGGCCCTGCGGGCGGATCGCGCGCCGGCGTCCGTGACGGTCGTGGCGCCGGAGGCGACCGCCGCCGACGTGTGGGCCACGGCGCTGAGTGTGCTCGGGACCGACGGGCTCGCACGCCTGCCCGACGGCGTCGAGGCGATGGTTGTCACCGGTTCGCCCGACGATTACAACATCCGCAGAACGCCCGGGCTCGAGCCGCTGCTGGTTTCACCAACCCGAGCGCCGGACGAGTAGCGAAACGCCATGCCCAAGCGTAAAGGCCCGACTCTCTCCCGCCGCGTAACCCGGACGTTATGGTCCGTGGCGGCGTTTTATGCGCTGGGGTACTTCCCCACCGTGCTGCTGCGTCTCGCGCAGACGCCCCTGGCCCCGCCGTCGGCATCGCTGGCGCTGGCCGCGTGCTTGATCATCCCGTATGGCGGCAAGGCCCGGTCGATGCGCCGCGCGCTGTGGCGCGGGGCGAGCTACGGCACAATTGCCGGTGTCGGCATCTGGTCGGCGTTGCGCTTCGGCGGCGCCCCCTCGAACGGCGCGGACTATGCCGCCGTCTACATCGGCGCCACGGCGGGGGTGCTGACGGGCGTGGCGGCGCTGTTCCACCATCTCACGCAGAAGCGTCTCCGCGAATTGGAACAGCAGTGGTGATTCGCCGCCGACCCACAGGCGACACGCCGCCCACGGGACGGGCGAGGTTTTTCGTCAGTTCCCTTCCATCCGGGCCGATGAAACGTATACAGTGTCCTGGAACGGGGATCCGGGGCACTCGGGCTCGTGGGGCGCGGGCCGGACGACGAGGCCCGCGCGCCGACAGCAGCCTGCCCACCGCCACAAGCACGCGGTAGACAAACGATGGTCATCGAAGGACGTTGCCCACAATGCGACCTCCCGTATCGCCTTGACGAAGAGACGGGCGCCGCGAACGTCGCCTGTCGCCAATGCGGGCGCGAGTTACTGGTCACGCAGAGCGCAGCACCCGTGGCCGCGTCAGTGCCGGCAGCGGTCGCGCCCCCCTTCGATGCCCTGACCGCACTGGCCGCCGAGGCGTCGCGTCGCCGCCCGGTCTACGCGCGCCCGCGGCACCATTACCACATCCTCGTCGCCATCGCCGCGTTCGTCCTCAGCGTGCTGGCCGCAGCGACGGTCGGCTGGTTCGTCGCCGGTCCGGACGGCGCTGCCCTGCCGCTCGCAACCGCCCCGGCCTCTCGGACGACACCTCGATCGCCGTCGACGTCCCGCGCCCCGCAGATGGCGGCCGCTCGACCGTCCGCCCCCGCCGGCGGCTCGCGAGATGCCAACGGCCCGTCGACGACGCCCGCCGAAAACCCGGACGACACTGCCAGGCCGGGCGACGCGACCGCCTCTCATGTCGCGCCGCGCGCGGCGCCGCTCGTGCCCGAGTTCTCCCAGGTCATCTACCCCCTGGTCGGCGGCAACGCTATGGCGTTGATCCAGGACCATCGCCGCCGTCAGACGGTCGAGTTGTGGTCGCTGGTGCCGCGGCGGCGCCGCGCCACGCTGCGGCTTGCCGCAGAAGCCGACAGCTTCGCCCTGAGCCCGAACGGACAGTGGCTCGTGTGCCTCGGCGGCTCGCCGCGAACCGCCCGTGTGCTGGCGTTTCGCACCGGAGATGTCGTCAGCACGTTCAAGGCCGGATCGCCCCGCATGCATCAGGTGCTCGGGTTCGCCGGCAACGACGGTCTCCTGCTTCGACGATGGACCCCGCTGGGCACGCAATTGGAAATCCGCGACCCGAAGACCGGAACCATCCGTCATACCGCCCCGATGGGATCGTGCTCGGGGCAAGCCCTGGCCGTATCGCCCGACGCGTCGCGTCTGGCCGTCATACTCGACCGTGCCGAGACGCCGGCCGTGGCGATCTACGATCTGAACGCCGGGCGGTTGCACGTGCGCGAGCCGCTGGCGGACGCCGAAGGCGGCAGCGACTTCCGCGCCGGCGGACTGGCCTACCGCGGCGACCGGCTGGCGGCGCTGGTTTCCGTCGATGCCCGGTGGCGAATCGCCGTGCTGCACGCGCGCACCGGCGAGACCCTCGAGCAGTTCGACGTCTCGCTGGGCGGCGCGACGCCCATCGACCGTCCCCCCGGCGGCGGACGTGTGTTCGACTGGATCGATGAGGGCCAATGGCTGGCGTTCGGACAGGTCGTAGTCAACCGGTCGGGACACAGCCGGCGCGTGTACGCAAGCCGGCCCCAGTCGCAGTTCATGCTGCCCGACGGCAACTGCCAGCTCGTGACGGGCACGCGCGACCTGGCCGCGCTGCCGCGGATCAACCCGCGCCGCGGCGCCGCACCGTCCCCGCGCTGATCGCCCGCCGGCGCCCCCCGGCCAAAACGACCGAAGACGTCCGCCTGCGCTGACCGAAGAGAGCTTCAGGACGTCGCGCCATAAGACCATCGCAGGAAAGGGATGACCCATGAGCGCCCATGCCCGCCGCGTGAACCTGTTCGTCGTTCTGTGCTGCGCCTGCGTGATGTTGGGCACCGGCCCGTTGCGCCGCCGCGCGACGCTGCGAGCCGAACCGCCGGACGCCGCAACCGCCGACGGCGACTCGGCCGAAGCTGTCTACTACCGCATCACCTACGCCGACGGACACAGCGAAGACCGCGCCACGCCACCGGACAGTAGCGAGGACATCGTGCGGGTGATGCGCATCACGCGGCGTGCGGCACCCGTCGGCGGCCACGAGGTTCTCTCGACCGGGCGGACGAGCGTGACCGTCGTCAACGCCGATCACGTGATGCGGCGGGAGATGCGCTGGACCGGCCGTGCGTGGGTGCCCGTCGCAGCGCCGCGCCCGGCGCATCGTTCCGCCACGCCTCCGCTGGGCGCGCGAGGGCGAACCGAGCATATCGCCGGCGGGCTGGCACTCCGCGTGGCGCAGCTCGCCGAACGGGTCGTCGACGCCGAAGCGGACGTCTCCGAAGCGGCGGGCACACCCGCCGAGGCCGCAGCGCAGCAGCGGCTGGACGCCGCACATCGGCGACTGGCTGAATGCCGCGCCCTTCTGAATGAATACCGGGCGCGCCTGGCGCTGTCGGCGTCTGACCCGACCGGCGGCGCAGAGGCCGACGAGGTCCATCGACTGCGGCGCCGGCTGCGCGCCTTGCAAAGCCGCCTGGCGCTGTTCGACCTGGCGACGATCGACGCGGAAGGAGAACTGTTCGCCCAGGCCGGCCGCGACGACGCGCACGCCGCGCGATGGGACCTGGAAGCCGTCAAGCGGATGCGCCGCGCCCTTGAGGCCGAGATCGCCGCCGTCCGGCGCCGCCTGTCGGAGCTTGACGGCGACCGGCCGTAGCGGCTCGCATCCACGCGGGCGGACACGTACAATGGCCCGTCGCAACGAGGGCGGTAATGAACGAACGCACGTACGACATCCGCGGGTTGGTTGAGGCCATCGTCGCCAGCTACCGCGCCGACGAGCGGACGCATCGCATCGGGCAGACAGCCCTGCCCTCCCGCGAGCGCATCGTCGAGACCGCCGGGCAGCTGCGCCAACTGGTCTTCTGCGGCTACTTCGGCCACAAGCGGCTCGGATGGGACGACGTGGGCTACCACATCGGCTCGTTGGTCCGGCGCCTCGCCGAGGAACTGACCGACGAGATCGCCCACTGCCTCTCCAGTGTGGGCCGTCACGAGGGCAACCCACAGGCGGAAGCGTGCCGCGCCGAGGCGGCGGAACTGGCCGAGCAGTTTCTCGCCCGCATCGCGCGGGCGCGCGAAGCGCTGGCGCTGGACGCCCAGGCCGCCTACGACGGCGACCCGGCGGCCAAAAGCATCGACGAGGTCATCTACAGCTATCCGGGGTTCTACGCTGTGACGATCTACCGCCTCGCCCACGAGTTGGCGGACCTGTCGGTGCCGCTGATGCCGCGGATCATGACCGAGCACGCCCACAGCGTCACGGGCGCCGACATCCACCCCGCCGCCCGGATCGGGCGACGCTTCTTCATCGACCACGCCACCGGCGTCGTCATCGGCGAGACCTCGCGCATCGGTGACAATGTCAAGTGCTACCAGGGCGTCACGCTGGGCGCGAAGAGCTTTCCCAAGGACGAACGCGGCCGGCTCATCAAGGGATTGCAGCGCCACCCGACGATTGAAGACAGAGTGACGATTTACCCGAATGCGACGGTTCTCGGCGGCGAGACGGTCATCGGCGAAGGGGCAACAATCGGCGGCAACGCCTACATCACCTCGTCCATCCCCCCGCATACGTTGGTCAAGCAGAAGGACCCGGAACTGGAGATGCTGCCCAAGCGCGGCGGCTGAGACGCCCGCCGGCACGCACATCGCGCCGCACCGCTGTTCACGTTGCATTGGCCCGCACCGAACGGTAGACTCGCCTTGCGCATGCCGGACCCGCGGTGACGGGCCGGCGAGGAACGGCCATGGACTTCAGCGCGATTGCCGACGATTTCTTCGTCAACGTCGACCTGCGGACGACGCTTCCGTTGCCGCGCAGCCGCGAGAGCGTGCTGCACTTCTTCGAGGCCGTCCAGCGTGACTTCCCCGCGATGACCAGCTTCTACGAGCGCGAAACGGGTGAGTTCGTGTTGGAAGGCGACCGCTCGGCCGGCAGCTACCAGTGGCTGGAGATGCTGGATCGCAACCTCGCCGCCGGCGCGTTCAACCCGCCGCAACTCGACAGCGCCTACGAACTGCATCGCTGGCTGCTGGAGCGCAGCGTGTACTACGTCGGGCTCAGCGGGCTGGACACGGAATCGCTCGACGTGCTGTTCGGCTTCAACGTGGATTACACGGGCAACCGCGACGCGATCGTCGCCGAGGCGGTGCTGGGTGGCTCGCCGCTGGCGACGTTCCTGTGCAACCCGTCGGTGCGGCCCGTGGAATGCGAGCCCGGCGTCGTCGTGGCGCTGGATGACGACTGTGCCCTCCAGGCGCGGCTGCACATCGAAACGCGCTCCAGCAGTTACCAGGTCAGAACGGGCGAATACAGCGATGAACCCATCAGCGTGTACCTGACGGTGCGCCAGTACCCCCGCACGGGAGGCGTCTTCGACACCAAGGCCGCCTTTGCGCGCCAATGCGAACTGTGCGAGGACCTGACCGTCGAGCACGTCATTCCGCACGTCCTCCAGCCGATCTCGGCCGCCATCGCCACGCAGTAGCCCGCGCCGAAGCGCAGGCAACACCAGCGCCTTCGGGCGCGGGACTTCGGTAACCGCAATACGGCGCGACGTAATCGTGTGCACCGGTGCCGCGCGGCGAGACATGACCCTGGGACGATCGTCTGAGAACACACGTGTGGCGCGATCCACGAAGCGCAAAAAAATGGCGGGCCCGTCGCGGGGGGGGACGACAGGCTCCGCCGGTTATTCGAACCGGCCGGGGGGAACCGGTTCGAAAGGGGACCGCATTTCAAGCAGGGCGACTTACCAAAAGGACCGTACGGCGTCAACCCTGTTACCGCCACACCAAGCGTATTATACCACCACACGGAGCCATCGCAAGAGCGGAAATAGGGTTGTTACCTTAGTTTTTCGCCTCCGTCTCAGAACGCTCCTCGGCGGCTGGTATGCGTCTAAGATCATCATTGACAACGCTTAAAAGGGGGCACATTGCCGGTTCATGCCCACGGGCGAGTGTTGCCCGCTTGAAACATCGTGGCATTTTTCGCGAATTGGCGCCGGTCGACGTCGCCGGCGTGGCGCCGACGCATCAGGATGAGGTATTGCCATCGTTCGCCGCACACGCCACAATGCCGTCGGCCCCAGGAGAGACCTTCATGCAGCCGCGTGCGTCGTCATCCGCTTCCCGCCGACTTGCCGGCATCGGCGTTGTCATTGGCGGCGTGGTGACCGTGGCGGGGCTGCTCGGCGCGATCTTCTGGCTGGCTGCGGCGCTGGCGGCGGATTCCGTCGACGGGCGCGACATTCTCATTGCCCTGGCGTGGGTCACGGCCGGGGGGGTGTGCGGGTGGATCTGCTTCGTGCTGAGTTGCCTGTTGCGTACCGGCGCGCTGGCGCATGACGCGCCGCCCGAGGCGCGGCCTTCATCGGCGGCGCCCGCCCCGGACGCAGTGCCGTCGCTGCCGCCGCCGCAGGATCCCGCGGCGGCATCCCGTGACGACGGACGCAGCGCGCTGGCCGTCGCGACGCAACGCGCCGAGGCGTTCATGTCCGTTGCGGCGTTCGACAAGGCAAGGGGCATCGCGCAGGACCTGCTGGACCGCAACGATAGTGCGGAGGCCCGTCAGCTCGTGGAGCGGATCCACCGCGAGGCGCGCACGTTCGCCTTTGAGCAGCGCCGCCGTCTATATCAGCAGGCCGATCGCCTGGCGGCTGAGCGCCGGTGGCGCGAAGCCAGTGCGGCGGCGCGCAAGCTTCTGGAGGACTATCCGAACTCGCCGGAGGCCGACGCCGTCGCCGGCAGGATGGACACGCTGGAGGCCAACGCCCGCCTGGCCGAGGCACGCGAGCTGCGCGACCGCCTGCGGGACATGCTGCAACGTCGGCGGTACACGGAGGCGGCGGCACTGGCCGAGGACGTCCTGTCGCGCTTTCCGGACACGCAGATCGCCGCGGAGCTGCGCGGGCAACTTGACCGGCTCCGCGAGTTGGCAGGGCTCAACCGGACGCCCTGAGATGTCCGTTTTCACCCACGCAACCCGAGGCAAGCCAGAAGGATACGACGATGAAGATACTGCTGGTCGGCGGCGGAGGACGGGAGCACGCTCTGGCCTGGAAGATGGCCGGCTCGACCCTATGTGACCGCATGTGGGCGGCTCCGGGCAACCCGGGCATCGCCCGCCACGCCGAATGCGTGGACATCCCCGCCGACGATACCGACGCGCTGGTGCGTTTCGCCGGCGACAACGGCGTCGACCTGGTCGTCGTGGGCCCGGAGGACCCGCTGGCGGGGGGACTGAGCGACGCCGTCCGGGCGGCGGGCATCCTATGCTTCGGCCCGACCGCCCGGGGTGCGCGGATCGAGGCGGATAAGGCCTACGCCAAGGAGCTCATGCGCGGCGCCGCCGTCCCCACGGCCGAGGCACGCATCTTCACGGAGCTGTCGGCCGCCAAGCAGTACGTCCTGTCGCGCGACCACGGTGTCGCGGTCAAGGCGGCGGGGCTGGCCAAGGGCAAGGGCGTGTTCGTCTGCGACGAGCCCTACCAGGCCGTCCGCCCTCTCGAGCAAATCATGGGCGAGCGGGTTTTCGGCGAGGCGGGCCGGACGGTCCTCGTCGAGGAGCGCCTGACCGGTCCGGAAGCAACGGTACTGGCGCTGTGCGACGGCAAGAACATCTATATCGCCCCGCCGCTGCAGGATCACAAGCCCATCGGCGACGGCGACACGGGGGCGAACACCGGCGGCATGGGCGCCTACAGCCCGGTCCCCATGCTCGATGAGGCGATGCTTGGACGCATCGAGCGCGAAATCCTCGTGCCCATCGTCGACGCCATGCGGCGCGACTTCGGCCGCTACGAAGGCGTGCTGTACGCGGGGTTGATGCTGACGCCCGGCGGGCCGAAGGTCATCGAGTTCAACTGCCGCTTCGGCGATCCCGAGTGCCAGCCGCTGATGATGCGCCTCGACAGCGACCTCGTCGAGGCGATGGTCGCCGTTTGCGAGCACAAACTCGGCGACATCGAGATGCGCTGGGACCCGCGCCCCTCGGTGTGCGTGGTGATGGCGTCCGGGGGGTATCCGGGCCCCTATGAAAAGGGGTTGGCGATCACCGGGCTCGCCGAGGCCGAGGCGCTGGACGACGTGGCCGTCTTTCAGGCCGGCACCGCTGATTGCGACGGCACGCTCGTCACGGCGGGAGGACGCGTGCTGGGCGTGACCGCGCGAGGCGAAACCATCGCCGACGCCCAATGCCGCGCCTACGAGGCCGTCGGACACATTCACTTTGAAGGCGCCCACTGGCGGACGGACATCGCCGACCGGGCGATCGCGGCGCTATGAGCATCGCCTCTACGGTGCATAGGCACGAATGAGGCGCGCGCCCGGATAGTAGAACCCAAGAATCCGCTCGGCCGACCAGCCCGCCATCGCCTTGCCCTGGGCGCCCCACTGGCAGAGCCCGACCCCGTGCCCGAAGCCGCGCCCCTCGGTGAACACGACGTTGTTGCCGTCAAAGCGGATGTCGCACTGGATCGAGTGGAGCTTTGCCGCGACCGGCACATGCCGCCGCAGTACGAGGCGCAGATTCTGACCGCGGAGTTGCATCGTCGGTCGCTCGGCGACGTCTTCGCCCGAGCCGCCCGCCGTGCCCACCACCGTCACCCAGGCGACCCAGCGCCCCGCGCCGCGCTCGGCGACGCGCACGTCGGACACGCCGCCGAGGCGCCGCGCCGCCTGCGGGCGATACGCCAACAGCGCCCGGTAGAACGCGTCGGTCGGCACGACCACGTCGTCCCACTGGTAGCGCGGACAGGCGGCGCAATGTCCGTCGCGCTGCCCGCCACGAAGCGGCGCGAGGTCCGCGGCCGGACGAATGGCCCGCGCCGCGTTGACCCGCCCGCCGCAACAGGACGAATACTGTGCCATGAACACCTTGTCGCGTCCGCCGCCGCCCACGGTCAGTACGAGCCCGTGCGTGCGCCGGACGGCATCCCAGGAGCGTGCCGTCTCGGCGTCGGCGCCGCCGTAGACCTGTGCGGCCTGGCCGGCACCGAGGTCGTACTCTGCCCCGGGCGAACCGGTGATTACGTGATAAAGGGCGAACGTTCGCGCCGCAACCGCCTGGGCGCGGTAGGCCTCCGCGTGCCAGTCGGGGTATAGCTCCCTGGGCAGCACGCCGGCGAGGTAGCTCTCCATGTCCACCTCGTTGATGCCGAGCATGCGATCCTCGCCACGGGCCACGAGGAGCAGCCGCCCGCGGTAGTTCGTTCCGTCGAGGCGTACCTGCCCGTCGCCGCGCGGCCGAACCGATACGCACGCCCCCTGTGCCGTAACCGAGCCGATCCGCCACGTCGTGCCGGTCCGCGTAACCGGCGTCGGGTCCAGTGCGGCCTCCGCGCCGGCGATCTTCCGGTCATCCATGAACACGTCGCAGGCGCCGGCGGCGCCGATCATGACCTGCCGGGCGGGCGAGTCCGTCACGCGAACACGCACGGAGGGAACGCCCTCCAGGCGCAGGGGGCGATCCGCGGCACCGGGCGCCGTGCGCTGATCGGCCAGGTCCTCCCGCCGACAACTGGACAGCAATGCCGCGGCGATCAGCCCACCCAGCATCACCGCGCCGCCGGCGACCAGCAAGGCGCCGCGCGCCGTGCGAAGATGGGCCCAGATGCGCGTCAGCACGATGGCGAGACCCCGATCAGCCGTTCTCGCGAAGCGACAGGTCGTGTTCGGCCAGGCGCTCGCGAATCTCGTTGAGACTCGTCTGTCCGAAGTTCTTGCAGGCCAGCAGTTCGGCCTCGCTCTTCTGGACCAGTTCGCCCAGGGACGTCACCCCCAGCGTCTCCAGGGCACGGGCGGCTCGGATGGAAAGGTTCAAGTCCTCGATCGGCTTGGACAGCAGGCCATCGTCCTTCAGCGGGATTTCCGGCGAGCGCGGACCCAGATCAGCGTACTCGCTGTCATCCTCCAGCGCCTGGCCGAGGTGAAGCCCCTTGGCCGCCAGCATGTCCTTGATCTCGGTCAGTGACGTCTCGCCGAAGTTCTTATAGCCCAGCAACTCGGACTCCGTCGTGCGGATCAGGTCGCCGAGCGTATGGATGTTCATCTTCTTGAGGCAGTTGCGGGCCCGCACCGACAGCTCGAAATCCGTCACCGGAATGTCCAGTACGGCGTTGCGCCGCGCCAGGCGGCGCGCCTGGTCCTCGTCATAGTACATGTTTTTGGCGGCCCTGATGTCCCGCAGGAACAACCGCGCCCGCAGGTGGTTCGGATTGGCGGCCAGGACGGATCGGACGGCCCGGGCGGCTTCGTCGTAGCGCCCGGCGTCTTCGAGCAGCACGGCGAGATTCAGCAGCGCGTGGGTGTACACCGGTGGGCGTGCGATGCACTCCTTGTACAACTCGACGGCCTCCTCCTCGTGGCCGTGCAGATCGTAGAAGTAGGCCAGACGGAAGGTCGCCCCGGCGTGCGTCGGGTTGATGTCGCGCGCCTTGATGTAGGCCTCGCCGGCGCGTTCGGCATAGCCGGCCAGTTCGTCGACGAGCCCGCGCACGTAATGCCACTGGGCCATCTCGCCGGCGGACTTCTCCAGCGCCTTGACCTGCTTGGCGGCGGCATCGAGGTCGCCGGACAGCGCCAGAAGTTCCGCGCGAGCCAAGTCCATGTCCTCGGGCGGGTCCCACCCGCGTGCCTGGGCTCGGTCGATCTCGCCCAGCGCGTCCTCGTAGCGTCCCAGGTGCTTGTAGCACATCGCCTGGACGTAGCGCCGGTCCTTGTTGTCCGTCGCATCGTTGAGAACATCCAGCGCCCGAGCGAAGTCGCACAGCGCATAGTGCACCATGCCGAGTTTCAGAGCGTCGCTTCCGGTGGGCGTCGCGCCGCCGACCTCGCCGAGGTCGCCGGCTAGCTGCCGAAGCTGCGAGGCCGCATCCGACGTCTCGAACAGAAGCTCGAGCAGGCGCTGGTAGTCGTCAAACGTCCACGTGTCCTGCTGCACCAAGGCATCCAACTGGTCTTTGATCATCGCGTCCATCGCCATGTACTCCCGCACACACCGGACCGGTTATACGCCCGAGGCCGGCCGCATCTTGGCCCCCGGGCTGAGAATCGCGTATTATACTCGTTTGCGCCGCGACTGCAACGGACGTCGCCAACAGCGAGAAGGCATTACCTTGGATTTCAGCAAGCCGGTGCATCTGATCGTCAATCCCCGCAGCGGGTACGGAAGCGGACAGTACCGGCTGGGCGACTTCCGCACCGCCGCGCGCGGCGCGGGCGTGGACCTCGTGGAATACACTACCGCCGGGCCCGGCGACGCCGCCGATCGCGCCCGGCAGGTTCGCCGCGACGCGTCCGCCGTGGTCGTCTGGGGCGGGGACGGCACGGCCAACGAAGTCGCCAGCGGACTGACCGGCAGCGCCGTGCCGATGCTCGCCTGCCCGGTCGGAACGGAGAACCTCCTGGCCAAGGAGCTAGCCATGCCGGGCAGCCCGCGCCGCCTCGTGGAGGTGTTGGGCTCGGGGCGTATCGTCGCCTGTGACGTGGGCATCGTCAACGACCGCGTCTTCCTGCTGTTGATCGGCGTGGGCTTCGACGGCGAGGTCGTCCGGCGTCTGGCGGCCAAGCGCGGCGGGCACATCTCGCACCTGAGTTACTTCTGGCCGCTGTGGCGGACGTTCTGGGAGCACGATTTTCCCCGCCTGCACGTGACCGCCGACGGCGAGACGGTGTTCGATGATTTCGGGCTGGCGTTCGTGGGCAATATCTCGCGCTATGCCGTCGGGCTGCGCATTTGCCGCGACGCCGCGATCGACGACGGGCTGCTGGACCTGGTCGTCTTCTCCTGCCGCGAGCAGACGCGCCTGATGCTGCACGCGGCCTGGACGTTGTTGCGCCGCCATCCGCTCAAAGGCGACGTGATCTACCGCCGTGTCCGGGCAGCGCGGATCGAGGCCCGCCGACCCGACGGGCAGACCGATCGCCCCGTCTGCACCCAGGTCGACGGAGACGTCGGCCCGGACACCCCGCTGGAGATCCGCCTGGCGTCCGGACGCGTGCGATTGCTCGTCCCGCCCGGCAGGCCTGACGCACCGATGAGCACGACGACAGCCGACCCAACGCGGAAGGACTTCGACGATGTGTGACCCCCCCACGTGCAGCATCGACCCAATCGTCGTCGGCTCGCACGCCCCGGTGCTGATCGCCGGGCCCTGCGTGGCCGAGAGCTTGGAGTTGTGCCTCCAGGTAGCCCGAGACCTGCGCGAGGTCTGCGCGGCGCTCGATGTACCGTTTGTCTTCAAGGCCAGCTACGACAAGGCCAATCGCACCCGCGCCGACAGCTACCGCGGGCCCGGACTGACGACGGGGCTTGAGTGGCTGGCGGAGGTCCGGCGCGACGTCGGCGTGCCCGTCCTCTCCGACGTCCACGCTCCGGCGCAGGTCGGTCCGGCGTCGGACGTGCTCGATTGTCTTCAGATTCCCGCGTTCTTGTGCCGACAAACCGATTTGTTGATCGAAGCCGGGCGCAGCGGCAAACCCGTTAACATCAAGAAGGGCCAGTTCATGGCCCCGCAGGACATGGCCCACGCCGTCGACAAGGTGCGTCACGGCGCGCGGGCGGGCGCCGAGCGCCGCGGCGACGCGCAGGTGATGATTACGGAACGCGGCACGTCTTTCGGGTACAATCGCCTCGTCACGGATTTCCGGGCGATCGTGCAGATGCGTCAATTCGCCCCGGTCGTGTTCGATGCGACGCACTCGGTGCAGGAGCCCGGCGGGCTCGGTGGCGCCTCGGGGGGGCAGCGGCAGTTCGCGCCCCTGCTGGCGCAGGCGGCGATGGCCGTCGGCGCCGACGCGCTGTTTGTCGAGACGCATCCGCAGCCCGACAGCGCCCTATCGGACGCGGCCTGCATGGTCCCGCTGGACCGGATGCGCCCGATGCTGCAACGCTGTCTGGCCGTCGCGCAGGCCGCTCGCCTCGACGTCGGAAACGTAGGCGGGGAGAATGCCTGAGTTTCAGGAAAACGAGGTTCTGACGCTGCTTCTGGGGATTGGTGCGCTGGCGTTCGTCCTTGTGATGCACCGGCGTCTGCGCCGCCTCCCGGCCTGCGGGATCATGGTGTCCGCCCTGGGCGTGATGCTCCTGGCGTGGCTGGCGACCAATCTCGAGGCCGTGCGCTTCTCGGCCAGCGCCGTCACGACGAAGCGCTGGTCGAACGCGCTCAACATGCTGGAGCACATCGGCTACGCCGTCAGCGCGGCTCTGCTGCTGGCGTGGGCGCTGCTGGTATATCGCACAACGCGAGGGAGGGGGCCATGAGCGTACCGGCGATGTGCAATCTGCTGGCGCTGGTAGGCGTGGTGGTGGCGGGCGTTTTCGTGTTGCGCGTGCCCCGCCGCGTGCTGCGCGGCGACGCCAAGATGGTGCTGGCCGTCATGCTGGGGCTGATGGCGTTTCACTACGTCAGCAACACGCTGGAATGGTCCGGCATTACCAAGAAGCTCGACGCCGTCGAGGACTACTTCGAAATCCTGGTACCCCTGGTCTGGATATTTTTTCTCTACGTTTTCCTGCAGGACGTCGCCGAGAGCGACCTCCGGCAAAGCGAGGAGCAGCAGCGCGCTTTGCTGCAAAGTATGCAGGAAGTCGTGATCTACCACGACAACGACATGCGCATCGTCTGGGCCAACCGCGCGGCCGCCGAGTCCGCGGGCATGCGGCGCGAGGAGCTGCCGGGCAAGGCATGCCACGACGTCTGGAACGACAGCGACGTTCCCTGTGAGGAGTGTCCCGTCGTCGCGGTTCAGTGCACCGGCAAGCCCGCCCAGGGGCAGCAGACGACGGCCGACGGACGCATCTGGCACATCCGCGCCGCACCGGTCCAGGACGACAGCGGCGAGATGATCGGCATGGTGGAAGTCGCCTCGGACGTCACCGCCGAACGGAAAGCCGAGCGGGCATTGCGGGACAGCGAACAGCGGTTTCGCCAACTGGCGGAGATGCTGCCCGGGATCGTCTTCGAAATGGAGCCGAATGGGCAGTTGACGTTCGCCAACCGCAATGCCTTTGCGATGCTCAATCGCAGCTACGAGGATTTCCAGCGCGGCATCAGCGCGTTCGACCTGGTCGCGCCCGCCGACCGGAAGCGCGCGATCGAAGACGCCCGCGCGGCGATGGTCGGCGGGCCCACCGGCCCGTTCGAGTATCTGCTGCAGCGCGGCGACGGGACGACGTTCCCCGCCGTCGTCTGCGGCGCGCCCATCCGCCGTGACGATCGCATCACGGGGCTGCGCGGCATCGCCACGGACATTTCCCGGCACAGGCAGGCCGCACGCGAACTCCAGCGCGAGCGCGACTTCAGCCGCTCGTTGGTCCAGGCCTCCCCGGCGTTCTTCGTCGCCATCGATTCAGAGGGCAAGACGCTGATGATGAACGAGGCCATGCTCCAGGCCCTCGATTACACCTCCGAACAGGTCGTGGGCAAGCCCTACCTGGACACGTTCGTGCCCGACGAAGACCACGACGCCGTCAGCGAGATGTTCCAGACGCTGCTGACGACGAATCGCTCCGTCGTGCACGAAAACCGCATCCTGACGCGGGACGGGAGCCAGCGGCTGGTGGAATGGCACGGCCGGCAGGTCTTCGGCGTGTCGGATCAGCCGGAGTACTTCTTCGGTGTGGGCATCGACGTCACCGAGCGACGACGGGTCGAGGAGCAACTGCGCCAGGCGCAGCGCCTCGAAGCCGTCGGGCGACTGGCGGCCGGTATCGCGCACGACTTCAACAATCAACTCAGTGTCGTCAAGGGCTACTGCGATCTGCTGATGGGCGGACCGCTGGACGACAAGAAGGCCGTCTCCGAAGGGCTCAGAGAGATTGAACGGGCCAGCCATCGCGCCGCGAAGCTGACCGGGCAGTTGCTCGCGTACAGCCGGCAACAGGTCCTCCGCCCGGAGATCGTGGACCTCAACGAGGTCCTCCGCGACATGACCAATCCGTTGCAGCGCATGATCGGCGAGGACGTCCGCCTGTCCGTTGTGACCGATCCAAGCGCCGGGCGCGTGCGCGTCGATCCCGCGCGGCTGCAGCAGGCCGTGATGAACCTGGCCACCAACGCGCGAGACGCCATGCCCGACGGCGGCGAGCTGCATTTGGAGGTGGCCAACGCCGACATGGACGCGGAGTTCTACCGCCGCCATCGGGACGTCACGGCGGGCAGCCACGTGATGCTCATCGTGCAGGATACGGGCGTCGGCATGCCACCCGACCAACTCACCGCGATCTTCGAGCCGTTCTACACCACAAAGGAAGTCGGAAAGGGCACCGGGCTGGGCCTGTCGATGGTCTACGGCTTTGTCAAGCAAAGCGGCGGGCACGTCGTCGTGCGCAGTGCGCCCGGTCACGGCACGGTGGTCCGGCTGATCCTGCCCCGCGTCGACGAAGCCGCCGAAACGCCCGATCCGCCTTCCGACACGCCGCAGAGGCAAGACGCGTCACAGCCGGCCGGCGCGGCCCCATCCCGTCCGTCAATGCCCCGGCAAGCCAACGCCTCGGCCGCGGAGAAGGCGCCCCGGCGCCTGCTGGTCGTGGAGGATGAGCCGGCCGTCCGCGGCATCCTCGTCCACATGCTGCGTGACGGCGGCTATGACGTGATCGAGGCCGAGAGCCCCAACGAAGCCCTCCAGACCATTCGCGACGATTCGATCCGCGTGGACCTGCTGATCACGGACGTGGTCATGCCGGAGATCAGCGGCCCGCAACTGGCCGAGCGCGTCCGCGAAATCGACCGGAACCGTCGCGAGAACGACGACGCGGCCGGCGAACGTCCGCCGTTGAACGTGCTTTATGTCTCCGGGTATCCCGACGGGCGCTGCCAATCGTCTGAGGCACCGGCGTTCGGGGAGGACGCCCGCGTCGTCGCCAAGCCCATTGACTATGACGAGTTGCTTCAGGCCGTCCGCGACCTGCTCGACGCCGCCGGCGAGCAGCGTTAACGCCCGTCACGTTGCACCGGCGCACCACCGGGCCTACCATACACCGACCTGCCGCGGCCGGTGCGGTTGCGGACGGGCTCGCCATGATCGCATTGACCGTTGAGGCAACCTGCGGCCGCGCCCGCCTCGGTCGGCTGACCACACCCCACGGCGCCGTCACCACGCCGGTCTTCATGCCCGTCGGCACGGTCGGGTCCGTCAAGGGTGTCACGCCCGACCAGCTCCGCGCCTGCGGAACACAGATGCTGTTGGGCAACACGTACCACCTGATGCTGCGCCCGGGGGCCGACACGGCCGAGCGGCTCGGCGGCCTGCACCGGATCATGGGCTGGGACGGGCCGCTGCTGACCGACAGCGGCGGCTACCAGGTGTTCTCGCTGGCGCACCTGCGGCGCATCGATGACGACGGCGTGGTGTTCCGCTCGCACGTAGACGGGGCGGAAGTGGCCTTGACGCCCGAGCGGGCGATGGACATTCAGCGCGCTCTCGGCGCTGACGTGGTCATGCAGCTCGACGAGTGCCCGCCGGGCGACGCGCCGCGCGAGGACGTCGCCCGCGCCGTCGCGCGCAGCGCCGCCTGGGCCGAGCGCTGCCGTGACGCCTGGGCAGACCGCGACGCCCAGGCGCTGTTCGGCATCCAACAGGGCGGCGTGTTCGACGATCTCCGCGCCGACAGCGCCCGCCGGCTGGTCGCGCTGGACCTGCCCGGCTATGCCGTCGGCGGGTTAAGCGTCGGCGAGGGGCACGCCACGATGAGCCGCGTGCTTGACGCCGTCGACGACCAATTGCCCCGCGACCGGCCGCGCTATCTCATGGGCGTCGGCGAGCCGCGGGACATCCTCGCCGCCGTACGCCGCGGCATCGATATGTTCGACTGCGTCCTGCCCACGCGAAACGCCCGGAACGCCCAAGCGTTCACCTGGGACGGACGCCTCCGCCTGCGTAACGCTCAATGGGCTCAGGACGACCGCCCCATCGAGCCCGGCTGCGACTGCTATGCCTGCCGCCACTTCTCCCGCGGGGCGCTGCGGCATCTCTTCGCGGCCGGGGAAATGCTCGCCGCAACGCTGACGACTCTTCACAACCTGCATTTCTTCGCCCGCCTGATGGCCGCCATCCGCGCGGCAATCGCCGACGACACGCTGCCCGAGCGTGCGGCCGAGTGGACCGAGCGGATGTACTGCCGACACGGGCACAGCACGTCCTGACTTCGCGAGGTTTCCTCCTGGCGCCCCGCCAGGTCACATAGGCCGAGGGGCCCTGCATCTGGTGTTCCGCCCGCCGGATGCCCGTACATGTCGCATGGTCCGCGTCGATGAGGGCATGCAACTTTAGTGAAAATGGCCGGTTGGCGAAATTTTTTTCGCGCCGAGGGCGGTTTTTTGTTGCAGCGGGCACAGAAGGGAGATAAACACCTTTTACGAAACGTAAAAAGCATTTGTGGATGACTCGTTTCATGTCAAGGACTGAGGACACAGCGACCGGGCAGCACGCTCCCGGCAGGCGGCTGCAAGCAGGCGCCGATGCGGGTGCCGCCGCGCGTCCCGCTCGCCGGCCGATCCCGCCGCGGCGGTATCGCGTGGGCGAACTGGTCGAGTTCGCCGGCGTCAGCCGGCAGACCATCCACAACTACACGACCATGGGGCTGTTGCCCGAGGCCCACTGGACACCGGGCGGGCACCGCTGCTACGACGCCTCGGCCTTCGAGCGGCTGGAGCAGATCGCCGCGATGAAGGCCGCCGACAAGACCTTGACGGAGATTCGCGACTACTTCGCCGGTATGGATACCGACACGTTGTAACGCCTGTCGCAGCGCCGCGGTCATGGAGGACCGCGCAGCATGAAGCGGCCGAGAAAATTTCGCATTCGCCTCGCTCGACGATGGGCCGGGCTGACGAGGCGACAGCGCTATGGCGCGTTCGGCTTGGCGGCGCTGCTGATCGTCGCCGGTCTCTGGCTGGCGCTGGCCGGGGCGGGCCCCGAGCCGGTCGCCCTGACCGATGCGCCGCTGTCGCCGGAACAACGCGACCGCGCCGCCGAGGCGCTGGACGCCGCGGGCATTCCGTACGAACGCCAAGGCGGGCACCTCCTGGTCGCGGTGGATGACCTTGCCCGCGCGCAGGGCGCCGTGACTCCAGACACCGACGAAATCGACCCCGCCGCGGCTCTTCATCGACTCGCAGATAGCCGGGACATCTGGTCGTCGGCGGCCCAAAAATCCCAGCGCTGGCAGGCGACGAAGATGCTGACACTTGGGCGCCTCATCGAGCGGTTCGACGGCGTGGCCTCGGCGACCGTACTGTTCGAGCCGGGCTCGCCGCCACGGCTTGGCGCGCCCGGCGTGGCCCCGACAGCCGTGGTCAACGTCACCCTCGCGCCGGGCACCCAGATGACCGACCTGCTGGTGGAGGCCATCGCCGACCATGTGGCCGGGCTCATTCCAGACATGAAGTCCCAGGCGGTTCGCGTCATCGACAGCAGCGGCAAGAGCTATCGCGCCGCCACGGCCGGGGCGCTCAGCGACCTGACCCGTGCCGAAGCGCATTACGAAAACAAGGTTCGCGCCGCCCTGTCGTACATGGACGGACTGACCGTGGCCGCTCACGTCGAACGCACCGACGGACACATTCGCTGCACGGGCGTCTCCGTAGGCGTGCCGCGCACCCGTCTCATGTCCGAGCACGCGGCCGGTGACGGCGACGCCTTCGCCGCGAGCGCCGCGGCCTTGACGGACAGCATCCAAACGTGCGTGCAGCGTGTCATCGGTGCCGAAACGCCAGACGCCGTGGCCGTGCATTGGTACGCGGACGGGCCGTCCGCTCCGGCAACGGCCGTACGCCGCAGGCATCCGACGACGGATGCGACCTCACCGGGCCCAGCATGGGCGGCTGGCGGCGCGGCAGCTCTGGCCGCCGGGACCCTATTGTGGCTCGTGCGGCGCCGGCGCAAGCGCCCGGACGGACGATCCACCGCCAAGCCAGCGTCGCCCCTGCCACAGGCGACGGACGCATCCGGAGCCCCGCCGACCGACGGTGACGCCGCACCGGCAGCGGCGCCCTTCGCGGCCTTGCGCGACGTGCCCACCGACACGCTGCTGGCCGCGCTGCGGGGGCAGGAGCCGCAGATCGTCGCCCTGGTTCTGGGGCATCTGCCGCCCGACAAGGCCGCGGCGATACTCGGCGGGTTGAGCGGCGCGGCGCAGGTGGACGTCATTCGGCGGATCAGCAGGATGCAACCCGTAGACGACGCGTACGCCCGGCGTATCGCGCGAAGCGTGAGCGATCGCTGCACCGCCGCCGCGACCAATGATCCGGTCGGTGGCCCGGGCGCCGCAGCCGAACTGCTTGCTCGCGCCGGACCAGGCACCGCGCGGGGCGTCCTCGGCGCCCTGGAAGACGGCGAGCCCGCCCTGGCCGAAACGTTGCGGCGGAGGATTTTCGCCTTCGAAGACCTTACCGGCGTGCCGGCCGAGGCGCTGCACGCCGGCTTGATGGAACTGGAGACGGACGAGGTGGCCGTGGCGCTGATGGCTGCGGACGAACCGGTGGTCAAAAAAGCCATGGCGTGCCTGCCGGCGTCGGCGCGGCGCGAGCTGCGTACCACGATGGACGAACTGGGCGCCGTGCGCGTCGCCGATGTCGAGGCCGCCCAGTGGCGCCTCGTCGCGGCCGTGCGACGCGCCGCTGCGAGACGCGGGCGCTACGTGTCCGAGCGCGCCGGGCGGACGAACGCATGATGCGAACCGAAGCCGAGACAACCCGACGCTACGGACCGGTCGTTTGGCTGGTGGCCGCGGCCGTGACCGGCGCAATGGCGTTGCCCGTCGCCGTGGCGACGGCGCAAGACGGCCCGGAAAGCCGCGCCGTCCCGCCCGGCATGGAGGATCAGCGCGTCGGCGACGAGGGCGGCGGAGGCATCTGGCCCTGGGTGCGAACGGGCATGGCGCTGGCGGTGGTCGTGGCGCTGGTCTTCGCGGCGCGATGGCTTCTGCGCCGCTGGGCGGGTTCGGCCGGCGGCAAACCGCCTGTCGACGTTGTCGCCCGCAGCGCGCTGTCCGCGCGGCACCGGCTGTACCTGGTGCGCCTCGGCGAACGGCTGGTGCTGATCGGCGGCGGCAACGAAACGCTGACCACACTGGCCGAAGTGACGGACCCCGACGAGATCGCCGCCTTGTGCCGCGGCGCCGGAGGGCAACACGTCGATGCCGACACGAGCTCCCGGGACGCCCCAGACGATGACAACGCACGCGACGAGACGGAGTCGCCATGACCGCACGGGCCCGGATCATCTTGATCGCTCTGGCCCTGACCGCCCTGCCGACCGCGGCGGACGCGGCGCCGGACGGACCCGCCGAAACGACAACGCAACCGGCGAGCCGACCCGGCGTGCAGATCGACCTGAAGCAGATCGACTCGCCGCAGGCCGTCTCCGGCGGGCTGAAGTGGCTGGCGCTGATCACGGCGTTGTCGGTCGCCCCGGCCGTGATGTTGCTGGTGACCTGCTTCACGCGGATCGTCGTGGTCCTCGGGCTGCTGCGGCAGGCGCTGGCGACGCAGCAGCTTCCGCCGAACCAGGTGCTGTTCGGGCTGGCGCTGCTGATGACGGTCGTGGTGATGTTCCCGGTCTACCAGGACGTCCACCGCGACGCGATCGGCCCGTACCTCGACGGCGAGCTGACCGGCGCCGCGGCGCTGGATGCCGGCACGACGCACGTGCGGGCGTTCATGATCCGCCAACTCGAGGCGTCCGGCAACGGCGGGGACGTGTACCCGTTCCTGCCGGACGACCTGGCCGGGCGCGACAACCTGACCTGGCGCGACGTGCCGACGCTGTCGCTGATCCCCGGGTTCGTCATCAGCGAGCTGAAGATCGCCTTCACGATGGGTTTTCGAATCTTCCTGCCGTTTCTGGTTATCGACATGCTCGTCGCCAGCGTGCTGACGTCGATGGGCATTCTGATGCTGCCGCCGGTGCTGATCTCGTTGCCGTTCAAGCTGCTGCTGTTCGTCCTGGCCGACGGGTGGCACCTCGTGGTCGGGACGCTGATGCAAAGCTTCGGGTGACGACAAAACGCCCTTCAACGCAGAGCACGCGAAGATCGCAGAGCAAACGAAAGGTTCTTGCCGTTCTCCGCGGGCCTTGCGTGCTCCGCGTTGAAGAGCCGCTGTGAGACACGATGGACACTGTGACCGCGACAGACTGTGCCCGACAGGCCGTAATGCTGACATTGCTGCTCGGTGCGCCCGTATTGGGCACCGGTCTGGTCGTGGCGCTGATCGTCAGCGTGCTCCAGTCCGTCACGCAGGTCCAGGAACAGACGCTGAGCTTCGTGCCCAAGATCGTGGCGATGCTGCTTGCCGCCGTGGCCTGCGGGGCGTGGATGCTGACGCGATTGACGGAATTCGCCCGCGCGATGTTCGGCGCCGTTCCCTGAACGACAACGCCCCGGCCACAGAGACCACTATGACCTGAGACCTGGGGCCTGAGACTTAAGACCTAGGAACTGAAACCTGCCGTATGGACCTGTCCGAGCTGACAATCTGGCTTCCGACACTGATGCTGGTGCTGGCGCGTGTCGCGGGGCTGTGCGTGGTGGCGCCGGTGCTGTCGCACGCGGCCGTGCCGATCCGCCTGCGTTACGCGGTCAGCGTCGTGATCGCCCTGGCCGTGGTGGGCACCGGTCGGTGGGTCGGCCCGCCGGCGGCGATGCCGACGAGCTGGCTGCCGCTGGCGGGCCTTATCGCGGTCGAGGCGGCGATCGGCGCGGTGATCGGCTTCGCGGCGCGGCTGGTGTTCGTCGGCATCGAGCTGGGGGCGTTCCACGCCGGCACGCAGATGGGCCTGACGTTGGCGGAGATTTACGCCCCGGCCGGCGGGCCCGCGCCGGGCGTAACACGGCGTTTGTTCGTGCTGACGGCGATCGTGGTGTTCCTGGCGATCGGCGGACACCGCGAGCTGCTTGGCGGGGTGGTGCGGTCGTTCCGCACGGTGCCGCCGGCGACATTCGCGATCGACCGCAACGTGCTGACGATGATCGTCGCCCTGTTGGGCGCGTCGTTTACGCTCGCGCTGAAGGTCGCCGCGCCGGTCCTGGCGGCGATGCTGCTGGCGACGGTGGCGCTGGGACTGCTCCAGCGCAGCATTCGCCAGTGCAACCTGCTGTCGACGGGCCTGCCGATTCGGGCGCTGCTCGGCCTGGCCGTAATGACGCTCGCCCTGGCGGCGCTGCCCGACCTGGTCGAGCAAGCGTGGACCTTGACCGCACGTGAATTGCCCGCGGCACTGTCCGGGGCACGATGAGATGAAAACGACCTCAACGCAGTCGCAACGGGATGCCTTCGACACGGGTCCCGAGAACGCTGAGCAAGCACATGTCCTTTGCCCTTCTCCGCGGTCTCTGCCGGCGCTGCGTTGACGGAATGAGCGAATGGCAACAGCAACGGACAACGCGGCCGAGCGAAGCTACGAGCCCACGCACCTGCGTTTGCGCGAGGCGCGGCGGCGCGGGAAGGTTGCGCGCAGCGCAGACCTGGCCGCTGCGGCCGTGCTGCTCGGCGGCGCGGCGGGGCTGGGGCTTCTCGGCGGACGTCTGCTCGGCAAAACCGTCGCCATGACGCGCGCCCTGCTGGACGGGCGTTCTGCGCCACTGGTCGGGCCGAGCGAGTTGGCCGGCATCGCCGCTGATGCCGTCACGCCGCTGCTGACGGCTTTGGCGCCGCTGGCGGCGGCGCTGGTCCTGCTGGCCGTGGCGGTCAACGTCGGGCAGGTCGGCCTGCTGGCCACCGGCGCGCCGTTGCGACCGGTTCTGGCGCGGATCGGCCTGACGGCGGGCTGGCGCCGGCTGATCTCGGCACGGACGGGCGTACGCGCGGGGATGATTATCGGCAAGCTGGCGGCCATCGGCGTCGTTGCCTGGATAACCGTCGCCGACGCCCTGCCGCGCGTCGCGGCGATGGGGCGGCTCGCACCGCGTGCGCTGGTCAGCGAAACGGGCGCGCTGGCCTGGACGCTGGCGATGCGCGTCGCGCTGGTGCTCGGCGTTCTTGGCCTGGCGGACTACCTGTTCCAGCGGCGGCAGCTTCGGCGCGAGTTGCGCATGACGCGGCGCGAGTGGCTGGACGACCTGCGCCGCACCGAAGGGCACCCCCTGGCGCGCCGCCGACACCGCAAAGACAGCGCCGGCACACCGTCCGAGGCCATGACGGAGGTGACCCATGTCTGATGCCCCGACAAGTCGGCGGCTCATGGCGGCCGCCCATCGCCATCGCGGGTTGCTGCTGCCTCTGGCGGCGGCGGGGTTGATCTTCGCGATTCTGGTGCCGCTGCCGCCCGGGGCGGTCGACGTGTTGCTCTCAGCGAACCTCGCCCTGGCCGCGTGCGTGCTGCTGACCGCGATCTACGTCTCCCGCCCGCTCGAGTTCAGCGTGTTTCCGTCTCTGCTGCTGGGCGCGACGCTGTTGCGACTGGTGCTGAACGTCGCGACGACACGTTTGATTCTCACGGCCGGGGAGAACGGGCGCACCGCCGCCCAGGCGCAGCTCGCCGCCGGGCAGGTGGTCTGGTCATTCAGTGAGTTCGTCGCCGCCGGGTCGCTCGTCGCCGGCGCGGTGGTCTTTGCCATCGTGGTGATCGTGCAGTTCGTGGTCGTCACCAAAGGCGCCGGTCGGATCAGCGAGGTCGCCGCGCGGTTCGTTCTGGACGCGATGCCGGGCAAGCAGATGGCCGTCGACGCGGACCTCAAGGCCGGACTGATCAACGATGCCGAGGCGCTGCGCCGGCGCGACGACGTCGCCCGCCAGGCCGACTTCTACGGCGCCATGGATGGCGCCAGCAAGTTCCTCCGCGGCGACGCCGTCGCGGCCGTCATCATCACACTGATCAACATCCTCGGCGGGCTCTACGTGGGCATGGTCCGCTACGGGTGGTCCTGGGACGAGACGAGCCAGCTGTTCACCCGCCTGACCATCGGCGACGGGTTGGTCACGCAAATTCCGGCATTCATCGTCTCGGTCGCCGCGGCGCTGATGGTCACGCGACGCGCCGCCCGCAGCAACCTCGGCGAAGAGGTGATCGCGCAACTCGCATCGCGTCCGGCGGTTCTGGCCGTCACGGCCGTGTTCCTCAGCGCGCTGGCACTGACGTCGCTTCCGAAGCTGCCACTGCTGTTTCTGGCCGGGGGATGCGCGGGGTTGGCGTGGCTGCTCGGTCGGCGCAACGCCGGTGCACCGCGAGCCGGCGCGAGCGACGGGGCCGAATCCCGCGGGCGCCGCACCGACACCGGCCGCGACGCCGACCAGGCGGGCTCCGATTCGCCCGGAGTCGGCGCGTCGGCACGCGAGACCACCCGCGTGTCCGCCGCGCGTCAAATCGACCCGCTTCGCATCGAGCTTGGCTTTGCGCTGGTCCGCCTGGCCGACAGTGGCCAACTTCTGGACCGCATCGCTGTGTTGCGGGACGAGATCGGCAGCGAGCTGGGGTTGGTAGCGCCGCCCGTGCGGGTGCGCGACAATCTGCGGCTTGCCGCGCACGAATACCGTATCGGCGTCCGCGACGCTGCTGTTGCGACCGGAATGCTGTACGCCGGGCGGCTTCTGGCGGTCCCCGGCGCGCACGCCGCCGGCAAGCTCGAAGGCCGCGAGGGCACCGAGCCCGTCTCGGGCCTCCCCGCCGTTTGGATCGAGCCCGGCCGCGCCGACCGCGCCACGCGCATGGGCTACCGCACCGTCGCGCCGGAAGACGTGCTCATGGCGCACCTGGGGCGGGTCGTCCGCGTTCGTGCGGCCGAACTGCTCTCGCGCGAGCAGGTTGCCGAGATGCTCGCGTCGCTCGAGGCGGACCATCCGCATCTCGTCGCCGAGGCGCGGCAGCGGCTATCGTTGGCGCGCATCCAGAAGCTGCTCCGCCGCCTGCTCGGCGAGGCGGTGCCGATCCGCGACCTCGAAACGATCCTTGAAGCAGCCACGGACGCCGCCGAGGGGACCGACCGCATCGACGAGATCACCGAGCAGGTGCGCGCCGCGTTGGCACCGGCCCTGCGACAACAGTATGCCTCGTCGGACGGGCGCATCTGGTGCGTCCGCTTCAAGCCGGAGCTGGAAAACGCGATTCACGCCCACGTGCACGACACGCCGCAAGGTCCGGCCGCCGCGCTGCCGCCCGCGCTGGCCGGCCGCATCGCCGACGCCGTCACCGACGAGTTGGCCCGCCTGCGCCGCGAGGGGCGCCGCGGCGTGGTGCTCTGTGCGCCCGCGTTGCGATCAGCCGTGCGCACGCTGCTCGCCCCCTCCGACCCCGATGCCGCCGTGCTTGCGTACAACGAAGTCACCTCGGCCGACGTGCAATCCGCCGCAACCGTCGCCGCCGACGTCGTCCAAACCGCCGAACACGCATAGGACTGCACCATGGACACGAAAACCTACCGAGCCGCCACAATGGCAGACGCGATCGCCGAGGTCAAACACGACCTCGGCCGCGACGCCGTTATCCTCCGCACGCGCCGGCGCCGCACCGGCGGGCTGCTGAAGCTTTTCGGCGGCCGACGCGTCTGGCACGTCACCGCCGCCGGCAGCGACAGCGCGCCGGCGCCCAAACGCCACGCCCAAGACCATGACGGCACCTACGTTCCCATGCGCCGCCCGGACGACAACGCGACGTCGGCCGAACCCGACACGCCGGAGCCATCCGCCAGCGTGCCGCGCGAGATCGCCGAGATCCGCAAGATGGTTGCCGCGCTGCTGGCCCGCGGCGGCGATGACCAGAACATGCCGCCGGCGTTCCAGACGTGCCGCGATCAACTGATCGAGCAGGACGTCGCACCGGAACTCGTCGACGAGCTCATGAGCGCCTGCCGCCATGAACTGACGGGCCAGCAACTCGATGACGTCGCGGCCGTGCGGAGTGTGATCCGTCGCGCAATCGCCGCGCGGATCCGCACGGCGGCTGCACCGACCGCCGGACGGCAGGTCATTGCGCTGGTCGGGCCAACGGGCGTGGGCAAGACCACGACCATCGCCAAGCTGGCCGCGACCGCCAAGCTTCGTGACAATCGGCGTGTCGGGCTCGTGACGCTGGATACGTATCGCATCGCCGCGGTTGAGCAACTCAAGACCTACGCCGACATCATCGAGGTGCCGATCCATACCTGCCTCGGAGCCGGCCAGCTCCGCCAGGCGGTCCGGCGTCTCGCCGACGCCGACCTCGTGCTGATCGACACGGCCGGACGCAGCCACAACGACACGCTGCGCCTCGGCGAGTTGCGCCGCATGCTCGGTGGCGCCGACGCCGACGAGATCCATCTAGTCGTCGCCGCCACCGGCAGCCGCGCCTGCACCCGACGCGTCGTTGAACGTTTTGCCCCCCTCGGCGCCAACCGCATCTGCCTGACAAAGCTTGACGAGGCCGAGACGTTCGGTAACGTGCTCAACCTCGCGGCCGCGTGCGACGCGCCGCTGAGCTATGTGACGACGGGGCAAGACGTGCCCGATGACATCGCCCAGGCCGACGCGGACGACCTGGCTCGCCGGATCATGGGAGAGGACCATCGTGACGCGTGACGATCAAGCCGGCAAGCTGCGACAACTGATGCGCGACGTGCGCACCACGCGCACAATCGCCGTCACCGGCGGCAAGGGCGGTGTGGGCAAGTCGAACGTCGCGCTGAACCTGGCGATCCTCCTGTCCGCCGGGGGCAATCGCGTGGCGCTCGTCGATGCCGACCTGGGCCTGGCGAACCTCGACGTGCTGCTGGACGTCGCAGCGCCGTATGACCTGTCGCACGTCGTCCGCGGACGCAAGCGGCTGGCGGAGGTGATCGTCGACTTGCCCTGCGGCGTTCAGCTCGTGCCCGGCGCCAGCGGGCTGGAGCACCTGACCCGCCTGGGCGAGTTCGAGCAGGCGCGTCTCATCGAGGAACTGACCGCCCTGGAAGCCGACAACGATTTCATCGTCGTGGACTGCGCCGCCGGCATCGCCCCGGCGACGATCCGGTTCGCCACATCGGCCGACAACACGATTCTCGTGAGCACCCCGGAGCCGACCGCCATCACCGACGCCTACGCCGTCGTCAAGGTCCTCACGCGCCATGGGTACGACGGGCGGATGAGTTTGCTGACCAACATGGTTGCCGACCGCCACGAGGCCCGTGCATCGTACGAACGGCTCTCGGGCGTGGCGCGACAGTTCCTCGCCATGCGGGTGCTCGATGCCGGTTACGTCCTCCGGGATGTCAAATTGCCCGACGCCGTCCGCCGGCGCGAACCGGTCGTGCTGGCCTATCCGCGATGCCCGGCGACCCGCTGCCTGGCCGCGCTGGCCAACAAGCTTGGTCGCGGCGGGCTGTTGGTCAAGGAAGAAATGGGCTTTTTCAGGCGGCTGGCCCGCTGGTTTGCATAAATGGTTATCAACAATACAGCAACAATGCATCGCACGCGCCATGCCCGGGCCCTCAAATCCGGCACAAAGAAAAATTCGGGCAAATCCCGTACAGCGCTCAAGAAACTAGCGAATGTGGCGAATATACATAAGGGTTGCGGTTTCGATGGGTCGGTTGTGCGTCCGAGCGAACAGAACGGGCACCATGTGGACGCCCCCGCCGCACCCGTTGAACGGATGGAGTCAAGGCGGCTGCCGCGACACGACGTCCGCGTAGCCCGGTTTCGAGGAGTCAGATGATGCATCTCAAGGCCAACCAAGCCCCGCCCGAGCAGGTGCAGCAATGGTGGAACGCGTACCGCAATACGTCCGACGAGCAGGCGCGCAATCACTTGTTGGAGCATTACTTGCCGGCCGTCAAATACAGCGCCGAGCGGCTTCACGCCAAATTGCCGGACGAAGTGGATGTGGATGACCTCATCTCGGCCGGTATCTTCGGTCTGATGGACGCCCTGCGGGCGTTCGACCCCGACCGCGGGGTGAAATTCGAGACCTACTGCGCCCCCCGCGTCCGCGGGGCGATTCTCGACGAGCTGCGGTCCATGGACTGGGTCCCGCGCCTCGTCCGCAGCCGCGCCCACAAGCTCAACGAGGCCGCCGGCCAGCTTGAGGCCGAGCTCGGACGAAAGCCCGACGCCCGCGAGTTGGCGAAGTGCATGCGCCTGTCGATGAAGGACTTCCGCAAGCTCCAGCGCGACGCCCAGGCCGTCGGGCTGATCTCGCTGAACCGCAAATGGTTCGAGACCGACTCCAACAAGGACGTTCGCGAGATCGACGTGCTGGAGGACAAGAGCTCCGACGACCCGTTCCGCGCCGCCCACCGCAAGGACATCAAGGAACTGGTCACCCGCGGGCTCAGCCGCGCCGAGCGTCTGATCGTCATCCTCTACTACTTCGAGGAGATGACGATGAAGGAGATCGGCGAGACGCTCGATCTGTCCGAAAGCCGCGTCTCGCAGATGCACTCGGCCATCCTCGAACGCCTCAAAATGCAACTCGAAAACCGCAAGAAGGACCTGCAGGCCGTCTAGACCCCCCCCGCGGCGCCGCCTTCCCTCGCGCGAAGCCGCCGACCGCCTGCGGAAGCTTTCGTTTTCCGCTCGCGCTGCGTGTGGTATCATCTCGCTCCGGAAGGATTGCCTTATGCGCTTCACCAAGATGCACGGACTGGGCAATGACTACGTCTACGTCGACGGGTTCGACGAGACGGTAGCCGACCCGGCCGGGCTGGCGCCGACGATCTCCGATCGGCACTTCGGCGTCGGCGGCGACGGGCTGATCCTGGTCCTACCCCCCAGCGACCCCGCCGAGGCCGACGTGCGCATGCGGATGTTCAACGCCGATGGCTCCGAGGCCGAGATGTGCGGCAACGGCGTCCGCTGCGTGGCGAAGTACGCCCGCGATCACGGCCGGACCGACGCCAACCCCATGCGCGTCGAGACGGGTGCGGGCATCAAGACGATCGACCTGCGCCTGGCGGATGACGGGACCGTCGCGGCCGCCACGGTGGACATGGGCGAACCGATCCTCGATCCGCAGCAAATCCCCGTGGGCATTCCGAACGTCTCGCGCGTGGTGGACCTGCCGCTGCGGACGCCGTCGCACGCGCTGCAGATGACGTGCGTGTCGATGGGCAACCCGCACGCGGTGATGTACGTGGAGGACGTGTGGAACTTCCCGCTGGAGACCGTCGGCCCGCAGGTCGAACGCCACCGCCTGTTTCCGGCGCGGATCAACGCGCATTTCGTCGAGGTCCACTCGGATGGCGAGGCGACGATGCGCACCTGGGAACGCGGCAGCGGCGTGACGCTGGCGTGCGGGACCGGCGCCGCGGCCGTCTGCGTCGCCGGCGTGCTGACCGGGCACACCGGGCGGACACTGCTGGCGCACCTGCCCGGCGGCCCGCTGGAACTCGAGTGGCGCGAGGCGGACAACCACGTGTACATGACCGGCCCGGCCATCGAGGTATTCACCGGCGAGTGGCACGCCTAGCCGCCCGGCTCGCCTGCGACACCGCCAACGCGACGAGACAAGGAGAAGGCCATGTTCTATGGAAGCGGCTTTGGTTTCTGGGACCTTCGCCAGGCCTCGCAGGCCCAGGCGGCCGCGTCTCGCGCCACGCATGCTGGACGACGCGCCCAGAGCGACGTTCGCCTGCTCGAGGAACGTCTCGATAAGCTGATGCTGGTGAACATGGCGTTGTGGGATCTGATCAAGGACAAGACGGGCCTGACGGACGAGGAACTGGCCGCGAAGGTCGAGCAGCTCGATCTGGCCGACGGGGAGGCGGACGGCAAGGTGTCGCGCGAGTTGACGCGCTGCGGGCGCTGCGGGCGGGCGATCAGCCCCCGCCACAGCCGCTGCATGTACTGCGGCACGGAACGTCCGGATCAGACCGTCTTCGACACGACGAACTGAACCAGGGCCCCGGAGCGAGCACGCCTCCTTCGCTGTAGCTTCGCCAGTGTGACGCCGGCCGGTGATCGTACTTGAGTGCCAAACGGTGTTCACCTACCTCTGTTTTTCCGGCGGAAACCAGTTGCCCGGTGCCCTCACTATGCATACTTTCATGCTTCCGCTCGTGGAACCAGGCGCGATGCGGCGGTTCGCCTCAATATCCCCGCCTCACATCGCCAGCAGGTCGTCGACCGTGACGGCCGAGAGGTCCGGGGCGGTGGCGTCGGCGCGGTCGTCGCCGGCGGCGTCGCCGACGCCGAGGGCCTTCATCCCGCCGGCGAGGGCGGCCTCGATGCCCGCGCGGGCGTCCTCGACGACGAGGCAGTTGTCGGGCGCGACGCCCAGCCGCTCGGCCGCCAGCAGGAACACCTCCGGGTCGGGCTTGGAGTGCGTGATGTCGTTGCCGTCGGCGACGGCGTCGAAGTAGTCGTCCAGGCCGATCCGCTCGAGGATGTACGGCGTGTTCCGGCTGGAGGACGCCACGGCCAGGGCCACCCCGCAGGCGCGCACCGCGTCCAGCAGGTCCATCACGCCGGGCAGGATCGCCTCGGGCGACATCGCCGCGAGCATCTGGCGGTAATACCCGTTCTTGCGAGCGGCCATCTCGGCCTTCTCGTCGTCCGAGTAGTCGCGGGTCGCCCGCTCGAGGATGATCTCCAAGCTGGCCATGCGGCTGACCCCGCGGAGGCGATGGTTCGTCTCGCGGTCGAAGGGGATGCCCTCTTCGTCGGCGAGGCGCTGCCACGCCTGGTAGTGCTGCTCGTCGGTCGAGACGACCACGCCGTCGAGGTCGAGAATCACGGCCTGGATCATGCCAACACCTCCGGCGGCGCCTCAGACGGCGCCGTAACGTTTGAGGGCCTCGATGAGCTTCGGTTCGTCTTCCGGGCCGACCTCGCCGATCAGGACGATCCCGCCGGCGTCGCCGATCTGCTCGGCGACGGCGTCGAGCACCTCCGGGCCGCCGTACAACTGGATGCGTTTCCCGGCCGCGTGAATCCTGCGGTGCACGTCCGGCCATGCGTCCTGGCCCGGCTGACCGGCGCCGGGGATCCACTGCACGCCGGCAAGCTCGGGAATCTCCAGCAGCGAGTCCAGATGGGCAAGCTGCCCGGGCCCGTCGAGGTGATAGAACGGGTGCGCCAGCCGCTTGCACGACGCGGCCAGCTCCGGCTTGACGAAGTCGTCGAACATCTGCGGCGAGATCATGTAGCTGAAATCGCACTGGAGCATGTAGTACGGCTCGGTCGCGAAGATCGGCGTCCAGCACGAGTAGCCCGGGTTGGTCGGCTGGAGGGCGGCGTCGATCTCCTCGAAAGAGCGGAACCACAGCTCGTGTTCGGCCCACGTGATGCGACGGACGTCGTCGGGGTGGTCGTAGAGGTCCAGCAGGAGCTTCTCGCCCGGGCGGAAGGTGCTGACGACGTCGAGGTTGCCGCCGAGGTCGGTCTGCCCGACCTGCACGAGCCCGTCCCAGCGGTCCATCGCCGCGTGGGCGAGGGCCTTGATCCGCCCCAGCCAGGGGCTGTCCGAGCGATAGGTCAGGTCCAGCTCGCTGATGGGCCTCTCGTCCGGCGGGTGGAACCAGACGGTATCCTCGGCCGGCTCGAGCCGCGCCCCGCAGAACGCCGCCAGAACGCCGGCGCCGAAATTCAGCCACGTGCTGGGAAACGCGTCGCCGGGATACCGCCGGCAGCACAGGTCGTAGTCCCACGCGTCGACGATCCGCTCGACCGGCGTCTCCAGCCCGTACTGCGCGGCGAAGGCGTGCTGCTCGGCCGGGGCCGCCCGGCCGGGATCGCGCCCCGTCACGGCCACGTTGATCACCGGACGACCCAGCTCGCCCGCCCACCAGGCGCCGTACGTCTCGCCGATGCGCGTCCAGTCGTCGCGTGTGAACTCGATCGCCATGCCGGCCCGGCTCCTGTATCGCGTGAAACGACCGGCCATGATACAGGACCGCGACCGGCAGGCAAGCCCGCCCGCGATACGATCCCCCTCGGGGCCTCCGGCGCACGGGTTGCGCAACGGCGTCTACCGTAGAGAGCCCGAAGGACACAACGTCAGCCGGTCGGGGATCGTGCTACGCCTACGGCCCATCCGGCGGCGTGTCGCGGCGGGGTTTGGCGTTGGTCACGACGAACAGGTAGTCGTGGCCGAATCCGCTCTTGGGGCAGCGCCCGAGCGATCGCTTGCCGCCGCCGGTGACGGCGTCGAGCTTTGTGCCGCCGCCTTCGGCCGGGAGGTTCGCCCCGGCGTACCGCACCACGCGGAACGTGCCGTCCTGCCCGCTGAGGTCCAGCGTCGGCGTCCCGCCCTGATCGACCCAGACGACGTACTGCACGCCCTTTTCGGCCAGGCACAGCGCCGTCGCGCCGCCGGCGACGGTCACCAGGTCGTGGGCGGGTCGGCACGGGTTGATGTCGATGTCGGGCCGGTTGAAGAACTGCGCCAGCATGCCCAGCGCGGCGGCGGAGGTCTTGTGCTTGTCAATGACCTGCTCCCAGCCGCAGCCGAACGAACCGTCGACGTGACCCTTCTTCCACACGGCGATGTTGCTGAACCCCCCGGACATCAGGTGCGCGACGGTGGCGATCCGGTTTCGCGTGGTGTTGGCCAGTTGCCAGATGCCCTCGCAGTTGAACACCGGGATGCGGTGATGGTCGTTGGCTTCCACGAAGCGCCTCGGCGCGGAGACCAGGTCGCCGGGGGAATCGGCGACGCGTTTTTGAAGCGTGGCCAGGCCCCAGCCATCCTTCGTGCCGCCCAGCCGCCAATCGCCCAGCGAGTGATTGCTGACCAGCATCTTCCACGGGTTGACCGCGCGGAGCATCTTGGCGTGGCTGACGTGAATCTGCTTGCCGCCCTTCCTGTTCCGCGTCTCTTCCCATTCGCTGGCGACCGTCCAGTGCCACCAGCAGGTATACGGCGCCCAGCGGGCCAGGACGTACCGGATGTGCAGCTTCTGCAACGGGCCCATCGCGCCGTCGGCGGTCTGGTCCAGCGGGCCGGGCGTCTCGTACTGGCCATTGAGCCCGGTGACGCCGAACCAGATGAACAGCTTGATGCCCTTCTGCTGCGCGTGGTCGAGGATGATCTCGTTGTGCCGATACGAGGCGACGTCGAAACGGGAGTAGTCGAACCCGTTATGCCCGGGCCAGGATTCCGCCCGGGAACCGTCGGATTTGAGCCAGTGGTAGTGATTCCGCTCCTGTATGGCGTCAGCGTTGCTGCTGAAGCGCACGCCCAGCGCGTTGACGCCCAGGGCGACGTGCTTGTCGATCCATTGAAACGAGACCCTCGGGTCCTCGCGGTCGAGGAGCAACGAGCTGTGTATCGAAAACGGCACCCACGGCGTGCCGTCGTCGAGGGCGAACCGCAACGGATTGCGCGGGTCGATGCGGACGTGCCCGTGCGCGCCCGGGCGGGGCGTGTCGCCGACCGAATACGTGAACGTCTCGGCCGGCCCGTTGCGCTTCGACGTGCCCGGCACGTAGAACGCCGCCTTGACCGTCCACGTGCCCGGCCGGTCGAACAGCAGGCGGAACTTCCACACGTTGCCGTCCTGCCCGCCTTTGCCGTCGCCGTCGTGGAAGCCGTACCAGGTGAACTTCGACCCGAGCCGCCGCCCGGCCGGTGCGCTGACATCCAGGCGAAGCTCGGTGTCCGTGAACGGATTGTCGAAAGAGGCGCTGTTGGTCATGCGCTCTTCGACGCGCTCGTAGAGCGTGACCTCCGTCCGGGCACAGGCCGCGCCCGGTACGAGAAGAATCGCCCAGGCCATGAGGATCGCGCCGCTTCGACGCTGGAGACGGTTGGGGATACCCCCGTGAACTGAACAGAGCATGGGCAGACTGCTTTGGCCGTGTCTGAGAGGGCCGGTTCGTACTTCGCGTGGGCTGCGGTTGCCGCCGCCCGCAGACCGCCCGCGGCTCGCCGGCGTCCGCACACCGCGCATTCTAAACGCTTGCGACGCGGCAGCAAGTGATTTCCCCCTCGCCGGATCGCGTGCAGGAGCCGTCGCGGCCGAGGAACCATGCGTCAGTGGACACCCTTGACACTTGACATTGCTCATCATATTGAGTAAATTTACTCAAGATAATTAGTACGTGTCGCGATAGCGGAGATAGGCCATGTTCAAACGACTGATATACAAAGAGTTACTGAAGCGTCTTAGAGAACCGCGGCGGTTCCTGCAGGTGCTCGCCGGTGCCAGGCAGACGGGCAAGACAACGCTTATCCGGCAAGTTCTCGAGGACTTCTCCGGTCAGGGGTATTACGCCACGGCGGACGAGCCGACGCTGAAGGATGCCCAGTGGCTCGAGCAGCAGTGGGAGGCGGGACGACAACTGGCCAGCACGAAGACCAAGCATGCCGTGCTGGTTCTCGACGAGATCCAGAAGATTCCCGGCTGGTCGGAGACGGTCAAGCGGCTCTGGGACGCCGACACAGCCTCCGGACTGCCCCTCCAGGTGGTCGTGCTGGGGTCGGCACCTCTTCTGGTGCACAGCGGGCTTTCCGAGAGTCTCGCCGGGCGATTCGAGATCATCCGCGTGCCGCATTGGTCATTCGCGGAGATGCGGGATGCCTTCCGTTTCTCGCTCGACGAGTACATCTACTACGGCGGGTACCCCGGCTCGGCGCCACTGATCGCAGAACCGCAGCGATGGCAGCGTTACATCCTCGACGCGCTGGTGGAGACGACGATCTCCCGTGACGTGCTGTTGATGCGTCGCGTGCACAAGCCGGCCTTGTTTCGTCGGCTGTTTGAGCTGGGATGTCAGTACTCCGGACAGGTCCTGTCCTACAACAAGATGCTCGGTCAGCTTCAAGATGCCCACAATACCACAACCCTGGCGCACTATCTGGAGTTGCTAAAAGGGGCCGGGCTGCTGGAGGGGCTGAGCAAGCACGCCGGTCAGAAAATCCGCCAAAGGGGCTCAAGCCCGAAATTTCAGGTTCACAACAACGCATTGATCACGGCTCAGGGGAACCTCTCACTCCCAGAAGCGCGCGCCGATGGCACCGTGTGGGGTCGGCTGGTCGAGTCGGCCGTCGGTATGTGGCTTGTCAACGCTGTCAAGGGCACGCATGTGGATGTTCACTACTGGCGGGCGGGCAACCACGAGGTTGATTTCGTGCTTGTCAAGGGTGGCAAGGTAGTAGCCATCGAGGTCAAGAGCACCCCCCGCCGCGGTAAGCTGTCGGGCATGGACGCTTTCGCCAAGGAGTTCACGGTACATCGTAAACTCCTGGTCGGCGCGGACGGAATCCCCGTCGAGAAGTTCATGACGACCGACATTCTGGACTGGTTCTGACGGCGAGGCCTTGTTGGCGAATCGCAGGAAGGCAACGAGATCCGCGACCCGCTCCGGGCCACGTGGCACGGGCTCTGGAACGATGATTGCCGCAAAGCCAACGCGTCCCGATTACACCTCCAGCACGCGGCGGAGGATTTGCCCGGCCGCGTCGGTGAGTCGCCCGACGAGATCCAGCTCGCTGCGGTCGCGGTAGAAGGCGGCCACGGCGCGGCGGTAGGCGTCCGTCTTGCGCAGCGAGGCGACGGACCGGTCGGTGACGGCGATGCGGTCGATGACGGCCGCCAGGGACGGATGCTCCGCCGCCCAGGCGTCGAAGGCCTCTCCGACGGCTTGCTCAACGGCGTGGCGCACGAGGTCACTGGTCATAGCGAATGCTCCGGTAGAGGGTCAAAACGGTCTTCTGGACGCGGTCGCGCAGCGCCCACTGGCGGACGATCAGTTCCTGGGCCATCGCCAGCGCCTCGTCGGCGGCGGCGAGGTTGTCGGCGCGCGTGGCGTGGGCTTGCTCGGCGGCGCGGGCCTGCTCGGCAAGGGCGTCGCGCGCCGCGGCGTAGCCCTTCCGCGCCGAGATGACCCACTCCGCCGTCAGGGCGACCGGCGCGCCGGCGGCGTCCGTCAGCTCGCCGGACGCGACGCGCGCCACGTCCGCGTCGAAGGCGGCGTCCAGGGCGGCCCGCCGGGCGGCGATGCGCTCCAGCGCGGCGGCGTGGTGGTCGCTCTCGGCCTGTTGGGCGCCGGCGAGCCCTTGGCGGGCGACGGCAAGCAGCTCCGTCGTCGCCGGCGGGGCGCCGCAGCCGGTCAGCGGCGCGACGGCGCAGGCGGCCGCGAGAAGCAAGGCGGTTCGGCGCGATCTACGGTGACGGTGTGTGTCCATTTCGAAGCTCCCGTGCGAGGTCCTTGAGGGTCTCGACGACCTGGCGTTGCGTTTCGGTGAAGCGCCCGACGGCGGCGGTGTTCTGCTCGACGACGCGTGTGAGCTGCTCGAGCCGCTGCTCGTCGCGGGCGATGCGCTCGTGCGCGTCGGTCAGTTGCTGTTCGCGCACGCGGCTCAGGCGCCGCTCCCACAGCCACATCGCCCCCATCACCCCGGCCGCTCCGAGCGAGGCGACCTGCGAGGCGACGGTCACGTCCGCGGCGGGCGGACATGCCCGTCCTGCGATTTGCGCCATCAAATCCAGCATGCCGACGGCTCCGGGTCAGTTGGGCGGCGTGTTGAGTTCGAATGCCACACACAGCGTGGCCGCGACGAGGATGGTCTCGCTGCCGGCATCGGCCCGGCGGAGCAGGAAGTTCGCCGGCTCGGCCGAACCGTACGGGTCGTCGGGGATCATGGTCTGGCAGGCGGCCGCCAGCGTCGTGCCGGTCAGCGTCCCCGGCTCGCCGCTTGTCAGGTCCACCGCGCCGATGTAATCGGCGTCGCCGTCGCCGGTGCCGCCGGGCTCGTTCCACGCCAGTCCGGCCGCCGGGGCGTACTCGTTCCACGTGGGCGGGTCGGCGTTGAAGTCCACGTCCCGCTTGCAGCGGTACACCGCAACCGTGCAGTCGGCATCGGCCTGCAGCACCAGCTCGGTGCTTGCCAGGACGGTCAGGTTCGCCAGCCCGCGTTGCGGGGCGTCCGGCGCCCGCAGCAGGGCGAAGCCCACGCTGCGCAGCTCGTTTCCGTAGGCGTCGCGGGCGATCAGGTCGCCCAGCCAGGGCGTATCCGGCAGGGGCGAGTAAAGCCCGCAGGCGAGGTAGACCGGCAGCTCCCACCGCCCGCGGCGCAGCCACTCGACGACCTGGCGCAGCTCGTTGCCGTGGACGGCGCGGATCGGCGTGGCGCCCGGGATCAGCGTCGCGTCGGTCCAGTCGTCGCCGGCGTTGAGCTTGTCGAACAGGCCGACCTCGCCCGGCCCAGGATTGGTCGCCACGATGAGCTTGCCCGCGTCGCCGTCGTCGACCGGCCAGAGCCACCGCATCGCCTGCGGCGAGGCGGGCGAGCCGCCCAGCGTGCCGGTCGGCGGGTCCAGAACGCTCTGGGCGAGGTTGTCGCGCAGGTTGTCGAACGGCGGCGCGGAGGCGGTGGCAAACGTGGCCGCGCGGATCGGCAACCCGGGCGCGATGTGCGAGGAGACGTCCTGTGCGGCCTGGTAGGTCAACCGGCGGCGGCGGTTGACGGCATCGGCGAGTTCGTCGCCGTCGCAGAGGGCGACGGCGTGCTCGCCGGCGACCAGCCGCCCGGGCGGGTCGGATTGCGTCCAATCGGCGGTGTAGGTCATGGTCAGCTCAGGTACTTGGCGTAGGCGGGATGGTCGAAGACATAGCGGATCGTCGGCGGGGTGCCGGTATCGGTCAGCACGGTGACCAGCACGACCGTGTCGTCGTCGACGGCCGCTCCGGGCCCGAGCGACAATTCCGCGAGGTTGCAGGCGGTCACGTCGGCGGCATCGGCCTTGTCGGCGAACGTTCCCGGGCCCGTGGCGACCTGCTCGCGGACGGTGTAGCTCGCCCCGCCAGACGAGGCGATCACGCGCGCGGGGAACACCCCCGACGCCGCCTGACGCACGAAGATGACCCATCGCCCCTCGACGTCCACGCCGACGGCGTCGGTATCGGCGGGCAGCGTCCCGGGAGTGTCGGCCGGCTCGGCGAGGTTGGTCACCACGACCGTCTCGTCGGACGCCGGCTGGGCGATGCCGTCTTCGTCGAACTCGAGGGGCACCGCCTCGTAGCGGTTGTTCTGGTCGAGCTGTTGCACGCGAAACAGCCCGACGCCGACGGCGTCGCCGGCCTGGATCAGTCGCCCGAGGGCGTCGCGGTGCTGAGCGGTCATGCTCAACCCTCCAGGATCAGCGTGGTGGTGTGCTCGTCGCCCCAGGTGTGGCGCACGGCGACAACGGCCGGGTCGCGATCCGCCGCGCCGGCCAGTTCCAGCGCCCGCCCGTCAATGCGCCGGATGCGATCCCCCACGGCGTACGATGTGTCCAGCCGGGCCAGCGTCAATTCGGCGTCGCAGGCGCCGGCGAGGGCCTCGCCATGACGGCGGGCGAGACAACGCAGACGCTCGGTGTCGTCCCGTTCGTGCGGCTGGCCGAGGCCGGACGCACCGGAAAAGACGCTGGTCGAATGGACGTGTCGCCACTGACCTTGCTCGGGGCGTTCGATGATCTCGCGCCGCTGATGCGCGTCGCCGGCGATCTGGGCCGTCAAGCGCACGTCCGAGGCGATGGTGGCCGTGGCGCGAACCTCGGCGGTTCCCGCCACGGCCGCCTGGAAATACGCCGCGGGCAGCGCGTCGCCGCCGAGGTAGATGCTGCACTCGTCGCGCGACGCGTAGGCCGGGCCCGCCCACCGTTGCCACGTGCCGCCGTAGACGCGCCACTCGACGACCACGCCCAGAGAGTTCCCGCGTGCGTCGGTTGACAGACACGGCTCGAAGCGGCGCGGCACGGGCAGGAAGAACTCCGTCCCCAGGTCCGAGAAGTCATGGCGCGTCAGCGACCACGGCGGGCCGCTGTACCGGTCGTGCTCGTTGAGCACCCAGCGGCGAAACACGTTTGCCCGGCGTGTCCAATCATCCGACAGCCCGCGCGTCACGTCGCGCCAGCGGTCCGTCGCATCGGATGGGGGCCAGCCGGGGCGGAGCGTGACGGTCGTCTCGTAGCGTTTGTAATCCCCGATCGCCAGAACCGGACGCCGCGCCGGACGCCGCGTCAGCCGCACCGACGCAGTCCAGAGGGTGCTGCGGGTGGGGTCCACGTTGTCAGCGTAGCGCTGCTGGCGCACGCAGACGCGCCGCCCCTGCCGGCCCGGTTGGTAGAACACCAGCCCGACGCCGTCGCGGGCGGCGCGCAGCGTCAATCCGCCACGTTCGGCGGCGCGCGCCAGTGCCTCGGCGGCCGGTAATCCGCTCACGTCCAGGCGCCCGAGGTCAACCTCGCCGGTCAGGCGGTCCAGTTCGTCTGTACCGGGAACGGTCACGCCGACGGGACCCGTCGCAGCCAGCAGATACGCCAGGGCGTCGGCGACGGTCCACGCCACGGCGTCGTCGCCGGCGGCGAAGACGCGTGTGGTGCGGCCATTGACTTCGTACACCTCGGGGGAGGCGTTTCGCCCGTCGTTGAACGCGCAGGGGGCCTGGGGCGCTTCCACGGGGTGGTGTTGCCCGTCGCGCTGCCACCGCCCGGCAATGCGGGCGCTGAGCAGGTCGACGAGCACATGCCGCGCGTCCGCCTCAAGCGTCTCGGCACCGATATCCGCGACGTGTGCGGCCACGACGCCGTGGAAGTCGACGCCGCCGGACGCTCCGCCCGGGCGGATGATGATCTCGGCGCCGACGGGCGGCATCATGCCGAGCGATTCCAGCCGTCCGGGCCGGACCTGACCGACCGACGGCTGCAACGCGATCCGCGCGTGCCCGAAGTCCGGCGCGGCACGCCGTTCCATCGAGCGGACGACCAGGTCGCGACGGCGTCTGCCGCCGACGTAGACCCGTGCGGGGCGGCAGCGCACTACAGGCGACCGGCTCTGGGCTGGCAGCGTTAGGCGTTCCATTGGCGTCTCACAGCAAGGCGACCGATGCGGCCGGCGGAGGCACGTAAACGGGCGCGGGGCGGCTGATCGGGCCCACGCGTCCGGCCGCCCGCGCCCGCACGGCCAGACGCAACGGGGACGTCGGCGCGGGCAGTTCGACTGCGAATTCCTGCTGACCGGGGCGCACGTCGTCGACGGTCGCAACGGGGACGTCCTCGTCGAGCGTGCCCGTCCCGCCGTCGCTGAGCACGTCGAAGCCGTCCGGTTCGGCAAGCCCCAGAGCCGCACGATTGGACCACGCCAGGCGAACGTCCCCCGCCGCCAGCACATCGGCCGTGACGTCCTCCGGCCGCGGCGGCGGAGCGCCGAGTAGGGCGCCGTCCGCGTTGACCTCGACGGTCGTCAGCACGTGTGTGTTTCGCTCCAGGATGCCGGCATCCGAGACGGCCCGCGCCGCCAACACGTAGCGGACACCTGGAGACAACGCGATCGGCACGTCGACGGGGCCGGCGCCTTGGCGCCATGCCACGGGCTGGCCGTAGTCGACGGCGTCCGGACCGCCGATGCCGAGGTAGATTTCGTAGGTGTCCGTCACGTTGTCACGTTGCGCCAAGTGCGATGAGCGCGCGTTGTTGACGCTGGGCAGGGCCCACGTCGAACGGGGTCTTGCGGTCTCACGCCACCACCTGGGGCATGGTGTGTGCCGTCCAGTAAGCGGTCGACCCGCTGTCGGCGTCCGCGCAGTGGACCTCGACTTTCAACGACTCGTGCCCAGCGTTGCTATTTGGCGTGATACGGACGTCCCAGTTCGCGTCCGATTCGATGTCCGTGCCGATGGTCTGCGTCGCACCGATCTGCGTGGTGTTGTTGGCGCCGTCGCGCTTGAGCAGGATCATCCGCTTATACATCGCGGCTTTGGACCCGTCGGACAGCTCGCCGACGATGGTCACGGTGAAGCCGACGACGGTATTGGCCTCCAGCGTCCATTCCTGCGGCTCGTCCAGCTCGTGCCAGCTCGGGCCGGTGTGCTCGTTGGCGTCACACGTGAAGTCGCCGCGCAACAGGTAGTTCGTGACTTGTGCATCCCCCGGAGCTTCTCTCCGATAAGCGGCCGCGAGCGCCTCGGCCTGGTGGCGACACGTACCGCCGACGCCGCCGACGGACCCGGCATAGGCGGCGCTGTTCGTACAGGCGTACCCGCCAACCGATCCCGTATAAGGGGCGCTGTTCGTAGGCGTATGCCCTGCCAGCGAACCGCTGAAGGCGCCGCTGTTCGTGGCCTGATAGGTTCCCAGCGCGACGGCGTTCTTGCCTGAGCACGTATTCGTGCGGTGCCCGCGCCCGACCTCGCACCACGTGTCGCCGTCCCAACGCAGGTGCAGCCAGCCACCGCCTCGATTCGTGTACCAGTCTCCCGCCAGACTCGTGTTCACGCCGTCGGCGACTGTGATCTCCTGCCCATTGGGCGTGGTCAGCAGCAGCGTCAATTCCTGCCCATCCACGGCGCCGTCGGCAATCGCCGGGTCGGCGTCGAGCACGTAGTCGCTGCCCGATTGCAACGTCAGAAGCACCACGGATCGGTTGTTGTGCTGAATCGTCTGGTCGTCGGCCGTAATCGTCTGCGTGGCAGCGGCGGCGAGCTTGTCGGCCGTGACGGCTCCGGCGGCTAGACCGGCTGTGTCGTGGGCGTGCAGCGTGTCGGCAACGGATCCGTCGGAAAGTGTCTCGGCCTCGGGGCCGGTCAGATCCGTCGCCGCGAAGAACGCCGCGGCGGCGTTGGCGTTGTCGCCGCTTAGCCCCGTACACGCCCGCAGCAGCGCCCGCCCGCGGTAGTCGACGATGTCCGCGTGGGCGCAGTCGCCGTCGGCGCAGGTGATCGTCGCCAACGGCAGATGCGGCACGCTCTGCGGATCGGGGAAACCGTCCGTGGTCACGGTGAGGGTACCGTCAGCGGTCAGATAGACGGCGTTGGTCGCGTTATCGGTCAGTGGCTGTTCGGCGGCGCCGGCGAAATCCACGGCCGTCGTGCCGGACATGAACCGCCCGGCGCGGACGCCGAAGGTCAGCGCGCCGTCCTTGTAAACGCGCAGATCGCCCGCGCGCCGCGCGACGTCCAGCAGGCGGTAGAGCATCTTGTAGAAGCTCGTGTAGTACGGCGATTCGCCGGTGGGGACGAACAGGACCTCTTGCTCGGCGTCGGTCGTCCCCGACAGCGCATCGAGTTCCGCGTCGGTGGGATAGTGCTCGGTCATGGTGTGCTTTCCTGGATTTCGAGTGTGAGCATCGCCGTCTGGGGGTCGTAGCCGGTTGCGGCAAGCCCGCTCGGCGGCGTCGGCGGAGGCGCGGCGACGATCTGCCCGCCGGGCGCGTCGGACGCCTCGCCGACAGCGGGACGGTTGCGCAACGTGATCGTGTGGGTGACGGGGTCGCTGAGGGCGACACGCAGATCGAGCACCTCGGCCCCGAAGCCGAACAACCCCGCGCCGAAGCCGCCCCGCCCCAGCCCCGGCGCGCCAATGCCGCCGTACCCCAGCGCCCCGCGCCCGAAGGCGCTGTCGCCGAAGCCCCAACGGGCGCACCACGTCGGCGACAGCGCCCGCTCGATCAGCGGCTCAGCATCCGGCGTGCCCGTTCCCCGGTCCGTGTGCACCGCCAGCCGGTCACCAGGGCGGTAGCGCGACGTCAGCGGAACGCGGACGGCGTACATCCAGCCGGGGCGGCGCACGTCCGCAGGTAATTCGGCGTTGTGATCGTCCGCACGACCCGCGGGCGCGACCGCCGCGACGTATAGTTCCCGCGGCTCGGCGGCCGCGGGCAGGTGGAACGTCCGCCCGCCCGGCGTGTCGGTGAAGTCCGCCAGGCGGCCGTTGACGTAGAGCTGATGGCACAGCCCGGCGTGCTGCGAGCGGAAGCTCACGCGCCAGCCGCCGCCGGGGGCGTCGGGGCGAAGCGGCTCGGCGCGCAGGCGGTCGATGTTGTCCGTGTGAAGGTGGGCGGTCATGGCAATTGGCGATAGGTCAGCGTGTAGTCGCACCAGAACGCCCGCCCGCGGCGGACGGGCGCCGACGGCTCGAACGATTCGACAAGCACGCGGCTAAACGTGCGTCCCAGCGCGTCGGTCAGCGTGTGCGTTCGCCCGTCGATGCGGGCGACGATCGCGTCGATCCGAATGCGAATGTCCTCGGCGGTCGCGGCGGCGAGCCGCCCCGTCTGCACCAGCTCGCGTGACCGAAGACCCATGTCCAGAACCAGTTCGCCATCCAGGCCCGACAGCGCCCGCCGCTGCTGCCGCCGCGGCCAGGACGGCACGCGCACTGCGTGCGGCCCCGACGCGAACAGGGTGTCTCCGTCCAGCGTGGTCATGCGGCATCCTCCGCGTGGTGCGGATCGGCGTCGCCGCCGACCGACTCGGCCGTGAAACGAAGCACTGCCACCGCCGCCGACGACTGCTCGTAAGCGGCCTCGACGGCCGCCAGCACCGCCCCGGCGATGGTGACGACTCGTCCGGGTTCATCGCCGCTCATCGCCGCGACGGCGAACGTCAGCGTTCCGACCGTACCGAGCGTCAACGTCTCGGCCGTAGCGGTGCCACGCAAGCGGACCTCCACCTCCACCCGCGATGCGGCGAACTCCACATTCGTGGCGAAGCGATCGATCTGTCCGCCGGCGCAGCGGGCCTCGCCGCGACGACAGACGCGCACCGAAAGCACAAGCGGTAGCTGCGTGCCGCCGAAGGCGACGGTCTCAATCCGGCCGTAGCGGGTCACGGTGCGCCCTCCTGCGTCTCGAAATGGCATCGCAGTCGCAAAGCGACCTCGACCTCCGGGCGCCGCGCGGCGACCGGATCGGCCGAGGCGATCTCCGTCGCCCGACCCACGGGCAGATCGCGACACAGCCCTGAGCGGTACGCATCGGCCAGCAGGGCCTCCCCCGCGGCCGCACTGAGCGCCGCCAGGCGCCCGGCGCCGTCGGCGGCGTCCGCCGCACGGTCGTGGACGACCACGCGCAACCGCAGGCGCATCCAAAGCATGTCGGGCCGGTCATCGCTGATAAACACGTCGCGCCCCTCGAACGTCACGGACGCACGCGGCACGGCGTTCGATGCGCCGCCGTCGCCGATGGACGTGGCGGCGAACAGTCCGCTTGCCGCCAGGGCCTGATAGGCGTCTTCCAGGATGGCACGTTCAGTGGAGGTCACTGTTACGTCCTGCGAAGCGTCACGTTGCCAAGGGTGCGCTGCGACTCGGCCTGACCGTCGGCGTCGGCATCCACGACGAGGCGCAATTGCACCTGTGCTGCGGCGAACGCGCGACGGTAATGGGTCGCCTTGATCCAGTTGGCGTCGTCGGCGGCGGCGTTCTCGGCGCGGGCGGTGAACACGTCCGCCAGCACGCCGAGAGTGCACGTCCGCGCGAGCTGGACGGAATCGGCGAAATCGGCCACGGCGATGGCGTCCGCCTCGCCGGCAGTACGCAGCGTCTCGGTCAGGGCGATCGAGACGCCCGCGATCTGCGCCGCGTACGTTCGCAGCTCGAAGCTCAGGTCTTGCCCCGGCGTCGGCGGGACCGGATCGGCCGAAGCGTCGGCGCGCAACACCGAGACCGTCAACGCCGTCGCCCCGTCGACGGAAACCACTTCCATCGCCCGAGGCGGCGCGCCGGAACCGGTCGTGGCGACCAGAACCATCCCGATCGCGGCGCCGCACGCGGCGAAGTCGCTGCCCGGCGAGGTGAAGCTCGTTGCTGCGATCTGTCCGTCATCGCCGGCGGCGAGCGCTTGGACGGGCGCCGTGCCGCTGAGGTACACCAGCGGCTCAACGGCGAGAATGTCACGGTCGGTGCATAAAGCGGTCATGGGTCGGCTCCCGATGTCCGCCTCCCGCCGCGGCACCCCCGTCCATGGGGTGCCGCGCCGATACGGCAGGCGGAAGAGCGGCTACGAAGCGTCCAGTCCGGTGATGATCCCGTGAGCGCCTTCGTTGCGAAGCTCCAGCGTGTACTCGCCGATGACCTCGCCGGCGTCATAGTCGCCGCCGGCGGCCAGCGGCTTGTAGTGGAAGCTCCGCCCGGCCAGCGGCAGCACGTCGGCCCGGGAGCTGTCCAGCAACAGGACGCACCCGGCCGGGGCGGCGCGGGAAAGGACCACGCGGCAGACGCCGAAGTCGCTCTCGTAGACGCTGACCAGCTCGCGGTAGGTCACGTCCTCCGGGCCGTACGCGCGGCCGGAGGTGATGAAGGCGTTGATCCGCCGCTTCTGGTAGCCGCCGACGACGATGGTGTCGACACGGCTGGAGGCCTGTTCCCAGATGCGGCGCAGCGCGAGGTTGAGCTGCGCCTCGGTCAGGTCGGTGTCGCCCGGGAAGCCGTCGACCCCCGGCGCGAAGACGTTCGTCGTCAGCGTCGGGATGATGCCGCGCATCGTGCGGCGGACGGTATCCGACCCTTCCGGTGCAGAGGTGGGCGTCGTTCCGTTGATCACCGTGGACTCCAAATCGCGCAACAGCTCGCGGAGCCGCTCCTGCTTCTGGTAGTCCAGCTCGTCGCCGACGGCGACCTTCCGTACGGCCAGGTCGGACCCGCTGACGCGCACCGCGGCTGTGAAGATCTGCGTCCAGTTGCCTTTGCGAACGCGGTTGGTGAACCGCGCCGCCGGGGCATCGTCGCCTTCCAGGGCGGCGTTGCCCAGGATGTGCAGTAGCTGGGCGTCGGCGAGGGCTTCCGCCGTGGTCGCACCGTAACCGCGGACGACGGTGATCGTGCCGACGCCGGCATCGACGCCGGTGACGATCAGCAGCTCGCCGCTGCCGGCCGGGCGGACCTGGTCGCCGACGCGGAAGCGGTCGGCGTGGGCAACGCCGAACGTCGTATCCACCGACGGGTCGGTCCAGTCGGAATCGTCGATGGTGTCGGTGTTGGGCAGCAGCTCGTCCTCGAGCCACTCGTGGTAGGTGCTGGTCGCCGGACGCGTCGGGTCGCCGAGATGGTCCAGAAGCGGCGTCTCATACGGCGAGACGATGGAGACGACGTCGCCGACGTCCTCGGCGATTTCCGGCAGCGTGCCGCCGGCCGAGTAGGTTGCCTTTCCGGTAAAAGCCATGATTCGTTCCTCGTGAGGTCAGGTGTGTGTGGGCGTGTTGCGCGGCCGGAACGTCCGCCCGCAGCGCGGCCTTACGAGGCCGCCTCGCGTCTCAGACGCAGGTAGTCGGCGACGGCGCGTCGGTCGCCGCTGCGGATGGCGCGGTCGGCGGCCTGCGCCAGCCGGGCGCCCAGCGGCGCGTCGGAGGCGCGGGACGACGCCGACGCGGGCGGCAACCCCGCGCCGCCGCGCGCGCCGCCGCGCAGGAAGGGCTTGTCCACAACCAGTTGCTCGACCTGGCGGGCCAGCTCGTCGCGCTCCAGTTCCTCACCCAAGTCGACGCGTTGGGCGAGCAGGAGGGAAGCCGCTTCCAGGTCGCCGACGCCCGCGTCGGCGAGCAGACGCTCGGCGGCGAGACGGTTCTCGGCCGCGGCGAGGTGCTGCCGGGTTTCGTCGCGTTGCGCCTCTGCGGTGGCGAGCTGGTCACTATGCCGGTCGACCTGCGTGCGGAGGTCTTCGAGCTGCTGCTCGAGTTGCTGGGCGCGGCCCTCGGCTTGTTGAGCGCGGCGGCGGTACTTGATGGACTCACCGACGGGCACGTAGCCGCTCGGGACGGCGGCAGGAGCGGACCTGCCTTCGGCTGCGTCGGCGGTCGCGGCGCCGTCCTGCGAAGCGACCTGTGGGCTCGCGTCTGGGGTGTCGTCGGGCATGGGAGGATCCTTTCGCGTCAGGGCGGGGTCACGCCACGCCCGTGGCGTCACGGGCGTAGCCCAGCTCAGCCAGCACCCGATCGGCGGGCACGCCAAGCTGCGTTTTAGTTAGCGCGTTGCGGAGTTGCTCGGACTCGTCGGCCGGGAGCAGCCCCGGCCAGTCGATCTCGACGCGGCGGTCTTCGGCTCGCGTGGGCAGCACGCCCGTGCGGTCCAGCCACGCCAGCGCCAGCTCGACGAGGCGCGCCAGCCCCGCGCCGTAGGTCAGGCGCTTGCGCTGCGTCCGCGCCAGCAGTCCGCCCAGTACCACGCGCAGCGCCGTAGCACTGGTCAAGTGACCGACGTTGCCCTCGATGAGCCCCGCCGCAAGGGGCGTGACGGCCGAGACCTTGTCCAGCGCCCGCCGCAGCTCGGCGATGTGCGTGTCCTCGCTCGGTGCGGCCGCGTCGGAGCCGAACTCCTCGATGCAGGCGTCGAGATTGTGCGTCGACCACATCTGCCCCGGCGCGACGGGGCGCTCGAGAAAGTCGTCGATGCCTTTGCCCAGGTACATCTTGAACGACTGAAAGGTCACGCGACTGGCGCGGTCGCTGAGTCGCGTGTTGAGTTCGTCCTGCAAAGGCACCAGCGGCTCGACGTCGCTGAGCCCGCCGTAGCGTCCGGGCAGCGAGACGTTCTGCACGTGCACCACCGGCAGCCGCCCCAGTGCGTTGGGGCCCTCGTCGACCAGCGCGCGGTCCTCGTAGCGCTGCCACCATGTCGGCGAGAGAATCTCGACGACCTCGACCGCCACCGGCGCGGCATCGCGCGATCGCGCGGGCGCGAACCACCGGCGCCGCGCGGGGTCCACCCGCGGCAGGCGCTTGCGGTAATGCTGTACCCAGCAGCGCACCTGCCGGTAGTCGTCGGGGTCGAGAACGGGCAGGACCCGCCCGGCCTCAATGCACTCCAGCGCGATGCATCGGGCCGCCGCCGCGGCCTGGCGGCGGCGCAGGCCCGGAGCACGCTCGGACGGTCTGACAGACTCGGCCGATCGGCCGGAAGACGCAGGTGGCCCCGGCCGCAGCGGCGCGCGGGGCGAACGCTCGGCGACGACGGCGGCGGGAGAACCGTCGCCCCCGGGACCCGCCGGACGCAAGGAGCCGACGTCCGCGACGGATTCACCGGCCGGGGCTCTGAGAGCAATGTCCACGAAGCCGTAGACGGCACCGAACAGGGCCATTTCCTGGCAGAAGCGCACGCCGCCGTTGGCTTCCAGAAGCGCGGCGACGACAGCGTCGATCGTCGCGGCGAGCGTCGGGTCCTCGGCCTGCGATCGGACGGTAATCCCCCGGCCAAACAGGAAGTCCACCATCGCGTGGATGCGCCAGGCGATGTCGTTCTCGATAACGACTTCCTTTCGCCGGCGGTCGGCGGGGCGCGTGCGTCCGCCGTGGCGATTGAACCCGGTGATCCGCGCCGGCAGGCCCATCTCCTGGGCCTGCACGTACGGACGGGCGCAGCCGTCGGCGGCATCCGCGACCGGGCCACTCAGCGGACGCAGCGGGTTGGCGAAGTAGTCCCACAAGCGCCCGAAGCGCCCGGCCGTATCCGGACCCTCCTGCTCGATGAGGTATTGCAGATAGGCGGCGTCGAGCGGAGCGTCCCGGAAATTGGTCAGGTCGAATCCCATCGCGTGGTCTCCTCACTGTCTGGGGCGATTCCGCGCGGCGCGCGCACGTTTGCGTCACCTCGCTGCGGCGCCGCGCCGCCCAACACGCCGCACGGCCGGGCGCAGAAAAAACTCGCCCGGGAAAAAACGCATTCCCATACCGGAGGAACACGCCTTGCGCAATGGCCCGGACTTCTAAGGCGATCACCCGGCGCCACCGATCCGAAAGCCGTGGACGTAGCTCCTGGACCTGTCAACCGGTGACACAGCGCGTAAGCGGTGGTACACTGGCGGCGCCATGCGCGAGTGCGAACAGACCTACACAAGCCCCCTTGCCGGGCGCTACGCCGGCAGCGCGATGCGGGCGCTGTTCAGTAATCAGCGCAAGGTCTCCACGTGGCGCCGCTTGTGGCTCGCCCTGGCCGAGGCGCAGCAGCAGCTCGGGCTGGACATTTCCGACGAGCAGCTCGACGCGATCCGCGCCCACCTCGACGACGTCGACTTCGACGCGGCCACCGAATACGAGAAGGAATTCCGCCACGACGTGATGGCGCACATTCACGCGCTGGGAGACGTCGCCCCGCAAGCGCGCGGCATTCTGCACCTCGGCGCGACCAGCCAGTTCGTCAACTGCAACACGGACATGATCCAGATGCGCGAGGCGCTGACGCTCGTGCGTACGCTCCTGGTCAACGTCATCGACGCGCTGGCGACGTTCGCCAAGCGGCACCGTGCGCTGCCGTGCCTCGGCTTTACGCACTTTCAACCCGCGCAACTGACCACGGTCGGCAAACGGGCCGCACTGTGGTGCGCGGATTTCCTCCGCGACCTGCATGACATCGAGTGGCGCCTCGAGCGGCTGGAGTTCCGGGGCGTCAAGGGCACCACCGGCACACAGGCCAGCTACCTCACACTGTTCGACGGCGACCACGACAAGGTCGAGCGGCTCGAGACACTCGTGGCCGAGAAGATGGGCTTCACGCGCATCGCACCGATCACGGGTCAGACGTACTCGCGAAAGGTCGACGCCGCCATCGTGCAGGTGCTCGCGGGCATCGGCGCCAGCGTGCACAAGTTCTGCAACGACGTGCGCCTTCTGGCCCATCGCCGCGAGCTGGAAGAGCCGTTCGGGCGCTCGCAGGTGGGCTCCAGCGCGATGGCCTACAAGCGCAACCCGATGCGATGCGAACGCGCGACGGGCCTGGCGCGGTTCCTGATGGACATCGCCGCCAGCCCGCTGCACACCGCGGCCGAGCAGTGGCTCGAACGCACCCTCGACGATTCGTCCAACAAGCGCCTGGCGATTCCCGAGGCCTTCCTCGCCGCCGACGCCGTGTTGCGTATTGCGCTGAACGTCGCCGGCGGGCTTGTGGTCTACCCGGCCGTTATCGCCGCCAACGTCCGCGCGGAGCTGCCCTTCATGGCGACTGAGAGTATCCTGATGGCGGCGGTCCGGGCCGGCGGTGACCGCCAGGACCTCCACGAGCGCATCCGCACGCACAGCCAGGAAGCCGCCAAACGCGTCAAGGAGAACGGCGCGCCGAACGACCTGCTCGAGCGCCTCAAGAGCGACGAGGCCTTCGCCGCCGTGGACATCGACGCGCTGCTCGACCCGGCCGCATTCATCGGACGCGCCCCGCAGCAGGTCGACGCCTTCTGCGCCGAGCACGTCGCGCCGGTCCGCACGCGCCACGCCGACCTTCTCGGCGAATCTGCCGAGCTGGATGTGTGATGACGCAACCCGAGACCTGCACGATCGACATCAACGCCGGTCAGCGACGCCTGGAGGTCGCGCCGGGGCGGTCGCTGTTCGAAACGCTGGCGAGCGAGGACGTCCTGCTACCCAGCATCTGCGGTGGCGACGGGCGGTGCGGGTGCTGTCAGGCGCGTGTCCTGTCGGCCGCGAACGAGCCGACGCCCGCCGAGCGGAAGCACCTGACGCCCGAGCAACTCGGCGCGGACTGGCGGCTGACGTGCCAGGTGTCGGTCCGCGGCGACCTGTCCGTCGAGATTCCCGAAGAGTTCCTCGCGGCCAAGCCCGTCCGCGCGCGTCTGGAGTGGATGCAGGAGATGACGTACGACATCCGGATGCTGCGTTTTGCGCTGATCGAGCCGGAGCGGATCGCATTCCGCGCCGGGCAGTACATCAAGCTCAACGTGCCGACGAGCGTGGCGACGTCGCGGCCATCCCGTCCGTTCAGCTTCGCCAACCCGCCGAGCGACGATCGCGCCGTCGAGTTGATCGTGCGCCACAACCCGCGCGGCGTGTGCACCAACTGGATCTTCAACCGCCTGCAACCGGGCCACGAGGTACGCCTCTCCGGGCCGTACGGGCACTTTGGCCTGTCGGACACGGACCTTCCGATGGTCTGGGTCGCCGGCGGGTCGGGGTTGTCGGCGTTCTGCTCCATGCTACGGCACATGGCGGAGACGGGCATCGAACGACCGTGCACGCTGTACTTCGGCGCCGTGGCCCGCAGGGACCTCTACCTGCTCGACGAACTGCACGCCTACCAGCGCGATCACGCATGGTTTGCGTTCGCCCCTGCGCTGTCGGCGCCGCAACCGGACGACGACTGGGGCGGCGAGACCGGCCTGATCACCGACGTGCTCGACCGACACCTCGACGACGGGTCCGGCATGGAGGCGTACCTCTGCGGCAGCCCGGGGATGCTGGCGGCCGCTCGAAAAGTCCTCGCCGCAAAGGGCATCGGACCCGAGCGGACGTTCTACGACGCCTTCATCCGCTCGGCGAATGGCTAGCACCCGGTGCGGGCGACCGCCACCTGGTAGTGTCCGTTCTCGTGGCCAATGTCGATGGTCCCAAACGAGACGATCTCGAAGCGTGCCTCGAGCGCCTTGCGCAGGTGCTCGTCGGTGAAGGTAACGAAGAAGCGCGGCGGGTCGTAGGGGTCCTTGGCTTCGGGGCCCTCGTGGTCCCGGCCGCCGTGGCTGCCGACGCACAGCAACCCGCCCGGGCGGAGAACGCGGGCAGCTTCGGCCAGCACGGCCGGCCAGTGCGGTTTCGGCACGTGCAGCAGACTGCTCATCGCCAAGGTCGCGTCGAACACGCCCTCGGCGAAGGGCAAATCCTCGAAACTCGCCACATGCGCCTCGAGGCCCTTGGCCCGGCACAGCTTGACCACGCGCGGCGAGATGTCCACAGCCGTGACGTCGAAACCGCGCGCGGCGAACCACGCGCCCTGTGTTCCCGCCCCCGCGCCGAGGTCCAGCAACGTGTGGGCTGCCGCCTCGTTAAGTTGCGCCTGGTAGCCCTCGCAGATTTATCCTGTACCCATGCGCTGGACAGATTCCGGGCTCGAATAAGGTGGAACCGTCCGCAGGGGTAATGTTGCCGCTGCTGTTGCGGAGGAAGCCCGAAGGGCGACCGGAGCAACAGCAGCGCTCGCGGCGGCGGAACGCCCGCCGGCGCGGATCTCATGCCGGATGCGATCGAAGGTCACGGTCAGCACGCGTCGTCCCTCGGCATCCGGCTCACCGACGTCGGTGCGCATGTGCATCGCCATCCGGACGTCCTGAGACTGCCCGTCGGCCGGACCGCCTTCAAACGTCTGGGCCATGTCCGTCTCCAGGACGCCAACATGCCGTCCCGGAGCCGGCATGGGCGACAGTCGGACCTTCTGGTCACCACAGCCGATGACACAAAGCATGGATGTTGCGCGAATGAAGCATCGCATCGTGTTCATGCGATAGCTCCTTTGTGGATCGTGTCGCGGCCTCGCCGGCGGCGTCGATATACTAGCTGCCGCGCCGTGACGACACATGCAAGTGGCAACCGACGACGCAATGCGGCCGAAGAATCCTTGACCGGTCAGCCGATAGGACGGTAAGGACGACAAGCAGGAGGTCGCCATGGACGGCAGACGACACGCATGGGTTGGGCTTCTGGCGGCGTTGACCGTCGCGGCCGGGGGATGCCCCGACACCGGCCGCAGCGGCGAGGGCGTCGCCATGCCACAGTTGGACCTGTCAGCCGGTCCGGCCGCCGGACCCTGGACGGCGCCGCGACCGGCGCCCGCGCCCGCGCCGACCGGCGGCGACTGGGCGGACGTGCGCGGATCGCGCCGGTGGCGCTACATCGTGGTTCACCACAGCGCGACCGATAGCGGCAACGCGGCACAGTTCGACCGCATTCACCGTGCCCCGCCGAACGGGTTCGACGAGCTGGGGTATCACTTCGTGATCGACAACGGCCGGGGCGGGCCCGACGGGCGCGTCGAGGTCGGCTCGCGCTGGCGCAAGCAGAAGTGGGGCGCCCACACCGGCGGCACGCCGAACAACGCATACAACGAACACGGCATCGGTATCTGCCTGGTGGGGGACTTCCGCGACGCGATGCCGACGCGCCGCCAGCTTGCCTCGCTGCGGCGGCTGGTTCGCTACCTGACGGAGCGCTACGACATCCCCCCGGACAACGTCATCGGACACTGCGACGCGCCCAACGCCGCGACGCTCTGCCCGGGACAGACCTTCCACCGCTACCTCGTCGGCGATTTCCGCGACGATCTGCGGCGCTACGCCGCGCGGTGAACGGGTAGTCGCAGGGCCGGGCCGTACGGGCCGGCGAAAGGCAGCGCGTGATCTTTCGCCGGCAGCAGAGCGGCCGGCCCTACTCGCTACCCGCTGAGGCGCGGGGTCACTCGGCGCCGTCGGCTTGGGCGGCTTCATCGCCCGTCGGGGTGATGCGGCAGCGGACCATCAGCCCCACGGACGGGTCGCCGTCGGCCTCGCCAAGACGCGCCGCCAGCAGCCCGTACTGCTTGACGGCAAAGGGTAACGCCGGCAGGACCGATGGCGCCTGCTGACCAACGCCCAGCCCGACGAAATTACGCACAAAAGTTGACACGATCCCGGTGATGTCGGCCCGTTGCTCGCACGGTAACTCGGAGTATAATGGAGGTGGCACGCGAGGGCGACCGCCGAGCGGAGGGCCCGACCTGCCGGAGAGGCGCCATGGCGATCGGCCAGAAACAAACCGTCGGTTCGTTGCGGTTTCTGCTCTACGAGCGGGCGCTGCACCCGGAGTTGTTCCGGATCGACCACGACTGTCACGTCGTTCGCCCGGCCTACGAGGCGCAGGTGTGGGTGACGGGCTGTACGCACGTCATCGGCTTTTTCCGGACGGGCGACGGCCTCGGCGACGGGTCGCGTCCGCAAGCGCCGGCCGCGGCGCTGGTTCAGGTCATCGCCGGTGCGGACGCCACGCTGCCCCAGCGAGGGCTGCTGCTGGAGATGCCCTTCCGGGGCGAACAGGATCACGAACGCCGCCGCGCGGACGGCATCAACTACATGATGAACTTCCAACTTGAGCGCCTCAGCACCGATGCCTACCTCCAGACGCATCGCGAACTGGCTCGGATGGGCGCGCGCCGCGGGTTATTCGTGCCCTTCCCCCGATGGCGCAGCCGCGAGATGACGCCGTTCAGCTACATCGACTACGAGGCCAAGCCCGGCGAGTTGCACGTCATGGCGTTCCACGCCTTCCCGGCCGATTCGGCGGTGGTCAAAACGCAGTCCGTCTTCGAGCTGAGCTGAGCCCGTAGGGCGCCGCTGACCGCCGGGGACTGCTTACAGACGACGCCCGCGTCCGTTGCGCAGACGCGCCTACACTTGTATGGGAGGGGGTAGGGAGCACAGCCATGAGCGATGACCGATTTACCAAGGACGCCGACGACGGCGGGCAGGACGCCGAGCATCGCAAGCGACCGCGAAAGCTGCACGGTTGGAACGCCTGCCCGTGCGGCAGCGGGTTGCGGTTCGGCCGCTGCTGCGGGCAGACGGGCGACGACACCTGCCGCTACGACGTGACCCCGGACGAGACGGCCCGGAAGCGTTAGCGCCGGTTGCGCTGCCCGGGGGCCCCGCCCCCGCGCCGCTCAGCCGGACAGAGCGGCGACGGCCTGCTGGAGGTCTTCCACGCGCGGCGCCTCGCCCGCACGGAGCCGCTCGGCGATCAGGCACATCGCCTGGTCCTGCCCGCAGCCGGCCGCGGCGCGGACGCGCCCGTCGGCGACGTAGTACGCCACGAAGTCCTGCTGCTCGGGACCCGGTGCGGCGGGGTCGAAGACGATCTCGTCCCACCGACCGGCGTGACCGACGTACTGCGTGATGACCATGTACTGATTCGTCCAGAAGAACGGCACGTCGTCATAGGTCGCCTCCGCGCCGGTCATGTTCGCCGCCGCCAGCCGCCCCAACTGCTGCGCCATGCGCCAATGCTCGATCCGCATGGCGCCGGCGCCGCGCCAGTCGGGCAGGCGGGCGATGTCGCCGGCGGCGTAGACGCCGTCGCCCGCACGGAGCTGCGCACCGACCGCCACGGCGCCGTCGTCGGCCGTAGCGATGTCCGTCAGGTAGTCCGTCACCGGCGTGACGCCGACGCCCACCACGGCCACGTTCGCCTCGATGCGCTCGCCGTCATCCAGCACGACCGCGTCGAGAACGTCGTTGCCCTCAAACCGCTCCACGGTCCGCCCGAGGCGGAATGCGACACCCTTGTCCTCGTGGACCTTCTGGTACATCCGTCCGATGCGTTCGCCGAAGACCCGTTCGAACGGCACGTCCTCCGGGGCGACGACCGTGACCGCCACGCCGCGGCCGATCAGTGCCGCCGCGGCTTCCATTGCGATGAAGCCCGCCCCGACGACCACGGCGCCGTCGGCGTCGCCGGCCAGTCCACGAAGCCGCTCGCAGTCGTCCAGTGTTCGCAGCGTCGTCACGCCGGACAGGGCCTCGCCGTCGACGCCGAGCGTCCGCGCGCGCGAGCCCGTCGCCAGCAGCAGCGCGTCATAGCCCAGGTCGTCTCCGTCGGCGCAGACAACGCGTTTGTCCGCGGCGACGACCTCGGCGACGGGCGTGTTGATGCGGATATCGATGCCGTGTTGCGCGTAAAACGCCTCGGAGCGGATGTACGGCCGCTTGGCGTCCGGCTTGGCGAGGTAGCGTTTGCTCAGTTCCGTGCGGTCGTAGGGGAAGTGCTTGTCGCGCGTCACGACCGTCACGGCGCCCTTGAAGCCGCATTGGCGCAGCGACTCGGCGGCGGTCAGCCCGGCCGCACCGGCCCCGAGAATCACGAACCGCCGCCCGTCGGCGTCCGGGTCGTGCGAGACCATCTCCGGCGCGCACGACTCGGGCATTACGTCCGGGACCGAAACGACCACGTCATCGCCATCGACGCGCAGTTCGTAATGCGACAGCACGTCCATCGCCGGCGGCTGACGCAGGGCGCCGGTCTCAGTGTCGAATACCGCCTGGTGCCACGGGCAACGGATGTGCCCCTCGTCGCACCGTCCCTCGGCCAGCGGCGCGCCGTGATGCGGACACGTCGGCCAGTATGCGTAGAAGCGGCTCTTGTGCCGCACGAGCAGCACGGCGACGTCGTCGACCTGAATCTCTTTCATCTCGCCGTCGACGAGATCGTTGACCTTGGCAACAATGTGTTCGGTATTCATAAGCATTCTCCCGCGGCGCGTTTCGACTGCACGTGCCGATCACGCGCCATTATAGAGGTGTGCCGTCCCGGTGATCCGTTCCGCGAGCGCCGGGGGGGATGGATGGCCGATGCATCTACGAGGCGGCGCCCTCGGCGTGGAGTTCGAATCGCGCCTCGGGCTCGAAGCCAAAGAGCTCCGCCACCAGCCGCGCCGGAAAGGCCGCGATCGCCTTGTTGTAGGCGGCGACGGCCTCATTGTATTCCTCGGCCGCGGCGGCAATGCGGTTGTCGTGGCTGGTTCGCTCGTCGCGCAGGCGGGCGAATTCCTGATTGGCCTGCAGCGCCGGGTAGGTCCGCGCCAGCGCGAAAGCCGCGTCGAGCGCCGCGACGAAGGCGCGCTCGGCCTCGATGCGCTCGGCGACACGCCCAGCCGCCCCGGCCGCGTCGCGCGCGGTTCTCAACCGCGCGGGCAGTTCGTCCCGTTCGCCGACGGTCGCGGCGACGAGGTCCGCGACCATGTCGGTAAGCTGTGCGCGGCGGTCCAGGCGGGCGCGCAGCTCGCCCCAGGCCTGTCGGCAACGATCCCGGCGGGACGCGAGCATCCCGCGCAACGTGGCGCCGGCGAGCACCACCAGCACGATTATCGCCAACGCGATAGAGTACATGTCGGCATCCAGTGCAGCCGGTCCGCGAGACGGTCGCGACGCCGGGCCGCCGCCGACAAGCTACCGCGTGGGAAAGGGGCTCGCAAGGCCGTACCAATGTGGCTTTGCACTTGCCGCGTGCCGCGCGGGTCGGTACGGTTCCGACGCAATGACGCCCGCCGACACAATGCCGCGCCTGCCATGGCGCTCCCCGCAGCCGGACGCCCCGGCCGCGCGGAAGCGCGTCCGCGCGCTCCGCGCGGCATGCTACGTGATCCTGGCCGTGGCGCTGATCGTGCCGGTCATACAGTTCGAGGCGGGCCTGGCCGAGCAACTGGGCGAGGCCCGCGCCTTCGACGCGCACAAGGCCGCCGGAAAAGTCCCACCGGGCGCCGAGCGCCCGCCGGCCCACAACGGCGCCATCGAACGCTGGCGCAGCGCGTTCGAGAATTACTGGGCTGGCGACAACATCTACACCACCCCGCCGCCCGACGGACGGGCCGCCGCACGCGAACGCGGCTACACCGGCACCGACCTGCACCCCAACATGCCGTTTATCGTCATCCTGCTCAGCGCGTTTACCGCGCTGCCGCCGATGGCCGGGACGATCGTGTTCAACGTGCTCAAGATCGTCGTGATCCTCGCGTCGATTTGGATGGCCGTCGAGGTCGCCAACCACAACGGGCGGCGCATGGGCGACTGGGTCGCCGCGCTCGGCGTCGCCTGGGCGCTGCGGTTCATCATCGGCGACGTCCAGCACGCCAACACGAACGTGCTGGTGATGGGCGCGGTCGTCTGGCACCTCTGGCTGTACCGACGCGGGCACGATCTGCTCGCCGGGTTGCCCCTGGCCGCGGGCATTTGCCTGAAGCTCACCCCCGCACTGTTCGTGCCGTACTGGCTCTACCAGCGCAACTGGAAGCTCGCCGGCGCCACGGCTGTGGGGTTGGTGTTACTGATGGTCGTCGTGCCGACCGTCGCCACCGGGCCAAGCCGCTTCGTGCGGGATACCGGCACGTGGGTCAACAACCTCATCATCCCCGGCCTGGTGCGCAACAGTTGGTTCCCCACGCACGTCAACCAGTCCGTCCCCGGCGTCGCGGCCCGCTACTTCCTGGAGGGGCGCGACGGCAACATGAACTGGGACCCGGACGTCGACCCGAACTACATCAAGACCGATCACGAATGGATCACCGTCGTGGCGCTTCCGGAACAGACCGTTCAGCTCATCGTCCGCGCGGTGCAGGTGGCGATCGTCGCGCTGATGGCGTGGTCGATCGGCCTGCCGCGACGGGATCGCCTGCTGCCGCGCGACGACGGCCGTCGGGCGCTGCACTACGGGCTGATCGTCCTGGCGATGATGCTGCTCAATCAACGGACATGGGACCATCACGCCACCGTGCTGTTGATCGCCGGCGTGGCGCTGTGGCACGCGATCGCCTACGGCCGCATGGGGCGCGCCGCCCGCGCAACGGCGCTGACCCTGACGCTGCTGGCCGGGATCGCCCTGTGGACCACGGGCAACGACCTGTTCGTGACGCTGGCCGAGTGGACCGGGCACGGCGAGGATGCCGGCGAGCACTGGGCGGACGTCTACACCGCCTACGGCAACACGTTCTACGTGTTCGTGTTGCTCTTCGCGGCCACGGTCATCTGCGCCGTGGCGATACGTCGCCGGGATGACCCCTTCGCCGCGACCCGCCAGCCGCTGACGGCCCAGCGATAGCCGCACAGGCGCCGGCGAATAATGACCGTCGCCCTCTTTGAACCACGCACGAGCCGTATGCTCGCAAAGGCACACCCCGGGCATACTACCGTGGCGCCGTCCGGCGCCTCAGGTGCTCTGCGAGCGCCGTGACCGACGCGTGGGCGCGGAGCAGCTGTGGCGGCTGGGCGGCGTCGGCGACAAGGTGGGTGGGAAAGCCGCGTTCCGCGGCCGCGTCTGCCAGCGCGGCATCCGGCGTGATGACGGTCGGCAGCTCGTCTCTGGCCCGGAGCCGCCACCGCGCGCGCAGCAGTACACGTAGCGGCGGCGCCCCGTCGGGTCGCAGCACGTGGAGCACGGGCACCGGGCCGGCATGTCGGCGGACGCGACGGCGCAGCGCGTCGTAGGCGGCCGTTGCGCCCGTCCAGAACAGCGCCGCGTCGTGACGGCGGGTGTGGATCGCCGCCAGCAGCGCTAGCAGCGGCTCCCACCGCTGCGTCTCGGCGTCGTCGGCATCCGGGACGAGGCGCGCGTCGATGAGCCAGACGTCGCGCCCGGGCGGTACCGCCCAAAGCAGCGCGTCGGCACGGGCGAATGCGTAACGGCTGTACGGGATGCCGACGAAGTGGAAGCGGCTCGCGCCGATTGGCGGCGCGATCACGCGTTGCAGCAGATGCCGCTCGCCGGTAGGCACGCGACGCAGCCCCCGGTCGGGCGTCGAGACCAGCGCGGCGGCGTCCGGCGAGCGCGCGTAGGGCGGTGTGAGTTGCCCCAACACGTGCCCGCGCCCGGGGTAGCGGCACACCGCGTCGGGAACCGTCATCCGGGCGGTCGGGCCTGCAGCCACGTCGCCGGCCGAGCCCAGCACGAGGGCCCCGACGGCGACGCCCGCGCCGCCGGTGACGCCCAGCAGGGCCCACCGGCACAGAAACCCCACGATTTCTCGCGTCTGGTCCCGCATAGCGTGTCTATCGGCGCGCGCGGGCGGCAGCGTTTACCCGCACTTGCCGCGGTTTGGCGTCAACGGCGCCACCGGCGGCGCGTCGGCGGACCGGCCGGCCTCCAGCTCGAACTTCAGCGAGATGAAATCCAGCAGGTCCTTCAGCGCCAACACGCCGGCAAGCTCCCCGTCCTCGACCACCACGAGCCGTCCGGCGCGGCCCTGCTGCATCCGTTGGAGGGCCTTCATGGCATCGGCGTCGGCATCGATGGTGTTCTGCTCGTCGCAGTCGGCCGCCACGTCGGCGACCGTCCGGTTGGACCATGCGCCGGACGGGATCTGCTGAAGTCCGCGTGTGGTAACCACGCCGACAAGCCGGCCGTCCTCGACCACCGGAAACAGCTTGTGGTGATGGGCGTAGACGTAGTTCTCGACGAACGCGTCCAGCGGCACCGACGGGGCGACTGTCACCGGCCGGTCGGTCATGAAGCGGCGTACGGGCACGCCCTGAAGCATCTGGCGGATGAGCACCTGCTGGTAGCCCTGGCTGGCGGCGTGGCGGATGAACAACCCGATGAGGATCCACCACAATCCGCCGATGAGGTTGTTCATCAGCAGCGAGAAGATACCCAGCCCGAACAGCACGGCTCCGAAGGCGCGGCCGACGCGGGCGGCGGTTGCGGTCGCCGACTGGAGATCGCCCTTGCGACCCCAGAGCACCGCCCGCAGAACGCGTCCGCCGTCGAGGGGGAAGCCGGGGATCAGGTTGAATGCCAGCAGGGCGGCGTTGATGAACGCCAGCCACGTCAGCACGCCGGTGACGGTCTCCGGCCAGCCGACCTGCTGACCGAGCTGCGCGGCGCCGAAGGCCACGCCGGCGACAACCGCACTGGCCGCCGGCCCGGCGATCGCCATGCGGAACTCCGCCTTCGCGCTGGGCGGCTCGTCGTTCATCTCGGCCACGCCGCCGAATATGAACAGCGTAATGCCCTTGATCGGCAGCCCGTGTCGCCGCGCGATCAGCGAATGGCACAACTCGTGGATGACGATAGACGCGAACAACCCGAACGCCGCGGCCAGGCCCATGCCCAGATGCACCGACCAATGCAGGCCGGGATGCTGCTGCGGGAACCACAGTCCGGCCAGCGACCAGACCACCAGTCCCAGGATCACCAGCCAACTCAGGTCGATCCGCACGGAAAAGCCGAACAGCTTGAACAGCGTGATGCTCTTGCCAAACATCGCCGCCTCCTCAAGAAAACAGTCGTCAGAAGCACATCAAAGCCATTGTATACGTGTGACTTGCCCAGGCGGCGGGAATTGGATGTGGGGATCGGGGCAGCACCCCCCTAAAATTCTCTTGACGATATCGTTACCCGAACGCGCCTTCCTGTACCATTGTTGAAGAGACTGGAAAGATCGGCGGCTTGTTGCTATCTTGACAGGCCCACGGCCTGCCGACCATGCGGGGTTGCAGGGCGACGCGTGTGTGAATGAAGTTGCTGTAAAGGGCTCCTTATGATTCAGGTGTATTGGAAGTACGCGACGGCCGCGGGCATCGCCGCATCGCACGGCGTCACGGAGGACGAATTGGGCAACGCCGCCCCTGCTGTCGAGGCCGCCTACAGGACCGTCACCGACCAGGTCGCGGCGGGCGCATTGGGCTACGCCACGCTGCCGGACCGGCAGGACTATCGCGACCAAGTGATGGCGCTGGCCGATCGCTACCGTGACGACACCACGGACGTGGTCGTTCTGGGCATCGGCGGCAGCGCGCTGGGCAACATCGCCCTGCAAACGGCGTTGAACCCCTCGACGCACAATCACCTCGCCGGCCGGCGCGAGCAGCGCGTCCGCCTCTGGGTGCTGGACAACGTCGATCCGTCGCTGATCTCCGAGACGCTCAAGCTACTGGCACGGCGGATGAAGACGACGGTGTTCAACGTGATTTCCAAGAGCGGCGAGACGGCCGAGACCGCCGCCCAGTTCATGATCGTCCGCAAGCTGCTGCGCGACCGCGTCGGGGCGGACTACGCCCGGCGCGTCGTCGCCACCACCGACGCCGAACAAGGCACGCTGCACGACATCGCCGCCGGCGAGGGCTACGCCACGCTGCCGGTGCCTGGCGACGTCGGCGGGCGGTTCAGCGTGCTCTCGCCGGTGGGGCTGTTCAGTGCGGCCATGACGGGTATCGACATCGACGCCCTGCTGGCCGGGGCGGCCGAGATGAAGGACCACATCGCCCACGTCACCGACTGGCGCCGCAACCCCGCCTGCGTGCTGGCGATGGTCAAATACCTCATGCTCACCGCCAAGGGCAAGCCCATGCAGGTGATGATGCCGTATTCCAATCGCCTCTACGGGCTGGCGGACTGGTACCGCCAGCTCTGGGCCGAGTCGCTCGGCAAACGCTACGACCGCGACGGCAACGAGGTATTCGTCGGGCCCACGCCGATAAAGGCCCTGGGCACCACCGACCAGCACAGTCAGATCCAGCTCTACCGCGAAGGGCCCAACGACAAGCTCGTCGTCTTCCTCGAAGTCCAGGACCACCCGGCCGAGATGCGTATCGCCGACGCCTTCAGCGAGGTCGAGGGGCTCAGCTACCTCCGCCACGCGAAGCTGGGCAAGCTCATCACGGCCGAGAAACGCGCGACCGAATACGCCCTAGCCGAATCCGACCGCCCGAGCGTGACGATCCGCTTCGACGCGATTACGCCGCGGACGGTGGGGCAGTTCATCTACCTCTACGAGTTCGTCACCTCGCTGATGGGCGAGCTGCTGAACATCGACGCCTACGACCAGCCGGCCGTCGAACTGGGCAAGCAGGCCACCTTCGCTCTGATGGGCCGGCCCGGCTACAAGGAAGTCCACCGCAAAATCGCTCGCTTCAAACGGATCGACAAGGACTACCTGGCGTAGCGCGTTTCGTAAGGTCTCTTTGCATGCGGGGGCGGCACCAACTCGGCAGGCGTTTGCTCTGCGCGTATCGTCCCGCTAGAATCGCCGCTTTGCCGGCCGGTCGCCGGCGTCAGGGAGCGCCATGACGCATCGCATCGAGATACGCACGCAGGAGGGGGTTTCCGATCCGCACGCCGCGGGGGTCGCGGCGCAGATTCGCGAACTGGGCATCGACGCCGTCGCGGGCGTCGCAGCGGTGAAGCTCTACTTTCTGACCGGCGAGTTGTCGGCCGACGACGCCCGCTGCGTCGCGACCGAGTTGCTGGCCGACCCCGTCACCGAGCAGTGGACGCTCATCGAGACCGGCGACGATGCTGCCAGCGCCACTGCGGACCCCGCCGGCGCCGACGGCGACGGAACGGGCGTGATCGAGGTGCACCTCAAGCCCGGCGTGATGGACCCGGTGGCGGGCTCGACCGTCGCGGCGATCGCCGACATGGGCCTGTCCGTCGCGTCCGTGCGGACCGGCAGGCGGTACGAGGTGGCTTTGCGAAAACCGGATCCCGGAACCGGAGAGCCGAAACCGGCAACGCGGCGGCAGGAACGGGGCGCAGGGCCTGCGGAACCGCCTGCGCAAGCGGCCGAGCCGGACGGCGAGCTGCTGGAGACCATCGCCACGAAGCTGCTGGCGAATCCGGTGATCGAGGACATTCACTACGCCCGCCACACGCCGCCGGAGGCGCGCGGGCAGCGGTACGAGCTTCAAGTCGTCGAGGTGCCCATCCGCGAGTTGGACGACGCCGGCCTGGAGCAGCTCAGCGCCGACGGCGAGCTGTTTCTGGACCTGACCGAGATGCAGGCGATTCAGGCCCACTATCGCGCGCTGGGGCGCGAGCCGCGGGACGTCGAACTGGAGATGATCGCCCAAACGTGGTCGGAGCACTGCGTCCACAAGACCTTCCGCTCGGACGTGGTCGTTCGAGACGCCGACGGCGCGGTCGTCGAGGAGATCAACAATCTCATCAAGTCCACGATCTTCGCCGCCACGCAGAAGCTCGCCAAGCCGTGGTGCATCAGTGTCTTCGAGGACAACGCCGGCGTGATCACGTTCGACGAGCAACTCGGCAAGGCCGTGTGCTTCAAGGTCGAAACCCACAACCATCCCTCGGCGATCGAGCCGTACGGCGGGGCGTCGACGGGCATCGGCGGCGTGATCCGCGACCCGCTGGGCACGGGGCTCGGCGCCCGGCCGGTGGCGAACACGGACGTGTTCTGCTTCGGACCGCCGGCGACGGACCCGGCCGCCGTGCCGCGCGGCGCGCTGCACCCGCGCCGCGTGATGCGCGGCGTCGTTTCCGGCGTGCGGGATTACGGCAACCGCATGGGCATCCCCACCCTCAACGGCGCGGTGTATTTCGACCGGCGCTACATCGGCAACCCGCTGGTGTTCTGCGGCACGGTCGGGCTGATGGATCGCGACAAGTGCTTCGGCGCCGCGCGAAGCGGTGACGCCATCCTGCTGGTCGGCGGGCGCACCGGGCGCGACGGCATCCACGGGGCGACGTTCTCGTCCGGGGAGCTGACCCACACGCACGAGACGGCCTTTTCCCACGCCGTCCAGATCGGCAACGCCATCACGGAAAAGAAGATGGTCGACGCCATCTGCCAGGCGCGCGACGCCGGGCTGCACTCGGCGATTACCGATTGCGGTGCCGGCGGGCTGAGCAGCGCCGTCGGCGAGATGGGCGCCGAACTCGGCGCGGAGGTCCATCTCGACCGCGTGCCGCTGAAATACGCGGGGCTCAGCTACGACGAAATCTGGATCAGCGAGGCCCAGGAGCGGATGGTCCTGGCCGTGCCGGAAGAGAACGTCGACCGCATTCGCGCCGTCTTCGCGGCCGAGGAGGTCGAGGCGACGGTCATCGGGCACTTCGGGACGGACGACGGGCACCTGCGGCTGTACTACGACGGTACCGAGGTCGGCGACGTGGACCTGGCGTTCGCCCACGAGGGGCTGCCCCGCCCGCGGAAGGAGGCCGTCGTCGAGCGGACGGGGCGCCCGTCGCCGCCGCCCCCGCGGCGGAGCGACTACGGCGAAACGCTGCTGAGAATCCTGGCCGCCCCGAACGTCGCGAGCAAGGAATGGATCATCCGCCAGTACGATCACGAGGTCCAGGGCGGCAGCGTCGTCAAGCCGCTTGTGGGCGCCGACGAGGATGCCCCGGGCGACGCGGCCGTCATCCGACCGGTGCTGTCCAGCCGGAAGGGGTTGGTCATCGCCTGCGGCATGAACCCGCGCTACGGCTCGCTGGACGCGTATCAGTCCGCACTGCACGCCGTGGACGAGGCGCTGCGCAACGCGATCGCCGTCGGCGGCAACCTGGACCGCACGGCGATTCTGGACAACTTCTGCTGGGGCAACTGCGCCAAGCCGGACCGCATGGGCGCGCTGGTGCGCGCCGCGACGGGCTGCCGCGACGCGGCGCTGGCGTACGGTACGCCGTTCATCAGCGGCAAGGACTCGCTGAACAACGAGTTCCGCACCGACGACGGGCGGACGATCGCCATCCCGCCGACACTGCTGATCTCCGCGATCAGCGTCGTCGACGATGCCGCTCGTTGCGTCACCGCCGACGCCAAGGAAGCGGGCAACCACGTGTTCATCCTCGGGCGGACCGGCGACCGGCTCGGCGGGTCGCACCTTCTGGCGGTCGAGGGCGTCGAGACGGGCAGCGACGTGCCGCCGGTGGACTGCCCGACAAACGCCCGGACCATGCGAGCCCTGCAGGCCGCGATCGAATCGGGATGCGTGCGAAGCTGCCACGACCTGTCGGAAGGCGGTCTGGCGGTGGCGGCGGCGGAAATGGCCTTCGGCGGGGCGCTGGGGGTCGCGCTGGACCTGGCGGCGATGCCCACCCGCGGCGACGCCGTCGGCGCCGCCTGCCGCCTGTTCGCCGAGGACGCCGGGCGGTTCCTCGTGGAGGTTCGCCCCGATCAGTACGACGCGTTCCTGCGGGCCGTGCAGAACTGCCCGGTTGGCGAGCTCGGCCGGGTCATCGACGACGGGCGGGTCCGCATCACCGTCGGTGATGCGCGGATCGACGTGTCCGCCGACGACGCCAAGGCGGCCTGGCAGGGCACGTTCGCGTGGTGAAAGGCGTCAGCGACCGTGACGGATAAAGCCCCGACGATTCGACCGGCGCGAGCGGACGACGCCGCGGCCGTGGCTTCGCTGTGGGAGACGATGGCGCACGAGCACCACGCCTACGACGACGAGGTATGGGCCTACGCCGACGACGCGACCGCGCACTGGCGGGACTACTTCCGGCGGTTCGTCGAGCGCCCCGAGACGCTCGCGCTGCTGGCCGAGGCGCCCGCCGGCGACGTGGTCGGGTTCCTGCTGGCGGAGGTCCGCCCCGAGCCGCGCGTCTTCGGCGAGCGGGCCCAGGGATTCATCGGCGACCTGGCGGTGCATCCTGACTGGCGGCGGCGGGGCATGGCCTCGTCGCTGGTCGAGCGGGCCTTCGACGAGCTGCGCCGGCGCGGCGTGCACCATGTCATCCTGCACGTGGCGCTCGACAACGAGCCGGCCATCGCCTTCTACGAGCGCCACGGCATGCGGCGCGTGATGTACCGCATGTATCGGCGGTTGTGAGCGGTAGTCACTCGGTCTCCATCTGCCACGGCGAGTAGTTCGGCGCCTCGTGGGTGATGGTGATGTCGTGCGGGTGGCTCTCGGCGAGCGTGGCGGCGCTGCTCCGCAGGAACTGCGCCTCGGTGCGCAGCGCGTCGATCGTGGGCGTCCCGCAGTGGTCCATGCAGCTTCGCAGTCCGCCGAGTACCTGGTAGACGAAATCCGCCAGCGGACCGCGGTACGGCACGCGCCCCTCGACGCCCTCGGGCACGAGCTTGTGCTCGTCGCCGGCGTGCTGACCGTAGCGGTCCGCCGAGCCGGCCAGCATCGCGTCCATTGAGCCCATCCCGCGGTACGTCTTGAACCGCCGCCCGCGGTAGATAATCAGGTCCCCAGGCGACTCGTCCAGCCCGGCGAAAAGGTTGCCCATCATCACGCAGGACGCCCCGGCCGCGATCGCCTTCGCCGCGTCGCCGCTGCTGCGCACGCCGCCATCGGCCATCACCGGAACGCCGTGATGGTCGCCGACGGTCGCGCAGTCGTTGACGGCCGTGATCTGCGGCACGCCCACGCCCGTAATCACGCGGGTGGTGCAGATCGCCCCGGGCCCGATGCCGATCCGCAGCCCGTCGGCGCCGGCTTTGATGAGGTCCTCGGCCGCCGGGGCAGTGGCGATGTTGCCGGCGATGACCTCGATGTCGTGAGCGGCCTTGATCTGCTTGACGGTGTCGATGACGACGTCCTTGTGTCCGTGGGAGGTGTCCACGACGATCACGTCCACGTCGCGGGCGATCATCGCCTCGACGCGGTCGTAGTCCGCCACGCCGACGGCCGCTCCGACGCGCAGCCGCCCGCGCGCGTCTTTGCAACTGAGGGGGTACTGGCGGATCTTGTCGATGTCGCGCATCGTGATCAGCCCGGCGAGGCGCCCGGTGTCGTCGATCAGCAAGAGCTTCTCGACCTTGTAGCGGTTGAGGATGTCCTCGGCCTCATCAAGCGAGGTCTCCGGCGGCGCGGTGATGAGGTTCTCGCGGGTCATCACGTCGCCGATCTGCGTGTCGCCGGAGAGGAACTTCATGTCGCGACGGGTCAGGATGCCCACCAGACGGTTGTCGCCTTCGACGATGGGGATGCCGGAGACGTTATTGGCGGCCATCACCTGGCGCGCCCGGGCGGTGGACGCGTCGGCCGGGAGGGTGATCGGATCGACGATGATGCCGTTTTCGCTGCGTTTGACTTTCTCGACCTCCAGCCCCTGCTTCTCGATATCCAGGTTGCGATGGATGATGCCGAGTCCGCCTTCCTGGGCCAGGGCGATCGCCAGGGCCCCCTCGGTGACGGTGTCCATCGGGGCCGAGACCAGCGGGATGTTCAGCGGGATGTTCCGCGTCAGGCGCGTGGACAGGTCCACCGCCTCGGTGCGGACGGCGCTGCGGCGGGGAACGAGGAGGATGTCGTCGAACGTGATGCCTTCGCCGATGATGCGGTCTTTCATGGGCGTCTCTCCTGGCAGCGGACGGATCGATCGCGCAGTCCGAGCGGCGGGTGCGAGCGATAGGTTCCAGCGAACTGGCGTGAGTGTGGCTCCATGGCGTATTGTGAGCGCCGGCGACGGCGCTTGTCAACGCCGCGGAACGAGAAATCCGCGCGCGGCCGCGATCTCGCTGCAGCCCGACCAGGATCCGCGCCAGCGACTCCACGGTGGCGTTGCGGATCGCACACCGCGCCACCGGCCACGTCTGAGATCTCAAATTTGGAATTTCAAATTTGCCCGCTGCCGAATCGGTCGCGACAATTCCCCCCCCATGGGTACGGATGATCGCAAACCCGTCCTCGGCATCACCGGCGGCGTCGGCGCGGGCAAGAGCACCGCGGCCGGGGCACTGGCCGATCTGGGCTGCGCCATCGTCGACGCCGACGTCGTCGGGCACGAGATCATCCAGACGCCCCCGGTCCGCCGGGCGCTGGTGGCGCGTTGGGGAGAGGACATCTGCGACGGCGAGGGGCGCGTCGACCGCCGCGCCGTCGGGGGGATCGTCTTCGCCGACGCGGCGGAACTGGCGTTTCTGACCGCGCAGATGCATCCGCCGATGGGCGCGCGGATCGGCAAGCGGATCGCCGCGGCCCGGCGGCGCGACGACGTGCGCGGCGTGGTGCTGGACGCGGCCGTGCTGTTCGAGGCCGGCTGGGACGCGTTGTGTACGCACACGGTGTTTGTCTCGGCGCCGCGCGGGCAGCGTCTGGAGCGGGCGGCCGGACGCGGCTGGGACGCCGCTGCGGTGGCGCGGCGCGAAAAAATGCAGTTTTCGCTGGACACGAAATCGCGAATGTGCGATTATACTGTCGAGAACAGTTCCAGCGTCTCTTGCCTGTGTAAGCAGGTCCGCACGCTTTTCCGCGAGATTCTTCACTCCGTGGAACGCTCATAACGAGCAGCCCGTCGGAACTCTCGACGTGGTAACGGCGTGGGCGGCGGGGTAGCGGGCCAGGGAGCGGGTCCCTCGCAGGACGAACACGCCCGTGTTCGCGTGCGGCCGGGGCTGTGGGGCGGGAGACGCAATCGGACAAGCCATGGGCGCCTCGTGTCGTTTTCCGCGTCGCGCCCCGCGAAGCCGCCGGGGACACCAAGGTTTTGAGATCGTCTCTTAGGGCGTCACACCGGCGACAGTGACACGCCTTATTGGGAGGCACAGCCATTATGACCAAACAGAATAACACCACGAAGCAGCGTCGCTCGGCAAGCCGGAAGAAAGACGAGCAGGACGTTCCGCAGGCCCACGAGGCCGACGAGGAAATGTTCGAGGCGCGCGAGATTCTCGAACAGGACGACGTCGACGACGCGGCGCCTTCGGCGTCGGCAACCGACGCCGGCAAGGCCGAGGACGCCGGCGAGGCGCCTTCGGACGAGACACCCGCTGCATCGGAGAAGCGCAAGAGCTCCGGCAAGGGCTCGAAGCGCCCCGCCCGAAAGGGCCGCGGCAAGACCAAGGGCCGCCGGCGCGACGCGGACACGTCCGACGAGGAGACCGGCTTCGACGAGCAGATGCACGAGAAGTACGAGCAGGTCAAGCGCGGCGAGCTTCAGATTCCCGCACTCAAGGCGATGGAGGATGAGGAGCTGTTCGACGTCGCCCGCGGCGAGGGCGTCGAGAATCCTGAGTCGATGCGGCGCGACGACGTGGTCATCGCGATCCTCAAGGCCCGCATCGAGTCCAACGGCATGATGCACGGCGAGGGCGTGCTGGAGATTCTGCCCGACGGGTTCGGCTTCCTGCGAAACCCCGACGCCAGCTACACGCCCAGCCCGGACGACATTTACGTCTCGCCCAGCCAGATCCGCCGCTTCGGGCTTCAGCAGGGCAACTGGGTCTTCGGGCAGATTCGCCCGCCGAAGGAGTCCGAGAAGTACTTCGCGCTGCTGCGCGTCGAGGCCGTCAACTGGGACGCGCCGGACAAGCTCTCTCAGCGGACGGAATTCGAGAACCTCACGCCCGCCCATCCGGATCGCCGGATCATGCTGGAGACCTCGTCCGACGAGATCAACACGCGCGTCGTGGACCTGATCGCTCCGATCGGCTTCGGCCAGCGGATGCTGATCGTCTCGCCCCCGCGGGCGGGCAAGACCGTGCTGCTTCAGAAGATGGCCAACGCCATCCTCACGAACCACCCGCAGGTGCACGTGATCATCCTGCTGATCGACGAGCGCCCCGAAGAAGTCACCCACATGCAGCGCACGACCAACGCGCAGGTGATCGCCTCGACGTTCGACGAGCCGGCCCCGCGGCACCTCCAGGTCGCCGAGATGGTCAGCGCCATGACGCGCTCGATGGTCGAGTACGGCAAGGACGTGGTGATTCTGCTGGACTCGCTGACGCGTTTGGCACGGGCGTACAACGCCATGGCGCCGCGGTCCGGGCGTATCATGACCGGCGGCATCGACGCCAGCGCCCTGCAGGCGCCGCGGCGGTTCTTCGCCTCCGCACGCCACATCGAGGACGGCGGCTCGCTGACCGTCGTCGCCACCGCGCTGGTCGAGACCGGCAGCCGCATGGACCAGGTGATCTTCGAGGAGTTCAAGGGCACCGGAAACTGCGAAGTCTACCTCGACCGCCGACTGGCCGAGCGACGCATCTACCCGGCCATCAACATCGGCGCCTCCGGCACCCGCAAGGAAGAACTGCTCGTCGACCCCGACGAGCACAAACGCATCACCGCCCTGCGGAAAGTGCTCAGCGAAATCCAGCCCGTCGAGGCCATGGATATGCTCGTCGACCGCGTGGGCAAAACCCAGTCCAACGCCGAGTTCCTCATGGCGATGAGCCCCGAACGCGCGGGACGATAACCGCGTCGCCTCGTTCGGCGCGTGGCACAATCCATACAAGCCCACTCGATGCGTCGAGTGGGCTTTTCTTGTACCATGACGGGACCTTCAACGAAGGAGTCCCGCAATGAGCGATCTGACGCGGACGGCATTGGCGATTGACCGGGACCTGCTCGAGCGGTTCGACGGGTGGATGGCGAGCCACGGGTACACGAACCGCAGCGAGGCGATGCGCGACCTGATCAGATCGGCCCTCGTCGAGGCCGAGTGGGCCGACCCCGCCGCCGAGGTCGTCGCGGCGGTGAGCATCATTTACGATCACGCGGCGCACGACCTGGCCCAGGCGCTGACCGAACGCCAGCACGCCGCTCATCACGCCGTGCTGTGCAGCCAGCACGTGCACCTGGACCACGACCACTGCCTGGAGGTGATCCTGCTGCAGGGCACGGCCGGGCAGCTCCGCGAACTGGCCGAGGCGATCATCGCCGCCCGCGGCGTCAGGGCCGGCAAGTTGACGCTGCTGAGCCGCACCGTCTAGACGCCGGCCGGGAACGCTGAGTCGTCGTGTCGACAATCTCGGCCGCAATCAGCGGGGCTGACACACACGAACTCGAATGCAACGCTATCTGGTCTGTTGCGGTGCCCCCCGCCCATCCGCGCGGAGAAGTATCCCGCGTGTCCCCTGCATCCTGGTGGGGCTCGCGCAAATCGTATGACTGCACGACCGGCTAACCTCCCCTGACCAGCGAACGGAACCGGTCGCCGCGCTCTTCGTAATTCGTGAACATGTCGTAGCTTGCGCAGGCCGGCGACAGCAGAACGACCTCGCCGGGCCCGGCGAGGCGTTTGGCCGCAGCGACGGCCTCGTCGAACGTATCGGCGGAGACCACGCCCGGGCGGTCGCCCCCCGCGTGGGCGCCGACGGCCGCGATGATCGCCTCACGCGTCGCGCCCAGCGCGACGACCGCCTTGGCGCGGGCGACGAGCGCCTCACCGAGTGCGTCGAACGAGACGCCCTTGTCGTATCCGCCGACGAGGACCACCGCGCGGCGCGGCGCGAACGCCGCCAGCGCGACGCGTGTGCCGTCCGGCGTGGTGCACTTCGAGTCGTTGTAGTAGCGCACGCCGTCGCGCTCGGCGACGAACTCGAGGCGATGCGGCAGGCCGACGAAGCTCCGCAGCGCCGCGGCGGCCTGCTCGCGCGACACGCCGAGTTGCTGCACCGCGGTCCACGCGGCCTGGGCGTTGGCCTGATTGTGCGCGCCGGGTACGGACAGCTCGAACGCCTCCCCGGCCGGGTCGAACCACGCCACGCGCCCCGGTGCCTCGTCCGCCCAGGCGCGCGTCGCGTCGCACGCGGCGTTGAGCACGAGCACGTCCTCGGATGCCTGATAGCGGTAGATCGCCTTCTTCGCCTCGGCGTAAGCGGCGAGCGTCTCGTGACGGTCCAGGTGATTCGGCGCGAAGTTCGTTACCACGGCGACGTGCGGGCCGACGCCGATCTGCTCGACGCGCTCGAGCTGAAAGCTCGACAGCTCCACGACGGCGACGTCGCCGGCGCTCATGCGGTCCGACTCGCACAGCAAGCTGTGCCCGATGTTGCCGCCGACGTGCGTTGTGCGACCCGGCGACAGGACGGCGCCGATCATCGCGGTGGTCGTGGACTTGCCGACGGTTCCGGTCACCCCCACCACCGTCGCCGGGCAGCGCGCGAGGAAGAGGTTCATTTCCGTGGTCTGCGGCACGCCGGCGGACCTCGCGGCCGCCAGAAGCGGCATCTCCGGCCGAATCGCGGGATTGACCACCAGCAGGTCGGCGTTCAGGAAGTCGGCCTCGTCGTGCCCGCCGAGGTGCAGCGTCACGTCCAGGTCGGCGATTTGATCGAGCGACGGACCCAGCGCTTCACGCGCGGCGCGGTCGGAGACGGTCACGTGCGCCCCGTGCGAACACAGCCAGCGCACTGCGCCAACGCCCCCGCCGAAGCGTCCCAGCCCGACGACCGTCACCCGCCGACCGGCCGGGTCGCGCGCGACGGCGGGCAGGCCTGTCACGGCGGCGTTCACAGGTCCTCTCGCGGGCCCAGCGCCAGCGTGCAGGTCGCCGTCAGGTCGTACCGCTGCGCCAGCTCGCGCACCTGCTCGCCCGTGACAGCGTAGACGCGCTCGACGTGCTCGGACAGCGGCATGTAGTCCCCGCGGTAGACCCAGTCGCTGCCGACGGCGGCGAGCCGCCCCATCGGCAACTCGCCGGACAGCGTGGTCTGGCAGGCGAGCTTGTGCTTGGCCGCGGTCAGCTCGGGATCGGTCGGGCCCTCGTCGGCGAAGCGCTTCAACTCACGCTCGGTGATCTCCAGCGCCTCGTCCGCTCGCTGCGGATCGCCGGCGAGGAACGTCACAAACGCCCCGGCCGCATCGAGCGGCATGTATGCCGTGGTCGCCTCATCGGCGATCGCCGGGTCCACCAGCGCGTAGTACAGCCGGCTGCCCGTCTCGTCGCCGAGGACGGTCGCCAGCAGCATCGCGGCGAAGCGCTCGTCGTCCTGGTGGCTCGGTGCCGGCGACATCAGCCCGACGTGCTCGCGCACCAGGCGCTCATCGGCGAGAATCGTCCGCCCGGTCTTGCCCGGCGCCGGCGGCGTGTCGCGCTGGGTCTCAGCGGGGCTCCAATCGCCGCAGATGTGCTGCGCCTGGTCGACCAGCGCGCCGAAGTCCACGTCACCGACGCCCACGAGCGTCACGTTGCCCGGCGCGTAGCGCCGCGTGAAATACTCCAGCATCTGCTCGCGCCGCAGCGCGCCGATCGACTCGGTCGTCCCGAGGATTTCGTTGCCCAGCGGGTGCCCGTCGAAGAACGCGGCCATGAGCTTCTCGTACGTGCGAAAGACCGGCTGATCCTCGTACAGCGCGATTTCCTCCTGGATGACGTTCTTCTCAACGTCGAAGTCCTCCTGCCGCAACGACGGGCGGAGGATATCGCCCAGCAGGTCCAGCAGGCGCTGCTGGAACTCCGGCAGCACGGCGCCGTAAAAAATCGTGTTCTCGTACGACGTGCCGGCGTTGTAGTCGGCGCCCATCTCGTCGAACTCGCGGTTGACGTCCAGCGCCGTGCGCCGCTCCGTGCCCTTGAAGACCATATGCTCCAGAAAATGACTGACGCCGGCGACCTCGGGCGTCTCGTCCCGGCTGCCCGTCCGCACGAAGAATCCCGCCGCCATCGAGGCCGCGTCGGGATTGACCTCCGCGACGATGGTCAGGCCGTTGTCCAGCGTGGTGTGTTTGAAGTCCATATCCTCAGGCGCTCGTCGCGCCGGTCTCGATGTCCTGCGGGCCGATCACGAGGACGGTGAAATCCTCGGCCGGGTAGTCGTCCAGATACGCCAGAACGTCGTCGGCGGTGACGGCGTCGATGGCGTCGGAGATCTCCGCCAGCCCGCGCAGCCGACCCAGGTGGTACCAGTCCGTCGCGAGCATCCGCGCCCGGGCGCCGGTGGATTCGCCCTGCATCACGAGCGAGCTTTTGAGCTGCGTCTTGGCGCGGGCGAGCTCGTCCGGCGTGATGCCCTCGCGCAGTCGGCGCAGCTCGCCGACGGTCACGTCGAACGTTTCCTGGGCGACCTCCGGGCGCGTGCCGGCGTAGGTGAATAGCCCGGCCTGGTCCTTGAGCGTGTTGTACCGGCACGAGACGTGGTAGACCAACCCGCGCTTCTCGCGGACCTCTGCGAACAGCCGGCTGCCCATCCCGCCGGACAGAACCGTTTGCGCCGTCCGCGCCGCGTAGTAGCGCTCGTCCGACAGCGGTACCGACGCGTGCGCCAGGGCGATATGCTGCTGGGCGGAGTCCTTGGCGATGTGCCGCACGCCCCGGCGGGCGGGCTCGGGCTGCACGGGCGGCGGCGCGTCGGCGGCGAAATCGCCGAAGGCCGCCTCGGCCGCGGCGCACAATCCGTCCCAATCGACGTTGCCCGCCACGGCGAGAATCGCCCCGGACGGGCTGAAGCCGCGTGCGACGTGTTCGCGCACGGCCTCGGGCGTCAAGGCCTTCAGCGCGTCGGCGTGCCCGTACGGGCACCGCCCCAGCGGCCAGGGGTAGAACTGCTCCCGCAGCAGCAGGTTGCACTTTCGCGCCGGTTCGTCCTCCAGCGAGGCCAGGTCCTGCATCACCGCGTTGCGGCAGGGCTCAAAGGTCGCGTCGCTCAGCCGCGGGCGGCGGAGCACGTCCGCGTAGAGCGCCAGCACGTCGTGGAGGTTCCGCCCGAGCTGGGCGGACGAGAAGCGCACGTGCTCGCTGCGGACGGTTTCGCCGCGCTGGCAGCCCAGGGCGTCCAGGGCATCGTTGAGCTGCCGCGTGTCGCGGTCGCCGGCGCCGCGGAAGCACCACTCGGCCGCAACGGACGCGGCGCCGTCGGCGCCGGCGGCGTCGTGGGCGGCACCGGCGGGCACCAGCAGCGTCATCGCCGCCGACGACACGTGACCCATCCGCTGGGCCAACAGCACCATCCCGTTATCGAGCCGGCGGGTGAAGAATTCCTCAGACACGTCAGGCCTTTCTTGCAGAGGTCACTTCGGCGTGCAGCGGGGGAGGCATTGTAGCCGAGCGGCACCGATTGGCCAAGGGGTGCGGCGTACCGGTCTGCGGCTAAATTGGTCGCCTGATCCATCAAGCGACCCGCAGCGTGGCGTTTTCGTTCTCGACACAGAGCCCCGGAGCAACAGAGAACAACCGCAACGATTGGTTTCTCTCTGTCCCTATGCGGGCCGCATGGCCTCCGGGGCTCAGTGTGGCAACCGACGCCCTCCGCCCGCGGCGCGCCGGGTTGACGGGCGCGGGCTCGGCGGCGAGGATGGCGCCCATGACCGACGGGCCCGACCAGGCCGAGATCGCCCGCGTGCGCGACCTGCTGGGCGCCGCGCGCCACGTCGCCTGCCTGACCGGCGCGGGCATCAGCGCCGCCAGCGGCGTGCCGACCTACCGCGGGGCCCATACGGGCCGTACGGTCGGCGGGGCCCTGTGGGACGGGCTGCGCGTGGAGGATTGGGCCACGCCCGCCGGCTACGCCCGCGACCCGCAGCGCGTCTGGAAATGGTACTCCGACCGGCGTGTGCAACTGGGCGAACTGGCGCCCAATGCCGGGCACGTCGCCCTGGCCGAACTCGAAAAGCGCCTCACCGCCCGCGGCGGGGCGTTCACGCTGGCGACGCAGAACATCGACGCGCTGCACCAGCGGGCCGGGAGCGTCAACGTGTTGGCGCTGCACGGCTCGCTGTTGCGGATTCGCTGTAGCGTCTGCCCCTACCGGCGCGAGGTCGGACACGAGCCGATCGCCGCGATTCCCGCCTGTCCGGACTGCGGCGCCCGGCTGCGCCCGGACGTGGTGTGGTTCGGCGAGATGCTCCCGCAGGACGTCTGGACCGCCGCGGCCGACGCCGCCGGCGACTGCGACGTGTTCCTGACGGCGGGGACCAGCGCGGTGGTGTACCCGGCCGCGGGATTGGTGGAAATCGCTGCGGCGACCGGCGCGACGACCGTCGAGGTCAACCTCGAACCGACCCCCGCCAGCTCGCTCGTCGACGTCGCCCTCCAGGGCCCGGCCGACGAACTCCTGCCGCAGTTGGTGGCGTAGGTCGCCGTGTTACCGGCGGGCACGCCACCACATTCCGCCGGTCGGGTGCCGTGGTTTGCGCAGCAACCACGTCGTCGCAATGAGGCCGCGAATCACCTCGCGTAGAACGCCTTGATGGATTCGGCGACGTGGTCGAGCTGCTCGGGCCTCAATTCCGGGTGGACGGGCAGGGCGAGGACCTCGCGGCAGGCGCGTTCGGTCTCCGGCAGGTCGCCCTCCCGGTAGCCCAGACCCGCGAAGCACGCCTGCAGGTGCAGCCCCAGCGGGTAGTACACGCCGGAGGCGATGCCGCGATCCGTCAGAAACGCCCGCAGCTCGTCGCGCCGCGCGGCGCGGATGACGTACTGGTGGTAGATGTGCCGCCGGTCGGCGCGCTCGACGGGCACGGTGACCTCGTCCACGCCGGCGAGCCGCTCGTTGTACGCGGCCGCGTTGGCGCGGCGGGCGTCGGTCCAGGCGTCCAGCTGGCGCAGCTTGACCGACAGCGCCGCGGCCTGGATGGAGTCCATGCGGAAGTTGCCCCCCACCCAATCGTGGATGTACTGGCGGCTCTGCCCGTGGTTGCGCAGCACGGCACACCGTTCGGCGAGGTCCGCGTCCTGCGTCAGGACCATCCCGGCGTCGCCCATCGCGCCGAGGTTCTTGGTCGGGTAGAAGCTCAGACACGCCGCGGTGCCGAGCGACCCGGCCCGCCGCCCGGCGTGCTCGGCGCCGACGGCCTGGGCGGCGTCCTCGATCACCGGCAGCTCGTGGCGCTGGGCGGTCTCGCCGAGCGCGTCCATCTCGCACATCTGCCCGTAGAGGTGCACGGGCAGGATCGCCCGCGTGCGGTCGGTGATCGCGGCGGCGACGGCGCGGGGGTCCAGGTTGAACGTTTCGGGGTCGATATCCACGAACACGGGCTTGGCGCCGGCGCGCCAGATGCTTCCGGCCGTGCCGAAAAACGTGAACGCCGGCGTGATGACCTCTTCGGCGCCGTCGCAGGCGCCGCCCGTTCGGCAGGCGGGCTTGTCGGCGCCGATGCCCAGCGCCATCAGCGTCACCAGCAGCGCGTCGGTCCCGCTGGAAACGCCCAGCGCGTGGGCGGCGTTGCAGTATTGCGCCACCTGTGCCTCGAAGGTGCGCACGGCCGGTCCGTTGCAGACGAGCTGCCCTTCCAGCACGTCGGTGACGGCGGCGAGGACCTCGTCGCGGATGGCGGCGTATTGCGTTGTCAGATCGAGCAGGGGAACGTCCATGCGTTGGCCTTTCGGTTGCGTCTGCGCGAGGCGATACGCTACGAGCCGCCGGCGGGCGGGTCAAGCCGGCGTCCGGCCCTTACGATTGCAGCCCGAGGCGTTCGTACTGCTCGGGCGGGGCATCGGTCTCGCGCATCAGGCGGGCGAGGTGGTCGATCATCCGCTTCTCGATGCCCGGGTCGTCCAGCGGGGCATCCTGGTGCGGGTCGGCGTGCGTGTCGAACAGCCAGGTCCGCGTCATGCGCGGGTCGCCCTCGCGTCGATCGATCGGGACGGGAATCTTCATGACCGGGCAGCCCTTGGTGAAGTCGAACGGTCCGCCGGCCGTCATGCCGCGCATCTCCTCGACGCGGAACAGATCTCGCATGTGCGTCGGCATGTGCGTGTATTCGTACAGCGGCGTGTTATCCGGCGTTGCCGGCGCGCGGAAGTACGTGTAGCGCCCGTCGGTGACGTTGACGTGCCCGCCGAAGACGCCGTACAACGCCGCGTCGCGGATCGGCGTGTCGTCGGCGACGGTCTGCCGTAGCGGCCGGCCCTGCATGTCCGCCGTCGGCTCGATCCCGAAATACTCCAGCAGCGTCGGCGCCAGGTCGATCGTCTGGACCAAGCTCGCGCGCCGCTCGCCGGCGACGCCGCAGCGCGGGTCCCACACGAACAGCGGCGTGCGGGCCTTTTCGTCGAACCACGGGCACCAGCATTTCGCCCACGAGTCGTGCTCGCCCAGCAGGAAGCCGTGGTCCGTGTTGACGATCAGCATCGTGTCGTCCCACAGGTCCAGCTCGTCCATCGCATCCAGCAGCTTGCCCAGCCAGGCGTCGCACATGCTGACCAGCGCGGCGTACTCGTAGCGGCAGTGCTCGACCTGGTCGCGCGTCTCGGCGACGTAGCGATACGGGGGCCAGTCGAAGTGCGGGCCGGTGTAGTCGTGCGGGTAGAGGTCCTTGTAGTGCTGCTGGGTGAAGAACGGCTCGTGCGGGTCGAACGTCTCGATGTGCAGGAACCAGTTGTCCGCGTCGTGATTGCGGCGGAGGAACTCGATGCCGCCGCCGAACGTCTTGGCCTGCGGCTGAAGGTCCTCGCGCTGCATGGCGGCCCGGTTGACCCAGTCCTGGCGCCAGTTATCGCCGCTGCGCCCGGCGACGCACTCGGGCATCTCCGGGTCGCGCACCTGCCCGATCCAGGGATCGCCCTCCTGCCCGCGCGAGATCTCCCACGACTGGTACCGCGTGTGGTACGTGCAGCCGCCGTCCTCCCAGTAGTGGTAATGGTCGCTGACGAGGTGGGAGTAGACGCCGTGGGTCTTGAGGATTTCCGGCATGGAGTCGTCGAACGGCTCGATGGGCCCCCACGAGCGATGCAGAAAGTTGTACCGCCCCGTGTGAATCTCCCGCCGGGCGGGCATGCACGGCATGGAACCGACATAGCAGCTATCGAACCGCGCGGTCCGCTCGGCGAGCCGCTGGAAGTTCGGCGTCTGCGTCCAGTCGCAGCCGTACGGCGAGAGGAAGTGACGGTTCAGCGAGTCGAACATCACCATGATGGCTTTCACGGGGACTGGCTCCAGACGCGACGCCTCATCGCGCCGCAGCGCCATGGCTACACGAGCCGCCGCGGCGGGTCAAGGGACCAGCCCTACAACTTGTCGCATTCTCTGCGTGCTCCGCGTTGAATTTTCCGGCCGAATTCGCGCCGAATTCGCGGGAACTGTCCCCGTCACCGCATGTCTAACCGGTTATGGAGGCCGACCGCCAACGCGACAACGCGATGCCCCACGCCGACGGTGTTTTCTGCGCAAGGCCCGCCCGCAGGGGTACAGACTCGCGAACCATGGGTCCGAACCACACAGGGAGAACACCGATGAGCAAGACAAACCTGACAATCACGATCATCGCGACGCTGGGGATTCTCGCGGCCGCGGTGACGGTCATGTGGTCCACGCTCGGCTGCGATACGCGGGCAGATCAGTCGTTCACGGGCCGCGCCGCGCCGGGCGGGCGAGACCTGGCCGGCAAGGAGGCGGCAGACAGCCGTCTTGGGCTTGAGCAACGCCGTCCCGCGGCTTCCTACATGGCCCCCATGCCGATGGGCGAAGGCGAAGCGCCGGCCGGGTTCAACACGGAGTCCTACGACTTCGTCGCAGAGAACGGGTTTCTCGCCGTCGGGGAGCATCCGCTGAGCACGTTTTCGATCGACGTGGACACGGCCAGCTATTCGAACATCCGCCGCTTCCTGGCCCGCCAGGGGCACCTGCCGCCGCCCGGGGCGGTCCGCATCGAGGAGATGATCAACTACTTCGATTACGACTACGCCGGCCCGGAAGGCAGCGACCCGTTCGCCGTGCACGTCGACCTGGCCGGCTGCCCGTGGGCGCCGAAGCACCGCCTCGCGCGGATCGGCCTCAAAGGCCGCGAGATCGACGCCGACAAGCGCCCGCTGAGCAACCTCGTGTTCCTGCTGGACGTCTCCGGGTCCATGCGGTCGGCCCACAAGCTCGACCTGGTCAAGAAGGGCATGAAACTGCTGGTCGAGAACCTCACCGAAAACGACAGCGTGGCGATCGTCGTCTACGCCGGCTCGTCGGGGCTGGTCCTGCCGGCGACCAACGGCGACGACAAGGCCGCGATCGTCGCGGCGCTGGACAAGCTTTCGGCCGGGGGGTCCACCGCCGGCGGCGCGGGAATCACGCTGGCCTACAAGGTCGCCCGCGAGAACTACATCGACGGCGGCTGCAACCGCGTGATCCTCTGCACCGACGGCGACTTCAACGTGGGCATCACCGATCACAGCCGGCTGATCCGGCTGATCCAGGACAAGGCCGCAAGCGGCGTGTTCCTGTCCGTGCTGGGCTTCGGCACGGGCAACTACAAGGACTCGCGGATGGAGAAGCTCGCCGACAAGGGCAACGGCAACTACGCCTACGTCGACTCGCTCGCCGAGGCGCGCAAGGTGCTCGTCCGGCAGATTTCCGGGACGCTGGTGACGATCGCCAAGGACGTGAAGATCCAGGTGGAGTTCAACCCCGCCAAGGTGGCCGGCTACCGCCTGATCGGCTACGAGAACCGCCTGCTGAACAAGGAAGACTTCAACGACGACACCAAGGACGCCGGGGAAATCGGCGCCGGGCACACGGTCACGGCGTTGTACGAAATCGTCCCGGCCGGCGTGGAGGTGCCGTCGTCCGCCCCGCCGGTCGATGAGCTGAAGTATCAGCCCGGCGCGGAGGCCGACGATCCCTCAGCCGCGATGGTCGCACCGGTCCCCGTCAGCGACGAGACGATGACCGTCAAGCTGCGCTACAAGCAGCCGGACGGCGAGACGAGCCGCAAGCTCGTCTTCGCCGTCACCGACGACGGGGCGACGCTGGCGGACGCCTCGGAAGACTTCCGCTTCGCCGCGGCCGTCGCGGCCTTCGGCATGCTCCTGCGCGACAGCGAGCACGCCGGGTCGTACACCTACGCCGGCGCGGCCGAGCTGGGCGCCGCCGCCGTCGGCGACGACCGCCACGGCTACCGAAAGCAGTTCGTCGAGCTGGTCAACAAGGCCGATGCCCTGCCCGACCGGGTCGCCGGGCGATAACGCACCCACGCCACCGCATTACAAAGGCGCCGGCGGAATCGGGGGACCGCCGGCGTCTTCTTGCGCGCCCGCGCCCGTGTCCCGCCTGGCAGCGCGGCCGGCTGAGCGCTTGCCAAAAACGTCTGCCCTGTGGCACACTCGATGCTGGCGACACGGCGTGCGGCCGCGAGCGTTGTGCACATCAAAACGAAAGGAATGCCATGATACGCACGGGAACGCCCCCACGCAGGTTCGGATTGGTCCTGGTCACGTTGTTTGCCGCGGCCGGGCTGGTCGCCGGCGGATGCAATAGCGACGACGAGAACGCCGCACCGACGACGCGACCGGTCGGGACAACGCCGCAGGAACGCAAAGCGCCACCGGCCGCCGACGCCGAACCGCCGACATTCGCCGAACTGGCCGCACTGCCCGCACGCCAGGACAACTGGCACGCGCGCGTGGTGCTGCCGGACGCCATGCCGGGCACAATGACCGCACGGGTCACGGCGGGCGGGGCGAAGCTCGTTTATGGCGAGGGCCCGATGTCGAGCATTCTTGTTGCGCGGGATCAACAGCTCTTGCGGCTTGATTCACATCAAACGGGCTCGCCTATGGGCGCCGTCGTGGAGTACTCGTCGGAACAGCTGGAGACCGCCGGGAGTGGTGGTCTGTGGCTTGACGCCGCACGGGGGTATGCGCGGTTTCAACAACTGTTCGACGTGTCACCCATCGACGCGCCGCAGGATGCCGGCGCGGCCGATAGCGATCTCGTCTGGTTCACATGCCGCCCGCGGACCGCGAAGGGCCATGCGACCACACGCCCTGCCAAAAGCCGCGCACCGGCGTACCACATTGGCCTCGGTCCTTCAGACGGGCTTGTGCGCACCATGCTTCTCAGACATTCCGACGGCGATAAGTCGATCAGCATGCGTTTCGCCGCGCAGATACGCAAAGGCGTCTGCACGCCGGGCGACGTCCGCCTGACGGCGGAAGAAGCGGCCGTGGCGTGGACCGACGCCGCCACGGGCGAGCCGCTGACGCTGCCGGATTGGGCCCTGCCGCTGGATGAATGAGCGACGCCGTGGGAGCGACGCCGTGGGAGCGGAGCGTCATCCGTAGTCCGCGAATCCTTGAGCCCGCCTTGTCGTCTCGGTGTCTCCGCGGCTGTGTGACAGCTACGCCTTGCGGCGTTTGAGCAATTCGGCGAGGTCGGCGACCTGTTGTTCGGCGGCCCGGACGCGGGCGAGGGAAACCGTCGCGTGTCCCCAGCGGAGGCGGTAGTAGAGGTCCACGAGGTCGTCGAGGGCATCGGCGGGCAGGTCGAGG
>JAGXKT010000065.1 GCA_018335035.1 Phycisphaerae bacterium
CTGGTTGTCGGCAAGTAAGTTAGCCCAAGGTGTTTTACGAGGCCGCCTTGGAACCTCGGCACGCAACCGGCACCTCAACTCGTCCGGTCGAAACCAGATCGGCCCCGTTCCGGTCGCCGTCGCCCGGACCCGACCCGGGCAGCGGCGCGATTGAAGGTGCGTTGTGTCTTGTTTATCGACTCCATTGTACCCGATGTTCGCCTCGCGGCGGAAGGAAACCGCCCGTTTTGCGCGTCCGCGGCGCGGAGGGCGTTGTCGAAATCGCCTCTGCGCAGTAGAATAGTGCTCGGGGTAGCAACGCCGGAACATCGGGCGTGATGCTGCGGAGCGTCGAAAGCCCATGAGCACGATGAACGAATGGACGGACGCGGAGGTCCGGGCCGAGCGGGCGCGTTCGCTATACGACAGCGGGCGGCTGGCCGAGGCGGCCGCGGAGCTGCGCGCGGCGATCGAGGTCAACCCGCACAACGCCTCGTGGCTGTTCAATCTGGGTCTGACGCTCGAGGCGATGGACGATGTCACGCGCGCGGGCGAGGCGTACGAGGCGGCCGTCAAGCTCGCACCCGACGACGTCGAGGCGCTGAACTGTCTGGGCGTGACCATGAACCGCCAGGGGCGCTACGCCGAGGCGCTGGCGTGCTTCGAGCGGATCGAGCAGATCGACCCGACGTACGAGCCGTGCTACTGCAACCGGATTGTCAGCTACGCGGAGCTGTCGCAGCACGACAAGGCGGAGGTGATGTTCTACCTGGCGCGGCTGTTCAAGGACGCCTGCCCGCTGTGCAGCTTCAACATCGGCAACAGCTTCTACGCCCAGGGCGACTACGACCGCGCGATCGACTGCTGGCGCGAGACGTTGCGGCTGGACCCGTCCCACCCCAGCGGCAACGCCCGCATCGCCGACGCCTACTGGGCCAAGGGCGCCCCGGCGACGGCACGGGAGTACTTCGAGTGCGAGTTGGCGCTGTACCCGGACGACGCGGACACGCGGCTGGACTACGGCGACCTTCTGATCGAGCAAGGGCGGCTCGACGCCGCCGAGGCGCAGTACCGGGCGGTTCTGGCCCACGATCCGGAGCATGCGGCGGCGTATTTTTCGCTGGGCACGCTGGAGTTGCATCGCGGTCGGCTGGAGGAGGCCCGGCAGCACTTCCAGTTCGTGCTGCGCATTGACGCAACGTACCCCGGCGCCCACGCGCGGCTGGGGCAGATCATGCTGCATCGCGGGCGAGCGGAGCGCGCGGCGGGGCATTTTCTGTCCGAGCTGAAGCGCGCCGGCGACGATGCCCGCGCGCTGGCGGAACTGGGACAGATGTTGCTGCAGGCCGGTCGGCCTCGCGAAGCGCGGAACGTCTTCCGACGTCTCGTGCGTCTCTCGCCGAGCGATGCGCAGGGGCGGCATCACCTGGCCGTTTGCTGCTTCCGCATGGATCGGATGGACGAAGGCATCGCGCACTGCCGCCGGGCGCTGAAGCTGCGCCCAGACTACCCCCTGGCGCTGTATAACCTGGCGCTGGCCCACCACAGCACCGGGCGCGACGCCCGAGCCCGGCGCTACATCGCCCGGGCGCTGACGCTCGCACCGCGCGAGCCGGCCATCCGGCGCCTGTCGCGCCGGCTTGGCATTCGCGGCATTCGCGGACGGCTCGGTTGGGCCGTGCGGCGCCTCGTCGGTCGCGGCGAGTAGGCCGCGCGACGCCCGCTCTGGACACACCGAGGCGCCGCTGCCTATACTCCCGCCCATGGCCCGGCAGAGCTGGAACATCCTCGTCAGTGAGCCGCTCAGCGACCGCGCGCTGGGCTACCTGGCGGACAACGGCACCGTCGCCCGCAGCGGCGCCGAGGCCGTCAACGCCGCCGTCGCCGCCGGCGAGGCGCCGCCGGAACTCGCGCAGGCCGACGCCCTGGTCGTCCGCACCTACACGCAGGTCACCGACGCCCTGCTGGCGCTGGCGCCGCGGCTGAAGGTCGTCGGGCGGGCCGGCGTCGCCATTGACAACATCGACGTGCCCGCCTGCCGCGCCCGCGGCGTGGAGGTCGTCCACACGCCCGCGGCCAACACGCTCGCCGTCGTGGACTACACCACGCGGATGATCATCGAGATGAACCGCCGCTTCTGGCCGATGAGCGGGTCGGTGGCGCCGGAGGAGTTCCACCGCACGCGCAAGCAGACGTTCGGTCGGTTCCTGGCGGACATGACGCTGGGGATCGTCGGGGCGGGGCGCATCGGCAGCCGCGTCGGGCGGATCGCCCAGGCGGCAGGCATGACGGTGCTGTACAACGATCTGAAGGCGATCGAGGTGGACTACCCCGCCGAGGCGGTGGGCAAGTCCGAGCTGTACGCCCGCAGCGACCTGGTGACGATCCACACCTCGCTGAACGCCACCAGCCGCGGGCTGATCGACGCCGACGCGCTGAAGCAGTTCAAGGACGGCGCGCAGTTCATCAACGCCGCACGCGGGCAATGCGTGGACTACGCCGCCCTGGCGTCGGCGCTGCGGGCCGGCAAGCTGTCGTTCGCCGTGATCGACTGCCACGACCCGGAACCGCCCCCGCCGGACTACCCGCTGTTCGGGCTGGACAACGTGCTGCTGACGCCGCACATCGCCGCGCGCGTCCCCGCGGCCGTCGAGGCCATGTGCGACGTGGTCCACGACGTCGTCGCCGTCTTGGAAGGCCGCCGGCCGGACTACCCCGCCGAGTTGGAGGACGTCTCGGCTCCGTAGGCGGCATGGTAGTGGCGACACAGAGGACCAGAGAAACAGAGAGACAACAGGTGTTCGATGCCTACGCCTTCTGCGGGCCCGACCGTTGACGGCCAAGGTACCGCGCATAAGCGTCGCACGCCGAACTTCGAAGGTCGAACGCTGCACGGAAGGGTGTTGATGTCGCAATGGATTCGCATACAGATCGGCCGGTCGCGGCCGTCGCCACTGGCGGGTGTTTGGGCCTTCGTCCGCGGCGTGATGACGCTGGCCGTCGGGCTGGTCGTGTTCGTCTGCCTGCTGCCGTTGATCGTGATTCTGCTGGTCGCCGGGGTGATCTTCGGCTGGCACATCCGCCGCAACGTCCGGCGGATGGCCCAACAGGTCTGGCACGTCCACGTCGGCCCGCGCGACGCCGGCGCCCGCCGGCCGAGGAAACACGTCGATTCCGTCTCCTATCCGTCCGACGGTGACATGAACGAACGATAGCGTACACGATGGGGACCAAGCCATGAACAGCAGGCGACATTGGTTGCTTCGCCGAGCGGCGCGCGTGGTGGCGGCAAGCACCGTCGCCGCGTTGCTCGTATCGCTCAGCCCCGGCTGCGGCGACGGAGAACACTCCGCCAAGCCCAAGAACGTGCCCCAGGCGACGCGCAGCGCCGCCGAGCGCGTGGACATGACCACGCTCGAGCGGCGCGCCGACGAGCACATCAAGGTACCGTTCGCCTTCGCACCCGGCGCGACCGGTACGCTCCGCGCCGAGATTATCGACCCACCGAGCGGCAAGCTAACGTCCGTGCTCACGCTGCACGTTCCCGGACAAGAACCGCAGGAGATTGCGTCGACCACAATCTACGGCATCGAGGAATACGGAACGGTCGACCTGTATGAAGAAGAAGGCCGGCAGGCGGTTCTGCTCGTCGAGATGCAACAAGGCACAGCGTACACGACCACGGTTCTCCGCATCGTCAATCCCAGCCATGCCGAGTGCGTGTCCATGACGCTGAGCCAATCCCACCAGGCCACGCGGCGCGTCACGGGAATCGACACCAGTGCGAACTTCCACGACGGGCGGTTCGCCGCCGAGCGCGCGTTCCTCGAGGAGGCCAAGTACCTCTACGGCGCGGAGGACGCGGGCACGTTGGCCGGCAAGGCCGGCGAGCTCGAATACGCCCCGTACTTCTGGGCGCTGGCCAACGAGAACATCGACGATGGCGTCATGACGATCCGGCGGCTGCCGGGCAGGCATCCGACACTCGGCTCGCGGGAAGACACGCTCGCCGACGGGGACGTGACGTACACGGCGGTGTTCAAGGGCGCGGTGTGGGCCTACGACGCGGCCGCGGACGAGAGCTTCGTCGTCTTTCATCCCCATGATATGTACGCCTGGCCAACGCAACTGGGCAAGGACGGGCGGTGGTTGCTGATCGTCACCGGCGGCGAGGGCTTCGCGCTGGTCGACGTGAAGACGTGGCGGCTCAAACGGGTCGCGTCCAACGCCATCGCGTTCGGCAGGTTCTCGGTTTCGGACGGGAAGGCACATATAGACAATCTGACCGTGGACCTGGCGCCACCGGAAGCGGGCACTGCCGTTCGCGGCGCCGCCGAGGCCGCACGCATGCCGGGCTAAGCCCCGAAATCCTCATGCCGACGCCACCCTACAGCCCGATCACGCCGGAGATTCTCGACGCGCTTCGCCGCATCGTCGGCGAGCGGTATGTCCTCGCCGGCGAGGCCGATACGCTTGAACCGTATTCGCACGACGAGATCCCCGACCGCCGCTACGCCCAC
>JAGXKT010000034.1 GCA_018335035.1 Phycisphaerae bacterium
CCCGCCCATCGCCGCGGGCTCGTCACCGCGGCCGGCTGCCTGCTCGGCGTCGGCGTGATGCTGTTCAACTGGATCGTCGTCAACTACCTGATGACCGGCAAACACAGCTACGTGTAAGCCCCGCGGCACGCGCTGGGCAGCAATGGGTGCCGTGGGCTGCGAGGCGCAGCCGAGCAACCACGTCCGGGCGATTGCCCATTTCCGATTTCCGATTTGCGATTGCCGATTTTCGATTGTCCGACGTACAGCGACGGCCACACAGAGCAACAGAGGGAACGTGGCCGCGTGTCCCTCCAGGGCGTACCATTCCAGGCCAGCGTGGGAACCCCGGCGCGAGAGCCACGAGCGGCCCCTTTCAGGGCGACTGCCTCCCGTAGATCGCCATGGCCAACGTGGTGCTCAGCGCCACAAACAACAAGAACACGCAGTTCAACCCGAGGCCCAGGAGCGCATAAATCCTTCCGCGACGCGGCCGGCTGAGCGACGCGACTCCCAGAACCACGCCGACATAGGGCGCCCAAATCACGCCAACGAGCAACCAGGAGACGACATTGACCGCGACCGCGCGCTGTGAATCTCCCGACGCCGGCGCAGCCAACTCCATCGCGACTCCAACCACAATGCCTCCCACGGTATAGAGAGCCATGAGCAATGACGCCACGCCCAGGAACGAGCGCTTCGGCCTGGGCCTGACCCGATGCGGCGCCGCCGGCCGCGCCGCGCCCGTCGTCTCGGGGGCATCGCGCTTCATACCAACAACCTCATCAGCAGCAGATTCCCCACCGGATTGGCCAGGACGCCCGCGGCGCTGGCCCACAGCCCGAGGATGACGAAGTGCCGTTTCGCCCGGTCCTGGCACGCGGCCGCGGCGGCGAGCCCCAAGCCCACGAAGGCGAGCAGCAGCGCGCCCAACAGGCCCAGGCACCGTAGCGGGATCGCGCTGCCAGAGGCCGGCCGCGGATCAAGGATCTGTTGCGTCACGATGCCGCCGACGGCCGCTAGGGACGCCAGGGCGATGACGAACGCCGCAATGCCCGGCCGCGAATGCCGACACACCGACAGCGGCGGCGTACGCTCGGCCTGAAGCACGTATCCAAAACCGCTATCCATCGATCACCCTTCCCGGCCGCGTTGGCAACCACGCCACACGCCGCCGCATCTTCGTACCAATCAGAGAACCGTTGGCGCAAACCACACCGCATACACAACCGCGACAGCGATCGCAAAGGGCCACCTGCGTCGGTCGCACAAGGCAAGGATGCCATCCGCCACAAGCCCTGTGCTCACCAACGCGGCTACAATAACACTGGAGACAAGTTCACCTGCGCCTGGCAAGCACCCATTCGAGTCGACGAGCAGCCCCGCAATGACGACGAATAACAATATGCTGATGGTTGCGATCCAAAGCCATTTCGCACGCAGCGGGATCATCAGGGCACTACTCTCCTTCTTATGCGTCGCAGTGTGTCACGTGCATTCCAAGCATACATCTTTGCCTTTGACAAGCGTCAATACGCCCCACGTCGACACATTCTCACGCCATGTCTCTCTGCCATGCCAGCTTCTGGCTCATCCTACCTACTGCTTGAGCGGGTCGGTGTCTTGGCCCTTGCGAACCTCGAGCGTCTGCCACTCGACTCCGCCTGCGCCGTCGCTCGTGGCAGGCCCCGCCCCGTAGTAGTAATCGCGATCGGCGTGGGCGACGCGGCGGTACTTCTCCAGCCCGGCTTCGGCGCGGCGGCGGTCGAGGTCGACCTTCGAGTGCACCCACTCGCGGTGCGTCTTGTCGCCCAGGGCGTACGGCACGACGTATCGGACGGATTGGGCCAGCGAGCCGCCGTCGGCGTTCGTCCAGGCGTATAGGTCCCGCCCGTCGGCGCCGAGCATGACGGCCAGGTCGATCGGCGTCTTCAGCGAGCTGCCGTGGTAGGTCAGCGAGTCGCGCCGCTCCAGGTCGCGGGTCGTCGATCCACTCGCGCTCGTCGAGAATCATGCCCGTCATCGCCAACAGCCGCACGTGCTTGCCGTAGCGATTCGTGAAGTGCTCGGATTCCGCCACGGCCGCGCGATGCAACGCGCCCAGCCCTACCCCCCGGTGATCGCTTTCACAACTCGGTGTGCTTCGTGTTCTCTGTGGTGCGTGTCGTTGTCGTCAGCTTTGGCGTTCGCCGTCCGGCGACGGTTCACACGTCCGCAGCGCGGGCGTATAATCGTCCGCCCGCGCGACGCGGGGCCGCGGCGCGCCTCACGCACAACCGCGACGTGCCCCACGCACAACAGACAACAGAGATCTGCCCGGAAGGAACGCCGATGAGTCCCGAGACGCCATCCGACACGGCCGCGTATCATGCCGCCTTTCCCGCCTGGAGCCGCCTGACGTTCGGCTCGCAGCAGATGGGTTCGAGCGTTGACCGCACGACCGAGCACGTGCGGCTGGTCCGCAGCGCGATGGACCTGGCGTTGCCGATCCACACCAGCCGCTGCTACAGCGACGGTCAGGCGTTGAACATCCTCAAGCTGGCGTTTCGCGAGGACCCGGGCAACGTGCCGCCCGTGATGGCGAAGATTTACTGCTACAACGCCACGCAAATCCGCCTGGACGTCGAGGAGATTCTCGAGCGGCTGAAGCTGGACCGCCTGCCGATCGGGCAGTTGGCCAAGAACGACCACCGCGCCCGCGAGATCGTCGACGACGTGCTCGCCGAGGGGCCGATGTTCGAGGCGCTGTGCGAGCTGCGGGACAAGGGCCTCGTGGGGCACTGGACGTTCGAGGTGTTCCAGAAGTTCACGCCCGACGCGCTGAAGGCGCTGGATAACGACCTGTTCGACTCGGTCGGGCTGTACTTCAGCGCCGTCGAGCGCGAGGCCGACGCGGCGACTTGGCGGCGGATCGGCGACAAGGACCTGCCGGTCGTCGCCATTCGCGGGCTCGCCGGCGGGCTGGCCGTGCCGGATAACGACGACAGCGCCGGAAAGCCCGGCAAGCCCGAGCGATACGTCGAGCAGCGCCGCCGGCTGGCCGACCTGTTCGAGCAGTCCGGCTGCGGGTCGTGGGCGGAGTTCTCGATCCGCTTTCTGTTCAGCATCCCGAACGTGCGGACCACGATCATCGGCACGGGCAAGCCCGAGCGTCTGGCCGACAACAAGCGGCTCTGCGACGAGGCGACGCCCCTGCCCGACGCGATCGTCCGGGACGTGCTGGCCCGGCAGAACGACTGGACGGCCGGGCGGACGTTCGACCCGCAATCGCCGTGGGCGTAGCCCGCCGCCGGCGCCCGGCGTGCCGCCGCGGCGCGCCCGTGCGCAAAACGGGGACAGCCGCCGCACCGGCGACCGTCCCCGTCTTCGTACTGCTCCAGCGAATGCGCCGATCGCGCCGCGGCGCTACTCGTCGCCGCCCATGAGGTTCTCGCCCCCCTCCTTGAGGCCTTCGACGCCCTCGGCGCCCTTGACGACCTTCTCGGCCGTCTCGACGATGCCCGCGATCGCCTTCTTGACGTCCTCAGAGGCGTCGGCATGCATGTCCTTCAGTTCCTGAAGCACGTCGTTGGCCTTGTCCATGTCGTCGTCGGCGATGGCGTCCTTGATGTCCTTGAGCTTCGCCTGGGCCATGTCCTTGGCTTCCTCGGGCGTCTGGGGCGCCTCGTCGTCGCCGCAGCCGACGACGAACGCCAGAGCAACGGTCAGCGTGAGCAAGACAATGCGATTCATGAGAAGTCTCCTGATCTGTGCGGCGCCGCCCGCCCGCCGGGACCGCCCCGGCAGGGCGCGGACGCCTGTTCGCTTATGACCGCGACGGTGACATGCCGCTACCGCGCGATGCATACGCCCATCCAACGTGGATGTCAACGCAATTGTAGGCACCGAGCTGGCGGGGCGGTACGCCTGGCGGCGATTCGCGCTAGCGGCGTTCGAGGACGAAGCGGATGGGAATGCGAACCCACTCGGCGACGGGCGCGCCGCCGCGGCGTGCGGGAATAAAGGTCGCCGTGCGGACGGCGCGGACGGCCGCAGCGTCCAGAACGCCGAATCCCGAGCTGTGCTGAACCCGCGCTGATCCGACCGTCCCGTCTGCCAACACGTACGCCGCAACGACGACGCGCCCCTCCCGTCCGCGTCGAACGGCCGGGGGGGGATACGCCGGGCGGATCGGCCGCGCCGGCGCGGCGGTTTGCGCGCCGGGCGGTTCACCGCTGTCTGCCGCTGCGGCCGTCTGCGCCATCGGCGGCGCGACAGGTCGCGTTGTCGACGCCGCTGCGACGGGGCGAGTCTCCGGCGCTGGTCGCGTGGCGACCTGGGGCGCACCGCCGGATGGGTCGGCGGGCGTCAGCACGGCCGCGGGCCCGCGGGCGAACGGCGCGTCGGCTGCGCGCTTGCGCGTTGCGGCCGGGGGGATGCTCCGCGGAAGCAGTGGACGCTTTCGGGGCGGTTCGAGTTGCGCCAGGCGGCGCAGGGCCTCACGCCGTGTTTCCTGTGCATCGGGCGGTTCGACGGGGATCGCGGGGATTTCGTGCGGTTCAATGCGGCTTGGCCGCGGCGCGCGACGCCGGGCGCGTCGCTTGACGATGACTCGGTCGCGGTCGCTTGCCGTGACCGACCGGCGGCGCGGGCGGGCGGACAACCGCGGCGCCGGTCGGGGCTCGTCCGGCGCCGGGCGTTGCCGCGTTGCCCGCCGGGCGGCATCCCCCCCGGGACCGGCGAGGTCTGCTTCGCTCAAGGCGGCAAAGCGAACCGCGCCCACCAACGCCGCGTGCGCCGCCAGCGACAGCGCGACGCCGACGACCCAGGCCCGGCGCGGCGTCACGGCGCCGGCGGCCGGGCCTAGAATCGCCACCGCAGCCCCATCTTGAGGTTCATCCCCGGCTCGTTGACGCCCGAGCCGTGGATGCGGTAGTCGGCGTTCGTGATGTTCTCCAGGCCGGCCCATACGTCGAGATTCTCATTGATGCGCCATCCGCCGCTCAGGTCGAACACGACGTAGCCGGGCGTGCCGCCGGGCGGGATGCGCTGCGTGTCGGCCTGGTCACGGGTGGAGAGCTTGTCGGCGTCGCAGGCGAAGCTGCAGGCCGCCTCCGCCCACAGCGAGCGGTCCGGCGCGTCCCACCGCAGCCCGACCTGCCCCGTCGGGGGCATCAGGCGGCTCAGCGGCTCGGACGTCTTGACCGGCGCGGAGGTCGGGAACGTATTGGCCTCGCCGTACATCCACGCGAACGAGCCGAACGCCGTCCACTGCGGCGCGAAGCGCCACCGGGCGGCGACCTCGACGCCCTGGACATATCCGTCGCCGGCGTTGTTCTTGGTGACCTCGTTGTCGCCGCCGGCCGGGAGGGGCGCAGCGGCTAGCAGTGCGAACGCCGTGAGCAGCGCCGCGCGGATCCGTCGCCGCGTGGTTGCCCCGCACACCACGGCACCCGCCGCCTCAGCGCACACCATCTCCGTTCCGTGAGTCGTCCGGGTCACGTCAGGTCCTTTCCTGCGAGCGTTCGGGTTGTCCGCCCGTGCGGGCGTTTGACGGTCCGGGCCGACGAGGCGGGGCGTGTCTCAGGCCTCGCGCGGCGCGGGGAGGTTACTTCAGTACTTCCTCCAGCGCGAGCACGGAATACAGCGTCGCCAGCAGGGGGTCGCCTTCCAGCCAGCGCTCGGCCTTTTCGTTGACCCAACTGCCGTCGTCGTTGACGCGCTCGGCGAGGGCGCCGACGAGTTCGTGCCGCCAGTTGTGTTCGACGCCGTCGGTGTCGGTGATGACCGGCTCGCCCCAGGCGCGCAGCGCCTTGGCGAACGTGTGGTAGTAGTAGTACAGCCCCTGGTGAGACTGCTCGTGCGGCATGTTGGGGTTGCTGTCCAGCCGCCAGTAGCGGCGGATCCAGTCATACGCGGCCCGCACGCGGGGGTCATCCTGGCCGACGCCGGCATAGAGCATGCTCATGAAGCCCGCGTAGGTCATGGACCCGTAGCTGCGCCGGCCGCGATCGCCGGCCTTGGATTCCGGCGTGGCGAGCTGGTCGGCGCGATGCGCCGGGGCGTAGATGAACCCGCCGTCGTCCGGCGCGTCGCGAACCCAGTTCAGATCGTTGGACTCGCTGCGGTTCTGCGTCCGCTGGAGGAAGATCGTCGCCTCCTGCCAGAATTCGTCGTCATCCGGCACGTCGGCGGCTTCCATCGCGGCGGCGGTCATCGACAGGTTGCTCAGGTCAGGCCGGCCGTGGCTACCGTAGCTCGTCCCGCCGCGGAAGGGATGGTCTTCGGTGATCTGCTGACCGTCCGGCGTCTCGTCGCCGGGGCGGATCTGGATGCCCTTGAGGTACGCCACGGCGTCTTGGGTCGCGCCGGCGTATTGCGGATCGTCGACGGCCGCCAGGGCCATCACCGCCAGCGACGTGGTGTAGTTGGCCTTGCCCTGCGCCTGGAAGCTGCCGTCGTCGTGACGGTATTCCATGAGCGTCGCCAGTGCATCGCGGACGGGGGGGCTTTGGCTGTCGAAATCCGGGTGCTGAACGAGCGCCTTGATCGCCATGGCCGTGTAGGCCGGGCGGGCGAGGCCTTCGCCCCAGCCGCCGTCCGTCTGCTGTTCGAGCAACCACTTCAGCCCGTTCGACAGCAGCGCCTGGGCCTGCTCGATGTGCTCGGCATCCATGGCGTCTTCGGCGCCGCCGGGCGGCATCGGCGCCGGCGTGTTCGCCGTGATGTCCGAATCCGGCTCCGGTCCGCTGTGCAGGGCGACAACGCCCACGATGATCGCCGCGACCAGAACGGCCAAAGCCACGATGATTCCCATTGTGCGGCTCATGGTTGCATCCTTTTCCGTTGGGCAGCGCACAAAGTTCCTTCCACGCCCTGTCCGCTGCAGTGCACGCCCTGTTCCAGAGCAGGGCTAACTCTGTAAGACCCTTTTTCTTCATGGCTTATGAAAGGCCCCGCCGTTGCCAAACACGGCACACGTGCACTTATTATGGGCACTCCTGCCCACTACGTGTGCGTTTGCCCGCGTGTTTGGTGGGCGGGAGTATTGTAGTCAGTCGTCGGCCGCGAGACTCAGACGACGGAGCTTCTTGCGGAGGGTGTTGCGATGCAGTCCCAGCCAGGCGGCGGCGCGGGATTGATTGCCCCCGCAGCGGCGCAGCGCCGCGGCGATCACCGCCCGCTCGACCGGCGTCACGGCGTGGCGATAGGCGTCGCCGGCGTCTGGGCCGAGCGCGGCGACGTACTGCTCGGCGGCATCCGCCGTCGTGGCCTCGCCGCTGTGGGCGGGCCCGGGCCGGCCTCGCTGGACGGTCTCCGGCAGATCCTCCGGGCCGATCGCCGCACCCGGACAGACGGCGCGGGCGTGCGCGATGGCGTTGCGCAACTCGCGGACGTTGCCCGCCCAGGTGTAGCGGCGCAGCATCTCGGCGGCCGGGGCGCTGAGCGCGGGCGCTGGTCCGCCGCCGAGCTGCAGGAAATGCTCGGCCAGGGGGACGATGTCCTCGGGGCGTTCGGCAAGGGGGGGCAGAGCGATCTGCACTACCGCCAGACGGTAGTACAGGTCCGCGCGGAACCGCCCGGAGCGTACGTCGGCCTCGAGGTCGCGGTTGGTCGCCGCGACGATCCGGACGTTCACCTCGACCGGTTGGACGGACCCGACGCGCTCGAGGCAGTGCGTGTCCAGCGCCCGGAGCAGTTTGACCTGGGCCGCCGGGGGCAGCTCGCCGACCTCGTCAAGCAGCAGAGTGCCGCCATCGGCGATTTCGAAGCGTCCCGCGCGGGCCTGCGTGGCGCCGGTGAATGCACCCCGCGTGTGTCCGAACAGCTCGCTCTCGACGAGCGTCTCCGGCAGCGCCCCGCAGTTGACCGCGACGAACGGGCCGTCGTGCCGCCGGCTGTGGGCGTGCAGCGTTCGCGCGACGACCTCCTTGCCCGTGCCTGTCTGCCCGAGGATCAGGACGGTGGCATCCTGCCGGGCCACCCGGGCGACCTGCTTGAACACCTCCTGCATCGCCGGGCTCGTGCCGACCACGCCGTCGTCGGCGCCCGCGCCGGTGGCCGCAGGGCGCGCCGAGTCGCCGCGCATGGCACGTCGCGCCACCTCGGCCGCCCGATCCAGGTCCAGGGGCTTGGGCAGATAGTCGAACGCCCGACCGGACAGCGACCGCATCACCGTCTGGAGCCCGCCGTAGGCGGTGATGACCACCACGGGAACCCGCGGCGCGATCGAACGCAGCTCGTCGAGAACCTCCAGGCCATCGGCATCGGGCAGGCGGACGTCGAGGAAGATCACGTCGGACCGTCGACGGCGGCAGGCGGCCAGCCCCTCGGCGGCCGAGCCGGCCGTGTGCACGGCCCAGCCGCGCGGCTGGAAGAATCGCTCAAACGCCGAACAGATCGACGCTTCGTCGTCGATGACCAGCATGGTGTGCAAATCGTTCACGGTGGGGCTCGCCGGATTGCACGGCATCGTACGCCGCGGGCGGCGGCGGCTCAAGCGTTGCCCGACCCGCCGGGCGCGCCGGATGCATCCCCGGCGGAAACGTGCCGGCGACGAGCTGCCCGTTATCGGCGCGCACGGCGACGAACTCAACGCCGAACATCTCCCGCAGGTAGCGCATCAGCGGATCGTCGAAGGGGATGTTCCGCTTGCGGAAGAACGCAACCGTCTGGGAGACGGTCTGGCGCACGAGACGCTGCTCGACGACGTCCCCGGCCACGTGCGAGGCCAGCAGGCCCAGCACGACGGCCGTGGCGATCACCAGCAGGTTCGTCAACACCAGCATCCGCGTTCGAATCGAGAGGCGCACGGCATACCTGCGGACGGTCGGACGCCCGTCAGCGGCGTCGCGTGACGAAGGCCGTCAGCGCCGCCGTCTGCAGCGCCACGGCTACCAGCGCCCAGGCGATCGCCTGCTGCGCCGGGCCGGCCAGGAGGTTGACGACGGCCGCCAGGAGCGACAGCGGCGCCAGCACCTGTGCCGCGACGCCGGCGACCGTCGCCACCGACAGGCCCGCGCCCTCCGCGGCATCGGCGGACGATCGGCCGGGCGGGCGGGTCGGCTGTGGGGTGGGCCCGGCGCTCGTGGCGGCAGCGGCTGCGCCGGCATCCTGCGGGTCCGGGCCGCGGCGCAGGATCAGGCGCGCGGCGTCCACGATGTTGCGGACCACGTGATCCGGGCGGACACTTTCCTCGTGCGGCTCGCCCTCGTGGCGGTCGGCACGGCTGCGGATCAGCACGGTGCGGCACCCGGCGCGCTGACCGGCCTCCACGTCGCGCGGGCTGTCGCCGATGGCCCAGCTGTGCTCCAGGTCGATCGCCAATTCCTCGGCGGCCTTGAGCAGCATGCCGGGGCGGGGCTTGCGAAGCGGCGAGTCCTCGGCGTACGCCTCGACGGTGCCCTCGGGATGGTAGGGGCAGTAGTAGATCCCGTCCAGGTGTACCTGCTGCTCGGACAGTTGCCGGCGCATCTCGGCGTGGATCTGCTCAAGAGTCTGCTCCGTGAGCAACCCGCGCGCGACGCCGGACTGGTTCGTGACCACCACGAGCTTGTAGCCCGCCTGGGACAGCGATTGCAGCGCCAGCGCCGCGCCGGGAAGCAGCTTGACCTCGTTCGGGTCACTGAGGTAGCCCGGGTCCGAGAGAATCGTGTTGTCCCGATCAAGAAAGACGGCCTTGTCGCTCATGGCCTTACTCCACGGGGTGGTCCGTAGCGGACAACCCGACACACAGGGCCCATCCTAACGGGCCAATCCCCGATACGGTGCGCCCGGAAGCGGCACGGCCTGTGTGAGATGTGTGCTGTCATGCTTCGTGCTTGTTTCGGCGTTGCGGCTGCCCGTAGGAGCGCCCGTCGTGTTCGCAATTTCGGATGCGTGCTTCAGCCGTTTCGCCCCACAATCCGGTCGATGATCTGCGTTGTGGACAGCCCCTCGACCTTATCGAGCGTCATCACACGTCCGCCGTAGCCCTCGACGAGATCCCGGCCGACGACCGTGTCCGTCGTGCCGCCCTTGACCAGCACGTCGGGACGGAGCAACTCCAGCAGCGGAATCGGCGTGTCTTCGTCGAAGACCGTCACGTAGTCTACGCACTCCAGCGCGCCGAGCATCTCCGCCCGCTCGCGCTGGTCGATGATCGGCCGGGAGGGACCTTTCAGCCGGCGCGCGCTGTCGTCGGAGTTGATCGCGACGATCAGGCACGAGCCCAGCTCCCGCGCCTGCTGGAGGTAACGCACGTGCCCCATGTGCAACAGGTCGAAGCATCCGTTGGTCATCACGATCGTTTCTCCGCGCTCGCGGCGGCGGGCGACTTTCTGCCCCAGGGCCCCGCGGGAAAGCATCTTCCCGCCCCGCAGCCCGATCATGCGGTGCATCTCGTCGAGGACCTCCTCCCGCCGGACCGGCACGACGCCGAATCGTTCGACCTCCAGCCCGCCGGCGACGTTCGCCAGCGCGGCCGCCGTGGCGGTCTCCAGCCCGCCGCCGACGCCCAACGCCATCATCGCCAGCACGACGTCTCCGGCGCCGGTGACGTCGTAGACCGCCCGCGGACGCGTCGCAATGCGCCGCCCGGGGCCCGCGCTTGTCCGCAGGTACATCCCCTCGCGGTCGAGCGTGACGAGCACGGCCTGCGCCTCGGCCGCCAGCCGCGCCTGGGCGGCGGCGCGGTCAAGCGTTTCATCATCCACGATGTCGATGCCCGTGGCGCGCGCCGCCTCGAAGCGATTCGGCGTCAGAAGCGTCGCGCCGCGATAGCGCCGGTAGTCGGCCGCCTGCGCCGGATCGATCACCACCGGCACGCCCGCGCTGACGGCGTCCTGGATCATCTCGCGCGTGCTGCTGTCGGTCAGAAGCCCCTTATTGTGATCCTGGATCGCCAGCACGTCGCACTGGCTCAACCCGCTGCGCACCGCGGCCCGCAGCGTCAGGCGAGCGTCATCGGAGACGACGTACCCCGCCTCGCTGTCGACCCGAAGCAACTGCTGGGCATTCTTGTGCTGGGCCATGCCGACGTAGCGACTCTTGACGATCGTCGCGCTGCCGTTCGGGCGGACCAGTGACGACGTATCCGCTCCGCCCGCCACGAGCATGTTCTTGAGTTCGTCGCCGGGCGGATCGGCCCCGATGACGCCGATGCAGGCGGCGTGTCCGCCCAGGGCGATGACGGCCGCGGCGACGCTGCCGGCACCGCCGGGGCGGCTGTCACCCCGGACGGCGCGCAACACGGGAACGGGTGCCTCGGGACTGATGCGATCGGCTTCGCCGTACACGTAGCGGTCGAGCATGAAGTCCCCGACCAGTGTCACGCGCGGCGTGCCCAGCGCCTCGAGGCATTTGACGAGATCGTCCATGGGCGGGATTGTAGCCCGCGCCGCCGCCTGACGCAATCGCCCCCCCGCGGCGGTGGCACGCGGGCGATCGGGGGCCTATAATCGTGCCCGCCGGACAAGCGCCGCAGCAAGGAGAAGCCGACTATGGGCGAGCCGACTTACAAGGACATGTTGCGCACCGTGATGGGCGGGGCGCACCTGGCCCGCGAGCAGTCCGAGTGGGCCTTCGGACAGATCATGGACGGGCTGTGGTCCGAGGCGCAGGTGGCGGGGCTGCTGACCGCCCTGGCGATCAAAGGCGAAAGCGTCGACGAAATCGCCGGCGCCGCCGCCGCGATGCGCGACCATGTCGTCCCCATCGATACCGGTGGCGCCGATGTCGTGGATACCTGCGGGACGGGCGGAACGGGTCTCAGCACGTTCAACATCTCGACGGCCGCAGCGATGGTGCTGGCCGGGGCGGGCGTGACGGTCGCCAAGCACGGCAACCGCACGAACACCCGCGCCAGTGGTTCGGCCAACGTCCTCGAAGCGCTGGGCGTGAACCTCGACGCGACGCCCGAGACCGTCGGGCAATGCCTGCGCGAGGCCGGCGTGTGCTTCTGCTTCGCCATTCGCTGTCACCCGGCGATGAAGCACGCCGCCCCCGTCCGCAAACAGCTGGCCGTGCGGACGATCTTCAACCTGCTGGGTCCGCTTACGAATCCGGCCGCGGCCCGGCGCCAGCTCATGGGCGTCTTCGATGCCGACTTGACCGAGACCATTGCCGAGGTGCTCGGCGCGCTCGGCGCGATCCGCGCGATGGTCGTCCACGCCGACGACGGGCTGGACGAGCTGTCGACCACGAGCGCCACGAAGGTCTCCGAGTTCCGTGACGGCGCCGTGACCACGCGGCGTGTCCACCCGGAGGACTTCGGGCTCGCTGTGGCGACGCTCGATGACCTGCTGGTGGATTCGGCCGAGGCGTCCGCCGACCGCATCCGCCGCGTGCTCGCCGGCGAGACCGGCCCGGACCGCGATATCGTGCTGCTCAACGCCGCGGCGGCACTGGCGGTTGCCGGCAAGGCCGAAACGATCGGCGACGGGTTGACCATCGCGAGCGAGTCCGTCGACTCCGGCGCCGCCGCGACGGCGCTGGACGCCCTTGTCCGCATGTCTAACGCGTAGGATGACGCGGCGCCGGTCAGCGGTTTGAAGCGCTACCCGCCGCGCGGAACGGCGATCAGCCCGGTCCGCGCCAACTCGCGGATGCCGTAGGGGCGGACGAGATCGATAAAGGCCTCGATCTTCTCCTCGGTCCCGGCCAGCTCGATCAGCACACTGTCGCGCGCGACGTCGACGACGCGCCCGCGGAAAAGGTTGACCAGCTCGACCACCTCCGGGCGCTTCGGCGGCGGCGTGTGGACGCGGATGAGCATCAGGTCCCGCTGAACGCACGGCGTGGCGGCGAAGTCGCGCACCTTGACCACGGGCACGACCTTGCCGAGCTGCTTACGCACCTGCTCCAGCACGCGGTCGTCGCCGATGACGACGATCGTCATCCGGCTCAATTCCGGATCTTCCGTCCGCCCGACCACGAGCGAGTCGATGTTGAACCCGCGCGCGGCGAACATCCCGGCCACGTGCGCCAGGACGCCCGGCTGATTCTGAACCAATGCGCTGATAATGTGTTTCATGTCGCTTGTCTCCCGGTCGGGCGCGGTTAGGCGAGCTTGCCCAGGTCCACCTCGTGGAGCCCCTTGCCCGGGGCGACCATCGGGTAGACGTTCTCCTCGGGCGAGACCTTCACGTGCAGCACGACGGGCCCGTCGTGGGCGAGCATCGCCCGCAGGGCCTCGTCCATCGCGTCGCGCGACGCGACGGTCATGCCCTTGGCGCCGAAACCCTCGGCAATCGCGGCGAAGTCCGGGCAGACGTGGTCCACGCCGCTGTACCGCCGCCCGTAGAACATCTCCTGCCACTGGCGGACCATGCCGAGGTACGTGTTGTCCAGCACGACGAACTTGACCGGCAGGTTGTTCTGGGCGGCCGTGATGACCTCCACCATCGTCATGGTGAAGCTCCCGTCGCCGTCGATGTCGATGACGGTCTTGTCCGGGTTGCCCGCCTGGGCGCCGATCGCCGACGGACAGCCGAAGCCCATCGTCCCCAACCCGCCGGAGGTGAGGATCTGCCGCGGGCGCCGCCAGCCGTAGAACTGTGCGGCCCACATCTGGTGCTGACCGACGCCGGTGGCGACGATGGCGTCGTGGTCGGTCAACTCGCCGAGGCGCTCGATGAGTTCCTGCGGGCGGACGTCGCCGTCGGTCTCGTAGCGCAGCGGGTAGCGCTGCTTCCAGTCGGCGATCCGCTCGCCCCAGGCGGCACGGTCCTGCGGGCGGACGTACTCGTTCATCCGCTCGAGGATCTCCTTCGCGTCGCCGACGAGGGGAATGTCCACGTCGACGTTCTTGGAGATCGAGGCCGGGTCGATGTCAATGTGGATGATCTTCGCGTGCGGCGCGAACGTCTCGATGTCACCCGTGACGCGGTCGTCGAACCGCGCGCCGACGGCGATCAGCAGGTCGCACTCCTGGACGGCGTAGTTCGCCGTCGCCGTCCCGTGCATGCCCAACATCTGCAGCGCCAGCGGCGAGCTTTCGTCCATCGTGCCCAGCCCCAGCAGCGTGGTGGTCACGGGGATCTGCGCCGTCTCGGACAGCGCGCGCAGCGCGTCGGTCGCCCCGGCGATCACCACCCCGCCGCCCACATAGAGCACTGGCCGCTCGGCCGCGTTGATCGCCTCGGCGGCGGCCTTGACCTGCTTCATGTTCGGCTCCCACCGGGTGCGGTAGCCGGGCAGGTTCGGCTCCACGTCCGGCTCGCCGGCGAGCGTGCCGACCGTCGCGTCGACGGCGATGTCCACCAGCACCGGTCCCGGCCGGCCCGTCCGCGCCACGTGGAACGCCTCGCGAACGATCCGCCCGAGGTCCTCGACGCGCTTAACGAGGTAGTTGTGCTTCGTGATCGGACGCGTGATGCCGGTCACGTCCGCCTCCTGGAAGGCGTCGTTGCCGATCAGGAAGCTCTTGACCTGACCGGTGAACGCCACCAGCGGCACGGAGTCCATGTTCGCCGTCGCCAGCCCGGTCACCAGGTTCGTCGCGCCGGGACCGCTGGTCGCCAACGCCACGCCGACACGCCCCGTGCTGCGAGCGTACCCGTCGGCCATGTGAACCGCCCCCTGCTCGTGCCGCGAGCGGACAAAGCGGATCGGCGACTTGTAGAGCACGTCGAAGATCGGCAGCACCGCCCCGCCGGGGAAGCCGAAGAGCGTCTCGACGCCCTCGGCCCGGAGCATGGCCTCGAAGACCTCGGCGCCCGTCGCGCCGGCGAGCGTGCCGGGACCGGCCTGCTTGCGTTTGCGTTTGGCTGTCATGGCATCCTCTCTGTCCTGTCCCGCGGGCCGCGCCGACCGCACGCGACGCCGGCCGGCGGGCATCGTCATCATCGTCTTATGGTAAATAGGGACAGTCACCATTTTCGGTATTCATCTTCACCGTCATCGTCGCGCCGCAGCGACTGTCCGCATGCAAATCGGCGAAAATGGTGACTGTCCCCATTTGCCCGGCCGGGACACGGTCACGGCGCAGCGACGCCGACCGGAGCGACGGGGAAACGGGGCTGTCCGAGAGCGGACGCCCCTAGCGTACAACGACCGCCAGCAGCGCCGGCAGCGCACGCGAAGTGGCCCGCGTCAGGCGGGGCGGCTGGAACCGGTCGCGTGGGGCGATCTCAAGCATCATGCACACATCGTAGCCCGCCGCGACGCGCCTGTCAAGCGACGGTAAATAGGGACAGTCACCATTTTCGTTATTCATCTTCACCGTCATCGTCGCGCCGCAGCGACTGTCCGCATGCAAATCGGCGAAAATGGTGACTGTCCCCATTTACCACGCCGGGCGGTGTGGGCTATAATGCCGCCTGCCGGATGCGCGGAAGGTCGCTCGTCTGCGGCGGAGTCCCTCCGTCGCCAGGCGGGAGGAAAGTCCGAGCACCCCTGGGCCACGGTGGTGGGTAACGCCCACCGCCCCGGTTCGCGAGGACCGGGGCAGGGACAGTGCCACAGAAAACAAACCGCCCTGAGCGCGCGAGGGCTCCGCCCGAGCGAGTCGAAGGGTAAGGGTGAAACGGTGCGGTAAGAGCGCACCGCGGCGGCCGTGAGGTCGTCGGCACGGCAAACCCCACCGGGTGCAAGGCCAAGCAGCGGCGAAGGCCCGGCCCAGGCCGATCCGCCGCGGGTAGGCCGCTTGCCGTCAGCGCGTCGAAAGGCGTGCCCCCAGCGCGCGAGGGCATCGCCCGAGCGAGTCGAAGGGCTTGCCTGAAGACGGGCCACAAGCAGAGCGTGGCCGCGAGGTCGCGCCAAGATAAATGGCCTTCGCGTCGTCGCCTCGGCCCGAGGCGACGGCGTACAGAACTCGGCTTACAGCGCACCCGGCCGGGCGTATTAATGCGGAATGCGGAATGCGAAATGCGGAACGGCACGCGGCGGCGACGGTCCGGTGCTTTGAGCTTCGGATGGGCTGTCCGCCCTTGGCTTCGGATGTGACGCTTCGGGCGTGTTTCGCGTTTCGTGCTTCGTGTTTCGAATTTCGTGTTTCGAATTTGGTCGTCTCTCGGGGCGTAGCGCCCCGTACGGGTCGCTATGTGCCTGGTTGACGGTAGCTGTTTTTCGGATTTCGAATTTCGTATTTGGTTGTCCCTCGGGGCGTAGCTCAGCTTGGCTAGAGCGCTGCGTTCGGGACGCAGAGGTCGCTGGTTCAAATCCAGTCGCCCCGACTTGTTCGAACAGGAAGCCGTTCAGCGAGAAAGCTGAACGGCTTTCTGTTTTTCAGCACGAGGTTTACGTCGTTCAAACTCCGGTTCAAAGCTATCGCCCGCAGAATGCGCTGTTTTCCGGCGGTCTTTGAACCTCGCCACACCTTGGCGGCCTGCTGCCGTTCCCGCCGCGCTCTGCCGGCGGCGCAGGGGCACACGTCCGCACGCGGGGCAGGCGGCAGCGCAGTGCTCAATGGCTCAGCATCTCGGCCGTGACGTCCTGTTCCTTTGTCGCGTCGAGCTTGCGGAGGCGCAGGCGGAGCTGCTCGCGCCAGCCCTTGTCGACGAAGGTGACCTTCAACGGATGCTTGCCCGCCTCCAGCCCGATCAGCCCGATGCCGCGGAGGTGCTTCACGTCGTTATCGACGACGCGCTTGCCGGCGATCGCGACCCGGCAGGCGTCTTCCTTCGCCGTGGAGACCGAGACCGTGTAGACGCCCGATTCGGGGATCGCGATGTACCCGTCGAAGACGACGGCGAAGCCGTCGCGGCCCTTGTTCAGGGCGTTCGGGTCCAGCCCGTCGGCCGTGCCGGTCCGCGCCGGGGTCATCGCGTCGAGGTCGGGAATGTCCTTCCACTTGCCCTCGTAGTACGCGTACGCCAGCCCCGCCGAGGTCGCGCCGGGATCGACGCTCGCGGCCTTCTCGACGGCGTCGGCGGCGACGAACGTGAATTCGGCTCGCGCCGTTTCGCCGTACTGTTTGCCATCCTTGAACGACGCGGCCGTGATGACCGCATCGTCGCTGACGGCGATCGGACCGTCGTAGAGCCGCGCGTCGCCCGAGGGCTTCTCGCCGTCCAGCGTGTAGCGAATGTCGAGTTCTTTCATTTCGTTGGACATCCGCACGCGGACCGTGTGGCCTTTGGGGTACCACCCGTCGGGCGTGGCGATGATCGGCGTGCCCGGGCGCTTCGTGAACAACCCGTTCGACGTGAACTCCTCGCCCCTGGCGGCGGTCTCGATGGGGTAGGAGTAGGCCCCGCGGCCTTCCAGCGTGGGCTCGTACTGCTGGTACAGCTCGGACGGCGGGCCGGCGTTGTTATCGCCGAAGAACACGTTTTTCCAGGCGTCCTTCATGCTCATATCGGCCAGCTTGATGCCGCCGGCCTCGATGTCCTCGAACACGACGCCGTCGAGCTGCACGTCGGCGCCCTTCCAGAAGACCAGGTTGATCCGCCGGGGCAGGGCTTCGTAGGCGGCCCACTTCTCGGGGTCCTTCTCCGGATTCGGCAGGTTTCCGCTGTCGCCGGCGCCGTCCTGCCGGTGGCAGCAGAACACCAGCCGCGCTTTGGTCGGATCGGTGCTGTGGACGCGGACTTTTCCCGTCGGGACGACCTCGAAGCCGCGGAAGTCGACGCGCTTGCCGACCTCGGTCCACATCCTGCCGGCGAAGAGCGTCTCGTGATCCTTGAAGCTGATGCCGATCGTGCAGTCGCGCTCGAGCGGGCGGTCCGGCGTGCCGGCCAGCAGCGTGCCGACGATCATCATGTCCTGTTTGTGGAGCTGGTTGCTGTGCTTGGCGACCACCGCCCCGGAGGTCAACTGGAGCGTGCCCTCGCGCCGCACGCTCTGGCAGCACCGCGCCCCGATCAGCACGGTCGTGTCCTCCGAGACGATCACCCGCCCGCGAATCACGTGCGTCTCGTCGCCGGAGCGCACGCTGCCGATCAACTCCATGGACGCGTCGCGCGCGTCCTTGCGGACCTCCCACTTGCGCGCGAAGCCCTTGGCGCTGATGGTCTGCCAGTCGATCGGGCATACGCCCCGTCCGGGCTCGGCCGGGTCGCGCCGCGAGCCGTTGACGAAGAACGTGTGCTTCACGCCCCGCAACGCCGCGTGCCCGCCGCCGTCGATCCGCGCGCTGTCGGCGACCCACAGGTTCCCGTATGCGCCCTTGATGCCGTGACCGAGAAACGCGTTGCGCTCGACCGTAATGTGCCGCGCCATGTACGTGCCGCCGCGCCCGCGGACCTGGTAGCTATCCGCGGCCGCGGGAATCAGAACGTCGGTCTCCGGATCGAGCGCGGTGACGCCCTTGCTGCGCCCCCATGCCGGTCCGGACCACACCTCGGTCTGCGACAGCGACGTCATGGGCTTGCCGTTGTCCAGCCAGTTCGCCGGCTCGCCGAACCGCCCGGTCTCGCCGGGCCGGGCCCAGACGATCAACCGCTTGGGCGCCTCCCACGTCTCGGTGGTGTAGGCGGGCGTGTGGCCCTCGGCCGGCGGCTCGTCCGCCCAGAAGCCCGTCCGCATCGCCGTGACCTTCTCACGCGTGCTGGGGGTGACGGCGCGAACGTCGGCCTTGAGGAAGCTCCGCACCGTCGCGAATCGCGGCGAGTAGACGATGTGCCGGTCGTCCATGTCGAATGCCCGGAAGCCCGGCACCTGCGTGCCGTCCTTGAGCCGCAGCACGATCGGGTCCAGCCGCAGACCATCACCGGCCGTACTGTCTGCGCCCGACGCCGTGGGCACGGGCGGCTCGGCAGCGCATGCGGACGGCGCCGCAAGCAGCACCGCGGCCAGCAGGGCCGTCCAGGTGCGCGTCAACGTGGTTCGAGGCGTCCGACGTCCAGTGTGGTTCCGCGTCATCTTGGAAACTCCATGGGTTGGCGTGAAGGCGGCCACCGGCTGCCCGGGCATGCCGCCCGGTATCCGCCGTCGGCCGCCGAAGCCCGGTGCGGGCCTACTGTAGCACGCCGGGGGGGAAAGGCCAAATCGTCGTTGCCGGTCTGGCATGCCGGTGGGGCAGCCGCCGGCCGCGCCCGGCTCGCGGAGGGCAGCTCCGCCACCCGCGCCTCGAGCGACGAGCAGCCGGGCCCACGCGACGGGACGCTGCGGCGCCGGTTGATACGGGTTCGGCGTGAGATGGCGGCGGCCTTCTTTTCTACGGCCGCATCAAGCCATACAGCCGATTTTCGACGCAATCCGCTAAATTATTACAGTTACCACACTTGACAGCGTAAGGCCAAGTGCCGGGCCCGCCTGTTCGGGCCCACAAAAATTCGAGCGGAGGGCAAATCCGCTTGACGTAGGCGCTAATCGTGTTATACTGTGTGTACAGCGATGGACGCAGGAGGAAGCATCACGTGCCAGTCACGATGCAGGACATTGCGGACAAGACGGGCTTGTCCCGTCCGACGGTGAGTTTGGCCCTGCGCGACAAGGGCACGCTGTCGACCGCGACGCGCCAGCGCGTTCGCCACGCGGCGGAGGCGCTCGGCTATCGCGCCAACGCGCTAGCCCGCGGCATGCGCGCGGGCAAGTTCGGCAGCATCGCCTTGGTGCTCTCGGAGCATACGGGGCGCAGTTACCTGCCCCCGCAGGTGCTCAAGGGCATCCGGGACGCGTTGAGCCGGCGCGAACTGCACCTGACGCTGGCGGGGCTGCCCGACGAGAAGCTCACGGACGCCGGTTTCGTGCCGCGCATTCTCCGCGAGTACTGCTGCGACGGCATGCTGATCGACTACACGGACGATATTCCGGAGCGGATGATCGACCTGATCGAATCGCTGCGCCAGCCGGCGATCTGGCTGAACAGCAAGCGAGCGTACGACTGCGTGTATCCCGACGACGTTGCGATAGGCCGAGAGGCGACGCGGCGGCTCCTGGCGGCGGGGCATCGCCGCATCGCCTACCTGGACTGGGGCGCCGGCTGGAAGCAACTGCCCCAGGCCCACTACTCCCAGCGCGACCGCCAGGCCGGCTACGCCGAGGCGATGCGCGACGCCGGCGTCACGCCCGAGCCGATTCGCCGACAGGATTCGAGCGTGCGTGCCAGTCTGCAGCAGGCCGTCGCGGCCCTGCTGAGAGCGGACGACGCCCCCACGGCGTTCGTGACGTACTCGTGGGACTTCGCCCGCGTGATTGCGGCCGTGACGTCGCAGCAGGGCCTCAGCGTGCCAAGCGACGTGTCGCTGGTCAACACCGGCAGCGGGGACCAGTTGGCGTTGGACGACGAGACGCAGATCACCACCGTCTGCACGCCGGAGCAGCAATACGGCGCCGAAGGCGTCGAGATGCTGTTGGAGAAGTTGGCGGCCCCGGCGGGGCGGTCATACGGCCGCCCGTATGGGCGCCAGATGCCGCGGGCCGTGGCGCCGCTGGATGTCGTCGAAGGCCAAACCGTCGCGCCGCCCCCGCGCCGCGCGAACAACGAAGCCACCGTCCGCCCGTCCGGGCGGGACGGAAACGAGAACACCACTTTACGGAGCCGGCGGCAGGGCACGGACACACGCCCGCCCGTAGCGGCGGGCCCTGCGGCCACAAGCACCCTCGGAGAGAAAGGAACTGAATGGAATGTAGCACGAAGCAGTCAGTCGTAAGCCGTAATCGTACGTGCAAGACAGACGGCGGGTGGTCCGCCCATGCGGGCGGCCGTATGGCCGCCACGCGACGTTGGAGAATGGTTCCACTTACAAGGAGCAAGATGATGAAGAAGGTAGCACTCTTAGCGGTAGCAGTATTGTGTGTGGCCGGTACGGCCCAGGCAGCGACGTGGGACTCCACTACCGACGGCAACTGGTCCGCCATGATCTGGGACACCACCGGCGACAGTGCCGCCGACAGCACCGGGCCCACCCAACCCACCAACGGCGACTGCCTCAATGATTTCGCCACCATCAACCACAACATTGTCGTGGATAGCGCCCCCGGCGGCGGTGAAGATGGGTGGGGCGTCGGTGAACTCGACTATCAAAGCGGCAGCCTGACGATTCAGAGCGGCGGCCGGTTCGTCGCCGAAGCATTCGCGGGCAACGCTTTTGACACCACCACGTTCAGCATGACCGGCGGTGAGTTGCGGTTCAACGATAAGTTCTCTACAGCAACAACCCATGACTGGGGCAAAGGCACACTGCGGTTCAGTGGTGGCGACGTCTCCAACGACCCGGCGACGGACGGGATCCGGCAAGGTTCGGGTAATTGTAACAATGTCCATTGGGAATTCGCATCAGGCGGACGCCTCGAGGTCGATTTTGACAGTTTGACCGATGTTGACGAGATCAGCAATGGAGATACTGATACGGACGATGGAAATCCATTGTCGACAGTCACTTTCGAGAGCGGCAGTGAGATCAACATCGATACGCTTAGCGCGTTCACCCCTACGGTCGGTGATACGATCGAGGTGCTTCGGTGGAATGAGATCACCGACAACGGTGTCACCGTCCTTCAGGACGGGTCGGCCAGCCTGTGGCAAGCCAGCGTGCTTGATGACGCTGCAAACGCCGAGGACTTTAGTGGAAGCGGTACGAGCAACCTCGATGTGTTGCAGTTGACCTACGTCCCCGAGCCGGCGACGATGGCGTTGCTGGGCTTCGGCGGCATCGGCCTGCTGATTCGCCGTCGCCGTCGTGCGTAGTTGATTGAAAGCTGATTTTGGTCGGACGCGGGCTGGCGGAGCAGACCGGCCCGGCCGACCGGGCGGCCGACGCATGCGTGACGCGGTGGACCACCCATCGCGCCACGCCTAGGCCGTAACGTGTGGTCAAAGGGCCCTTCCGGGGAGGAAGGGCCCTTTGCCTGCGCGCTGCACGTGGCACGGGCCTCCGGCCCGTGTGTGGCAGGGGCCTCCCGGCCCCTGCATGAAGCACCGGCCGCCGTTGTGCATGGGCGAGACGCCCATGTTACACGTGGCACGGGCCTCCGGCCCGTGTGTGGCAGGGGCCTCCCGGACGGGACGCGACGATGGTGCTCAAAAGCGGCGCCGTGCTCGGCAAGCGCAGCGGCAACCAGTGCTACAAGGACGACAT
>JAGXKT010000066.1 GCA_018335035.1 Phycisphaerae bacterium
CTGGTCCAGACAACGAGCTGTTCGGGCTTGTCCCACGTCTCGGTCGTGTAGGCGGGCTTGCGCCCCTCGGCCGGCGGCTCGGCCGGCCATTCGACCTGCCCCAGGAGCTTCCTGTCGGCGTCCGTCAACTCGCGCTTCGCATTGAGTCGCTCACGCTTGCCATCCACCGTCAGCGCGTGGACGTGCTTCTTCAGGAACGATCGCACCGTCGCCAGACGCGGCGAATAGACGATCAGGTGATCGGGCATGTCGAACTGCACGGCCAGCTTGCCGGCGATCTGCGTCCCGTCGACCAGTTCGATCGTGCAGGGCTTCAGTTCCAGTTCCGACGTCTCGTCGGCCGACACGGCCGGCACAACAACCGCGGCCGCCATCACGCAAAACGCCAGTACGGCGAGGCACTTCGTTCTACGATTCATCAGTGACTCCCTCTACCTGTTTCTGTTTGGGCGACACACAGTAATCAGTGACTCAGGGCATCGGCCGGGATGGGCTGCCGGTCCATCCCCGGGCCCGCCCACAGCATCTCAAACCCCGGCTTCTTGATCATCGCCTTGGCGTGCAGTGCGTAAAGCCCCGGCGTGAGCTTGGCCACGCCCACTTGACGCATCTTGCCGTCGGCGTCCTTGAACCACGCATTCTTGAAAACCTCGGTATCGCCGAGCGTCAGGGAAAGGAACTGCCCGCCGACATGCCGGAAGTACTCGGTTACGGCCTCGAACCGGTACCACCCGGCGCGCTTGACTTCGAGATATCCTTCGAACGAGATCGCCGCGGATTCGCCGTCGGACAAGCTCAGATCGACCTGCTTGACGACCTGTTCCTTGGCCGGCTTCTTATCCTCGAAGACCCTGAATTTCGTGTAGCGATCGGCCTTCTTGTAATACCGGCCGATGAGTCCCGGGGTCGTCTCGCCCGTCACCTTCCCGGGCTCGATTGCGAGCGACTCGGGATCGTGGAAGATGTACTCCAGGCGACGCGGCGGGCCCAGACGCCGCCCGTCCCGGAAGCAACGCGCCTTGACGACGGTCGTGTCCTCCAGCGGGATCGGGCCGGTGTACAGCTTCGAATCCTCCTCGGGAAGGGACCCGTCGGTGGTGTAGCGGATCTCGGCGCCGTCGCCGGCGTCCGATTGGAGGGTGACGCTGACCGTGTCGCGGCCTTTCACATACACGTTGCCCGCCGGCGTGAACGTCACCACCGGGGCATCGTCCGGGTAATTCCAAATGGGAGCCCTCCAGCCATCGTCCTCGATCTCAAGGCGGTTGGGAATCGGGGCGAACAATTCCTCCGGTTCGGCCGCGTTGTGCTCGCCGAAGTATACGTGCTTCCACTTCTTGGGCATGTCCATATCAGCCAGCATGATGCCGCCGGCGTGAAATTGGTCGAAGACGACGCCGTTGAACTGCACATCGCCAAAGAACGCCGCGCAGACGCGGCCGCGGATGCGCTCCCACATCTCTTTCTGCTGCTCCGTCTCGACATTCAGGAAGGCGGTGCCGCTGTCGGAGCCCCGGCCGTGGTGCCCATGCCAGCGAAAGACGATCCGCGCCTGCGACGGGTCGGCGCTGTGGACGCGGATCTTACCGCCTTCGGTCACCAACAGACCGATATGCATCTCGGGATCGCCCTTTTCCCGGCGCGACGGGATCGTGCCGACGTATCTGCCCCCCCGTCGCTGCGCCTTGATCGGCAAGAGCAGTTCGCGGACCCTTCCCTTCCAGTCGGACGTACTCAGCCCCACGTAGCAATCGCGGGTCAGCGGCCGGTCCGGCGTGCCGGCCAGCAGCGTCCCCCACACCCGCATGTCCTGGTTCACATAGTTGGCCGTCTTGCCGAAGTACGAACCGCTGTGCAGTTCGAGAACAGCGCCTTCGAAGATGGTCTGCCTGCAGCGGGGGCCGATGTCCACGGTGCTGTTCTCCGCGACAATCAACCGGCCCCGAACCACGTGTGTCTCGTCGCCCGAACGAGCGCTGCCGATGATCTCCATCGAGGCGTCGGGGTCCTTCTTGCGCAGTTCCCACTTGCGGGCAAGGTGCTTGGTTTCGAGCTTCTGCGGGTCGGCGATCGGGTCGGTGCCGGCTCGCGGCAGGCCGTTGCGAAGGAACGTGTGTTTCGACCCGCGGAACGGTGCGTTTCCGCCGCCGTCATAACGCCCGTGTTGCCCCACCCAGAGGTTGCCGTACATGCCACTGAGGTTGTGGTGGAAGCGGGCGTTGTTCTCCACGGTGACGTGCCGGGCGACGTAGCTGCTGCTCCTGCCCCGGGCGCGAACCTGATAATCCTTGGCCCCCGCCGGGAAAAGGACGTCGGTCTCCGGTGTCAGCGAGGCATCGGTCTCCGGCGACCCGAGGTCCTTCTCGAGCATGTACCGGTGCGTGCCCATCTCCGACATCGGCTCGCCGTTGCGCAGCCAGTTGCCCGGCACGCCAAACCGCCCGCTCTTGCCGGGCCTGGCCCAAACCATCAACTGCAGCGGCTGGTCCCACCTCTCGGTCGTGTAGGCGGGCTTGACCCCTTTCGCCGGGGGCGCATCGGGCCAGTCCGTCTGCCCGAGCAGCGTCTTGTCCTCGTCCGTCAGCTCGCGCTTCGCATTGAGTTGCTCACGCTTGCCGTCGACGGTCAGCGCATGGACGTGCTTCTTCAGGAACGATCGCACCGTCGCCAGACGCGGCGAGTAGACGATCAGGTGATCGGGCATGTCGAACTGCACGGCCAGCTTGCCGGCAACCTCCGTCCCGTCGACCAGCTCGATCGTGCAGGGCTTCAGTTCCAGCTCCGGCGTTTCGTCGGCCGTGGCGGGTACGGCCCCGGCGGCCAGGCACAGCAGCACGGCCGGGACACACGCGATCCAGTTGCGTCGCATCATTCGGGAACTCTCCTCGTGGCGTGATTGCCCACCCTTTGAACACACGAAACCGCCGAAGGTCTCGCCGGCCGCAATGCAAAAGGGCGTATCCGCGCGGACGCCGCCCGCTGCGGCATCCGATCCGACCGGCGACCTACCGGTGCAATGGCTTCCGGCGTAATAGCGGCCGGGGTCATGGCGGCCGGGATAATATAAGGACGGACCCTTCCGATCGGAAGGGCCCGCCCGACTGCCGTTTATGACGCGGCGGGTGGTCCTCTCGCGAGCGTCTGGCAGCCGGCCGGACGAACCGGGCCGAGCAGTGGGTCCGGTCCGCCTACGGCCAGAACCGTTTACGGCAAATCAATCGAACGTCGTCTGACAAGGCCGGGCGGCCACGCGGCCTGTACGGGGCCGCCCGTACGGGGCGGCCCCGCTCCCGGCCGAATCAGATTTCAATCAACAACGTACGACGTACGACGGCCTGCAAAGCGCTCAGGCCCTGCGGCCCGTCGACAAGCTCAGGCTCTCCGACGACGGCGAACCAGCAGGCCGATGCCACCGAAGCCCAGCAACGCCATCGTCGCCGGCTCGGGGACGTATTCCATCTGAAGCGTGTCCAAGTCGCCGGCTCCGTCGTCGATGACGGTTGCCGTCCAGCCGTCGCTGACATTGACGCCGGCTGCAAGCGTGATCTCGTTCCACGTCATCACGGTGACGGTGTCGCCTAGCTCCGGCGAGTAGCCGCCGACGGCGTTCATGTTGATGCTGCTGCCGTCCGCCAACTCCAGTGCGGACGCGGCGTCCGTGCTCTCGTTTTTCATATGGTCGTACTCCAACGATCCGGTGCCGCTGATGTCCACCTCGAGTGTCGAGCCGCTGGCGAACAGCCAGTCCGAAGCATCGGTCGACTTGATCCAGCCGTAACCAGTGGAGTCCTCGCGTTTGTTGGCCGACACCGTGCCGCCGTCGAACCTCAGGGCGGTGCCGAAACGCGTAACCTTCCACGGATAGCCCCCGTACTTGAAGTGCAGTCGCAGGTCGCCGCCGGTCTGGACGTAGTTCGTCGCGCTCCAGTCGGAACTGCCTGACTCGAACGACTTCGTGACGAGCGAGCCACCGGTCATCGTCAGCGTGCCGCCATCGTTGTAGAGGTTGCCAACGCCGACCTGCTTGCCGTCAACCGTGTCCGTGGTGACCGTGACGCTGTCTCCGATTCTCCCCTGATCGCCATTGTTGTCCGCGTAATTCGGGGAAACACCGTCCGGCGTGGTATCGCCGGTCGTGTCCCAGATGTCGTCGGTCCAATCGCCATCCTCGACGCTGTTGAACGTCGCCGCCTGGGCCGTACCGGCCACACACAATGCTGCTACTGCCAAAATCGTTGCGAACGTCTTCATTTTGCTGCTCCTTGTAAGTGGAAACCTTCTCCTGTCGCCGCAGCGGACCACCCGCCGC
>JAGXKT010000067.1 GCA_018335035.1 Phycisphaerae bacterium
TGATGGCCGCGTAGATCGTCGCGTGCGGCGTCTTGCCGCTGGTCTGCCACAGGCCGCGTGCGAGCATCCGCTCGACGATGGCCTTGGCGTTGAGTGGCTCATCCGCGTCGGCGAGCACCTGCGCCGCAGCGTCCAGGCCACTGGTGCGCTTCTGCTTGGCCTTCTTCTCGCCGCCCTGCTTGGCCCCACGGCCGCGACGTTCGCCCGTGTCGCGTTTCGTCGACGCCTTGGCCTTGCCGCTCGCCTTCGAGGCCTTCTTCGCCCTCGCGGCGTCCTCGGCCGAGTCAGCCATGGCCCGCTCGCTGGCCGTCTGGCCATCGGGCGACTTGGCACGCTGCTCGGCCTTGCGGGCGTTGGCCTGGTCGGCCGCGTGGATCGCCTGGGCCTGCTTGGCGTCCATCTTCTTGCCCGGCCCGCGCGCCCCGCCTCGCAGTCGCTGGGCGGACTTGATGCGGACCGCCTTGCCCGTCCGCAGGTTCGTCGCGTCCCAGCCGCCGCGCGGATTCTCGGCGTCGATGCGGACCGTGCACATCTTGTCCGAGACCTTGGCCGTGTAGTACCTGCCGACCTTGACTTCGTTCTTCTTCATCGTCGTGCTCCTGTGTCTGTGGCCTACGTGGGCCGGAGGTTAAAGTCCCGCCTCGTCGCAGAGACGGTCCATCGAATCGTTGCCGCCGACGGTCGCCGTCAGCAGCCGGCGGAGCCACATCACCTGGCGGACGACGTCCGGATCCATCGTCGCTATCGGCTGCAGGTAGGCCGCGATGGCCGCCACGGCCTGCGGCGAAAGGTTCTCGCGGAGGGCGTCGTAGAGGACATCCTCCGACGTCGGATCGTCGGGCGTCTTGGCGTCGTAGCGTTTCGCGTTCGTCATGGCGTCGTCCTTTCAGTCGGCAGGATCCGCGAGTTTCGCGAGGCGGCTGTGGTTCTCGATCTCACGTTCCCCGCGAGCGTGGAGGTGAAAGCCCCGCAGACCTCGACCGAAGTCGAACAGCTTCCCCGCGAGGATGCCTCCGGCGGCCGGCAAATGGCCAGGGCATGCGCCTGTCTGCATGAAAATGAGACAGTGTTAATCGGGAAGGACATCGCTGTCCTGGTCGCGGAACTCCTTGGCGAGGGACGCGTGCCCCACAGAGTGCGACTGGGATTTGGCGCGCCCCGAAGCATTGTTGTGGTCCGCGAGGAGTTAACGAAGGCCGGACCGAAAGCGCATCTGCCACGAGCGGACGACGACCGCAGAATGGGGCCGGAAACCTCGTAGCCGCCGGCGCGGATGGGAACCGGTTATGCTGTGTATTGGCAAGAACGGCCTTGCCATCGGCTCCCCGCGGCAGACGTGCTGCACTGATTCCGTGCGGGCTGAGATGCTTGACTTGTGATGAATCGCGACGTAGCCTCGCGTTCCGCACGTTCGGGACAGCAGCCAAGCGGGGCCCACGTCCCGTCGTGATCGCTGCTCGAATAGCGGATGCCGACGCTCTGGTGCGTGGGGAGCGCGATGGACGATCAATTCCAGCAAGAACTCATACGGCTCACGGCGGAACTGGCACGACTGCGCCATCGCATCGACGATCTGCAGCGCCAGATTACGCGGCTGAGGGAACTGTCCCGGTCCCGGCGTGAGGAGAGAGCTGCGCCGCCCCCTCCGTCCGGCGAGCGCCGCACGCCGCCGCCTTCGGCCTCCCGGCCGGAGAACCGCGAACCGCTCCACCAGCCTTCGCAGGAACCCGCCGAGACGGCGCCCCAGCCTGGGGCGGCGCAGCCGCCTCCACTGCCGTCTGAGGCGAGGCAAGCTGGCCGGCAGAGCACGTCTGCTGCCAAGGCCTCGTGGGAACAACAATTGGGGACCAGGTGGCTCAACCGTATCGGCGTGGTCGTGCTCATTCTCGCGGGGGCCTTCTTCTTCCAGTACGCCGCACAGCAGGGATGGATCAGCCCGCCGATCCGCGTGGCGATCGTCGCGGCCGTCGGCGCGGCCATGCTCGTTGCCGGTGAATGGACCCTGCGCAAGGACATGCGGATCTTCTCGGCCGGAGTCACCGGCGGCGGCGTGGCGTTTCTCTATGGGGCGGTGTACGCGGCCGGTCCCGAATGGTACGCGCTGGTGCCGCTGGGGGTGGCCTTCGCGGCCGTCTGCGTGGCGACCGTTATCGGCGCTGTGCTGGCGGTGCGTAGCGGGATGATCTCCACGGCCATCCTCACGCAGGTCGGCGCGTACGTACTGCCGCTGCTGTTGACCCGCGGCCGCGGCGACCCGCACACGCTGATGGGTTACATGGTGGCAGTAGCCGCCGGCTATCTCGTCGTCGCGATGGTCAAGCGCTGGAGCGCGCTGGGGCCGATCGCGCTGGCCGGCACGGTGGTGCTGTTCGGCGCCTGGCTGGTCCGGTCCTACGACGCCTCTGACGCTCCGGCGGTCGCCGCATGGGCGTGGACATTGCTGGTGGTCTTCACGGCGTGCGCCGCGGCGGGCGACGCGCTGGGTCGGCTGCGGCGCTCGACGGCGGTCGGCCTGACGGCCGCGTCGGCGGCGCTACTGGCGGTGCTGGTGATCCCCCTCGGCGATGACCTCGGCGCCCATGCGGGGCTGGGGCAACTGCTTGCCCTGGACGCCGTGGTGCTCGGCGTTTGCCTCTGGCGAAGGTGGCAGTGGCTTCGCGCAGGAGCAGTGGCCTGGACGATTCTTGTGACGTGGGCGTTGCACGCCAATCCGGATCTGGCGGCCGCGGGTTGGCAGCTCTGGTGCCCCTGGGTGTGGGCGCTTTTCGGCCTCTTCGTGACCGAGGCCCTGGTGCGGGCCTGGACACCCGAGCGCGGCCGCGGCGCGCTTTCCACTGCAATCAGCTCGGCCGTCACGGCCGCGATGTTCTGGGCGACCTACTCGCTGCTGAAAGAGCCCTTCGCCGAGTGGATGGGGCTCTACACGGCGGGGCTGTCAGCCGGCCTTGGCGTTCTGGGCTTCGCGGTGCTCCGCGGCGCGCGATGGCGAATGCCCGCTTACGCGTACTTCGTCCAGGCGCTCGTGCTGCTGACGCTGGCGATGCCCATCCAGTTCGACCGCAGCTCGCTGACCATCGCCTGGGCGGCTCAGGCCGCCGCGACCATGGTTTTCGCCCGCCGGCTTCGCAGCCGTTTACTGCTGGCCAAGTCCGCGGTCGTGTTGCTGTTGGCAGTAGGGCATTTCCTGGGGGTGGACCTGTTCGGGCCAAACCCGCTTGGGGCCACCGCATTTACGCTCGGCGGCGTGGCCGTCGGCGAGGTGATGCTCCTGGCAGCGGGCATCGCTGTGGCGGGCATGTTCGCCGGCGCGTGGGTCGGCGCAGGCCGGCGCGTGTTCCCCGGCGTCGCGGAGGAACTGCTGGGCTGCGCGCTGGCGGCGTTGGGCGCCCTGGCGTGGATGGTGGCGTCGTTCGACCAACTCCCGCCGCTGACGGCGACGTGGAGCTGGTTGGCGCTGTGCGGCGCGTGGGCGGCCGTCGGCGCCTGGCGCCGCGCGAAGCACCTTACCGCCGCCGCGGGGCTGCTGCTGGCCGCCACCGCCGTGAAGTACGTCCTCTACGACACCGCCTCGGGGGATCTGCTCAGCGCGCTGGCGTGGTCCGGGCCGGCGCGGGTCGCGCTGAACTGGCAGTTCGCCCTGGGCGTCGCCCTGGCCGCGGCCGCCGTGGGCTACGCCCGCGCCGTGCGGCGACGACTGAGCGAACGTCTTCCCGCTGGGGCCCTGTCCGTTGCGGCGGCGGTGGTGGCGGCGTGCGTGGGCGCCTGGTCGGGCACTCTCGAGATTCACCGGTATTTCGCCGCGACGCAAGCGCAGTTCGCCGTGCCCGTCGCACAGGCCGAGCAAGTGGCCTATTCGGTGTTCTGGGCGGTATACGCCGGCGGGCTCGTAGCGGCCGGCTTCGTGTGGCGGCGCCCCGACGCCCGCTACCTCGGGTTGGGCTTGTTCGCGCTGACCGTGGGCAAGGTGTTTATCGTCGATACCGCCGGCGTGGAGGTCGGCTACCGCATCGCCTCGTTCGTCGCCCTGGGAACGCTGCTGATCTCAGCGTCGCTGCTCTACCAGAGATTCTTCCGCACGGAAGAGTCGCACTCCACTTGAGCCAAACGACGGTCGGCCAAGCCGGCCACCCGTTCCACAAGCCGTGTAGGGGCACACCGGCCCGACGACCCGACCTACCTCGGCGTCGTCCGCCGCGTCGGTCGCTTCCGCTTTGTCCTCTTCCGGAGCGGGCGCCGGCAGCAGGCCGTGCGCGCGGAAGGCCGCCTCCGCCCGGCCCGGCACGTCCACATACGGGTTCGCCGCG
>JAGXKT010000035.1 GCA_018335035.1 Phycisphaerae bacterium
CGCCGCTGGGCGACGGGCGGCGGATCGTCTGTACGGTCGAGCCGCTGGACCGCGATGCCTTCGACGCCCACTGCCGCGCCCGCCGCCGCGGTGACGCCGCCGGCGAGGCCTGGCTGGACGCCGACGTGTTGCGCCGACCCCTGACGGCCCGCCCCCGACGTGCCGGCGACGCCTTCGTCCCGCTCGGCGCGCCCGGGCGGCAGACCGTCGGCGACTTCCTGACCAACGCCAAGGTGCCGGCCGAGCGGCGCGACCGCGCGGTGTGTGTCTGCGACGAGTTGGGCGTGATCTGGGTCGCGCCGGGGCGGATCGACGATCGCGTGAAGATCACCGACGCGACGCAACGCGTCGTGCGCCTGCATCTGCAAGCGGATTAGTTCGCGCCAGTGGCCGCGCCGTTCGCGTCCTGCGTGGTGGGCTCCGGCTCGCGGAGCAGTTCGTCGTGGGGCTTGGTCAGTTGCTCGGCCTGCCCGTCGGACAGCGTGTACAGCCAGCCGGCGTGCCGGGCGTTAAACGCCTTGGCGGCGTCGTAGGCCTCCAGGGCGCGGGCCTTGGCGGCCACGGCCTCATCGTCTTCGTCGCGGCCGACGGGCTCGGGCAGATCGCCGGTGAACTCCGCCGAGGCCCGCGCGGTCCAGGCGCCGTCGTCGTCCTGCTCACCCGTGCGCGCCAACTGGACGGTGTAGACAAGCCCGTCGTTGCGCTGACAGACGGCCGAGCGGTCGAACGTCAGCGTTGGGTCGTCCTCGCCGGCACGGCGGACGTCCGTGAATCGCAATCCGTCGAAGGCGCGAACGACGCTCTTGGCGGCGTATTCGTCCAGCTCGCGGCCGTCGGGCATCTCCGCCAGCGCGACGGTCTCGTCGTCGGAGACGCTCAGCGTGTAGTCCGGATCGCCGCCGCGGATCGCGACCGAGGCGACCTTCTCCAGCGGCACGTCGATCAGCGTCTCATCGACGTAATCCATCGCGGCCGTGTCCAGGGTCGGGGGCTGCTCGACGATGTAGACGGTGTCCTCGTCGGCGGCGCGGACGTAGACGCCGGCGTCGTCGGCGTCTTTGCCGAGGATCAGTCCGGCCAGCAGCTTGCCGTCGCCGTCGAAGAACTTCACGATCGTCTCGGCCGTGTCCTCCGTGACGCCGAACTCGGCGTAGTAGTCGCTGTCGTCGCTGACGACGTGAGTCACGCGGATGCCCATGCAGTCGCGGATCAGCTCGTTGATGCGCCCGATGTCGGCGGGGTAGTCCTCCTTGTTCGTCACGACGAAGCCCTCGCCGCGTCGCTGGAGCGTGATGGTCTGCCCCTCGCCGGTGAGCGTAATGCGGCCGACGGTCGCCGGGTCCAATCCTTGCAGCAGCGGCATGGGTTGCACGGTCTCGTCGTAGCCGCCGCTCAGGTGGGCTTGAATGACGGCCCAGCAAACCATGCTGACGGCGACAACGGACAGGATGATCAACGTGCGATTGCTCATCGTTTTCGCCTCATCGATGGATGCTCACGTTCGTCCGCCGGTGGTTTCGGCGCCGACCGGCTGGTGGACGTATCGCCGCCGGCGGATGCGGCGTACGATCGCCAGGCCGATCGCGATCAGCAGCACCCCGCCGGGCGCGGCGAACATGTTCAGGTTCCGCAAGGTACGCCCCAGCGCCTCGATGCCCTCGCGCCGATTGCGTTGGATCTCTCGCTCCTGGGCTTCATAGGTGCGCACGTCCTCGTAGAGCTTGTTTTCCTCCGCCAGCAGGGCGCTTTTCAGCAGTTGCGTATCGCCGCTGTGCTTGGAGGCCAACTCCTGAAGTCGTGTCTCCGCCTGCTCGCGTTTGCTCTGCACTTCACGGAGCTTCTCGGCTGTTCTTTCTTCGGCCTCCTTTTCCATCTTGTCGACGACGTCGAACCCGCGGCGGAAGCGGCCTCGCGTGCGAAGCTGCACCAACTCCGGGGAGCCGCCGAGCACGTCCAGCGCGTTCAACAGCAGGGCGACGTTGTCGCCGCGCCGCGCGATGCCGAACAGCGACTGCTGATACGCCACGGCGTCGGTCAGGAAGTCCACGTCGGCAAAGACCACGACGTTGCACGTTTCGGATGCCTCCGTCAGCCCCGTCTTGCGAGACGTCGGTTGCGTCTCGGGCGGCGTGTCGTTGTCGGTGTCCGGCTGGTCGATGACGACCCCGTCCGGGAAGGCCGTCTTGAAGCGTCCGCTCGCCACCGCTGCCAACGTCAGCGTGCCGCGCTTCTCGAAGCGATTGCGCAGTTCGGCGGGCGGCAGCATCGCCAGTGGCGGCGCGAAGCCGGACATGTCGTCCTGCTTGGTCGGGATCACGCCGCCGGCGCGGGTGGTCTTCATCAACGGCGTCAGCGTCGCCTCGTCGGCGTCGGTCGGCGCCAGCGAGCCGGCAAACAGCAGCGAACACGCCTGCAGCCCGGCCGACATGGGCGACGCGGCACCCATTGCCTCGTCGTCCAACTCGAGAATCGCCAGATGAAACTGCGGACCCTCCGCGCGGGTGGGCACCTTGGCGGCGAGGTCGGGATCGGCGACGACGTCTTCGCCGAGTTGCACGCCCCAGGCGGCCAGCAGATCGGGAAGGTTCGAGCCCTGGTCCATGCCGCCCATCATCATGGCGCGTTGGTCCTGTGGCTGGTCCATGACGCACAGCGGGTCCACACAGATGATCGCGCGTCCGCCGGACAGCACGAACTGGTCGATGGCGAATCGTGTCTCGGCGGGCAGGTCCTTCGGGTGAATCACCAGCAGGATATCGACGTTCTCGGCGATCGTGTCGGTATCCTCGGCGACCTCCCGGACGTCGTAGCGCTGCTGCAGTTCCTCGATAATGAACCACGGGCGCTGCGGTCGCCGTCTATGCCTAGCCTGCACCTGCTGCATGCGCGGCGAGGCGCCCATCACCGGAAGCGAGCTGAGCACGCCGATCCGCTTCTTCCGGCGCGTGATAACCCCGTCGACGGCGCTGGTCACGTCGTACTCGATCAAGGTTTCGCGCTCCGGATCGAGAAACTCCAGGACCTCCTTCGCGCCGCGCGCCGATTCGACCACCATCCCGAAGAAGAACGTCTCGTCCTCCGTGACGCGGAACTGCTTCAGCCCGTACTCCAGGGCGTCCTGCTCGGCCTCGCTGTAAGGCCGGGGGTCGATCACCTCGAGCTTGACGTTCTCCCCGCCGGCGGCCGCGTATCGCTCCAGAAGATCGCGAACGTAGGCGAAGTAGTCGTTGAACCGCTTCATGTAATCCGTGGCCTGGTTCGCCGCGGTCTTGGAGTAGTACAGCTTGAGCGTCACGGGCAGGCGGATCTTGTCGATGATCGCGTGCGTCCCGTCCGACAGCGTGTAGAGCTTGTCCTCGGTGCAATCCGCCCGCACCCCGCGGCCGAGATTTTCGAACACGCTGACCGTCGCGAAGGCGGTCACGAGAATCAGCACCACGCCCAGGATGGCCCGTAGCGTTCGCGTCATCAGGCGGCCCTCCTTTCGTCCAGAACGACCCAGCAGGCGGCGAGCCAGCCGCAGATGACGGCCAGGAAGTAGATCACGTCGCCCAGGGCGATCACGCCGCGCTGGATGGAGGCAAAGTGGCTCTGCATGGAGAAGCTCTCCACCACGCCGGCAACGCCCGCTCCCAGCGAGCCGGTCAGGAAGCCCTGCGTGGTCGGCATGCCCGCGTAGACGAGAATGCCGCAGACCACCACCGCCAGCACGAAGCTGATGACCTGGCTGCGGGACAGGGCGGAGAAGAAGCATCCCACGGCGAGGAACCCGCCGGCCATCAGGAACGCCCCGGCGTATCCGCAGAGCATCGGCCCGAGGTCCGGCTCGCCGAGATACGCGACGGTCAGCGGCATCGGTAACGTCAGCAGCAGGGCGATGCCCAGGAAAGCCCAGGCGGCGACGAACTTGCCCAGCACCGCGTGGCGGACGGTGATCGGCAGCGTCAGCAGCAACTCGATTGACCCGCTGCGGCGTTCGGCCGCCCAGAGGCGCATCGCCACGCAGGGCACCAGCACCGCCAGCAGGGCGGGCAGATAGCGGAAGAACGCCGACAGGTCCGCCTGGCGGCGGATGTAGAAATCGCCCAGCTCGAACGGCAGATACCCGGCGAAGAACAGGAACACCACGAGGAACACGTACGCCACCGGCGTGGTGAAGTACGCCTTCAACTCCCGTTTGCAGACCGCCCAGAATCCGATCATGACCTCGGCTCCGTCAGCTTGTATGCCCGGCGGTGATCTTGCGGAATACCTGCGTCAGGTCGCCGCCGTGGTCGTCCTTGAGTTTCTGCGGGGTCGCGTCGGCGCGAACGGCGCCGCCGTCGAGGATGATCACGCGCGAGCAGACCGCCTCGACCTCCTCCAGGATGTGCGTGGAGATCAGGATGCACTTGTCGCGGCTCATCGTGCGGATGAGCTTGCGGACCTCGTGCTTCTGGTTGGGGTCGAGCCCGTCGGTCGGCTCGTCCAGGATCAGCACCGGCGGGTCGTGGATCAGCGCCTGGCCCAGCGCGACACGCCGCTGGTAGCCCTTGGAGAGCGTCTCGATGGTCTGGTGGTAGACCGGCCCCAGCGAACAGGTCTCGACGACGTTGTCGATCGCCTCACGCCGCCGCTTCGGGCCGATCCGCCGCACGTCGCAGATGAACTTGAGAAACCCCGCGACGGTCATCTCGGAATACAGCGGCGCGTTCTCGGCGACGTACCCCAGCGACCGCCGGGCCTGGATCGGCGTGCGGCGCACGTCGTGGCCGCAGATCGACGCCGTGCCCGCATCCGGCGGCAGAAAGCACGTCAGCATCTTCATCGCCGTGCTCTTGCCCGCCCCGTTGGGGCCCAGAATGCCCAGCACCTCGCCCTTCTCGGCCGCGAACGACACGTCGTTGACAGCCAGGATGGGCCCGAATGCCCGCCGAAGCCGCTCTACAACAACCATTGTCGTCTCCTGCGTGTGGGTCCGCCCGACGCAGAGGCGCCGGACCATGGCGGCGTGCCCTTTGCCCGCACACGCCCGTGGGACGCAGAATTTACCGAAGGGCTTTCCGACGTGTCAAGGGGATCGAACGCATCGCCCGCGACGGGTTCGCATTGTTTCCGGCGCCGTTCGCGGAGATTGCTTGTCCTATCGTCTTCACGTACCTATACTTCCTGCAGTTCCGCTGCGCCCACGATGATGCAGGTCTCCCTCCACCTGCATCCGGGTTGCAGCTAGGCAGCGGCGTCAGGGCTCCCTCCTCCCGGGCGTCGCTGCATTCTTTGCGCGCCGCGCCGACCGCTTGGCTGCAAAGCCGCCGCCGGGGGATTGCCGCCTCGCGGCATCGTGATACAATCCCCGCCACGCGCTGTCGTGATGTGCGTCGGCCTATGCGGCGCCACGGCCGGGCGAACGAACCCCAACGAAATGGACCCATCGTGCTTAACAACATTCGAGCCGCGATCTTCGGACTGAGAGCCCTGGCCCCGCTCGGCCGCATTAGCGAGGTCCCCTCGCCCGACGCGGTGTCTTTCATCGGCAAACTCCACAAGGCGGGCGTGCGGACCGCCCTGTACCATCCTGGATCGGCCAGGTTTCCGCTGGCTCGCAAGCTATCGCCGTCCGGGCTGTTCGAGGCGACGGTCGCGCGCGGCAAATCCCACACCGACGAGAGCTATCTGGCGGCCGTGCAGCGCGCCGCCGAGCGATTGGGCGTCCATCCGTTCAACTGCGTCGTGTTCACGAGGTGCGCCGCCGCCGCGCGGGCCGCGGCGACGGCGGGAATGAAGTGCATCGGCCTCGGCGATGCCGCCGACATTCGCGACGCGGCCGATTGCGTTCGAAAATATGCCGAGATCGACGTGGCTTCGCTGATCGAGACGGGGCGAAAGTCGACGATCGAGCCCAAGCCGTGGTCCGTGGTCGAGACCGAGCCGAGTCGTCACCGGGCGACGTACTGGGAATCCGTCTTCGCGCTGTGCAACGGGTACGTGGGCCTGCGCGGCACGCACGAGGAGCCCTACGACAATACGCACCCGGGCCTGTACGTCAACCGCTTCTTCGAGACCGAGCCGTTGAACATGCGGTTCCCGCAGAAGGACTCGCCCACGTACCGCACCACGATGGTCAACCTGCCCGATGCGCGGTTGATGGAGCTGACGGTCGACGGCGAGCGCTTCGATCTGTTCGAAGGCAACGTCTCGGAGTACTCGCGCGAGCTGGACCTCAAACGCGGCACGGTGACGCGATCGCTGGTGTGGCGGACGAGGCGGCGCAAACGCGTCCGCATTCGAACCACGCGCCTGGTGAGCATGACCCGCCGGCACAGCGCCGTCATCCGCTACGAGGTCACGCCACTCAACTTTTCCGGAAACGTGACGCTGCGCTCGTCGATCCGCGACGAGTCCGTCACCGGCTGGATCTGGCGCAAGTGCACGCGCATCGTCGACAACGGCGACGTCGACGGCGCCCTGCATTACCTCGTGTCGCGCACGGACCGCTCATCCCAGGCCGTGGCGATGGTTTGCGGACACGTCGTCGGCGGGTCCGGCCGGCAACGCAGCACGGCCCGGTCGACCAGCAGAGACGATACGTGGACCTACGAGATCGACCTGTCGGTCGCCAAGGGGCGCACCGTTCGCGTCGACAAGCACCTGGCCGTGGTCTCGACGTGGGAGGCGCCCGAGGAGGACCTCGCCGATCGGGCGCTGGCGGTCGCCACGCGGGACATGAACGACGGCTTCAAGGCGCTGGCCGCTGAGCAGAAGGCGTTCTGGCAGCGCCACTGGGACACGGCGGACATCGAGATCGGCGGTTGCCCGGCCGACCAGCAGGCGCTGCGGTTCGTGATGTACCAGTTGCGGCAGAACCACCCGGACGACCCGCTGCGGTCGATCTCGGCGACGGGCCTGACGGGCGACAACTACTTCGGCATGGTGTTCTGGGATACGGAGATGCTCATGCTGCCGTATTTCCTATACAACGAGCCGGAGCTGGCGAAGTCGCTGCTGATGTACCGCTGCCGGCACCTGGATGCCGCCCGCCAACGCGCCGAGGCGATGGGCGGGCCCGGGGCGTGCTTTCCGTGGTCGACCATCGACGGGCTCGAGGCCAATGCGGACACGCTGGTCTCCTACGCCCAGTATCACATCAATTGCGACGTCGCCTACGGCATCTGGCGGTACTGGCTGGCGACGGGCGACAACGACTTCCTCTACGATCACGGCGCCGAGGTGCTGTTCGAGACGGCGCGGTTCATGGCCGATCTCGGCGCGTTCGTGCCGCTCAAGGGCGATCGGTTCTGCATCAACTTTGTCACGGGTCCGGACGAGTACAACTACGCCGTCAACAACAATTGCTACACGAACGGCATGACGCAGTTCCTGTTCGAGTTCGCGGCCGGGACGTACGAGCGGATGAAGCAGGACCGCCCGGACGCGCTCAAGGCGCTGCGTAAGCGCACCGGGCTCAAAGCCGGCGACGTGCGCCTCTGGCGGCGATGCGCCGAGGCGATGTACATCCCCTTCAACGAGGACCTCGGCATCCACGAGCAGGACGACACGTACCTGTATCGCGACCCGGTGGACGTACGGGCCTATCCGCAGAACTACGAGATCAAGAACGACATGTCGCTGCTGCAACTGGGGCGGCTGCAGGTGACCAAGCAGGCGGACGTGATCCTGCTGATGCTGATACTGGGTGACCGCTTCAGTCGCGAGGTCAAGCAGGCCAATTACGACTTCTACGAGCCGCGCACGACGCACGCCTCCTCGCTGTCGCCGGCGGCGCACAGCATTGCGGCCGCGGAGCTGGGCCGGGGAGACGAGATGTATCGCTTCTTCCGGCAGGCGGCGTTCCTGGACCTCTACGACTTCAAGGGCAACACGCCGGAGGGCGTCCACTTCGCCTGCGCCGGCGGGACGTGGATGGCCGTGGTCAACGGCTTCGCCGGACTGCGCGACTGGGACGGCGGGATTTCCTTTGCCCCGCGACTCCCCGACGCTTGGAGCAGCTATCGGTTCACGCTCCTGCTGCGCGGCCGGCTGGTGGAGATTCGCGTGACGCGCACGGGCGCCACGTTCACGCTGCTCAAGGGCAAGGCGATGACGTTCACCTCCGCCGGGCGCGACGTGCGCCTCAGCAAGGCCGCCCCCAAGGCCCGAACGCCCCTGGCCTGCGCAGAGAGGGACAGTCACCGTTTTCAGCCGACGCGACAAACGAAAACGTGACGCCGGTCCGCGATGACAAGGGTGACTGTCCCTATTTGCGCGGCGTGAAGGGCTGCTGGTATGTCGCGCCGTCTCAGGACGCGCCGGAGGCGCGGAGCTTCTTCTTGATCTTGCGCGAGGCGGTGACGTGCTGAATGGCGAAGCCGACCAGCGCGGGCAGCACGAACACGGCCGCCAGCAGGTGCGCGTTGTTCCGGGCGGTATGGCGGATCACGTCATTGAGTTGCTCGTGGAGCATCAGCAGCGACATGGTGCCGCCCGCGGCCATGATGGATCCCTGCACGGCAGTGAAGAGCATCACGGCCAGGCGGAAGTTGGCGTAGGCCAGCAGCGCCAGCCCCACCAGCCCGACCAGGGCGCCGGCCCAGGCGTGGGGGGCGAGGTGGTCGTATCCGAGCAGGCGCGTGGCATAGGCCCAGGCGCCGAAGCCCGTGACCGCGCCGGCGAGGGCGCCGGTGATGCTGACGGCGCCGCGCATCAACGGCCAGGCGAGGATGCCGCAGACGACCCCGCCGGCGGCCGCACCAAAGAGGATCACGCCGTTGCTCTCTCCGGCGGTCATTGCGCCCAGCACGCCGCCGGCGATGGCCCCGGCGGCGGTGGCGTTGGCGACCACGAACAGCTTGTGCAGCTTCCACCCGAACGCCAGGTACGCCAGCCCGACCAGGACCATCGGCACGCTGAGAATCAGCGGCGCACGGGCGAGATAGTCCACGCACTGGCTTTGCGACGGGGCGATAAGTTGGCCGAAGATGTCACGCTGGGCGGCCGCGGCAAGAAGCATTCGCGAACCTCCGTGCACCCATGGACCCATGGACCCATGCCTATGGCTGCTTGTCGGCCGAATGGGGGGAATTTGTTCGGCCTTTTTGCCGGGTCAGCCCCGGCGACGCTCTCGGACGGCGTCGAGGTCGCTGGCGGCCAGACGTCGCTTGCGGTCGTCGTCGAGCGTTTCGACCGCCCGGCGCAGCTTCTGTTCGGCGCGTTCGTCGTCGTGGAGGTAGCGCCCGTAGATGATGCCGAGCATCAGGTCGATGTCGCCCATGTGCTCGTACCTGGGGTAGTGCTGCTGGAACCGCTCGTACGCGTCGGCGGCGGCCGGATAGCGCTCGCCGGCCATCAACTGGTTGGCCACGTCCAGCTGCGCGGCGCGGGGCAGGACGGCCTTGTCGGATATCTGCACGAGCTGCAGGTACAGTTCGGCCGCGGCGGGCAGGTCGTGCCGGTTGCGGGCGTCGACGATGTCGCGGCGCAGTTGCTGCTCGCGCTGCGAGGGCGTATCGCTGCGGTCGCGAGGCGCGCTGCGCGACCGCACGCGGCGGGTGTGCGGGCCTCCGGTGGCGACGCCCGCGCCGAACGGGTCGTAGCCCCGGTTGACCATGCGGCGGAACTTCGCGCGGCGTCGCCCGCCGCTGACCAGGGACAGCAGGTCGAATCCGTCGCGCGGCAGCAGGCGCGCCGCCAGCAGCCCGGCGGCGACGGCGATGCCGAAGACATACCCGCTGGAGTGGGCGATGTAGGCCACGTTTCCGCCGGCGCCCGCGAACGAGTAGAACAGGTTCCAGACGAATTGAAACGCCAGAAAGACCAGACTCGACAGCTCAATGGGCATCAGTACGTAGACCAGGATCATCAGAACCGTCACGCGCACCCGCGGAAACAGCACCAGATAGGCGCCCGTCACCGCGGAGATCGCTCCCGACGCCCCAAGCACCGGCGCCCGCCCGCTGAGCAGCACGTACCCGATGCCGGCCAGAATGCCGCCGGCCAGGTAGAACCCGAGATAGGCCGCGTGCCCCAACCGGTCGTTCAGGGCGTTTCCGAACACCCACAGGAACACCATGTTGCCCAGCAGATGCGCCAACCCGGCGTGCATGAACATCGAACTGAAGAACTGCTCCAGACGGGGTGCCTGCGGGTGCAGCATCAAGGCGTTGATGTCCGGAAAGGCGTTCGCCCCGGCGCCGTTGTAGCCCAGCAGGTACAGCGCGACGTTGGCCGCCACGAGCGCGTAGTTCACCCAGGGGCGAATGCGCATTCGGTAGTCGGTGCCGATGGGAATCATGCCGCCGCGTGCCTCAGGTCCATACGCCGCACGTCATTCGGCATGGTATCACTGCGCCCGGCGCGCAACAACTCGAACCTGCATCGAGCCGACCAACTCCGGCATCAGCGTCTCGAGCGTGGCGTTGAGCGTGGCCGTTTTGCCGGGCGGCACGCGTATATCGTCCGGGCCGGAGATCGCGTAGTGCCCGATATGCCGTCGTCCGTCCGACCGGTACAGGTCCACGCACAGCCGGAGGTCCGCCAGCGGCGCCGAGGCATTGTTTCGTACGTTGAGCGTCAGCGCGACGGCGCCCGGCTGCAGATCGCGCGTGTATCGCTTGGGGGGGATGACCATGCAGACGTGGTCGTCCCCGAACCACGCCGGCTCGGCGACGATCCGCGGACGGAACGTCAGCGCCTCCAGCGGCGTCTCCGCCGGGACCCGCGGCAGCCGCACTTCGAAGCCCACGGTGCCGTTGGGCGGAACGCACCGGGCGTCGACCGGCCGGGAGTCCACGAGCCGGCCGTCCTCGCCTAGAGCATCGATCGCCAGGTGCACCTCATCGAGTGTGCGCGACGCGTGCACGTTCCGGACGCGCCCGACAATGAACGTGTTGTCTCCGCCGCCTCGTTCGGCCCGCGTGTCGACAATCTCCACGTGCTCGGGCTGCAGGGCCTTGCCCTCGGCGACCGGCTCGACCTCGCGGACGGCGGGGCGGGTTCGAGGCGTCGCGCTGTCGTTCGATGTGTCCGCCGTATCCGTTTCGGTCGGAGGCGGTTCGCGCCGCCGCGGCGCGGGGCGCCGGGCCAACACCGGGCGCTGGGCCTCCATGCGCTTGCGCTCCCTGGTGCGACTCTGTGCGACAAGCACCAGCGCGATGATGAGACCCACAATCAACCCGGCGCCGATCGGCACGGCCACGAGCGGCCATTTGGAGCGGACTTTGACCATGCGCGTCGAGTGATAGGCGCGGTGACCGTGGCGGTCTTGATCGGACGCGCCCGTCCCGGCGGGCGGCGCCGCGGGCGCCGATGACGCGGGCGGCGGCGTCGCGGGACGTTGCGTTGTGCCTATGAAGACGTGCTGGCAGGCGGGGCAGCGAATCTTCGCCTTGGGGAGCGGACGTCCCGAGGTCAGCGTCTTTCCGCAGTTCGGGCAATGTAGCTTGTGCATGCTTGGCCCCTTTCTCCGGTAGGACGATTCTACTACCCCGCCGCCGTCGGCACAAGCTTGCGACGAGACTTCGCGCGCCCGGATGCCTTGACCGCCGTTTTGCGCGGGACCTATAATCACTGTCGGGCGTTGGCAGGGCGTCTGTCAGGAGAGTTGCGTGACCGAGAATGCGAAGTCATGGCGGGGTTGTCTGGCGGCGTCGCTGGCGGCGGTGATCGCCGTCGGCTGCGGGCCTGTCGAGTGGGGCGATCTCGGTCTGGATCCTGCCCCGGCGAACCCCGCGTCGCGGGGCGAGGTTCCGCACCCGATCGACCTGCTGCTGCCGCGCGAGGTTCGCATTCATCCGTTCACGGGGCGCCTGTTCGGCGAGGAGGGCGAGATCAAGGGCATCGAGGTCAGCGTCGAGGCGCGCGACGCCTACGACGACGCGACCAAGGCGTTCGGGACGTTTCGCTTCGAGTTGTATGCCTACCGGCGCGACCGGCCCGACGAGCGCGGCCCGCGGATCGCCACGTGGACCGAAAGCTTGCTCGACGCCCGCGACAATGCCCGCCACTGGGACATGATCGCCAAGCGCTACAGCTTCAAGCTGGCGCTGGACCGGCCCATCGCCGTGGGACACCGCTTCGTGTTGACCGTGGATTTCACCAGCCCCTTTACCGACCGGATCAGCGACCAGCATGCGTTCATCGCCGGACAGTAGCGCCGCTCAGGCCGGGGCTGTGGCAGCCCTGTTCGCCGTCGCGTGCGTTGTCTGCGGCTGCGACGGGCCGACGCTGACGCGCGAGACCTTCGAGACGCTCTACGTGGGCCAGCCCGCCGACGCCGTCCGCCGAAAGCTCGGCGAACCGACGCGACGCGCCGAGGGCGTGTGGGTCTACGTCAGCGAGGAACCGTACTACCGGCGGGCGGAAATCCACTTCGACAACGGCCGCGTCCGGAAACTGGAGTGGAGCTACGACCGTCCGGAGACGCCGCCGGGCGGCTAGCGATTACTCGCCCGTGTGCGTCTCGCCTTCAGTCGGGTCCGACGCCTCGGTCCTGTCGGCCTCGGCGGTGTGCGCGTCCATCTGACGCAGCAACACGTCGTCATTGGACGGGGCGGGCTGCATGACCTCCAGCGTGATGACCAGCGGCTCGACGTCCGCGCCGGCCTGGGACCACTGACGACGAAGGGCGTCCACCGTGACCTGACCGTCGGCAAACTGCTTGCGGAGTTGGCGGGTCTGCTGGCTGAGGTCCGCGACGTCTTCTGCGAGCTTGGCCTGTGCCGGTTGCGACGCGGGGCGCCTCTGCGTCGCGTCGTCGGACGCAAACAGCGCGCCGCTCTTCTGCGTCTCTTCGTCAAGCGTCGGCCGGGCCGGCCGTGTCGCGGCGGGCGCTTCCGTAACGCCAGAGTCACTGCCGGTAGCCAGACAAATTCCGTCCGTCGGCCTGCTGGTCGGACGGCCGCCTTCGGGCCGGGTCGCAGCGGCCGGCGCATCGCCGGCGACGTCGCTCGTTGTCTCCGCGCCACTGTCGTCGTGCGTGAGTTCCCAAGCGATATCGTCATCGTCGTCGCGGCGCTGCGCGCTCGTCGCTTCGCTTTGTGACGCCTCGGTCTCGCCGGTGTGCGCCGCTCCGTATGCTTCGTCCGGTTTGTCGGCTTCTCTTGCCGCCCAGCCCGGTGTGGGTTCCGATTCCGTTGTCTCGGCAAGGGGGGCCGCGTCTGTGTCCTGTGGTTCCTCTTGCTCCTCGTGCGCCTTGTCGCCGTCCGCCTCCGCCGACGCCCTGTCTTCTGCGTGCAGCGTCGTGGTGGCCGGTTCCTCAGTAGCGCTAAGGCCGCGCTTTGAGCGGTGCGGTGCCGCCTCTGGCGGCGTGGCGGGCTCGCCCGTCGGCGCCTCGGCCACGGTAACGCGTGTCGAACTCGTCCGATCCTGCGTCAAGGCCAGCTGGTTGGTCGACACGCGCCGCGCGAGCTTCTTCTTGTACTCGTCAAGCTGCTCGCGCGGGACGAACGCCACGTATTGTTCCCGCCCGTTGATGCGCTGGTTGTAGTAGAAATTGCCGCGCGCCATCGGCGGGGCGGTCGCGCTCGAGGCACGCTCCGTGTCGGCCCGCACGGATGCGATGCCGTTCGCAATAAGAAACGTCTCAACGTCCCGCTGGCCTTGCCGCATGTCGTAGACGGCCAACCGAACATTGTTGTCCGACTCGTTGAGTTTCCGCTCCAACGTCGCCGTCGTGGCCGGCACGGTACGGGATCGCTCGTAGCGCGGCCCCGGCGCCGCCGGCTTGGCGGTTGTAGAGGGCCCGCGCGTGCCCGCGCCGCCTGTGCCCTTGCCAGTGTCTTCGCGATCGCGGGACTTCTCGAACCGGCGCCGCACGCCCAACTCGTTGTCCTCGCGCCGCGGGTCGCGGGAAGCAAGTTCGCCGCCGGGTCCGCCGCCCGACTTGTCGAGGCGCTCGCCATCCTTGTCGCCTCCTTTTCTCTCGCCTGCGATGCGCCTGCCGTCCGGCGCGTCGTAGGCATCGCCCAGGTCGCCTTCGTCGCCTCGATGGACGGTTTGCGTCTGGTCGTATTGCCCGGCCGTGTACATCGACTGCACGATGACGGCGATCACGCCGCCGGCGACGACGAGCACGGCCGCGGCGGCGGCATAGCGGGCCCAGCGAAGCTTCGGCGCCTGGCGGGGCGAAGGGGCCTGAGTGACCAGCGACTTGCGCTCGGCTTGGGCGAGGACGCGATCGGCCAGCTCGTCGGGCGCCGCTTCGCGCGGCAGGGCCCGTAGCAGGCGCCGCGTCTCGCGCAGCGAGCGGCACTCGTCGCGGAGCGCTTCGTCGCGCTCGATCGCCTCGGTGACCTCGCGCGCCTCGGCGTCGTCCAGTTCGCCGTCGAGATAGGCCGAAAGCCGTTCCGTCATGTCCGGTTCGTATGTCACGTTAGCCGTCGTATCCGACCACACCGGCCAGGCGGCTTCGCAGCAGGCACCGCCCGCGGTGCAGCCGGCTCTTGATCGTGCCCAGCGGCACGCCGATGACGTCAGCCGCTGTGGCGTAGTCCATCTGTTCGATGTCGCACAGCACCACCGCCAGGCGAAACTCGTCGTCCAACTCGCCCAGGGCGGCGACGACACGTTTTTGCGTTTCGGTCGTCACAGCCGCCTCCGCCGGCGACGGCGCGTGACGCTCGGCCATCGCCGCCGTCAGCCGGTCCGCCTGGGACGGCGCCTCGCCGTCGCAGGCCGCCGCGTCGAGCGAGTGGAACTTCACCCGCGCCGCACGCCGGCGATGCGACAGCGCCAAATTCGCCGCCACGCGGAACAGCCACGTATAGAATCCGCTACGTCCGTGGAACTGGCTGATGCGTTCCAGCGCCCGCAGGAAAGCGTCCTGCGTCAGTTCCTCGGCGTCGGCGGTCCGGCCGGTCATCCGCAGCATCACGTTGTACACGCGGTCCTGGTACTTGCCGATCAGCGCCGCAAACGCCTGCATGTCGCCTCGTTGAACGCGCTGCACATAGGCGGCGTCCTCGAAGGCCAGCGTCTTGCCACGCCGCGCGCCCGACGGGTCCGCCGGCTCAACCGCCGCGGCCTCGGACGCGCCCGGGTTCGTGCTCGTCGTCCCGGCTGATGTGTTGGACGTTTCGCGCTTCACCGTGTTCCCGAAAACTTCATTTCGCCCGCTCCTTTTCGCGAGGCAGCGTACCACTATACCATCGCCGTGCCGCGGTCGCACCCCGTCACCGTCGACGGAACGCACACGTTCCGCACTGCCGGCATCCCTGTGTATCCCTGCCACCCGCGCGCTGCGCAACGGCGCGGCCGGCGGGCCCGAGGCGTCCCCGGCGTTGAGCCCACAAAAGACGCGACCGCACAAGCTGCTACGCTCGTGCGGCCTGCGCGGTTTGCGTTTCGTGGCGACGTGCCCGTCGTTCAGGTCGCCGCGCCGTTCCCGAAGCTCTGGGCTTCCGAGGCGCCCGACGGCGCCGACGATTCCTGCAGCGGCTCGTCGGTCGCGCCCGCCTCGGCAGGGGGCTTGTCGGCAGGGGGCTCGTCATCGGGCTTCTGGCCGGCGCCTTCGAAGTACAGGTGCTTGACCTCGTCGCCGTCCTCGTCGGTGTCCGTCTTGACCGACACGACCACACGGGCCTTCTCGCCGTAACTGCCGCGGAGGATCTCTTCGCTGATGGGGTCCTCCACATTCTGTTCGATCGCCCGGCGGAGCGGACGGGCGCCGAAGTCCGGGTTGTAGCCCTTGTCGATCAGGAACTGCTTGGCCTCGGCCGTCAGCTCCAGCTCCAGCCCGTGTTCGGCAAGCCGCTGGCGGACCTTGCGCAACTCGAAGTCGACGATCGTGTCCAGGTCCTCGCGCGTCAGCGACTTGAAGACGATCACGTCGTCGAGCCGGTTGAGGAACTCCGGCCGGAAGTAACGCTCCACTTCCTTCTGGAGCATGTCCTTCATCTTCTCGTAGTTGGCTTCCTCGTCGCGCTTGCCGAAGCCGAACCCGCCGCCGGACTTGATCATCTCGGCGCCGATGTTCGTCGTCAGGATCAGCACGGTATTGCGGAAGTCCACCCGCCGGCCGAACGAGTCGGTCAGTTGACCCTCCTCCATGATCTGCAGGAGCATGTTGAACACATCCGGGTGGGCCTTCTCGATCTCGTCCAGCAGCACGACGGCGTACGGGCGCCGGCGGATGCGCTCGGTGAGCTGTCCGCCTTCCTCGTAGCCGACGTAGCCCGGCGGGGCGCCGATCAGCCGCGAGACGTTGTGCTTCTCCATGTACTCGCTCATGTCGAGGTGGATGAGGGCTTCCTCGTCGCCGAACATGAACTCGGCCAGCGCCTTCGACAGCAGCGTTTTGCCCACGCCGCTGGGCCCGGCGAAGATGAACGAGCCCATCGGCCTGCGCGGGTCCTTCAAACCGCTGCGGGCGCGGCGGATGCTCTTGGAGACCACCCGGATCGCCTCGTCCTGGCTGACGACGCGCTTGTGAAGCTCGTTCTCCAGCTCCAGAAGCCGCTGGGCCTCTTCCTTCTCCAGCCGTGTCAGCGGCACGCCCGTCATTTTGCTGACGACCTCGGCGACGACCTCGCCGTCGACCAGGGCGTCGGCGGCGCTGCGCTGCTGTTTCCAGTCGGCGAGCTTCTGCTCCTTGTCGGCGCGGAGTTGCTCGGCCTGGTCGCGCAGCTCCGCGGCCCGCTCGTAGTCGGCGTTCTTGACGGCTTGGTCTTTCTCGGCCTGGAGCTGCTCGATCTGCCCCTCGAGGTCCGCCAGGTCGGGCGGCTTGGTCATGGTTTTCAGCCGCACGCGCGCCCCCGCCTCGTCGATGACGTCGATGGCCTTGTCCGGCTGGACGCGCCCCGTGACGTACCGGCTGGACAACTCCACGGCGCGGGCGACGGCCTCGTCGGTGATCTGCACGTTGTGGTGCGTTTCGTACCGGTCACGCAGCCCCTTGAGAATATCCAGCGTCTGATCGTTCGTCGGGGCATCCACGATGATCGTCTGGAAACGCCGCTCCAGTGCGCCGTCCTTCTCGATGTGCTTGCGGTACTCGTCCATCGTCGTGGCGCCGATGCACTGGATCTCCCCGCGCGACAGCGAGGGCTTGAGCACGTTGGCCGCGTCGATCGCGCCCTCCGCGCCGCCCGCCCCGACCAGCGTGTGCAACTCGTCGATGAACAGGATGACGTTCTTGGCGCGCTTGACCTCGTTCATGACGGCCTTGATACGCTCCTCGAACTGCCCGCGGTATTTCGTGCCGGCCACCATCATCGCCAGGTCCAGCCCGACAATGCGGCGCTCGTGGAGAATCTCCGGCACGTCGTTGCCGACGATCTTCTGCGCCAGCCCCTCGACGATCGCCGTCTTGCCCACGCCGGCCTCGCCGAGCAGCACGGGGTTGTTCTTCGTACGCCGACACAGTACCTGGATGACGCGTTCGATCTCGTCTGTTCGCCCGATCACCGGGTCGAGATGATCGTTGCGCGCCAGATCCGTCAGATCCCGTCCGAAGCTGTCCAGCGCGGGCGTCTTGCTCTTGCCGCGGCGTTGCGGCTGGCGCTGACCGCCCCCGGCCGGGGCGGCCTCCACCTCGTCCGGCTCCACGCCCGCCCCGAGCAGGTTCAGCACCTCCTCGCGGACCTCTTCGAGCTTGAGCCCCAGGTTCAACAATACCTGCGCGGCGACGCCTTCCTGCTCGCGCAGAAGACCCAGCAGCAAGTGCTCGGTGCCCACATAGTTGTGGCTGAGGTTTCGCGCCTCTTCGATGGCGTACTCGACGACCTTCTTCGCCCGCGGCGTCTTGGGCAGCTTGCCCATCGTGACCATGTCCGGACCGGCCTTGACGAGCTTCTCGACCTCCATGCGGACCTTCGCCAGGTCCACCCCGAGGTTCCGAAGCACGTTCGCGCCGACGCCGCTTCCTTCCTTGACCAGCCCCAAAAGCACGTGTTCGGTGCCGATGTATTCGTGGTTGAAGCGCTGGGCTTCCTGATTGGCCAGAGCCATCACCTTTCTGGCCCGTTCCGTAAATCGCTCAAACATAATCCGTTAGCTCCGTTCGGCCCCTCGAGCGCATGGAGGGAGTCGCTTCGAAAAAACGCCGCATTCGGCGTGTATTCATTCTAGCTTCTGCCGGGAGGCCGTTCAACCCGCACGCCGACACGCGGGACACTCCAGTGCATGTATCGGCCAACGGCCGCCATTTGTTGACGCGCCGTGCCGCAAACCGTCGCCGGGCGGTTCTGTGCCTTGCAAGGCGGCCGTCCGCACGCCGTACGCCATGGGCCCCTCGTCGCGCCATTCGGCATGATAAGTGACCAGACGGGAGCCACCGACGCATCAATATCCCGGGCGTAACACGCACGCGCCAGGGCCCCTGGCGAAACAGCGGGAGACCGGATTCCGCTTACCTGCATGGGCGGCCGCTCGCGTGCTGCTATGCGACATGGGCAGCATGGCCCGTATGGGGCTCGCCCATGTGTATGCCGGCATCGTGAAGGCCTAACGGACGCAACCCTTGCGACTGCCTGTGACCCCGGTAGAATGCCAAGCTGCCACGGCCGCGAAGGGGCTGGTGGCTTACTGTGTCACTCCGTGCATTACAGCTGGAAGGACCGCGATGATCCGCACAACGACCATCTTGACCGTCATGTTCGCAGTTGTCTTCGCCGCCGGTGCTGTGGCTTCCGGGCAAGACGCCGCAAGTTGGCTCAATCCCCGCTTTGGCAATCTCGAAAGCGAAGTGACGTACACGTTTCGCGGATACGGCGACCGCGACGTCTCCGGGCAGGGCCGCGAGCTTGGCCTGATGCGTCATCGCGTGGCCTTGCAGGTGCCGATCTCGCAGGATCAAACGCATGAATGGCTGATGACGCTGAGCTACGGTGGATGGGACATCGACACGGCCGCCACCTTTCCGGACACCGGCGGCCGCTTCCCGTCATGCCTGCACGACGTTGAGCTTGGCGTCGCGTACCGGCAAAAGCTCGAAAACGGCTGGATTTGGGGGGGCGGCGCCTGGGTCGGCTCGCCGGCCGACCGACCCTTCCACAGCGGCGAGGAGGTTTCCGTCGCCGCGCGGGGCTTTCTGCGCATCCCGCACGGAAAGCGCAACGCCTTTCTGGCGTTCCTGGACTTCAGCAACACGCGTTCGTTCGCCGCGGCCATCCCTCTGCCCGGCGTGGCGTACAACTGGGTGCCCACGGATGATCTCAATCTCGTTCTCGGCGTGCCGATGTCATCGATTCGATGGCGGCCGCTGGACAAGCTGACGCTCTCCGCTCGGTACATACTGCCGCGCAACGTCCATGCTCGCATCGGCTATCAGGTGATGGACTCCTGCGAGGTGTACGGCCTGTTCGCCTGGGACAATGAGCAGTTCTTCCGCCACGACCGCCCGGATGACGACGACCGTCTACTGTTCTACGAGAAGCGTGTCGGCGGGGGGATCAAGATCGACCTCGCCGAGAACGTCACGCTGGATATCTCTACCGGCTGGGCGTTCGACGGATTCTTCTTCGAGGGCGAGGATTACGGCGACCGCAGTGACAACCGCCTGACGCTGGAGGATGGGCTGTACGCGGGCGTGTCGCTCAGCGTGCGGTTCTGATGGCCCCGCGGCGCTCTAACGTCAGCTGCCTCGCAGCGATGAAACGGTGCGCACTGGCGCGCGGCCGTCACTTCGAGCTTCGACCCATGCGGGTCTCCGCTACGCTTCGACCTTCGACCTACGCCGCGTCGGACTGCCACGCCAGACCCGCTTGTACGTCGCCCGCAAGTGTGGGTTGTACCGCAACGCCAGCCAGGAGACCTCCACCAGCATCCGCCGAAGCTGGCGGTGGCCCTGCTTGGTGATCCGCCCCCGGCGATCCGTTGCGCCCGATTGATACTGACGCGGGACCAGCCCCACATAGCTGGCCACCTGTCGTCCGCCGGCGAACCGGTGCGGGTCGTCCAGCACCGCCACCAGCAACTCTGCCGTTCGCGGCC
>JAGXKT010000012.1 GCA_018335035.1 Phycisphaerae bacterium
CACTCCAACGCGCGCGGCAACATCGACCAGATCCGTCAGCTCGCCGGCATGCGCGGGCTGATGAGCAAGCCCTCCGGCGAGATCATCGAGACGCCCATCAAGGCGAACTTCCGCGAGGGGTTGACGGTGCTGGAGTATTTCTCCTCGACGCACGGGGCGCGCAAGGGGCTGGCCGACACGGCGTTGAAGACGGCCGACAGCGGCTACCTCACGCGCAAGCTGGCCGACGTCGCCCAGAACGTGATCGTCAACGAACTGGACTGCGGGACCGTCCAGGGCGTGCCGAAGTCGGCGATCTACAAGGGCGAGGAAGTCGACGTGCCGCTTGGCGAGTTGATCGCCGGCCGCGTGGCGCGCGAGAACGTGGTCAACCCTGTGACCGACGAGACCATCGTCGCGGAGAACCAGGTGATCACGTACGAGATGGCCCGCCGGATTGAGCAGTTGGGGCTGGAAACGATCCGGGTTCGCAGCCCGCTGACGTGCGAGAGCCCGCTGGGCTGCTGCGCGCGGTGCTACGGAACGGACATGTCGACGGGCAAGCTGGTCGAGGAAGGCATGGCCGTCGGGATCATCGCGGCTCAGTCGATCGGCGAGCCGGGGACGCAGTTGACGATGCGGACCTTCCATACCGGCGGCGTGGCGACGCGCGCGGTGGTGACCTCGGAGATTACCGCCCCGGTCGCCGGGCACATCGAATACCGCGACCTGAACGCCGTGGACGACCACGAGGCGCCGACGCGGGGCGGCAAGAGCGGGCAGGGCTGGATCGCCCTGAAACGCAACGGCGAAATCGCCGTCCTGGACGACAAGGACCGCGAACTGGACAAGTTCAAGGTGCCTTACGGCGCCCGGCTGACCGTGCCCGACGGGTCGAAGGTCAAGAAGGGCCAGCGCCTCGTCTGGTGGGACCCGCACCTGGTGCCGATTCTCGCCGAGGCCGAGGGCACCGTTCGCTTCCAGGACATCGAAGAGGGTGAGACGGTCCGTATCGAGTCCGAGCGTGCCCAGCAGCGGTACGTGGTCATCGAGCACAAGGGCATCAAGCACCCGCGGATCGTGGTGGAGGATTCCAGCGGCAAAATCCTGGATTTCCACTACCTGCCGGCCAAGGCACGCATCGAGGTCTCCGAGGGCCAGAAGGCCCGCCCGGGCACACTGCTGGCCCGCCAGCCGCGCGAGATGTCCGGCACGCAGGACATCACCGGCGGCCTGCCGCGGGTGACGGAAATCTTCGAGGCCCGCAAGCCGAAGGAGCCGGCCGCGATGGCGGAAATCTCCGGGCGGGTGGAACTGCGCACCGATAAGCGCCGCGGCAAGATGACGATCATCATCCGCAGCGAGTCGGGCATGGAGCGGGAGCACCACGTGCCGCACGACCGGCACCTGCTGGTGCATACCGGCGACTACGTCGAGGCGGGCGATCCGCTGACCGAAGGTCCGCTCGTTCCGCACGAGATCCTGAGCATCCGCGGCGAGGAAGAGCTCTACAGGTATTTGCTGACGGAAGTCCAGAGCGTCTATCGCGGCGTGGGCGTGACGATCAGCGACAAGCACTTGGAGATCATCCTGTCACAGATGCTTCGCAAGGTTCGGGTCGATACGGCCGGCGACGGCGAGCTTCTGCCCGGGGATGTGGTTGACAAGTTCACGTTCCGGCAGGAAAATGAACGACTCGCGCAATCGGTGAAGATTGTCGAGCCGGGCGACACGGAGTTCTCCAAGGCGCAGATCGTGTCCAGGGAGAAGCTCGAGCAGGCGAACATGGACGCCGAGGAGATCGGCGGCAACCCCGCCAAGACGCGCAAGCCGCGTCCGGCGACGGGCAAGACGTTGCTGCTGGGCATTACCAAGGCGTCGCTGCAGTCGGAGAGCTTCCTGTCGGCGGCGAGCTTCCAGGAAAGCACGAAGATCTTCACCGAGGCCTCGCTGGCCGGTAAGGTCGACGAGCTGCGCGGGCTGAAGGAGAACGTGATCCTGGGCCATCTGATCCCGGCCGGGACGAGCTTCAAGCCGTACCTCGACATGCAGATCAAGCACAATGTCGGGTTGCCGGTGATCGGCGAGTCGGAAGAGGATCTGACTGAGGCCCAGATTACCGAGGCGGTGCAGCAGGCCCTCAGTGGGCAGGAGTAGATACGTCAGGCCGGCGCCGGAGGCGCAGCGTGACGGAACGTGATGGACGCGGCGCTGCCGCGGAGCAACGAGGACGACGATGCCGACGATCAACCAATTGGTGCGCAAGGGCCGGAAGAAGCAGCGGGCAAAGAAGAAGAACGTCTCGCTGGATCAGTGCCCGCAGAAGCGCGGCGTATGTCTTTCGGTCAAGGCGGTGACGCCCAAGAAGCCGAATTCGGCGTTGCGGAAAGTCGCGCGGGTGCGGCTGAGCAACGGCAAGGAGGTCACGGCCTATATTCCGGGCATCGACCATAACCTTCAGGAGCATAGCATCGTGCTGGTGCGCGGGGGACGCGTCCGGGATCTTCCCGGCGTTCGGTACCACGTGGTCCGGGGCACGCTGGACGCCCTGGGCGTCGACGGGCGCAAGCAGAGCCGCAGTTGCTACGGCACGAAGCGACCGAAGTAGCTTTCAGCCCTCAGCGTTCAGCTGTCCGCGTTCGTTGCGGCAGCTGTTGGCTGATCGCTGACCGCTGATAGCTAGAGAAGAAAAATGGGATACAAGCGATTCACGGCATCGGGCAAGCAGTTGGAACCGGACCCGCGATACGGCAGCAAGCTGGTCAGCAAGTTCATCAACTGCTTCATGCGGGACGGTAAGAAGGCGGTCATGCGGCGTGTCTTCTATGACGCGATGGACATCATCGACGAGAAGATATCCGACGCGACGCCGCTGGAGGTCTTCGAGAAGGCGGTGGAAAACGTCAAACCGCTGATTGAGGTCCGTTCCAAACGCGTCGGCGGTGCGAGCTATCAGGTGCCGCGGCAGGTGACGCGCAAACGCCAGTTGTCGCTCGCTATCCGCTGGTTGCGCGAGGCCGTCGGCAACCGACAGGGCAAACCCACCAGTGTTCGCATGGCCGAGGAACTGATGGCCGCCTACAACGGTGAAGGCGCCGCCATGCGGACGCGAGAGAACGTGCATAGAATGGCCAATGCGAACAAGGCCTTCGCGCACTTCTCCTGGTAATCGCAGACGCGTACATCCGAGGCCGCATCGCTGGCCGAAAAGCGGTGATGGTTGAATCGCCCGTAGGGGCGATCCCGGTGGGATGAGCCCGCCGGGACTCAGACCGTGAGATAAGACAACCGGGCCGGCCTGAAGACACTGGACAAGGCCGGTGCCCGCCGCCTCCTGGTGACGGGCGGAACGCTCCATGTATTTGCGCGCCGTCGTGGCTGCGCGCTTGCGGGGGCGTAGATGCCGCGTGACGGCGCATTGCGCCGAGCCGGACGGACGGGCGACGCGGCGAGACAACGCACAACGAATGGCCAAGGACCTCAGGACAATACGGAATATCGGCATCATGGCCCACATCGATGCCGGCAAGACGACCGTCACCGAGCGGATTCTCTACTTCGCCGGGCGGACGTACAAGATCGGCGAGGTGCACGAAGGCACCGCGGTGATGGATTACCTGTCTGAGGAGCAGGAGCGGGGGATCACCATTACCTCGGCGGCTACGTCGCTGACGTGGCGCAAGCATACCGTCAACCTGATCGACACGCCGGGACACGTGGATTTCACGATCGAGGTCGAGCGAGCGCTGCGCGTTCTGGACGGGGCGATCGCGGTGTTCTGCGGCGTGGGCGGCGTCGAGGCCCAAAGCGAGACCGTCTGGCACCAGGCCGAGCGGTACCACGTTCCACGGCTGTGCTTCGTCAACAAGATGGACCGCGTCGGCGCGGATTTTGAGGCGGCCGTTAAGGACATACGCCAGCGGCTGGGTGCCAACCCGGTCATACTGCAGTACCCCCTCGGCGCCGGCGAGGATTTTGTCGGACAGATCGACCTGATTCGGCGCGTGGCGCTGTACTACGACCCGGCCGACGTGGCGACCACGCTGCGCGAGGAGCCGATTCCCGCTGACGAGTCCGACCATGTGGAGGTGCTCCGTCACGAGCTTCTGGAGAAGGTCGCCGAGTACGACGACGCGCTGATGGACAAGTACCTCCACGACAAGGCAATCACCGAGGCCGGAATCCATCGTGCGATTCGCGCCGGCACGCTGTCCGGGACGCTGCACCCGGTCCTGTGCGGCTCGGCGTTACAGCACATAGGCGTTCGCCCGTTGCTGGAGGCGGTCGTGGAGTACCTGCCCAGCCCCTTGGAGGTGCGCCCGGTGCAGGGGCGCGGCGTCGGCAAGCATGCCGAGGAGGTTATGGAGCGACCGGCGGATGCAGACGGCCCGTTGGCGGCGCTGGTCTTCAAGATCACGTCGGATCAGCACGGCGACTTGCACTTCATCCGCGTGTACTCGGGGCGGCTGCCGGTCGGCACGCGCGTGCTCAACAGCACGCAGGACGAGAAGGAAGCGGTCTCGCGCATCTGGCAGATGCACGCCAAGGAACGCATCGCGCGGGACGAGGCCGTCGCCGGTGATATCGTCGCCGTCGTCGGGCTCAAGAAGAGCTTGACTGGCGATACGCTGTGTGATCCGCGGCATCCGATCGTTCTGGAGAAGCTGGAGTTTCCCGAGCCGGTCATCATGATGTCGATCGAGCCGCGCACCAACGCCGACAAGCAACGGCTCGCCGAAGCGCTGGGCGCACTGCGGCGCGAAGACCCCAGCTTCGGCGCCAACTACGATGAGGAAACCGGCCAGACCATCATCTCGGGCATGGGCGAACTGCATCTGGAGATCATCTACAACAAGCTCGTGCGCGATGTGGGCGTGGACGTTCGCGTGGGGCGCCCGCACGTGGCCTACAAGGAGACGATTCGCTCGACGGCCGAGGCCGAGGGGCGATTCGTTCGCCAGACCGGCGGGCGCGGACAGTTCGCCGTCGTGGAGCTTCGCGTCGAGCCGCACGTGCCGGATGAGGACGAGGCGGCGATCGTCTTCGAGGATGCGACCAAGGGGGGCGTGATCCCGAAGGAGTTCATGCGCTCGGTGGAGCAGGGCGTCTACGACGCGGCCGGGAGCGGACCGCTGGCGGGGTACCCGATGCTCAACGTCAAGGCCGTCGCCGTCGACGGCAAGCACCACCCCGTGGACAGTTCAGACATTGCCTTTCAGCAGGCCGGCGCCATGGCGTTTGACGCGGCGTGCAACCGGGCCGAGCCGGTCTTTCTCGAACCGATCATGCGTGTCGCCGTGATGACGCCGGAGGACTACCTCGGGGCGGTCACGGCGGATTTGAACGCTCGCCGTGCGGAGATCAAGCACATGGCCAATCGTGGTCGATTTCGCTCCATCACCGCCGAGGTGCCGCTTGCGGAGACCTTCGGGTATACGACGCAGTTGCGGTCGATCACGCAGGGCCGGGCTACGAGCACGATGGAGCCGTGCCGCTACGCGCCGGCGCCGGCGCAAGTGGGCGAGGAGATCCTTCGCCATGTCTAGCGCTGACGCCTGGGAAAAAGGTTATGGAAAAACCGCAGCGACGCTATTGACAGCGTCGGCGGAATGCGTATGCTTGGAAGACTCTGCATCTTGCGCCGGCAGAGAGCACTCCAACCGGCGCGGCCGGAGATTACTTCATGGTGCATGACAAGATACGTATTCGTATGGAAGCGTACGACCACCGGGCGCTGGACAGCTCGGCGCGGGAGATCGTGGATCACGCCGAGCGGACGGGTGCTCGCGTGTGCGGGCCCGTGCCGCTTCCGACGCGCGTGGAGAAGTACACGGTGCTTCGTGGTCCGCACGTGGACAAGAAGGCGCGTGAGCAGTTTGAGATGCGGACGCACAAGCGCATCATCGACATTCAGGAGCCGACTGTACGGACGATCGAGGCGCTGAACCGCCTGGTCGTCCCGGCCGGCGTGTTCATCAAGATCAAGGCATAGGCGACCATGCTGGCGGCACTGTTGGGTCGAAAAATCGGGATGACGCAGGTGTACGATGACGACGGTCGACTCCTGCCGGTGACGGTCGTCCAGGGCGGTCCGTGCGACGTGCTCCAGGTCAAGACGCCTGAGATCGACGGGTACAACGCCGTGCAGATCGGCCTGGGCGACGCCAAGCCGCATCGGGCGACCCAGTGTCAGATCGGGCATGCCGGCCGCGCCGGCGTGGCGCCTAAGCAGGTTGTCCGCGAGGTGCGCCTGGAGGAGCAGCCCGACGTCGAGGCGGGGCAGCAGTTGACCGTCGAGCAGTTCGAGGGCGTCCAGTGGGTGGACGTGATCGGCACGAGCAAAGGCAAGGGCTTTGCCGGCGGGATGAAACGGCATGGCTTCTCGGGACAACGCGCCAGCCACGGCGTCAAGCGCGTTCACCGCAAGCCCGGCTCGATTGCCTCGCACGCCTCGAACGCGGGGACCGGCCCGAAGCCCAAGAAGGGCAAGCGGATGGCCGGGCACATGGGCTCGCGGCGCTGCACGACGCGGCATCACCGGCTGGTCCGCGTGGACAAGGAAAACAACCTGCTGCTGATTCAGGGCGCCGTGCCCGGCGCCAAGCAGTCACCCGTATTGGTGCGGATCTCGAAGACGAAGAAAGCAACGTAACACGCTTCGGAACGTGAAAGACGATGGTTGAAGTACCCGTATACAACATGAGCGGCGAGCAAACCGGCACGATGGAGGTCGACGAGGCCGCCTTCGGAACGACCGTCAACGCGCCGCTGCTCAAGCAGGCCGTTGTGGCCTACCAGGCCAACCGGGCGCGACGAACCGCCGCGACGAAATCCCGCGCGATGGTTCGCGGCGCGGGCCAGAAGCTCTTCAGGCAGAAGGGCACCGGGCGGGCTCGGCGCGGCACGATCCGCACGAACGTGCTCCGCGGCGGGGGCGTGGCGTTCGCCAAGCGTCCTCGGACGCCGGGCAAGAAGCTGCCGCGCAAGATGCGCCGTGCCGCAGTGAGGTCCGCGATCTGCGCCAAGTTGCTCGGGGGCGACCTGGGCGTCGTCGACGACGTGCGCCTGGATGCCCCGAAGACCGCCGCTTTGGCGGGAATGCTCCGCGGCATCGGCATCGATCGGACGTGCCTGCTCGTGCTGGCGGCGCGGGATGCCACCGTGCAACTCAGCGCCCGCAACCTGGCGGACCTGGCGGTGCGCACGATCGTGGAACTCAACGCCTACGAGGTCGCGACGCGGCGGAAGCTTCTGGTGACCCGTGCGGCGATGGACGCGTTGGTCAGCGGCGAGCAGCCCGCGGGCGTCGGTCAGGAGGTCGAGGCGTGAAGGACGAAGTCTACGAGATCGTGGTTCGGCCTCTGGTGACGGAAAAGGGCACCTGGCAGGCGGAGACCGCCAACGCGTATGCGTTCGAGGTGCATCCCAAGGCGAACAAGGCCCAGATCAAACGGGCCATTGAACGGATTTACGACGTGAAGGTGCAGAAAGTGCGGACGGCTAACCGCAAGGGCAAACCCCGGCGGACGGGCTACAAGTGGGGTACGACGAGCCACTGGAAGAAGGCAGTCGTGGTCCTCGACCCCGAGCATCGGATTGACCTGTTCTAGCTTGACGAGGCGCACAGGCGATGGCGATCAAGGTATACAAACGAACCAGCCCCGGACGGCGCAACAGTTCCGTTAACCTGCGGGACGACGTGACCTGTTCGACGCCGCACAAGCCGCTGCTTCGACCGGTGAAGAGACGCGGCGGGCGGAATCACCGCGGCGTTATCACGACGTGCCACCGCGGCGGCGGGCACAAGCGCCAGTATCGCGTGATCGACTTCCGCCGCGATAGGGACGGCGTGGCGGCCGAGGTTCGGACCATCGAGCGCGACCCGAACCGCTCATGCAACATCGCGCTGGTCCGGTATGACGACGGCGAAATGCGGTACATTCTCGCTCCCGCCGGTCTGCGTGTGGGGCAGAAGCTGTATTCCGGTCCGGACGCCGAGCCGCGGCCGGGCAATACACTGCCGTTGCGGAATATTCCTCCCGGGCTGGAGATTCACAATATCGAACTCAACCGCGGGCAGGGCGGCAAGCTGGTGCGATCGGCGGGGCAGTCGGCCCGGCTGTCCGGCCGCGAGGGCGCTTACGCCCACGTCGTGCTGCCCTCGGGCGAGATGCGGATGATTCACGTCGACTGCCGCGCGACGATCGGGCAGTTGAGCAACGCGGAGCATCAAGGCCAGCGGATCGGCAAGGCCGGGCGCAAGCGTCATCTGGGCCGGCGGCCGCACGTACGCGGCTCGACCATGAATCCCGTTGATCACCCGATGGGCGGTGGCGAGGGACGTCGTGGCGGCGGGCGCCATCCGTGCTCGGCGACGGGCAAGCTGGCCAAGGGCGGCAAGACGCGCAAGCGCCGCAAGCAGTCGAACCGCATGATCCTGCGACGCCGGCGGAACGTTCGCAACGGGCAGTTGGTGTTGTAGAGCAAGGACCTGCACCCATGACACGAAGTGCGAAAAAGGGACCGTACGTAGACGAGAAGCTGTTCCGGAAGGTGCAGCGGATGGAGGAGTCCAGACGGCGCGAGCCGATCCAGACGTGGGCCCGCGCATGCACAATCGTCCCGGAGTTCATCGGGCATACGTTCATGGTTCATAACGGCAAGACGTTTCACAAGGTGCTCGTGGCCGAGGACATGGTCGGTCACAAGCTTGGTGAGTTCAGTCCGACGCGGACGTTCCGCGGACATCACGCCGGCGCGCGGCGGTAGTTCGCACGAAGGTTTACTGATGGCTTGGCAGGCAGCCCACAACTACGCACGAATCAGCCCGCGAAAGGCGCGGGTCATCGCGGATTTGATCCGCGGACGCGACGTGCAGGATGCGTTGGACATCCTGAAGTTCACGCACAATCGCGCCGCAGGTATGTTCGCCAAGGTCGTCACGAGCGCCGTGGCCAATGCCAACGAGGCCGAGGCCGAGGTGGACCTGCTGTACGTGCAGGAAGTCCGCGCCGATGAAGGTCCGACGATCAAGCGCTTCCGCGCGAAAGATCGCGGCAGGGCGCACCCCATCAACAAACGAACGAGCCACCTGCTGGTCACGGTGGAGCAAGGATAGGGCGTCAGGCATGGGTCAGAAGGTTTCGCCAATCGGCTTTCGGACGGGCGTGACGATCGGCTGGAAAAGCCGCTGGTACGCTCCCAAGAGCAACTTCGGCGAGTTTCTCGTCGAGGACGAGAAGATCCGGCGGTTCATCGACCACCAGTTGAACCGGCAGCCGCCGTTCGCCGCCATCAGCAGTATCGACATCGAGCGGACGCGCGAGGACGTGCGGATCCACCTGCGGACCGCCCGGCCCGGTCTGGTGATCGGCCCGAAGGGCGCGGAGGTTGACCGCCTCCGCGGCGAGCTTGAGGAACTGACCAACCGGCGCGTGAACATCAACATCATCGAGGTCAAGAATCCGGATCTGGACGCCCAGCTCGTCGCCGAGGGCATCGCCGAGCAGCTTCGTCGGCGTGCGAGCTTCCGGCGGACGATTCGCCAGCGGGCGGACGCGGCGGTACAGGCCGGTGCCAGCGGCGTGAAGATTCAGGTCTCGGGCCGGCTGGGCGGAGCGGAGATGTGCCGCCAGGAGACGCAACTGAAGGGCTCGATTCCGTTGCACACGCTCGAGGCGGACGTGGACTACGGCTTCGTGCCGTGCTTCACGAAGTACGGGTCGATCGGCGTGAAGGTATGGATTTATCGCGGCATGTTCGCCGAGCAGCAGGCCGAAGAGGATGTCGCTCAGGAAAAGGCCAAGAGCCGCGCGCGGCGCCGTCGGCAGGACCGCACCCCGCAGCGCGGGCGGCGTCAAAGCCGGGAGGGGTCGGCGCCACAGGGTGCGGCGGCGCCCTCAGGGGCCGCGGCGACGCAAACACCGACCCCCGAGAACGAAACGCCCCCGCAGGGCGAGCAGAGCGAGCAGGGCTGAATCATGGCGTTGATGCCGAAACGCGTTAAGCACCGCAAACAGCAGCGCGGCAATGCCAAGGGCAACGCGACGCGCGGGCAGACCGTCTCCTTTGGCGACTTCGGGCTGCAGACCACGCAGATGGGCTGGATCACCGCGCGGCAGCTCGAAGCCGGGCGCGTCTCGGCGACGCACTACCTGCATCGCGAGGGGCGCGTCTACATTCGCGTCTTTCCGGACAAGCCGGCCAGTTCCACGCCGCTGGAGACGCGGATGGGCAAGGGCAAAGGCGAGACGAAGGACTGGGTCGCGGTGGTCAAGCCCGGGACGGTTCTGTTCGAGATCGGCGGAACGGATGAAGAGACGGCCCGCAGTGCACTGCGGCTGATCGCGCACAAGATGCCGGTTCGTTGCCGCATGGTCGGTCGCCGGCCGGCAATCTAGCTTCGGGACGCTTTGGAATGAAGATCAGCGAAGTACGTGAATTGACGGAAGAGGAACTTGCGACGGAGCTGGCGCGGCTACGGCGGCACCTGTTCGATCTGCGCAGCCAGGCCGTCACCGAAAAGCTCGAAGACCCGAGCATGCTTGTCGGCACGAAGCGCGACATCGCGCGCATCCTGACCGTGATGCGCCAGCGGGAGCTGGCGGAGGCCCGAGAAGCGTAGCGGAAGTGTGACGAATCATGACAGAGGCGACGGAACAGAAACAGAAGCCCAAGGCGCGGCGAACACGCGTGGGCACGGTGGTGTCGGCTCGCGAAGACAAGACGGCCCGAGTCGTTCTCCAGACGTTGGTCAAGCATCGGCAGTACGGCAAGTACATCCGAAAGCGGACCAAGCTGGCGGTCCACGACCCCCAGAACCAGGCGCAGGAGGGCGACCAGGTGGAGATCGCCCCGTGCCGACCGCTGAGCAAGTCGAAGTCCTGGCGGCTGGTTCGCGTCGTTCGGACGCGAGAGATCGAGCGGTAAGCGCGAGCGAGGTGGATCGGTGATTCAGCACGAAACACGCTTGAACGTGGCCGACAACACCGGTGCCCGCCAGGTGGCGTGCATCAAGGTGCTCGGCGGGTCGACGGCGCACAAGGGCTTCAAGCGCCGCACGGCGGACCTCGGCGACGTGATCGTCGCGTCCGTCAAGCGCGCCATGCCGGGCAGCGATGTCAAGGCCGGCGAGATCGTCCGTTGCGTGATTGTTCGGACGAAGTACCCGGTGCGGCGCAGCGACGGCAGCTACGTCCGGTTCGACAGCAACGCGGCCGTGATTTTGGATAACGACGGCAACCCGCGGGGCACGCGGATTTTCGGCGCGGTGGCTCGCGAATTGAGAGAGCGAAACTACATGAAGATCGTGTCGTTGGCCTCGGAAGTGGTCTGAGGCGGCGCACGCGGCAGAAGGCAGATGGCACGGCACGTACGAAAAGGCGACACGGTGATGGTCATCGCCGGAAACGACAAGGGTCGGACCGGCGAGGTGCTGCGCGTGGACCCGCGAGCGAACAAGGTTGTGGTCCAGGGCGTCAACCGCGTGTATCGGCACCTGCGCCCGTCCCGGCAGCACCCACAGGGCGGGCGGATTCAGAAGGAGATGCCGATTGACCTGTCCAACGTGCTTCCGGTGGACCCGGAGACGAATCTGCCGACGCGCGTCGGGGTGCGGGCCAATGAGGACGGCACGAAAGAACGGTACGCCAAGCGCTCAGGTGCGTCACTGGGCAAGGTCTGAGCGAGAGAGTAATTCGCTGCAATGATTCCGCGACTTCAGGAAAAATACCGCAACGACGTAGCGCCGGCGCTTCAGGAGCGATTCGCCTACAAGAACGCTCTCCAGGTGCCGCGACTGTCGAAGATTACGGTCTCCATGGGCATCGGCGAGGCCCACAGCGAGGATGCGAAGCTCGAGGAGGCCCAGAAGCACCTGGCGCGCATCACCGGGCAGAAGCCGATCGTCACGCGCGCCCGGCGCGCCGTGAGCAACTTCAAGGTCCGCCGCGGCATGAAGGTCGGCCTGAAAGTGACGCTGCGGCGGTCGCGGATGTACGAGTTTCTCGATCGTCTGGTGACGCTGGCGATCCCGCGCGTCAAGGACTTCCGCGGGCTGTCGGCGTCGAGCTTCGACGGGCGCGGATCGTACAACATGGGGCTGGTCGAGCAGTCAGTGTTCCCCGAGATTGATCCGAACTCGATCAGCCACACCCAAGGCATGAATATCGCGATCACGACGACGGCAAAGACCGACGAAGAAGCCCGTGAACTGCTGCGGCGGATGGGAATGCCGCTGCAGAGCGAGTAACGAGAGGACCGCGAGCGAATGGCAACCAAGGCGCAAGTGGCAAAGGCCAAGAGACCTCCGAAGTTCGCGACGCGAAAGGTGCGGCGATGCGAACTGTGCGGGCGCCAGCGCGCCGTATACCGCAAGTTCCGTATCTGCCGGATTTGCCTGCGGATGCTGGCCAACCAGGGCAAGATCCCCGGGATGCGAAAGGCAAGCTGGTAGCGAGGTGCCCCGATGAGTCTGTCTGATCCGATTGCCGATATGCTCACCCGCGTGCGGAACGCCGCGCGGAATCACAGCGAGGCCGTCAACGTCAAGGCCTCCAAGATCTGCGAAGGCGTCTGTCGCGTCCTTAAGGAAGAAGGGTACATCAGCGACTACCAGCGCATTGACGAGGGATGTCAGGGCGCGATTCGCGTGTACTTGAAATACGGCCGTGGCGGCGAGGACGTCATCACGGAGCTGAAGCGTGTCAGCCGCCCCGCCTTGCGGCGGTATGCGGGAGCGGACGATCTGCCGCGTCCGCTGAACGGAATGGGTATTTCGATCGTCTCAACCTCGGCCGGCGTGCTGAGCGACCGCCAGTGCCGCGACAAGCACGTCGGCGGCGAGGTGCTCTGCACGGTCTGCTGAATGTAGGTGAAGCACGATGTCGCGTATAGGAATCAAGCCGATCCCCATCGCCGACGGCGTCACGGTTACGCTCAGTGGGCATTCGATCTCGGTCGAAGGCCCCGTAGGCAAACTGAACTGGGCGTTTCGCGAGGAGATGACCGTCGAGGTGAACGAGGCCGACAAGCAGATCGTTGTCCGGCGGCCGGATGACAGTCGCCTGATGCGCAGCTTGCACGGCATGACGCGCAGCATTATCGCGAACATGGTTTCGGGATGCGCTCAGGGATTCACCAAGGCGCTGGAGGTGTACGGCGTCGGCTACGGCGCGCAGGTGCAGGGGCGAACGCTCTCGATCACCTGCGGGCGCAGCCATCCGGTGGCGCTGGCGATCCCCGACGGACTCGACGTGGAGGTCCAGACGCCGCAGGCGCGTGGCGATACGCAGCCGGCTCGCTTCACGATTCGCGGAGCGGACAAGCAGGCGGTGGGCGAGTTCGCCGCTCGTGCGCGGCGCGTGCGTCCGCCCGAGCCGTACAAGGGCAAGGGCGTTCGCTACGCCGGAGAGTACGTGCGTCGGAAGGTCGGAAAGGCCTTTGCCGGCGGAGCGGCGTAAGACGGTCTGTACGAACCGACAGGACGTGGAACGATGAAAGCAGCCAAGCATAAGACCCTGCGGCGGCAACGGCGAAAACGCCGGGTGCGGAAGCGCGTCACGGGCACGCCCGGGCGCCCCCGTCTGACGGTCTTCCGCAGCCACAAGAATATCTACGCACAGATCGTGGACGACACGCTCGGGCAGACGCTCGTGGCGGCCTCGTCCCGCGAGAAACCATTGCGCGACAAGGGCTTTGGCGGCAACGCGGCTGCGGCCAAAGCGGTCGGCGAGGCGCTGGCCAGCAAAGCTGACCAGGCCGGCATCCAGGAAGTCGTCTTCGACCGCAACGGGTATCCGTACCACGGGCGGGTCAAGGAACTGGCCGAGGCGGCCCGCGCCAGCGGGTTGAAGTTCTAGGCGTCGTAACAAGGCGCGTACAGGAGCGAAGTATCGTGGCAAAGCAACACAGACGCAGAGGCAGGGCCGCTGACGCCCTCGAGGAAGCAGGTCTGCAGGAAAACGTCGTGCAGATCTATCGCTGCTCGAAGGTGGTCAAGGGCGGCCGGCGATTCAGCTTTGCTGCTCTCGTCGTCGTGGGCGACGCCAACGGCAAAGTGGGCATGGGCTACGGGAAGGCCAACGAGGTGCCCTTGGCGGTTGACAAGGGCATCGTCGAAGCCAGGAAGACGATGGAGCCGGTCAGTCTTGACGGACGGACCATTCCGCATGCCGTGCTCGGCCGGTGCGGCGCGTCGCGCGTCAAGCTCGTGCCGGCGTCGGAGGGCACCGGCGTGATCGCCGGCAAGAAACTCCGCCCGCTGTTGGAGCTTGCCGGCATCCACGACGTGCTGACCAAGGCCCATGGATCGACGTCGCCGAAGAACCTCATCAAGGCCGGTCTGGACGCGTTGCGGAAGCTGCGTTCGGTGGAACAGGTTTCGGAGTTGCGCGGAGTCGAATTGTAATGAAGCTTGACGAGATTCTCAGCACGGCCGGGCGCAACAAGCGCCGTCGGCGCGTCGGTCGCGGCGACGGGTCCGGAAATGGAAAGACCTGCGGGCGCGGGCACAAGGGCTACGGCTCTCGCGCGGGCGCCAAAAGGCAGTTCGGCTTCGAGGGCGGGCAGACGCCCGCGCTGGCGCGCATGCCGAAGCGCGGGTTTTCGAATGCCCGCTTCCGTCGCCGTTTCCAGATCGTCAACGTCGCGTCGCTTGAGGCATTTGAAGCCGGGCAGCGCGTCGACGCGGCGGCCCTGGCTGCCGCCGGGCTGATCGACGACGCCGACAAACCCGTCAAGATTCTCGCCAACGGCGAGATCAGCAAGAAGCTGGCGGTTGTGGCAACGGCGTTCACGGCCGCCGCTGTCAAGAAAATCGAGGACGCCGGCGGGTCGACGGAGCAGTCCTAGAGGTTCAAGCGGGTACCAGCGATGATGTTCAGGATTTTCAGATTCGCAGTGGGAGTGGTTCTGGCCGCGGTAGCGGCCTGGCTGATCTCACGGGGCGCGGTGGGCCTGGCCGGGCAGCTCGGTCAGCCCCTGCGTGTCGCTGCGCTGGTCTCGCCCATTACGAACATCGCCGGCGGCCTGGTGGTCCTGTGGCTGTATTGGTTCGCCCTCTGGACGGATTCCCGCATTCACCGCGTGATGGAGAACATCTTCTCCGTCCCGGAGCTCATGCGCAAGCTGGCGTTTACCGTCGGGCTGCTGTGCATCTATCGCATTGGTTTCCACGTGCCGCTGCCCGGGCTGGACCAGCATGAGATCGGCGAGTGGGCCAAAGCCGCTGAGAGCGGCATCTTCGGCCAGGCGATGAGCTACTTCAGCTTGTTCACCGGAGGCAGCTTGGGCAAGTCCACGCTCTTCGGGCTTGGCATCATGCCGTACATCTCGGCATCGATTATTTTCCAGTTGCTGACCACCGTGGTCCCCGCGCTGGAGCGCCTCCAGAAGGAAGGTCCCGCCGGCCGGAAGAAAATCCAGGAATACACCCGCTACGCCACGGTGTTTCTGTGTCTGGTCCAGGCGATGTTCTGGGTCAAGTTCATGCGGTCCCAGGGCTTGCTCTATCCGCGTTACACCAACTCCGCCCTCATCTACGTCATGTGCGTCGTCGGGCTGACGGCCGGGACGATTTTCCTGATGTGGTTGGGCGAGCAGATTGACGAATACGGCATCGGCAACGGGATCAGTCTGATCATCATGGCCGGCATCCTCGCCCGGTTGCCCAATGCGATCGGCCAGCTGTCGGGCACGACCAGCTTGACGCTGATGGGGCAGCAAGGTCAGTTGGGGATACTCCACGTTCTGTTCCTGCTGGGCGCGTTTGTGTTCGTGGTGGCCGGGGCGATTCTCATCACGCAGGCCCAGCGGCGGATTCCCATTCAGCAGGCCAAGCACACGCGCGGCCGGCGGGTCTATGGCGGACAGCGTCAGTATCTGCCGCTTCGTGTCAATCACGGCGGCGTGATGCCGATCATCTTCGCCTCGTCGTTGATGATCTTCCCCAACGTGCTGTTCGGCTGGCTCTCGAAGGTCTGGCGGAACGAATTTACGACGACGCTTCAGGGCGCGTTCCAGATGGGCAGCTACGCCTACGTGGTTGCGTATATCGGCCTGATCTTCTTCTTTGCCTACTTCTGGACGACGGTACAGTTCCGGCCGAAGGACATGGCCGAGCAGCTTCGCGACCACGGAAGCTTCATTCCGGGTCTGCGCCCGGGCAAGCGGACGGCAGATTACCTCGAGCGCGTCATGGAGCGGATTACCTATTGCGGCGCTGCGTTCCTCGCGGCAATCGCGGTGATCCCGAGCGTGGTGAACAGCAAGCTGGGCATCCCGTTCGCGGCGGCGAATTACCTCGGCGGGACCGGACTGCTGATTATGGTTTCGGTGGCGCTGGATCTCGTCCAGCGCATCGAGGCGAACCTCGTGATGCGGAACTACGGCGGCTTCCTGGGCGGAAGCTCACGGATCAAGGGAGCATACGGTTGAGAATCGTTTTGATGGGACCTCCCGGCGCCGGCAAGGGCACGCAGGCCAAACGCCTCGTCGAGGCATTCGGCATGGCGCACCTGTCCAGCGGCGATATCTTCCGCGCTGAGCGTGCGTCCGGATCGGCGTTGGGCGAGAAGCTCGCCGGCTACATGGACGCAGGCGAACTCGTTCCGGACGAGCTGGTGGTGGAGATCATGGCCAAGGCCGTCCAGGACAACGACGGCCCGACCGGGCTCATGCTCGATGGTTTCCCGCGCACGGTCGCCCAGGCCGAGGCGCTGGACGAGCAACTGGCGTCGGCCAAGCGACCGCTGGATGCCGTGGTGGTCATTCGGGCGTCGGACGCGGTCGTGGTGGAGCGCATCACCGGGCGGCGCAGTTGCCCGGAGTGCGGCAAGCTTTATCACATGACGTTCATGCCGCCGGCCGACGACAGCGTCTGTGACGACTGCGGCGTGGCGTTGACGCAGCGCGAGGACGATACCGAAGACGTCGTCCGCCAACGCCTGGCGGCGTATCGTCAGCAGACCGAGCCGGTCGTGGACTACTATCGGCGCCGCGGGGAGGCGGAGTTGATCGAGATCGACGGCGACAAAGCGCCGGACGACGTTAGTCAAGACATCACGGCGGCCCTGAATAACCTGCCCCTGGGAAGGTAGCCGCCTGGATGGCGATTACGCTTAAGAAAGACGAGCAGATAGATCAGATGCGGCGGGCGGGGCGAATCGTCCGTCAGGTCCTTGACCGCATGGGCGAGCTGGCCGCACCCGGCGTGACAACGCAGGAGTTGGATGCCGAGGCGGAGCGGATCTGCGCCGCCGCGGGAGGAGCATGCCTGTTCAAGGGCGTGCCGGGCCGCGGCGGGGCCGGACCGTTTCCCGGGAATATTTGTGCCTCCATTAACGAGGAGGTCGTCCACGGGATTCCGTCGAGCCGGGCGCTTCGCGACGGCGACGTGATCGGCATCGACTTCGGCGTGAACGTGGACGGCTGGTGCGGCGACGCGGCCGAGACGTTCGTCGTCGGAACGGTGGACGAGCGCGTTCAGCGGTTGGTTTCGGTAACGCGAAATGCGCTGGCGATGGTGATCGAGATGGTCCGGCCGGGACGGTTATGGTCGGAAATTGTCGGTCCGATGCAGAGCTATATCGAGTCCGAGGGCTTCGCGGTGGTTCGCGAGTTCGTCGGTCACGGTATCGGGTCGCGTATGTGGGAAGACCCGAAGGTGCCGAATTACGTTTCGCGCGAATTGCTGGCGCGCGATATCGAATTGCGTGAAGGAATGACATTCGCCGTCGAGCCGATGGTGAACCTTGGCCTGGCTGCGGTTGAGTACGCGGACGACGGGTGGACGGTCGTAACCCGCGACCGGCTGCCGTCGGCGCACTTTGAGCATACGCTGGCCGTGACGGCCGGTGGCGTGGACGTGTTGACGAGCTGACGCCGGCCCGACGGGCCGGGCGGAAACAGGTGCTGCCATGAAGGTACGGGCCTCAGTAAAGCGGATTTGCGAAAATTGCAAGATCATACGGCGCAAGGGCGTCGTGCGGGTGATCTGCACGAACCCGAAACACAAGCAGCGGCAGAAGTAGCCCGTTGCAGGAGTAAGCGGTATGCCTCGAATTGCCGGTGTCGACATTCCGGATAACAAGCCCGCGGGAATCGCGCTGCGCTACATCCACGGGATCGGACCGACCAGCGCGGCGCAGATCTGCGAAAAGGCACGGATTGATCCCCACATTCGCGCCAAGAAGCTCAGCGAAGAGGAGCTTTCGCGGGTCGCATCCATTCTGGACAGCGACTATGTCATCGAGGGTCAGCTTCGTCGGCAGTTGCAGCAGAACGTGGCGCGGCTGCGGGACATCCAGTGCTATCGCGGCCTGCGGCACCGTCGGGGCTTGCCCGTCCGCGGACAGCGCACGCGCACCAACGCACGCACGCGCAAAGGGCCCAAGAAGACCGTTGCCGGGAAGAGGTCGGTCAAGGAGATGCGGTAAGCCATGGCGAAGGCGACAAAGAAGAACAAGCCAAAACGAGCCAGGAAGAGTGTCGGGGCGCGCGGCGTCGCGCACATCCGCGCGACGTTCAACAACACGCTGGTAACGATCACCGATCAGGACGGCGACGTTATCGCCAGCGCTTCGGCCGGGACGCTCGGGTTCAAGGGCTCGCGAAAGAGCACGCCGTTTGCGGCGCAGCGCGCCGCCGAAACGGCCGCGCGCAACGCCAAGAAATCGGGCATCAGAGAAGTTGAGATCGAGGTCAAAGGCCCGGGCAGCGGGCGGGAGAGTGCGGCCGCGGCGCTTCAAGGCGCCGGGTTGAAGATCCTGTCGATTCAGGACGCCACGCCCATCCCGCACGACGGGTGCCGCCCGCGCAAGAAGCGACGCGTCTAGTCGGGCTGCGACGAGGAGCACAGGAATTATGGGACGCTATACGGGACCGTCATGCAGACTATGCCGCCGGGAAGGCATCAAGTTGATGCTCAAGGGCGCCCGGTGCGAGACGGCCAAGTGCCCGATGGAGCGCCAGTGGCGTAACAGCCCGCCGGGACAGCACAGCTGGCGCCGCGGGCGAGGCAGCGAGTATCGTCTGCGCCTGCGCGAGAAGCAGAAAGTCAAGCGGTATTACGGCGTTTTCGAGACGCAGTTCCGCCGATACTTCGCCGAGGCCGAGCGTGTCCGCGGCAATACGGGCGCCGAGTTGCTGCGCCTGCTGGAGCGCCGCCTGGACAACGTGGTGTATAAACTGGGTTTGGCGCCGTCGCGCGCCGCGGCCCGGCAGACGATCGTTCACGGACACATCTACGTCAACGGGCGGCGGGTGACGACGCCCAGCCGGTCGGTGGGCACGGGCGACAAGGTTTCGATCAAGGATTCCGACCGTTCGCGGCAGTTGATCCGAACGCGGCTGGAAGAGCTCGGGGAGCCGCACCTGCAGAATTGGCTCAAAATCGACATGACGAAGCTCGAAGCCGAGGTGACGGCCATGCCCAGCCGGGACGACGTGATGATCCCGGTTGAGGAGCAGCTCATCGTCGAGGTGTGCAGTCAATAGGACCAGCAGCGCCTCGGCGGCGAGCGCACGCGGCGCCGAGGGCCTGAACAACGATACGAACGCCTAGCGGATGGAGGCATAGGGCAATGCGAATACGGTGGCGTGGTCTGGAATTGCCGACACGGGTGGTCAGCGACCAGGCGGCCTCGACCCCGACCTACGGTCGGTTCACGGTCGAGCCGTTCGAACGCGGTTTCGGCACGACGATCGGGAACGCGCTGCGGCGTGTCCTTCTGAGCAGTCTGGAAGGCGCTGCCGTTACGAGCATACGGATTGAAGGCGCTGAACACGAGTTCACGTCGCTGCCCGGTGTGCTCGAGGACGTGACCGACATCGTCTTGAACGTCAAGTCCCTGGTCATCAAGTCGCACAGCGACCAGCCGAAGACGCTGCGCGTTCGAAGCGAGGTCAAAGGACCGATACGCGCTGAGATGATCGAGGCCGACCCGAGCATCGAGATCATCAATGGCGACCTGGTCCTGGCGACGCTGACCGACGACGTCAGCTTCGACATGGAGATGCAGGTCGAGACGAACCGCGGCTACCTGCCGGCCGAGGAGATGATCGACGCTGACGAGGAGCAGGAGGTGGGTCGGCTGCAGGTAGACGCCGCGTTTTCGCCCGTGCAGCGCGTTCGTTACCGCACGGAGGACACCCGTGTCGGTCAACGGACGAACTACGACCGCCTGGTGCTGGAGATCTGGACCAACGGAACGATCACGCCTGAAATGGCGATGGTCGAGGCGGGCAAGATCCTGCGGAAGCACCTCAATCCAGTCGTACAGTATTTCGAGCTGGGCGAGCAGATCGCTCAGTCGTCCAAGGGCGAGCAGGGACGGACTGTCGATACCGAACTGGAGCGGAAGCTTCGCATGAGTATCCACGAGCTGGACCTGTCGGTGCGATCGAGCAATTGTCTCGAGGCCGCACAGGTCGAGAGCGTCGGGCAACTCGTGAACATGACGGAGGCGGAACTCCTGAAGATTCGAAGTTTCGGAAAGACCTCGTTGCGCGAGGTCAAACGCAAGCTCGAGGACCTGGACCTGTCGCTGGGCATGGACGTGGCCTTGCCGGAGCGGGAAGCCGGCGCCGAGGCGGCGGTGGAGTAACGCCGTCGATATCAGCAAGCAGAAGGTGAACGAATGCGCCACCGTGTAGCAGGCAAGCAGTTGAGCCGTTCGACGAGCCACCGGCGAGCAACGCGTCGGAACATGGCCGCCGCGCTGTTCCAGCATGGCGCCATTCGAACGACGGAAACTAAGGCGAAGGAGCTGCGCCGCTTCGTCGAGAAGCTCATCACACAGGCCAAGAAGGGCACCCTTCACGCGCGCCGGTTGGTGATCCGCGAATTGGGCGACCAGCGCATGTACGACGAAGAGGGCGAGATGCTCGAACAAACGGTCGTACAGAAGCTTTTCGGCGAGTTGGCTCCGCGCTATGCCGACCGGCCCGGCGGTTACACGCGGCTCATCCGACTGTCAGATCGGCGGATCGGCGACGCGGGCCAGCAGGTGCTGCTCCAACTCGTCGAGGAAACGCCGGCCGAGGCCGCCGCACCCTCGTCGACGTCGCGGCGACAGCGTCGAGCCGCCAAACGCCACTCGGCCGCCCGTGGCGCGCGGAAACGCCGCACCGGTGCAGTGACGGGCGCTGCGCCCGAGCCGGATGCGGAAGCCGCGTCAGCCGAGGGCGCCGAGTCGGCCGAAGCCGGCGCCCAGGATGAGCCCGCCGCCACGGACAGTGCCGAGAAGGCCGCGGACGAGCAGGACGCCGCGGACGACAAGCAGTAGAGACGGTGCGACCCGGCATCTCAATGGACGGCGTCCCATCGCGGGGCAAGCGTTGACATTTGCGCCGCCGGCCTGTGCAATGACCCCTAGATGACGCTCCGCAGAACGTCACCGGGAGGCAAGCCATGGCCGAGACAAACACAGAGTGCATCTTCTGTAGAATCGCCGCCGGCGAGATACCCGCCGAGCGCCTTGTCGCCGATGAGGCGTCCCTGGCGTTCATGGACATCGGCCCGCTCGCCGAAGGACACGTGCTGCTGGTCCCGCGCGAGCACTATGAGACACTGGACGACATGCCGGCCGAGACGGCGGGCGCCATGCTGCGTCACCTGCCCGCGCTGGTTCGTGCCGTGCAGACGGCAACGGGCTGCCAGGGCGTCAATGTTCTCCAGAACAACGGCCGCGTCGCTCACCAGGTTGTTCCGCACGTGCATTTCCACGTGATCCCGCGCGACGAGGGTGATGCGTTCGCGTTTAACTGGCCGGCCGGAAGCTACGCCGAGGGGCGCATGGCGGAGTTGGCCGAGCAGATCCGCTCGCACATGCCGGAGTAGTACTACGACCAGGGGCGGCCGGCGGCGGCCCAACGCGCGTGCAGTGCTGCCGCGGAAGCGAATTGTGCGAACAAGCCGGAGGAAGCACCATGAAGTACGTTGAATACGGCCGGACGGGAAAGCGGGTCTCGGTGATCGGCTTCGGCGGAATGCGGTTCGACCAAGACCGCCCCGATGAGCAGAACGCGGATTTGGTGCGTTACGCATGCCGGCAGGGCATCAACTACTTCGACACGGCGCCGGGCTACGGAAGAAGCGAAGACATCTTCGGGGTGGCGTTCAAGGATATGCCGGGGGCGTACTACGTATCGACCAAGGCGATGCCGACCAGTTATGACACCGCCGGCGCCGCGCGCGATGCGGTCCATAAGTCCTTGGACCGTATGGGGATCGACAAGATAGATTTCTTTCACGTCTGGTGCCTTCGGAAGATGGCTCACTATGAACTCGCTGTTCGGCCCGGCGGCATGTACGAGGGGCTCTGCGCCTGTCGTGACGAGGGGCTGATCGAGCATATCGTTTTCTCAAGCCACCAGCCGGGCGGCGAGATTCGGGACATTGTCGATTCTGGGCGTTTTGAGGGCGTGCTGCTGGGCGTGAACCTTCTGAACTTTCCCTATCGCTGGGAGGGTGTGGAGGCGGCTCACGCCGCGGGGCTGGGTGTCGTCGCGATGAACCCCCTGGGCGGCGGGGCGATCCCGCAGCATGACGGGGACCTCGCGCGGTTGGCGCGCGAGGGTGAGACGACGACCGAGACGGCGTTGCGGTTCATTGTCGGAGCGCCGCAGATCACCGTGGCGCTGGTCGGGTTTACCGATCCCGAGCACGTGGACTTCGCCTGCCGCATTGCCGATGCGGCCGCGCCGTTCGATGAGGCCGACCTCCGGCGGACGCGCGACCGCCTCGACGCCAACATGAACGAGTTGTGCACGGGCTGCGGATACTGTGAGGGGTGCCCCAAGAACATCCCCGTTCCCGCCTACATGCAGTGGTATAACGACAAGCTCATTTCAGCCAAATCCGACGAGGAGATGGTCAAGTCGGTCGAGGGGCAGCACGACTGGGGGTTGCTGGTGGGGCGCCAGGCCGACGCCGACGCGTGCATCGAATGCCGCCAGTGCGAGGAGGCCTGCACGCAGCACCTGCCGATCATCGAGCGGCTGAAGGAAATCGCCGCCTGGGAGAAGGCCGCCAAGGGCGAGTAGCGCATCACCGCACCCCGCGCGAGCCCGGCGCAAGCTGCGCCGCCCGGCGGGTTGTGCCGTGCGTCACGACGGACTCGCGCCCGGGTGTGCCGGCATGCGTTGGCGCCGGTTGGCGATGACGGCCTCCACGACGAGCAGCGCCACGACGGCGGCCAGTACGTAGTCCCACCAGGGACGCCGCGGCGGCGCGGCGCTGACGGCGGGCCCGGGTGCGGGCAGTTCCGTCGCGACGGTGACGCCCTGTAGGCCCTTTGCTTCGAGTCGCGCCTTCAGTTCGGCTGCATCGACCGGGCGAAAGTCCGATTCGACCAGGGGCATGTGAACGAACAGCGCCCCACCGGCGACCCGGCCGCCACGGGGTGCTTGGGCAACCCAGTCATACCGTCCGACGTGCCACGTGTCGGCGAAGACCGCCCGGTCGTTCCGCAGCGTTACGGTTTGTTGGGCTGCCTCGGGGGGCATGACACTGACACGCACGTCAGGCGGAAGGTCGCTTGGAAGGGGCAGCACGGCCGAAGCGCCGACGGCATACAGATTGTCCGCAAGCACCTGAGTCGTTTCGCCGGTCGCCATGCGCACCACCATCGGCAGGAAGATCGGTCGCGCCGCCAGGTTGCTCCACTCGGACGACGCGGTCGTCGTACAGAGCATGACGTGACCGTCGCCGAACGGGGCGGTCACCAGCACCGGGTCGCCGGCGTCGTTGGCCGCGGCGCGCGTGTGCCGCAACGGGACCTGCGCATCGCCTTGCCGCAGATCGACCGGGTAGTACCGCATTACGGCCGGGGGACGGTAGCGCGAGGGCTCCTCGTACAGACCGGCCAGCAGCGGATGGGTCGCGTCCGGTCGGCGGGTCAGCACGCCGTCGGACGTGTCGCCGACCCGCCCGACGGCGGGCCGCAGGACGCCCGGCAACAAGCCGACGCCAGTGGCGCCGAGCCGCCGGTTGTAATTGTCGACGTCCACCTGCGGGCCGAGAAACAGCGCCACACGCCCGTCACGGCGTGCGAACTGCGCGACGGCTTCGGCCTGCGCGGCGGAAAAGGCCGGCACGTCGACGAAGAATGCCGCGTCCATGCCGCCAAGCTGATCGGGCTCGAATGCCGAGGCGGCGATTCCGTCGGCGGGGCGCACGGCGATTGACCACGCTTGGGACGGGTCATCGAACGGGCTCAGCGCCGTACGCAGCCACTTCGAGGGGTCGTAGCCCGATGCATCGCCCTCGCGCGGGCCGTAGACCACCAGCACGCGTGCCCGGTCGCGAATGTCCACACGGAACGGCAACGCGTTATCGAGCGCCGCTGCATCGCGCGTCGCCGCGCCTTCCGGGCGGATGTGCACCCGCCCTTCGAAGGCGCCAACGGTGTCCGGCACGTAGTCGAAGCCCACGCGCCGGCGGTCACCGTCCGTGCCGGCTGAGGCGAGCCGGATCGGCTTCAGTTTCGCGACGGACGCGCCTTTGACGGTGAGCTCGGGCGTGACGCGGGCCGGCACGGGCGCGAAATTCCGCACCAGGGCTTCGATGCGCACCGGGCGGCCCAGCACGCCGGCTCCCATGACCGACAGGTCGGCGGCGGCGACGTTGGGCGGCGCCCCATCGCCGGGGCGGACAACGGCAAGACGGATCCCCGCCGCGGCGAGTTCCGCGGCCACACGCTCCAGTGCCTTGCCGACGCCGGGTTGAGCGTCGGTGAACACGTATACGGCGCGCTGTTCGGGCTCGGCGCGCCGCAGCAGCTTGATGGCGCGGCGCAGGCGGACCATCAGGCGGTCAGCGCCGCCGCGCGGCGCAGCCAGCGCGGCGAGTCGGCTCGGCAGGGCCTCGCGATCACGGTCGAGGCGTTGCGGCGCGGTGCGCGGCGCGTTTGGCTCGGGCTCGTTTGTGGTCAGCACGGCCGCCTGCACGGGCGGGTGGCTCCCGCCAAGCAACCGCGCCGCCTGGGTCTTGGCGCGTTCGAACAGCGTGGGCCCTTCGGGCAGCGTCACGTCGGCGTCGGCTGCCATCGACAAACTGTTGTCCACAATCAGCACGGCGGCGTAGGGGCGCGTCCCGGTCGGCGTGTCCGCCGCGGATTGCGAGTAGGGCTCGGCGACGGCGAAAGCCAGAAGCCCCAGTAGCAGCGAGCGAAGCAGCAGCAGGAGCCAGTTACGGACGCGCCGGCGCCGTGCGGTGCGCTGCATGCTGCGACGCACGAATCGCAACGTGGGGAAGGCAACCTCGCGCGCTCGCGCGCTCGCGAGCAGGTGCAGTGCGACGGGGATCGCCGCCGCGACCGCGCCGATCAGCAACGCGGGTGTGGTGAATTGCAGCGCGAGAATCATCGCAGAACCGCCCTCCGGCGTTCGAGGTAGCGCAGCAGCATGCGGTCGTACGGCTCATCAGTGCGGGCGATGACGTACTCGATGCTCCGTTCCGAGCACTCGCGCCGGTAACGCTCGATGAACGCGTTGACCTCACTTTGGTAGGCCTCGCGGATCTGTCCCGCGTTGGCCAGGATGCGAGCCCCCGTCTCCATGTCCACGAAGGTCTGGAGGCGTTCGAACGGCAATTCCAATTCGGCCGGATCCAGCATGTGAAACAGGATAATCTGGTGCTTCTTGGCGACGAAATGCTGCAAGGCGCGGACAATCTCGTCCTGGTCTTCGTACAGATCGGAAATCACCACGACCAGTCCGCGCTTGGCGATACGCTCGGCGAGTTGGTGAAACGTCTCGGCCAGGGCGGTGCGTCGCCCGGGGCGTAGCATCTCCAGCCGCTTGAACAAGCGGTCGAGATGAGCCGGCGTGGACGACGGGCGGAGGTGAAACCGCACGGCCTCGTCGAAGGCGATCATGCCGACGGCGTCCTGCTGGCGGCACATGAGGTAGCTCAGGCACGCGGCCAAGAAAGCACCGTATGCGAATTTGGTCAGTGGTGCGCCGTGGCGGTAGTTCATGGAGGCGCTGGCATCCAGCAGAATGTGGGCGCGGAGGTTGGTCTCCTGCTCGTACTGCTTGATGTAATAGCGGTCGGAACGTCCCCAGGCGACCCAGTCCAGGTGGCGGACGTCGTCGCCGGGGGCGTACTCGCGATGCTCGGTGAACTCCACCGAAAAGCCGCGGTGCGGGCTGCGGTGCAGGCCGGAAATAAACCCTTCGACGGCCGCCTTGGCGACCAGGTTCAACCTGCGCAGGCGGGCGATCTTGTGCGGCTCGAAGTACGTGTGGGGGATCCGGGCCACGGCGTCAGCGTACCTCCTTACCGACGCCCAACAGCGCAACGCGCATGTCACCGTAGCGCTTGAGTCGCTCAACGACGAGTCCGCCGAGCGTCTGCGGCGCGGGCACGTCGTCCGGCAGTCGCAGAACAACTACGCCGTCCGCGGGCAGATGCGCCGCCAGGGGGGCGAAGATGCGCTGCTCCGCGCGGCGCCAGTGCCAGCGGCGCACGGCCGCGTAGGGCGGGTCCACGAATGAAACGTCTACGTCCGCGGCGAGATCGTCCAGCCACGCCGCCAGTCGTCGCATCACGTCGCCGCGCCAGACGCAGCAGCGGTCCTCGGCGCCCAATGCGGCGATGTTTCGCTCCAGCCGCGCCACCACGGCCGGGTCGCGCTCGGCGAAAGCCACCCGCGCCGCACCACGGCTCAGCGCTTCCAGCCCGAGCGTGCCCGTTCCGCAGTACAGGTCCGCGATGACGGCATCGTGCACGCGCTCGGCGAGGATTTGGAAAAGCGATTCTTTCGCTCCGCCGGTCATGGGGCGCGTCCCCGCGCCCTTGGGGGGCGACAACAGGTTGCGCCCTTTGTGCGTTCCGGCGACGATTCGCATGCCGCGCATCCTTCCGACGCCGAGTGGCGTCGCTACGGACATCATACCGCCGGGGGCGCCTGGCGTGAAAGCGCGACTGTGGCGGTCCCGCACGCACGCTCATAGGGTCGGGATGCACGGAATCGCCGCGGCGCGGTATAATTCCCTACCAGTTTCTGGAAGGCCACATGCCCTCGAATACGCGCGAAACGAATCAGACGGCATCGGGCGACCGCGCCGCGGCGCCGCGGGGCCGCTACCTGCCTGCTGACGCGAGTATTTCGGCCCGCCCGGCAGCCGGAGGACGGGGAACGTATCTCACGGCCCATGTTTCGGCCGCGGCGGTGCGGGCGAATCTCGCCGTGCTGCGCCGCGCGGTGGGCCCGACGACGGCGCTCTGTGCGGTGGTCAAGGCCGATTGCTACGGCCACGGGCTTTCGGGGCTTCTGGAGACGCTCGCCGTCGAGGCCGACTGGCTCGCCGTCAGCACGCCCGCCGAGGCGATTGCGCTGCGAGACCTGGGCTACGACGGGCCGCTGCTGATGTTCTTCTCGGCCGGGGCGCTGGACGAGGCGGATCGGGCCGCCGTCTTGCGAGAACTCCTCGCCCGCGACGTGACGCTAACGGTGGTCTCCTCCGGGGAATTGCGCGAGCTGCGCCAGGCCGCCCGCGCCGCCGACCGGCCCGCGCGGGTCCACGTGATGGTCGATACCGGCATGGGCCGTTCCGGTGCGCCGGCCGGGAAGGTCGCCGCGCTGGTCGCGGACATCCGGGCGGCCGAGGGCTTGACGCTGACCGGGCTGTACACGCACTTCGCCGTCGCCGACGAGCCGGTCGCCGATGCCGGCGCGGACGCCACGGCCGATCAGATGCGCCGCTTCCGCGAGGCGGTCGAGCTGTGCCGCGGCCGGGACCGCCTTCGGCTGCATGCGGCCAACTCCGCCGCCACGCTGACCCGCCCGCAGACGCACCTGGACATGGTCCGCCCGGGCATCGCCGTTTACGGCTACCGGCCGAACGACGACCTGCCGCTGGATGCCCGCCTGACACCCGCGCTGCGCCTGACGGGCCCGCTGATGCAGGTCAAAGACGTGCCCGCCGGCGGCGCGTGCGGCTACGGCCTGACGCATACCTTTCGGCGCGACAGCCGCATCGGGCTCGTGCCCGTCGGGTACGCCGACGGCTACGACCGCGCGCTGTCCAACCGCGGCGTGATGCGGGTTCGCGGGCGCGACGTGCCCGTCTGCGGGCGCGTCTCCATGGATCAGACCATCGTCGACCTGACCGACGTGCCGGGCGCGCGCGTCGGCGACGCGGTCGAGATCATCTCGGCCGACGCGGGCGCGCCGAACAGCGTCGAGCACATCGCGCGACTGTGCGAGACCATCCCCTACGAGGTTACCTGCCGCCTCGGCGGCCGCATCCGACGCATGGTCGAATAGCCGGAGAGCCGCGACGATGAAGCACGGCACAGGCCTCAGCGCGCACACATCACCGGTGGTGCGGGCGCTGCTTGGCGCCGAGGTCGTCGCCTACGTGGCCGTGTTCATCGCGTACGTATGGATCGCGCTGCCGGACGCGGGGCGTTTGGGGGCGTGGAACGCGGCCTTTGGCGTCTTCGCCATCGGCGTTCCGGTGGCGCTGAACCTTCTGCACGGCGACCGCCCGCGCGACTCGGGCATTCGGCTGGATACGCTGGCTTGCGCGACGCGGGGCGTCGCGCTCGCCACGGCCGTCATGGGCGGCGGCGTGGTCGCGACCGGGCTGGTCGTCGGCGGATTGCACTGGGACGGCTGGGCGCGCTTCGGTGAACGGATAGGGCTGTATCTTGCCTGGGGCCTCGTGCAGCAGTATCTCCTTCAGGCGTTCGCGCTGCGGCGGCTGCGGCAGGCGGGGCTGCCGGTGGCGCCGGCGGCAGTTCTGGCGGCGGGGCTGTTCGCGGCCGTGCATGCGCCCAACTGGCCGCTGGTCGCCCTGACGGCGGGGGCGGGATGCGTGTGGTGCGTGCTGTTTATCCGAACGCCGAACCTGCTGCCGCTGGGCGTGGCGCACGCGGCGCTGGCGGTGGCCGTGTATTACGCCTGGCCGATGGACTGGCACATGGGCCTGGCGATCGGACCGGAATATCTCCAGCGCGCCGCCGACGTGGCGCGCTTCGGCTGGCCGTAGCGACGCGAGCGCAGTCTCCTGTGTTTTCGCCGCGTTCCCATGTGGCGCGGCGCCAGAGACCGCGGCGGACGGTCAGGGCGTTCGACGTTCGGAGGTCGACGTTCGACGACCCGCGCCATGCTCCGTGTCGTTTGAGCCCGTCGCTGTAGCGTGTCTTTGTCCCTCTATGGCTATCTGCTCCGTTCTGCGTAGCGGCTGAGCAGAGCAGGGCTGTGTCGCACGCCCTTTGGGCCGCCGCCGTGCCTGCGAGCGGGACCTGACGTGTTACCCGAGCTTGCGGAGCACTTCGTCGATGGCGTCGTATTCCTGCTGCATCTGGTCGCGCTGCTCGCGGACTTCCGCGACGACCTCCGGCGGGGCGGTGTTGACGAATTCCTCGTCGTCGAGCTGGTCGGAGAACTGCTCGATCCGCTCGCGGAGCATCTCCATCCGCCGGCGCAGCAGTTCGATGCGCTCGGCCTTGCTGGCCGGGCCTTCCATCAGCGTCTCCATGACGCCCTCGGCGACGTAGATGGGCGTGTCCATGGCGGCGCCGAGGGCGATCGCGTCGGAGGGGCGCGAATCGATCTCCAGCATGCCGCCATCCTGACGAATGTGCAGCCGCGCGTAGAACGTGTGCTCGCGCAGGTCGTTGATGACGATCTTTTCGAGCTTCCCGCCCATGGCGTGAATGACGCCGGCCAGCAGATCGTGCGTCATCGGGCGCGGTGTCTCGATGCCCTTGAGGCGGCGGTCGATCGCCAGGGCCTCATTGATGCCGATCAGGATTGGAAAGCCGCGGTCGCCGTCGACTTCCTTCAGGAAGACCACCTGCTGTTCGCCCAATTCGGTGATGAGGATCCGCGACAGCTCAACGGGGATGTCCATGGCGACTCTCGCTTCTTGGCCCATGAGGGGCCTGCAGGTGAATTCTAGCGTCCCCGCCCCCGAGCGGACAAGCAACCCCTGTCCGGCGACGGGCGTTCAGTTGACCAGCAGCTTCTGAAAGCGAACGGCGCGGACGATCGCCTGCGGCAGAGCGGCGTTAAATCGCTGACGGAGGTCGGCGGCGGCGCGCCGCCGGCCGTCTTCACCGCGCAATGCCGTCGGTGGCTGATCGGCGAAGTACAGTATCGCCGCGTTACGCAGCACGGGGGCCTGCGTCTCGACGAGGTGCGCCGCCGCGCGGTCTTCCTCAGCCAGGCCGATGTCGATGACCGCTTCCACGCGCCGGTCAAGCGATGGCGTTCGGGCGTTGGTGCGAATCTCGCCCAGGCGAACGTATGTCGCCGCCGGTGGCTCAGCGCCGAATGCGGACCAGTCGACGCCCCAGCCGGGCTCGCCGGCGCAGCCGGCCGCCAGAATCGCCACCGCGATCGCTCCCGTCCGCAACGTCCCGTATTGAAGCACCCGTAACATGGCCTGTTCGCTCGCTTCTCAGTGCACGGCGAATTCCGTGAACACCACGCGCCGCACGACGCCCTCGCCCAGGATGTCGTTGAGCCGCAGGCGAATGTCGTTCTGAAGCCGCCTGAGCCCTTCGGCGCCGACCAACTCGTCGAGCGAGCGGCCGGCAAGACATCGCACAAGCTTCTCGCGGAGGGCGAGCCAGTCGGACTCCAGACGCTGGCGGACCTGGGGCGACGCCTTTTGGGAAACGCCCACGGCGACCGTCGCCCTCAGGTAGCGCGCCTGGTCGGGCCGGGCCAGTGTCGCCATGGCCGGCTCGAGCGTGTGATAGACAAGCGGCGCCTCGCCGGCCGGGTTGGCGCGGGCGTTGCTCGCGGCGCTGCCCGTATCGTTCGCCAGCCCCTCCAGCGTGCAGCCGCAGGCGAGGCAGACGCAACCGGCCAGTATGAGCGTCCGTCCGTGCATTGGCGTTCCGGTCAACCGCCCCCGCAATGGCGGCATTGTACGCGCCGCGTCCGGTCGCCTACAAGGGCGCGTATCAACGGCCCAGGGCGTCGAGGGATTCGTCCACGGCCGCCAGGTCGCGCTGCATCTGCGCCAGGCGGTCCCGCTCGCGCTGGACGACCTCCGCCGGCGCCTTCTCGACGAAATTCTCGTTGTCGAGCTTACCTTCGGCCGCGCGAATGCCCTTGGCCAGCTCGTCGCGTTGCTTGGCGAGGCGGGCCTTCTCCGCCGCGACGTCGACGATGTCCAGCAGGTAGACTTTCGCACCGGCCGAAGTGACGACGGCCGCTCCGCTCGGCGGCTCGCCCGCGTCCTGTGCTACGCGCACGTCGCCCAGTCGGGCCTGCGAGGCGAGCGTCTCGACGTTGTCGGCGAGCACGTCGGCGATCTCGCCGGTCGCCTCGACCACCGCGTCGACCTGCCGCGACGGGCGCGTATTGTGCTGCTGGCGGGCGTCACGGATGCTGCGGACGATCTCCTGGATCACCGCGAAGTGACGCTCGACGACCTCGTTGCGGTCCGCGGCGTCGGCGTGCGGCCAGGCGGCCAGGCACAGCAAGTCCTCGGCCGGTTGATCCCCGGGACCGCGCACGGGCGCGGCGGCGTCGAGCTTCTCCCAGATCGCCTCGGTGATGAACGGCGCCACCGGATGCAGCAGGCGGCAGATGACGTCCAGCGCATGGGCGAGCACGGCCTTGGGGGTTTCGTCACCGGCGCTGATGCGGGTCTTGGCGATCTCCAGGTACCAATCGCAGAACTCGTCCCACACGAAGTGATACAGCCGCGAGCCGACCTCGTTGAAGCGGAAGGCGTCGATCGCACCGGTTACGTCGCGGATCGTCGCGGACAGGCGGCTGAGAATCCACCGGTCGGCCAGGTGCTCGCGCGGGCGGATGTCGCTGAACAGCGGACAGCCGTCCAGGTTCATCAGCGCGAACCGCGAGGCGTTCCAGAGCTTGTTGCAGAAGTTCCGGCCGGCATCGAACTTGGGCGAGGAGTTGACCGTGCGCCCGTCGGGCGTGGTCATCTCCTCGACGGGCATGCGGACGTCCTGCGTCTGCGTGGTCATGCTTACCAGCGTGAACCGCATCGCATCCGCGCCGTGCGAGTGGATGATGTCCAGCGGGTCGATCCCGTTGCCCAGGGACTTGCTCATCTTGCGACCCTCGCCGTCCTGGATCATCGCGTGGATGAACACGTCGGCGAACGGGATGTCGCCGCAGCAGAACTGGCCCATCATCACCATGCGGCTGACCCACAGCGTGATGATCTCCCGCGCGGTGCACAGCACGTCGCCGGGATAAAACGAGCCCATCTCCGGCGTCTCTTCCGGCCAGCCCATCGTACTGAACGGCCAGAGCGCACTGCTGAACCATGTGTCGAGAACGTCGGGGTCCTGCTGGAAGCCCATAGCTTCGAGCGTCTCTTCGACGCCGTCAGCTTCGGGGGCGGGGCAGACATAGGCGCGGAGCCAGCCTTTGCGCTCGGGATGGGAAGCGGTCCACAGGTGATAGCGGCCTGCATCGGAAAAACGAGCCCCCCATCGCTCGCCGGCGCAGTGATCCAGTGCGGCGCAGACCTGAGCATCGGGGCCTCGGTCGGTCGGTTCGGGCGACACGTTCGCGGGAAGCTCCAGATCCCGTGACCAGATGGGTATGCGATGCCCCCACCAGAGCTGTCGGCTGATGGGCCAGTCGCGGAGGTTCTCCAGCCAGGTCTGGTAGGTTTTGGCGTAGCGGTCGGGGGTGAACTTGACTCGGCCGTCGAGCAGCGGCGCCAGCGCCAGCCCGGCCAGCGAGTTGACCGGCACGTCCGTGCCCTTGAGGTACGTCACCTCGCCGCGCTGCTCGACCAGATCGGGATGCTGCTTTTCCCACGGTGAACTTCGCTCGCCGATCTCCGCACTCGGCTGTTTGACCGCGATATACCACTGGTCGGACAGGTACGGCTCGATCGGCACGTGCGAACGGTAGCTGTGGCCGACGGAATGGCGATACTCGCGGATGTCTTCGAGCAGGCCTTCCTGGCGGAACCACTCGACGATCGCCTCGCGGGCCTCGAAACGGTCCATGTCGAGGAATTGCTCGGCGTCCGTCCCGGCCGCGTCGTCCCAACCGTGTCGGTCGCTGATGGTCCCGTCCGGGGCCATCACGTTGACAACCGGCAGGTCGTGTCGCAGGCCGATCTCCCAGTCGTTCGGATCGTGGGCCGGCGTAACCTTCAGGAAGCCGGTGGAGAACCGTGCCTGCTCGTCGTCGCTGTCGGGGTCGGGCAGCACGACGTGCTCGTCGGCGATGATGGGGATCTCCCGGCCGACCAGGGGCAGGCGGACCTTCTTGCCGATCAGCGCTTGCGCCCGGGGGTCGGCGGGGTTGATCGCCACGGCCGTGTCGCCGAGCATCGTCTCCGGCCGCGTCGTGGCGACGGTGACGTGCGTGATGGTTATGTCGCCTTTCGTGGCACGGGCATCTTGCCCGTGTGTATCGCGGGCATCCTGCCCGCGCATGTCGTCGGTCGTGGCACGGGCGTCTCGCCCGTGTGTATCGCGGGCATCCTGCCCGCGCATGTCGTCGGTCGTGGCACGGGTGTCTCGCCCGTGTGTATCATGGGCCTCCGGCCCATGACAGCGTGCCACCCAAGGCCAATTCTCCAGCCCGGCCGCTGAAGGGTTGCCCAGAACATACTGCAGACACTGGTGGTAGTCTTCCTGGTCGCGAACGAGATGGTCGTAGTACTCCGCTTGCCAGAATGTTCCCGACCGGCCGAGGATGTCGTTGGCGCGCTTTGACGTGTAGGATTTCCATGACTGACATATGTCAGAAAGCCCATGGTCATCAAGGGGCTCCACGATCACGTGAACGTGGTTGGGCATAATGGCCCAGGCATGCAGTTGGTAGCGCTCGCCGTCGAAATGCTTCAAAGCGTCGGCCACGATTTGCGCGATTCGCTCATCGGCCAGGTGGCACTGACCGTGTCCCTTGGCGAGGGCGGTGTCCACACGCGCAGAGTAAAGGTTGTCGAGCTCTCGCCGCTCTTGATACGTCAGCTTCCGCTCCTGACGTTCGGCTCGCGCCATGATGTCCTGTCTCTCTTGCTTCCATGAGTCCAGGACGTGCCGCGGAAGGGCGTCGGCAAGGCGGAAAGTAACGGCGTAAATGCCGCTGGCGGCGGTCCAGTGAGGCAGGTTGGCTCCCTGGCGCTTCTGGATGGCATTGCGATCCACGGACGAGACGTCCGTGGGACACGCGGGCGAGACGCCCGTGCCACGATCGGCCTCCACGGGCGAGACGCCCGTGCCACGATCAACAGCCACGGACGGGACGTCCGTGGGACACACGGGCGAGACGCCCGTGCCACGATCGGCCTCCACGGGCGAGACGCCCGTGCCACGATCCTGTGCAGTCCGGAATGTCACCGCTTCGACGAGCGGGTACTGCATGTACCAGAAGTGGCCCTGGACGTCTTCGTGCTCCACCTCGTCGTCGGCGAGCACGGTCTGCGTGGCCGGGTCCCAGTTGACCAGGCGTTTGCCGCGGTAGATCAGCCCGGCCGCGAAGAGGCGGAAGAACGCCTCGCGGACGGCATGAGCGCAGGTCTCGTCCATCGTGAACCGCTGGCGTCGCCAGTCGCACGAGCAGCCCATGGTGCGGAGCTGGTCGGTAATGCGACGCTCGTAGTCGTCCTTCCACTGGCGGACGCGCTGGACGAATTCGTCACGCTGGAAGTCCGTCCGGCGCTTGCCTTCGGCGGCCAGGATCCGCTTTTCGACGACGGTTTGCGTGGCGATGCCGGCGTGGTCCGTGCCCGGCATCCACAGCGTGGTGCGTCCCTGCATGCGCTGGCAGCGGATCAACACGTCCTGAAGCGTGTTGTTCAGCGCATGGCCGACGTGCAGCACGTCCGTGACGTTCGGCGGCGGAATCACCATCACGAACGCGTCGTCCGGGCGGCAGCCGGGCTCGGCGGCGAAGGCATCGGCATCGGTCCACCGCCGGTATATCTGCTGCTCGACGGCGGTCGGGTCATACGCTTTGGGTAGTTCAGCACTCATAGGGCTCGTGTGCGGGCGGTTGGGGGCGAACCGGCCGCGGTCGGGGCGTTAGGCATCCTCGGCGTCCAGCTCGCACAGGAGTTTGTATTCGACGGCGTCAACCAGCGCCAGCCAGGACGCTTCGATGATATTCTCGCTGACGCCGACACTGCCGAAGTACCCGTGGCCGCTTTCGTCGTGCCAGTCGATCATCACGCGGACCTTGGCGGCGGTCTCCGCGGCCGTGTTGACCACTCGCACCTTGTAGTCCACCAGGTGCAGCGCGTCAACGGCCGGATAATGACACCGCAGCGCCGCGCACAGCGCGCGGTGCAGCGAATCGACGGGCCCGTGCCCTTCGGCGACGGTATGACCAAGCTCGCCGTCCACCCGCAGCTTGACGATGCCTTCTGTGCCCGCCTCGGTGCCGTCGTGTTTGAAGATCACGCAGCGGTAGTGGTCCAGGTCCCACAACGGCCGATACCACGTCCCCCCCAGCGTCTTGCGGATGAGCACCTCGAAGCTGGCCTCGGCCGCCTCGAACTGCCAGCCGTCGCCTTCGAGTTCCGCCAGGCGGTCGAGGACGCGACGCTGGGCGTCCTTGTCCTCGGCGAGGTTGAATTTCGCCGGGGCGTTGGCGGCGATGGTGCTGAGCCCCGACAGCTCGCTGACCAGCACGCGCCGCGTGTTGCCGACCTGCTCGGGGGCGATGTGCTCGTACGTCCGGGCGTTTTGCTGCACGGCGTGGACGTGCATGCCGCCCTTGTGGGCGAAGGCGCCGGGCCCGACGAACGGCTGATTCTGCCGCAGGTTCAGGTTCGCCAACTCGCAGAAGTAGCGGTTCGTCTCGGTCAGGTGTTCCAGCGTGCCGGCGCGGAGCACGTCGTAGCCGTACTTCAACGCGAGATTCGCCACCACGGCCGTCAGGTCCGCGTTGCCGCACCGCTCGCCGACGCCGTTGAGCGTGCCCTGGACCTGCACGGCGCCGCTGCGAACCGCGGCCAGCGTGTTGGCCACGCCCACGCCGGCGTCGTCGTGGCAGTGAATCGCCAGTGGCGCGTCCGGTAGGGCGTCCCGCGCGGCGGCGACGCCTTCGGCGATCTGTTCGGGCAGCGAGCCGCCGTTGGTGTCGCACAGCGCCAGGCAGCTTGCCCCGGCCTCAGACGCGGCGCGAAGCGTGCGGATCGCATAATCGGGGTTCGCCCGCCATCCGTCGAAGAAATGCTCGGCGTCGAAGACGACTTCGCGCCCCGCATCGACGCAGTAGCGGACGGAGTCGGCGATCATGGCGAGGTTCTCGTCGGCGTCGGTCCGCAGGACCTCGCGAACGTGCAGGTCCCAGCTTTTGCCGACCAGCGCTACCACAGGCGTCCCGGCCGCCAGCAGCGCCGCCAGCCCGGCGTCCTCGGCCGCCGCGACGCCCTTGCGCCGTGTCATGCCGAAGCCCACGATTTTCGCATGCGTCAGCCCCCGCGAGCGGATCTGCTCGAAGAACGCCTGGTCCTTCGGATTGCTCAGCGGGTAGCCGCCCTCGATGTAGTCCACGCCGAGCTTGTCGAGCGCCTCGGCGGTGGCCAGCTTGTCCTCGACGGACAAGCTGATGCCCTCGGTCTGCGCGCCGTCGCGAAGCGTGGTGTCGTAGACTTCGATGCGTTGTCCGTGTGATGGCATTGGTCTGTTCCAGGTATAGAAAAACGGCCCTGAGGGGCTGCCTCAGGGCCTTGGGACGAAGATAAAAGTCCGCCGCACCTGCCCTAAGGCACACGAGGGGCAACTACCGCAATAATGGCGATAGCGGGGCAGCCGCCCGGCCGCCCGTCCTGGCAGACGCATTCGACGCCGACCGCGGTCGCCGTCTCGCACAACGTTCGTGTCTGCGACAGCCGCATCTCAGGACTCCCGTGCCTCTCAGGGCATGCTGTAGGATATATCGGCCGGCGGGCGGACGTCAATCAGGATTTTGCCGCCGCCGGGCGGTATAATCCCGCCTTGTTGAAGCCCGCAGCGAGACCGCCGCCGGCTTCGAGAGCGACGGAAACTGCCCGTGACCCCTGCCGAAGAGCGACAGATCAAGCATCAACGCGTGGTGGGCTATCTCGACACGCACGATCTGGACGGCGTGCTGCTGAGCCGACGCTGCAACTTCAACTGGTATACCGGCGGGGCGCGCAATTACGTCGCCGAGGCCTGCGATGCGGGAAACAGCGCCCTGCTTGTGGAGCGGGCGGGGGCGACCGTTCTGGCCAACAACACCGAAGCGCCCCGGCTGGCGGCCGAGGACCTCGCTGCCGCCGATCTCGATTTTCAAACGTTCGACTACTACGACGCCACGGGCGCGGGAAAGGCATTCGACGCGGCACTGAGCGGCAAGCGGGTCGCCGCGGATGTCCCCGCGGCCGGACGCGAACTGCCATCGCTCGACGCGATGTTTGATCGCCTGCGATGGGAGCTGACGCCCGCCGAGATCATGCGATATCGCGCTGTGTGCCGAGACGTGGCGGAGGCATTGGAGGCGGCGGCCCGAACGGCCGAGCCGGGCCGCAGCGAGCACGACCTGGCCGGCGAAACGGCCCTGCGACTTCGCGCGGCCGGCTGTACGCCCTGGCTCTTGCTGGTCGGCACTGACGAGCGCATTGCCGCCTATCGCCACCCCTTGCCCACGGACAAACGCCTCGAACGCAAGGCCATGCTCGTGACCTGCGCCGAGCGGGGGGGGCTGGTCGCGGCGATGACGCGGCTCGTGCATTTTGGGGCGATTCCGGACGAACTGGCCGAGCGTCACCGGGCGGCCGCAACGGTCACCGCGGCGCTGCTGACGGCGATGCGCCCGGGCCGGACGCTGGGCGCGCTGTTCGCTGAGGCGCAGGCGGCGTTTCGTGAGGCCGGCTTCGCCGACGAGTGGCGCGCGCTGCACGTGGGCGGCTCGTGCGGCTACCTGCCGCGCGAACGCAAGGCCGCACCCGGCGACGACACGGCGGTGCTTGCCGATCAGGCGTTTGCATGGAACCCCTCGGTCGCCGGAACCAAGTGCGAGGACACCGTCCTGTGCACGGACGAGGGCTGGCAGCGCCTCAGCGGGCAGACCGGCTGGCCGATGGAGGCGGCGGCCTGGAAGGGCGAATCGTTCGAACTACCGGGCATTCTTTCCCGATAGCGCGTCAGCGCGAACGCGGCGCCCGACGCGCATGGTGGTCGCAAGCGGCGTACGGCTTAGGACGATTTGCCCCCGTCGTCTGAGTTCTTGTCGCCGTCCTGTGCCTTCGTTGACGTATCGTCGGACTTCTTCTTACGCCGGTGCTTCCGCCCGCCGCGGCGCCCGCGCCGCGTCTTCTTTTTCTTGCTGGCCGATGAGCCGCCGTCGTCTTTGGCGTCCTTCGTGTCCTTGCGCTCCTTGTCGGCCTTGGCGTCGGTGGCGTTGCCGGAGTTGTCGCTTTTGGATTCGTTCGCGCTGTCGGCGTCGGCGGCTTTCTTCTTGCGGCGCGAGCGTTTTCGCCGAGGGCGCTTCTTGCCCTCGCCCGCCTCGGCGTCCAGGATTTCCTGCACGTTGCGGGTCGATAGCTTGTCTTTGCCGCCCTTGGTCGACGGGGCGGCCTCCAGCGCCACCTCCGCGCCGCGGGCGTTCGTGCAGGTCATACGGACCTCGCTGCCGGGCAGATTCTCGTCAGCGCGGATCCGGATGGTCTTGGCGGCGGCTTCCTCCAATTCGGCCAGGCGGCGGCGTTCGTCGTTGGCCAGGTGATGGGCCACCGACGGCGTGACGGCGACTTCGATGGTGGCGACCTTTTCGTCGGACGCGGCGCGCTGGAGGGCGCGCATCACCTGAAGGGCCTGCGATTCCTCGCTTTTGATGCGCCCGCTTCCCTCGCAGTGGGAGCAGCGGCGATAGACGCTGCGCTCGAGCGACGGGCGGACGCGCTGGCGCGTCATCTCCACGATGCCGAAATTGCTCATGCGCGACGTCTTGCTCTTGGCGCGGTCGCTCTTCAGCGCGTCACGGAGGGCCTTTTCGACCTGGCGTCGCTTCTTGTCGTGGGCGAGATCGATGTAGTCGATGATGATGACGCCGCCCATGTCCCGAAGCTTGAGCTGGCGGACAATCTCGTCGGTCGCTTCCAGATCCGTCTTCAAGGCGGTGGTTTCCGCGTCACTGTGCTTTCTGAAGCGGCCCGAGTTCACGTCGATGGCCACCAGGGCTTCGGTCTGATCGATCACGAGCGACCCGCCCGACGGTAGTTCCACCTTGCGGGCGTAGACCTTCTCGATCTCGTCGTCCAACCCGGAGTCGTGAAACAGCCCCTGGCGTCCGGTGTACAGCTCGACCTTCGTCTTGCTGCGCGGCGCGATCATGGTCAAGAACTCATGCACGCGGCGGGCGACGGCCTCCTCGTCGCAGATGATCCGGCGGATGTCCGTGTCGTATACGTCGCGGATGGTTCGAATGACAAGGTCGGATTCGCCGTGGATGACGGCCGGTGTGTTCGACGTCTTGATCCGCTCGTCGACGGCCTTCCAGAGGCGAACGAGGTAGTTCAGGTCTCGCTGCAGTTCGCGCTTGGACCGACCGACGCCCGCCGTACGCACGATGAAGCCCATCTCCGACGGCAGGTTGAGGTCTTCCAGGGCTTTGCGGGCCTTGACGCGGGTGTCGTCGTCCTCGATCTTGCGCGACACGCCCAGCCGTCGCATGCCGGGCATCATCACCAGCATCCGACCGGGGATCGATAGGTACGTCGTCATCGTCGGGCCCTTGGTGCCAATGCCCTCCTTGGTCATCTGCACAACGACTTCCTGCCCCCGCTTGAGACACTTCTGAATCGGCGGACGTTGCCTGCGGGGACGCTTGTGACCGACGGCCTCGGCCTTGTCTTTGCTGTCCGGGAAGTAATCCGGATGCAGGTCGGAGACGTGAAGAAAGCCGTTCTTTTGTGCGCCGAAGTCGACGAACGCCGCCTGGATGGACGGCTCGACGTTCGTCACGCGGGCCTTGTAGATGTTGCCAAGCTGGCTGGCTGCGGAGGTGCGTTCAATGTAGAGTTCCTCCAGGTTGCCGCCCTTGACGATGGCGATGCGGCACTCTTGTGCCTGCACCGCGTTGATCAACATTTCGCATGCCATAATTCTTAGTTCCCATTGGCGCGCCATCCGGCGGCGCCGGTGTCTTGCAGGCCGTAGTCCACCTCCGTGCGGACCACACGGCCGAGTTCCGTGTTCTCATCCAGCCCCACCAGCCGTAGAACTTCGGCCGGGCGCGCCCAGATGTCGTTGTCGGGGATGAGCCGCCACCGCAACATTCCGCCGTCTGCGTGCAGGATGTTCACGAGGCGGCGCAGATCCAGGCGTTTCGTGCCGCGACGTACGGCGCGCTCGGCGGGCCAGTGACGGCGCCCGTCGAGGCGTTCAACGCGCCGCCTCACGCCGGGCCGTTCGGATGCAGCGAGCGGCATTTCGTACGTTGCGGACAGCGGGTGGGGGGTACGACCGTGCGGCAGGGGGGCGGCGGCGACCACGTCCATCTCGTGCGGGGCTGTGCGCCCGAGGCGGGCGGTCCATGTCGCGGCCTGCGCGGGCGGGGGGGGAGGCGCCAGGGCGACCACAAGCATCTCGTCGCGCGAGGCGACGCCGACGGGGCGCGGGCAGGGCAACGAGAGGATCGGGTGTGGATTGAACCCCTGGCTGTAGCGCACGGGCAGCCCGGCACGGCGTACAAGCCGCGCCGCGGCGCGCATCATGTCGCGGTGGGACGCAAAGCGCAACCGTCCCGCAACCGTAAAGCGAAAGCCCCATGTTTCGGAGCAGACAGAGATACGCCGAGTTCCTCTCCGGCGCGCCGGGGCGGTTTTCGACCGGTGCGATGACCGATCGAGGCGCCGCCGGGTCCGCCGGTGGTCTGGGACGCCCGCTTCCTCGGGTCCGTGCCGCCGCAGGAAACGCACCATGCGGACGTCGTGTTTCGAGACAGTCCCTACTCGGGATACGCCTCCGGAAGGATGTTGCGCAGTTCCGCCCGGAGATAGTTAACCGTTTCTTTGTCCGAGTCGAACCCCATCACGCGCCGGGCGACTTCCCGTGCATGCTGAAGCGTCGTCGAACGGATAATCTTCTTCACTTCCGGAATGGTCGGCGGCGCGCACGAAAACACGCGCAGTCCCAGGCCTATCAGCAGCAACGTGTAGGTCGGGTCCCCGGCCATCTCGCCGCACAAGCTGACCGAGACGCCGTGGCGCTGTCCGGCACGTATCGTCTCCTGGATCAAGCGCAATACGGCGGGGTGAGCGACCGTAAACAGCGACGCCACCCGTTCATTTCCTCGGTCTACGGCCAGCGTGTATTGTACCAAATCGTTCGTCCCGATGGAAAAGAAGTCCACTTCCCGCGCAAAATCGTTGCATTGCAGCGCCGCCGAGGGCGTCTCGACCATCATGCCGATCGGCATGTCGGGCTTGTGGTCAATCCCCTCTTCCTCCAGGTCTTCGGAGATATCCCGGACGATGGTCTTGGCCTGGCGAAGCTCCAGCATGTTGCTGATCAGCGGAAACAGCAGCGATACCTCGTAGCCGGACGCCGCGCGCAGGATCGCGCGCAGTTGCGTGCGGAACATCGGAAGGTTCTGCAGACAGAAGCGGATGCTCCGCAGCCCCAGGAAGGGATTACGCTCCGGAACACGCGCGCGGGACTGCGTGTATTTGTCCGCCCCGAGGTCCAGCGTGCGGATGACGACGGGCCGGCCCGCGCAGGCGTCGAGAACCTTACGATAGGCTTTGTAGTGGTCCTCTTCGCTCGGTTCGCTGTCCGAGCCGAGATACAGAAATTCCGTGCGATACAGGCCGATGCCCTGACCGCCCTTGTCCAGGACCGCCTGGACCTCGTCGGGGAACTCGATGTTGCCCAGAAGGGTCATCTCGTGCCCGTCGCGCGTCGCGGCCGGCAGATCGCGCAACTGCTCCAAGCTGTGGGAGAAGGCGACCTGTTGCTCGGCGTATTGCTCGTATTCCCTACACGTGTCCTCGTCGGGATCGATGACCACCATGCCCCGGTAGCCGTCGACGATGATGGTGTCGCCGGCGGTCGCCTCGCTGGTGACGTCGTTGAGGCCCACCACGGCCGGGATGCCCAGCGTGCGGGCCACGATGGCGGTGTGGCTTGTCTTGCCGCCGGCGTCGACGGCGAGCCCACGGACGTGCTCGCGGTCCATGCCGGCCGTCTGGGACGGCGTGACGTCATGGGCCAGGACGACCACGTCCTTGGTCAGGTGGGTCAGGGACTGGCGGCTCTGCCCGATGAGATTCCGCAGCAGGCGCTTCTCGATGTCATAGACGTCCTTGACGCGCTCAGCAAGGTATTGGGGCATGCCGTCGAACTCGCGGGCGTAGGCCCGCAGGACGGTGGCGACGGCGTACTCGGCCGTCACGTGCCCGCTGAGGACGGTGTCGGAGAATTTCTCGTGCAGGGACTCGTCGTCCAGCATGCCCAGGTGGAAATCGAAGATGCTGGCGGTTTCCTTTCCGAGCTGCTCGGCGGTCCGGTCGCGCAGGTCGACGATCTCCTGGCGGCTGGTGGCGATGGCGTTGTCGAGACGGTCGAGTTCCGCCTTGGCGCGGTCCACGGGCACATGTCGCTGCGGGATGTCGTATTCCTCGGCGTCGAGGATGACGCCCCGCGCGATGCCCACGCCGGCGGAAACACCGATGCCTTTTCTGACGATCATCTCTGATTCAACGCTGACGACCAACCGGCCGTGCTAGTCCTCGCCGAAGCCGCTGCGGATCAGTGTCGCCAGCGCTTCGACCGCGGCTTCGGCATCATTACCGTCGGCGGTGATCCGAAGGGTTGTCCCGTGGACGGCGCCGAGCCGCATCACCGACATGATACTTTTGGCGTCCACGGTCAACGTGCCGTTGGACACCTCGATTGTGCTGGCGTACTGGTTCGCGATTTCCACGAACTGCATCGCCGGACGGGCATGAAGCCCGAATTTATTCGTGATTTTCGTTTCCCGTTCAACGGTGCCCACGGCGGTATCCCGGTTCTACGGTCGGCGGCGCCGCTTAGCTCATCTCGTCGGCCTCGCGGATCAGGTCGACAATCGCCTCGCTCGTCTCGCTCTGGCGAAGGAATTTACGGAACATGTCCCGCTGGACATGCTTGAATATCGCTTCCATCGCCTGGAGATGCTCGTCCGGATTGTCCGGGCTGGACAGCAGCAGGAGCACCGAGTAAACCGGTTTGGAATCCAGAGCCGAAAAGTCGATCCCCTCGGCCGAACGGCCGATCGTCCCAATCGGCGCCTCCAGACCCTTGAGCTTGGCATGGGGAAGGGCCACGCCCTTGCCGATACCGGTCGTGGCCTGCTTCTCGCGTTCAAGAACGGCTTTCTCGGCCTGCTCGGCGCGAGCGGCCGACCATCCCTTCGCCTTGGCCAGTGTCTGTATGAGTTCGGAGATCGCCTCGTTGCGCGTGTGCGCATTCAACTCGGGAACGACCGCCTCGCTGACCATGATATCCGCTAGCTTCATCCTCTACTCCTGTTGCCGATGCCCCGGCGTCCGACCCGGTTCGGCGCGTCTGAGACCGTCGAACGGCGCCGCCGTGCGCGGCCCGCTGAACACCCGCGCGCCCAAGCCGCCCGGAGCATCCGCAGCCGCCGTCAAGGGCAGGCGACAAGTGTACCGCGAGCGGGCGGGCTTCGCCAAGGAAGTTTGTCGGTCGGCGCGCCGGCGGCGCCGGCCTTTGGCGGCGGGTCCGTTCCCCCGGCCGTCAGGCCTCCGGCGTCAACAGCAGCTCGATGCTGTAGGTTTCGCCGTCAAATTCTGTGCTGACGTGGAAGCCGGAATTCTCGAAGATCGCCAGCATGGCCCGGTTTTCCGGCAGGACTTTGGCGTAGAATTTCCGCACGCCGCGCTGGCGGGCGATTTGGGCGAGATAGTCCAGCAGGAACGAGCCCATGCCCTTCTGCTGCCACTCATCCTGAACGATGAAGGCCACCTCGGCGGCCTGGGTCTTCGGGTCCAGAAAGTACTGCGCGATGGCCACGATGTCCCCCTCGCCGGGGCCGGGCACCAGCGCGACGATCGCCAGGTCTCGCCGGTAGTCGATGTTCGTGAGTTTTTGAACGTCCTTGTGCGGGAACGTCATTGTGGCCGTGAAGTACCGCGTGCGGACGGACTGGCGGCTGAGCGAGTAGAGCATCTCGCTCAGGGCGGGCTCGTCGCTGGGCTTGACCGGGCGGAAGAAGATTTCCGTTCCGTCGCGGAGCGTCTCGTTGCGCTCGAGCTGCTCGGGGTAGTGCATCCGGTCCCAGTCCGGCTCGATCTGATCCTCGTGCAGGTAATTCTGCTCCTTGGCGGCCTGGATCAGCTCGTTGCGGAACTTGGGGTGGGCGATGTCGATCAGTTCAAGGCAGCGCTGGCGGATGCTCTTGCCGTGCAGGTAGGCGATGCCGTATTCGGTCACGACGTAGTGCACGTCGCCGCGCGTGGTGACCACGCCGGCGCCCTCGGTCAGGTGGCTGACGATGCGCGAGACTTTTCCGCCGCGGGCGGTCGAGGGCATGGCGATGATGGCCTTGCCCTCCCGGCTGCGCGCGGCGCCGCGGATGAAGTCCACCTGTCCGCCGATGCCGCTGTAGAACTTGTAGCCCAGCGAGTCCGAGCAGACCTGACCGGTCAGGTCCACCTCCAGTCCGACGTTGATGCCGACCATGCGATCGTGCCGGCTGATGACGTACGGGTCGTTGACGTATTCGGTGGGATGGAACTCGAACAACGGGTTGTTGCCGATGTAGTCGTACAGCCGCCGGGAGCCCATGGCGAAACTGGCGACGACCTTGCCCCGATTGATGGTCTTCTTGGTGCACGTGATCGCACCGCAGTCGATCAGGTCGATGATCCAGTCGCTGAACATCTCCGTGTGCACGCCGAGGTCCTTCTTGTTACGCAGGAACTCGGCCAGGGCTTGCGGAATCCGCCCGATGCCGCACTCGATCGTGCTGCCGTCCTCGACGAGGCGCGCGATGTTCTGGCCGATGCGGCGCAGCGTCTCGTCCGGCTGGCGGACGGGCACCTCAATAACCGGTTCGTCGTGGGGGACGAGCATGTCGATCTGGTTGACGTGGATGAAGCTGTCGCCCAGCGTCCGGGGCATATTCGCGTTGACCTGGGCGATGACGTAGCGCGCGTTGGCGACGGCCGACTTGACGATGTCCACCGACACGCCGAAGCTGCACAGCCCGTTGTCGTCCGGGGGCGTCACGCTGACCAGCGCCACGTCGATGGGGATCCGGCCGGACTCGAACTCCCGCGGGATGTCCGACAGGAAGATCGGCGTGTAGTCACCCACGCCGCGCGCCAACGCGTGGCGGACGTTGTCGGCTACGAAGAAGCTGTTCATCTTGAACCGCTCGCGGAACTTCTCGTCGGCGTACGGCGCCTCGCCCATCGTCAGCAGGTGGATGATGTGCGCATCGTAGATGTGCCCGGAATGCGTGACCAGGGCGTCGACGAGGTGCTGCGGCTGGGCGCAGCCGGTGCCGATGAAAATGCTGTTGCCCGGGCGGATCTGCTTCATCGCCGTTGCGGCCGAGGCGATCTTATCCGCGTACTTCTCCTGCCAGTTCGCTTCTGCCATGTTACTGCCTTCAGTCGGCCTTACGGGCCTGCCTTTCGGTAATCGGCCCTTGCCCACGGCCTTCCGGCCGCGGCTTCGTCCAAACGGCCCTGACGGACCTACTGCTTTTTCGCGACGCGCATGCGGGCGTCGACGGCGACGGGGGGCGTGCCCGGCGGGCCGACGAGGAAGGGGTTGATGTCCACTTCCTGAAACGACGGGAACTCGGTCACGAGCTGGCTGAGCCGCTGGAGTCCCTCGGCGATCGCGTCGAAGTCCACGTCCTGGCGCTCATTGTCGCTGTCCAGAAGGTGATACGTCCGCGTGCGGACCAGCATTTCCATCGCCTCCTGCGCCGTCAGCGGGGCGGGGTAGAACGCCACGTCCTTGAGCACCTCGACCATCACGCCGCCCATGCCGACCATCATCAGCGGCCCGAACCGCGGGTCGCGATTCATTCCGAGCACCAGCTCCTGGCCCGACGTGAACATCTCCTGGATCAGCACGCCGATGATGTCGGCGTCGGGGACCTTGCGCGGGATGCGGTACATCATGAGATCGAACGCGTCCATAACCTCCTGGGCGCTGGTCAGCGCGACCTTGACGCCGTCGACCTCCGATTTATGCAGGATGTCCGGCGACCAGATCTTCAGCACGACGGGATACCCGATCTGCTCGGCAAAGTTGACGGCTTGCTCTGAGCTGGTCGCCACCTGTCCCCGCGGCGTGACGAAGCCGTACGCCTCGAGTATGTCGTGGGCGTCGGCCTCGCCGACATCTTCGGCGCCCTGGCGCAGGTGGCGGTCGATGATCGTCTCCACCTTGCGGCGGTTGACGGGGAACAGCTTGACCACGCGTTTCGGCCGGCGGCGCCAGCGAGCGTAGTCGGCCATCACCTTCAGCGTCGCCACGGCCGCCTCGGGCGAATCGTAGTGGGGCACCCCTGCCCGGCGCAGAACCGTCTTGGCGTTCTCCACGCGCCGAGCGCCCAGGAAGCAGGCGACGACGGGCTTGTTCGGCTTGTCGCTCGTGACGCGCGCGACCGCCTCCGCCGTTGCATCGCATTCGGTCATCGCGTGCGGCGAGAGGAGCACCAGCACGCTGTGGACGGCGTCATCGTCCAGGACCGTGTTCAGCGCGAACTCGTAGCGGTCGGCGAGGGCGTCGCCCAGGATGTCCACGGGATTGTTCGTGCTGGCGGTTTCAGGCAGCGTCTCGGTCAGCGTCCGCGTCGTCTCGTTCGCCAATTCGGCCAGCGCCAGACCCTCGCGCTCGATCGCGTCGGCGGCCATGATGCCGGCGCCGCCGGCGTTGGCGATGATCGCGACGTGGTGCCCGTCCGGAAGCGGCTGCGTGGCGAATGCCCGGGCGTAGTCGAACTGTGCCTTGATGGACCCGCATCGGACCACGCCGGCACGCTCGAAGATGCATTCATACGCCATCTCCATGCCCGCCAGGCGCCCCGTATGGCTCGATGCCGCCCGCTCGCCGGCGCCGGTGACGCCGGCCTTCATGATGAGAATGGGCTTGTCGCGGCTGACGCGCTCGGCTTCGCGGACGAAGGCGTCGCCGTCGTCGATGGTCTCCAGATAGCCGCCGATGACGTGTGTCTGCTCGTCGCGCCCGAGCGCCTTGATGGCCTCGACCTCGTCGATGTCCGCCTTGTTGCCGATCGAGAGCATCCGGCTGAAGCCCAAGTCGTACTCGCGGCCCATGTCCGCCATTGCCGCCAGCAGGGAACCGGACTGCGAAAAGTACGCCACGCGCCCCGGCGGGGGCAACTGCCCGCCGAACGAGGCGTTGAGTTTCTGTCCCGGAACCATCAGCCCGATGCAATTCGGGCCCAGGATGCGGATGCCCGCCCGCCGCGCTTCCTGGAGTAGGATGCGTTCCAGCCGGTTGCCCTTGTCGCCTGACTCCCGGAAGCCCGATGAGATGATGACCATCGCCTTGATGCCCAGGCGACTGCACTGGCGGACCGTTTCGAGGACGCCCGGGGCGGGGATCGTCACGATCACCAGATCCGGCGTCGGCTCGGCCGAGGCGAGATCCGGATAGCACGCCAGACCCTCGATCTCCTCGGCGTTGGGATTGATCGGCAGGATTGGGCCCTCGAAGCCGCCGGCGATCAAGGCGGCGAGGATCTCGTGGCCGACCTTGCCCGGCGTGCGCGACGCGCCGACGACGCCAACGGCCTTCGGTGCGAAGAACGCCTCCAAACCGGTAACGCCGGCCATGCGGGTTCGGGTTGTCTGCTGTTCGCCCATCAGTGCTGTCTTGTTGCCTCGGATGTACTCGTTTCGGATGCGCCGGCGTGGGCTACAACCCATGAACCGGGAAGACGTTGGCCTTGACGTCGTCAACCGTCTGGCGAATCACGCGATCGACGGCCTGGCGCATCGGGTGGCTGGGCGCCATCGCGCGGTCACGCAGCCCGCCGTGCCAGTCCGTGCTTTCCAGCATGACGCCGCCCAGCCCGTACGCCAGCGATTCGCCTGTGTCCCGCTCCGCCAATTCCGCCCACAGCAGCGCCCACCCGCGCGCCGTGTTGGCCTGATGGTACCCACCGCCGCCCGTCGCCGCCACCGGCTTGCCCCAGCCGAGCACCTCGCGCACGACGTCCACATAGGCGTTATTGGTCAGGGTCATCCCGGCCAGCGGATCGCCCGAGAGGCAATCCATGCCGACTTCGAAGACGATCACGTCCGGGTCATATGCCCGGGCGATCGGCGGGGCGAGGGCCCGGAACGCCCGCAGGTACGCCTCGTCATAGGTCCCGGGCGGCAACGGAACGTTGACGGTGTAACCCTCGCCGTCACCGACGCCCGTCTCTCCCGCGAAGCCCGTGCCGGGAAACAGCGTCTTGCCCGTCTGGTGGAAGCTCATCACCAGCACGTCGGACCGATCGTAAAACGCATCCTGCACGCCGTCGCAGTGATGCACGTCGATATCGAGGAACAGCACGCGCCGGCCGGCCTCGGTCAGGCGGTCGCACGCCAGCGCGATGTCATTGATGTAACAAAAGCCGCCCGCTTTGGCGGGGTGGGCGTGGTGGTAGCCGCCGGACGGGTTGAACGTCCGCCGCGCGCGCCCGTCCGTGACGGCGTCGACGGCCGCGAGTGTGGCTCCGCAGGCCAGCGCGGCGTACTCGTACATGCCGCCGAATACGGGCGTCTCCGGCGTGCCCAGGCCCATTTCGAGTCCCTCGACGCCCATGTCGCCGTTCGGCGCGTCACGGAGCATGTCGAGATAGGCCGGCAGATGGAAACGCTCGATCACGTCGCGCGGCGCGGCCTCGGCCGACACCATGTCCGCGTCATCCAGCAGGCCCATGGATTGCAGCAACTCGACCGTTCGCTGCGCCCGCTCCGTTTTGAAGGGGCAGTCGGGCGGGTAGTGATAGGCCTGCAGCGCGGCCGTGTGGACGAACAGCGCCGTATGCGTCGAAGCGTCGGGATCGAAGATGGTTTTCCGGCCGGGCGCGTCCGACCGGCGGCCGTGAGCCATGCTGCGCGCCTTTCCTGTGCCAACCCGTGTAAGTCTATCCCGGCGCAGGCGCGCGAACAAGGCGAAACGCGCCGTGCGCCGGACGCGGCGCTAGCGGATCAATCGTGCGATCTGGCGAAAGGCGGGATGCTCGGCCGTGCGCAGCAGCTCGAACAGCGCACATTCAACGCTCGTGATCGTCGCGCCGGCGGCGCGGGCGCGGTCCAGGCCGATTTGGCGATTCTCCGCCGTACGGGAGGAAACCGCGTCGGCGACCACGTGCACCTCGAAGCCGTCGGCAACCAGATCGGCGGCCGTCTGGAAGATGCAGATGTGCGTTTCGATGCCGGTCAGCAGGACCTGACGGCGCCCGGCGGCGCGGAGCGCATCGTTGAACGCCGGCTCGCCGCAGCAGGAGAAGGCCGTCTTGGTGATGGGGGGGCGGTCGAGGCATTCGGCGACCTCGCGGACGGTGGGCCCGAGCTTGTCGGGCGCCTGCTCGGTTCGGAGGATCGCCAAGTCCAGCGCCTCAGCGGCGCCGATGAGCGTGGCGACGTTGGCATACAACGCGTCGCGCTGGTGGATCAGCGCCGCGAGCTTGCCCTGGATGTCCACGACGGCCAGAATGGTGTTGTCCACGGTAAGCATGCCGATCTCCTGCCGCGATGCGCGTCCCGACGGTCGCGTGGCGTGCCCGGAGGATACTGCCGCGGGCGGCGGGCGTAAATCCTGAATCGCCAGGCAGCGGGTTGACGTTGTCGGGCGGCGCTGTCATAATCCGTCCCGTTTGGCGATTTCGGCCGCTTTGCGGGGCGTGTCCGCTTGCCCGCGCCGTGATCGGTTGTGTGTATTCGTCGCGTATAGCGCCACGTGGCGCAGGTACTTACCCTCGGATGAAGCCGTTTGCCCGTTCCCTCGTTTCGGGACTCCTGCCGCAGGACACTCCGGCGGCGAGTCGCCGCGACGGGCCGGTGCGGGCGGCTGGCTTCGAATGCTAACGGAGAAAGGATCGCAGCAGCATGGCTGAAGAACACAAGGCAATCGACTCCTTCATGAGCGAGTCTCGCACGTTTCCGCCGCCGGCGGAACTGGCGAAAAACGCGGAGATCGGCTCCCTCGACGCGTACCAGGAGATGTACAACCGCTCGGTCGAGGATCCCGACGCGTTCTGGCTGGAACAGGCCAAGGCGAACGTGGCGTGGTTCACCGAGCCGAGCGAGGCGTGCCAATACGTCTGGAACACCGAGAAGCGCGAGGTCAAGCACACGTGGTTCGCCGACGGCGAGTTGAACGTGGCTCACAACTGCCTGGATCGCCACCTGGGCACCGAGCGCGAGAACAAGACGGCGCTGATCTGGCAGGGCGACGAGCCGGACGACGATCGCAAGATCACGTATAAAGAGCTTCACGGCGAGGTCTGCAAGTTCGCCAACGTTCTCAAGTCCCTCGGCGTCGCCAAGGGCGATCGCGTCTGCATTTACCTCGGCATGATTCCCGAGCTTCCGGTGGTGATGCTGGCCTGTGCGCGGATCGGGGCGATTCACTCAATCGTCTTCGGCGGCTTCAGCGCCGACGCCCTCCGCGACCGCATCAACGATGCCGAGTGCAAAGTGCTTATCACCGGCAACGTCTCCAAGCGGGCCGGCAAGAGCATCGCCCTCAAGAAGATCTCCGACGAAGCGCTGAATGATGCGCCGAGCATCGAAAAGGTCGTCGTCGTCCAACGCAACGACGAGGACTGCCCGATGACCGACGGGCGCGACCTGTGGTACCACGACCTGATGGCCGAGGCGTCCGAGGACTGCGAGCCCGAGCGCATGAAGGCCGAGGACGAGTTGTTCATTCTCTATACCTCCGGCTCGACCGGCAAGCCCAAGGGCGTCGTGCACACCACCGGCGGGTACCTCGTCTGGACCATGCTGACCCACCGGCTGACGTTCGACCTCAAGGAAGACGACGTGTACTTCTGTGCGGCCGACATCGGCTGGGTGACCGGGCACAGCTACATCGTCTACGGACCGCTGGCCAACGGCGCCACGAGCGTGATGTTCGAGAGCACGCCGATGTATCCGGACCCCGGGCGCTACTGGCAGGTGATCGACAAGTTCCAGATTACGCAGCTTTACACGGCGCCGACGGCGATCCGGGCGCTGATCCGCCAGGGCGACGAGTGGCCGGGCAAGTACGACCTGTCGAGCTTGCGGATTCTTGGTTCGGTCGGCGAGCCGATCAACCCCGAGGCGTGGATGTGGTATTACGAGAAGGTCGGACGCGGCAACTGTCCGATCGTCGATACCTGGTGGCAGACCGAGACCGGCGGGGTCATGATTACGCCGCTTCCCGGGGCGCACACGCTCAAACCGGGCAGCGCGTCCCGTCCGTTCTTCGGCGTCGAACCGGTCGTGCTGCGCGAGGACGGCACGGAGTGCGAACTGGGCGGGGGCGGCAAGCTGTGCATCAAGAAGCCCTGGCCGGGCATGCTGCGGACCACGTGGGGCGATCACGACCGGTTCATCGACACGTATTTCACGATGTACAACGACCTGTACTTCACCGGCGACGGCTGCCGCGTCGACGCCGACGGCGACTACTGGCTGCTCGGGCGGATCGACGACGTGGTCAACGTCTCCGGGCACCGGATCGGCACGGCCGAGGTCGAAAGCGCCTTGGTCAGCCACGACAAGGTCGCCGAGGCGGCCGTGGCGCCGATGCCGCACGAGGTCAAAGGCCAGGGGCTCTACGCCTACGTCACGCCCGTCGACGGCGTCGATCCGAGCGACGAGCTGCGCGACGAGCTGGTCAAGCACGTCCGCAAGGAGATCGGCCCGATCGCCACGCCGGACAAGCTGCAGTTCGCTCCGGCGCTGCCCAAGACGCGGTCCGGCAAGATCATGCGGCGGATCCTCCGCAAGATCGCCGAGGGCGTGACGGACAAGAGCACGCTGGGCGACACCTCGACGCTGGCCGACCCGAGCATCGTCGATCAGCTCATCGAAGGTCGCCAGTAAGCCCCGCCAACTGATGCGTGCCGCCGGCGCCTCTTTCCGTGCCGGCGGCACGCACTTTTGTCGCATCTGCCGAAGGAGCAGAACGCCATGGACGAACAGAAAGTGACGAACCGCGGGCTGGTGGTTCTCGGTGCGATTCTGATTCAGTTGTGCCTGGGCGCGATCTACGCCTGGAGCGTGTTCACGCCGGCGTTGACCGCCGAGGATCCGGCCGACGTGGCGACCATCTATAGCGCCCGGAAACTCGGCATGGAGAAGGCCGCACTCGCCGAGATGCGCGAGAAGCTCGCCGCGCCGAAGGGCGCGCTGAAGGGGTCGGCCAAGGACCTGGCCCAGGTCCGCAAGGAGCACGGCGAGGACTCGGCGCAGTACAAGGCGGCCGCGGCGGCGCACGAAGGCACCGTCATCTCTCAGCGGACGGCGATGGACGCCATCGTCGCGGAGTACGACGTAGATGAGCGCGTTGAGGAGCTGACCTATGCGATGAGCAAGTCGCAGACGCAGGCGATCTTCGCGGCCGGGCTGGCGGCCTTCGCGGTGGTGATGGTCCTGGCCGGGCGGATGATGCCGAAGGTCGGGCCGCGGAAACTCGCCATCGCCGGTGGCGTGGTGCTCGGGGCGGGCTACGTGCTGGCCGGGCTTGTCAACCCCGGGCAGTTCGCCGCGACGTTTGCCTTTGTGGGCCTTGTCGGCGGGGCGGGGATCGGGCTGGCGTATGTCGTTCCCATCGCCGTCGGCATGAAGTGGTTCCCCGACAAGAAGGGTATGATTACCGGTCTGGCCGTGGCGGGCTTCGGTTTCGGGGCTTTGCTGTGGGTCAAGCTCGGCGGCAGGATTCTGGGGTGGAACATGTTGATCGGCCAGCTCGGGCTGGGGCACACGTTCCTGATCTACGGTGTCGTCTTCTTCCTGATGTGCGCCATCGGCGGGGCGTGGATGAAGAACCCGCCGGAGGGCTGGACGCCGCCCGGCTACACGCCGCCGCAGGTCGCTGACGGCGGTGCCAAGCCGGTCGCCGGAACGGTCAACTTCACCACCGGTCAGATGCTCCGAACGCCGCAGTTCTACATGGTGTTCTTCTGTTTCATGGTCGGCGCCGGTGCGGGACTGATGAGCATCGGCCTGATGAAGCTCTTCCCCGGCGAGGCGCTGGAGGCGGCGGGCTATTCCGCGGCCGAGGCCAGCGGCATCGCCGGTATTGCCATGGCCGTGTTCTTCTCTCTGGCCAACGGGCTGGGACGCATCCTGTGGGGCACGGCCAGCGACAAGCTCGGGCGCAAGCTGTCGATCTTCGTGATGCTTGCCAGCCAGGGCGTGTTCGTGATTCTGTTCCAGTACATGGCCGGTCAGCCGGCGATGCTGTACCTGTTTGCGGCGCTGATCGGATTCAACTTCGGCGGCAACTTCGCGTTGTTCCCGACTATCACGGCCGATACGTTCGGCACCAAGTACGTGGGGCAGAATTACGGCTGGGTATTCCTGTCCTACGGCGTGGGCGGCATCTTCGGGCCGATGCTGGGCGGACTGCTGGGCGACCTCGGCAACTTCCCGCTGGCGTTCAGCATCTGCGGCGGCTTGTGCCTTGTCGCGGCATTGCTGATCGCGGCGGTTCGGCATCCGAATCCGCCGGCGGCTGAGCCCGCCCTTGCCACGGCGGCCGAGGCGGAAGCCGACGGCCAGACGCAGGACTAACGCGCCGCAACAAGGCGTCTTGTGACCTGTCACGGGCCCGCGGCCGATCCGGTCGCGGGCCCGCTCTCATGCGTGGCACGCGATTTTTCGGTTTTGTCTTGGTCAAATGTTAGCCATGCCTAATAATATGCTCCGGTGACCGCATGACCGCAGCGAAACGAAAGCCCACCGCCTCGCAGGAGGATTACCTCGAGGCGATCCTCGCGCTGTTGCGTGACGGGGGCACGGCGCGAGTACGCGACATCGCCCAGCGGCTCGGCGTGTCCAACCCGTCGGTCAGCGGGGCGCTCAAGACGCTCGCGCGGCGCGGCTGGGTCTGCTACGAGCCCTACGGGCGCGTGGAGTTGGCGGCGGCGGGACGCAAAGCGGCCCAGCGCGTCACGCGCCGCCATGAGGTCCTGCAGCGTTTCCTGACGGAGCTCGCCGGTCTGGAATCCGCAACGGCCGAGCAGAACGCCTGCCGCATCGAGCATGTCGTCGATGAGGCGACCATGCGCGCCCTGCGCCACCTGATGGACTTCGCAACGCATAGTGCGGCCGGGCGGCGCTTCCTGGCCGCGCTGGGCAAGGCCCGCGACCGCGACGGCGCAGAACGCAAGGCATAGCACCCCATGGCTTCCAACGACGCTCCCAGGCGCATCACCGTCGCCCTGGCCGGCAACCCCAACGCCGGAAAGACCACGGTCTTCAACGCCATGACCGGCGCCCGCCAGCACGTCGGAAATTACCCCGGCGTGACGGTGGAAAAGAAGGTCGGCCGGGCGCGCGGCGGCGATACCGTCATCGAGGTGGTGGACCTGCCCGGCACGTATAGTTTGTCCGCCCGCAGCGCCGAGCAGGTGGTGGCGCGGAACTACCTGATCGACGAGCGCCCGGACGTGGTCATTGACGTGGTTGACGCGTCGAACCTCGAGCGGAATCTCTACCTGGCGTTGAACTTCATCGAACTGGGCGTGCCGGTGATTCTCGCGTTCAACATGTGGGACGTCGCCCAGGGGCGCGGGCTTCTCGTGGAGACCGCCGAGCTGGCCCGGCTGCTCGGGGTGCCCATCGTGCCGACCGTGGCCCACAAGGGGCGCGGAATCGAGGAGCTTCTTGACGCGGCCGTCGCGATGGCCGGCGACCGCGAGCGGGCTGTCGCCGAGCAGGCACGGATCGGCTACGGCGCGGAGGTCGAGCCGCACGTGACGCAGCTCGCCGAGCGTATCGCCGCCGGGTGCGACTCGCGGCGGCCGCGGTGGTTTGCGCTGAAGCTGCTGGAGGATGACGCCCCGGCGCAGCAACGGCTGGGCAGCATGTGTCCCGACGAGGCCGGGACGTGGATCGCAGAGGCCGGGCGCCTGCGACGGCACATTGAGCACGTCTGCGGTCAGCCGGCGGAGGTCGTTCTGGCCGATCGGCGATACGGCTTCATTGCCGGCGCCTGTGCGCGGGTCGTGCATCGCGAGCAGCTCCGCCGGACCTGGTCCGACCGCATCGACACGGTGCTGACGAATCGCTGGTTGGGGTTGCCGATCTTCGCCGTGTTAATGTACCTCGTGTTTCAGGTCACGTTTGCCCTCGGCAATCCGATCGTGGGCGCGCTGGACGCGGGCCTGGCAACGCTGGCGGGGACGATACGCGACGCCTGGGTTGGCGGGGGACTGCTGCGCGACCTTCTGGTCGACGGCGTGCTCGGCGGCGTGGGCGCGGTGTTGGTCTTCCTGCCGTTGATCGTGTTTCTGTACATGGCGATCGCGCTGCTGGAAGACACCGGCTACATGGCGCGGGCGGCGTTCCTGCTGGACCACTGGATGCAGAAGATCGGGCTGCACGGAAAGAGCTTCATCCCGATGCTGATCGGCTTTGGCTGCACCGTCCCGGCCGTGCTGGCCACGCGAACGCTCGAGACGCGCCGCGATCGGCTCACGACCATTCTCGTGCTGCCGCTGATGAGCTGCGGTGCACGGTTGCCGATTTACGTGCTCATCCTGGGCGCGTTCTTCCCGGCGCGGACACTGTGGCGTCCGCTGGGGCTGTTCGACGTGACGAATCAGGCGGTGATCCTGTTTGGCTTGTATGCCCTGGGTGTGCTTCTGGCGATTATCTGCGCGAAGCTCTTCCGCCTGACGCTGCTTCGCGGCCGGCCCGAGCCGCTCGTGCTGGAACTGCCCCCATATCGGACGCCGACCGTTCGCGGCGTGATCGTGCACATGGTCGAGCGGGCGTGGGAGTACGTCCGCAAGGCCGGCACGATCATCCTGGCGATCGTGATTGTGCTGTGGGCGCTGAAGACCTGGCCGGCGCTGCCCGAGGATCGCATCGCCGAGTTCGACCGACGCGCGGACGCCGTGCGGGCTCGCGAGGACCTGTCGGCGACCGAGCGCGCCGAGGCGCTGGCGCGCGTGCGGCACCGGCGTCGTGAGGCCGAGCGGGAGTACTCGGCCATCGGGCGGATCGGACGCGGCATCGCGCCGGCGATGCGCCCGTGCGGGTTCGACTGGAAGATCGCGACCGCCGCGGTCGGCGCCTTCGCCGCCAAGGAGGTCTTCGTCAGTCAGATGGGGGTCATACACGCCATCGGCCCGGACACCGGGGCGGACTCGAACACGTTGCAGGACATCCTGGCGTCGACCTACACGTCGCTGCAGGGGATGTGCATCATGCTCTGGGCGTTGATCGCCACGCCGTGCATGGCGACGGTGGCCGTGACGGTCCGCGAGAGCGGCTCGTGGAAGTGGGCGCTGCTGCAATTCGGCTACCTGACGGTCCTGGCGTGGATCGTGGCGGCGGTGGTCTATCAGGTCGGCTCGGCACTGGGGTTCGGGGCATAGGCGCAGCGCTAGAACATGCCGACGATGTTGCCGTCGTCGTCGACGTCCACACCGAGAAAGGCCGGTCGGCTCGGCAGGCCGGGCATGGTGCGGATTCGTCCCAGCAGGGGGTATAGGAACCCCGCGCCGGCCGAGAGCCGGACTTCCCGCACCGGCACGGTAAACCCGCGCGGCACGCCGGTCAGCGCCGGATCGTGGCTGAGCGACAGGTGCGTTTTGGCCATGCAGATCGGCAGGTGTCCGAAGCCCGCCTGCTCGTAGCGGTCGATCTGCTCTTGGGCCCGCTGCGAGAAATCCACGCCGGCGGCAAGATAGACCTCCCGGGCGACGGTTTCGATCTTCTCGCGGACGGGCATGTCGTCCTCGTAGAGGAGGCGCGGTTGGCTGGGCTGGTCACACGCGGCGACGACGGCTTCGGCGAGGTCGATCGCGCCCTGCCCGCCGCGGGTGTAGTGATCGCACACCACGGCCGCGGCGGCGCCGCCCGCTTCGGCCGCAGCGCGAATGCGCTCCAGTTCGGACGCCGCATCGGTCTCGAAGCGGTTGATCGCCACCACCACCGGCACGCCGAAGGCGCGGGCGATCTCGATGTGCCGCAGCAGGTTGGGCAGGCCCGCCTCGACGAGCTTGAGGTTTTCCCGCGTGTAGGCCTCATCGAGCGTGACGCCCGGGGTGACCTTCGGCCCGCCGCCGTGGACCTTCACGGCGCGGGCCGTAGCGACAAGCACGACGCAATCCGGGCGCAGGCCGCTGGTGCGGCACTTGATGTTGAAGAACTTCTCCATCCCGAGTTCCGAGCCGAAGCCGCTTTCGGTGACGACGTAGTCGGCCAGCTTCAGCGCCATGCGATCGGCGATGATCGAGCTGTTGCCGTGGGCGATGCTGGCGAAGGGCCCGGCGTGGACGAAGGCCGGCTGCCCCTCGAGCGTCTGCATGAGCGTCGGCTTGACGGCGTCCTTGAGCAGCACGGCCATCGCGCCGGCACAGCCGATCTGCTCGGCCGTGACCGGTTCGCCGCGCCGGTCGGCGCCGATGACGATCCGCCCGAGCCGCCGGCGCAGGTCGCGCTGGTCCCACGCCAGAGCAAGGACGGCCATGATCTCACTGGCGACGGCGATGTCGAACCCGGTCCGGCGGCGCGGGCCGTCCATCCAACTGTCGCTCAGTCCCGTTTCGATCGAACGCAGGGCGGCGTCGTTAACGTCTACCACGCGTCGCCAGGTGACCGTCTCGGGCGCGATATCCAACCGGTCCAGACCGGTACGGGCCCAGCGTTCGTCGTCGGCGTGCTCCTCGTGTTTGATGCGTGCGTCGATCGCGGCCGCGAGCAGGTTGTTCGAAATGCTCACCGCGTGGATGTCGCTGGTCAGGTGGAGGTTAAACTCCTCCATCGGGATGACCTGACTGCAGCCGCCGCCGGCCGCACCGCCCTTGATGCCGAATGTCGGCCCCATCGAGGGTTGGCGGATGCACAGGAACGGGCGGTGGCCCAGGGCGCCGAGGGCCTGTGTCAGCCCGACCGAGGTGGTCGTTTTGCCTTCGCCCAGCGGGGTGGGGGTCAGCCCCGTCACATCGATGTACTTGCCATCGGGTTGATCGGCCATCCGCCGGCAGAGGTCCAGGCGGACCTTGGCCTTGACGTGCCCGTAGGGTTCCAGCTCGTGCGGCCAGATGCCCGCTTCCGCGGCGACCTCCGAGATCGCTCTCGGTCGCACGCTGCGCGAGATGTCGATGTCGGAACTCATCGTCGTGCTCGAAAACGCCGGCGTTTGCAGTCGGAGGCGTGCTGTTTGCGGCGGCATCTCCTATAATTGCACGCCGCAGCGGCACATGCCCGTTCGGCCATCATACGTATTGACCGCCTCAGCGATAGGAAAACCAGCGTGCGACCGCTCTTCATCGTCGGCACACAACGCGATATCGGCAAAACGACGACCTCAATTGGGCTTCTTCACGCCTTTCGGCGTCGTGGGCTTTCCGTGGGCTACATGAAGCCGCTGGGCCAGCGGATCAAGGGGTCGGCCGGGCACGTCCTGCACGACGACGCGATGCTGATCGCCTCGGTCCTGGGCCGACAGTTCGACCAGGAACTGGACACGGCGATTCCCCTGCCGTCGGGGCGCGTGGAGAAGGAGCTTGAGGACCTGGACTCCGATGCGCTTCGCGGGCGGGTACGCGAGTTCTACGAGCGCCTGGCGAGCCAGTACGACGCCATCGTCGTCGAAAGCATGGGACACGTCGCGGCCGGGTCGTGCCTGGGGGTCTCATCGGCCGAGGTCGCCGTAACGCTCAACGCCCGGACGCTGCTGATCTCCGGCGGCGGCATCGGACGGGCGCTGGACGAGATCGCCCTGTGCTCCACGTTCCTGACCGCACGCGGGGCGGACCTCGTCGGCGTCGTGGTCAACAAGGTCTGGCGGTCCAAGTACGACCGCGTCAAGCACGCGACGGGGCGCGGGCTGGCGTATTTCGGGCTCGACTGCTTCGGCGTTGTGCCCTTCGAGGAGATGCTGGCCTCGCCCACCGTCCACCAGGTCTACGGGCACGTCGGCGGCGAACTGATCGCCGGGCGGGACTACCTGGAAAATCGCGTTCGTAACACGATCGTCGCGGCGATGGAAACCGAGCACATGATGCGCTATCTCAAGGCGGGCACGCTCGTCATCACGCCCGGCGACCGCAGCGACAACATCCACGCGGCGCTCAGCGCGCACATGCTGGGCGAGAAAGGCAAGGGATCGGTCTCCGGATTGATCCTGACCGGCGGGATCGCCCCGGGCGCGGCGGTCAAGCGGCTGATCGACGATGCGCGCCTGCCGGTGGTCCTGTCCGACGAAGACACCTACAGTGTCGCCAGCCGGCTGCGCGAAAGCGTTTTCAAGATCACGCCGGAGGACCACGACCGGATCGAACAGGCCACGCGCGTGATCGGCGAGCACGTGGATGTGGACCGCCTGGTGGAGTTGATGGACGTCTAGCCCCAAAACGGTTTGACGTGCGTGCGGGGTGGTCAGGGGGCGGTCCGTTACGGGCGCCGAATGCGTAGCAGGCAATACCGTCGCGTTTGCGATGCCCTCTGAGGCAGCCGGGGGGGGCATGCGGCCGGCATGACCGCTGCAAAGCACCGGCGTCCGCCTAGTGCGTTTCCGCCGCAAGCAGTTCCGCGGCGCGGGCGCGAATGTCCGCGGCGAGGCGCTGCTCCAGATTTGAATCGCGCCCCAGTTCGACGAGGTGGCTGTCGGGGCCGTCCGGTCGCGCCCCGTCAACGCGTTCACGGCGGACGTCGAGCTCCCTGCGGGCGTGCCCCGTGTAGAGACTTCGGGCCTGCGAGGTACTCGTAACCTGCAGGGCCGGGCGATTCGACCGCGCGACGTCGACATGGACGGCGACGTCGAAGGTCCCGCCGTCCTCGTCCGTCCCGCGGATCTCGACGGTGGCCGTGCGGTAAATCGTCTGCAGTGAGCTTTCCGCGATCTGCGCTGGCGTCGTGCTGTCTGTTCGCCAGAACTCGGTGACGTGCATGCCGGTCATCGGGTCGGTCTGAATCGTCCCGCTGCGCCGGTCGGACCAATCGATGTCGAAGCGGTAGTCGCGCAGCACTTCGTGACTGGCCTGCCAGAACCCTTGGAAGTTCCGCTCGGCCGGACTGAGCCGGCGGTGCCCCGTCCAGAGGTGCGGGCGCTCGCATCCGGCGGCCAACGCGGTCAAGACCACAACGGTCGTCAGGAGGTGTCGCATCGCGGCAGGCCTTTCTGTGCTATCGGCGGGCTCGGTTTGCATGGGGCGTATTGTATCGTATGGTACTGGTGGAACAAGTTGACAGTTGCGTCGAACCTCCCCGGTTCGGCGCGTGTCCCGCAGCCCCGGCGTCCCGCCCGCGTCGGGGCGATTTATTGCGCGCCGCCGCGGCTGCTGCGCTTGACACCGTCGTCGCCGGACCGTAGCTTGGCGTTGTCGGCCCGGGTGGCGGAATTTGGCAGACGCGCTAGGTTGAGGGCCTAGTCGGCCGTTAGGTCGGTGCTGGTTCGAATCCAGTCCCGGGCAGTAGGCACGTTGCCGGCGATCGGTCCACGGATGCCGCCGCCGGCGGGGTGGAATCCGGCCGTTTCAACTGGTTGAAGCTTGCAATTCACGCCCCCGCGCGGGACAATAAAACAGCGTGTAGGCGAGGTGTTTCCGTGGCGATAGGGTGCCACCGATAAGGATCGGATCGATGGGACGCGTCCGGGATGTGACCGGGGACATAATGCAGGCGGCAGAGGTCGAGAGCCGCCTGCGGGCGGGCCTGTCGGCAACGGCCGCTTCCGTGGCACGCGCCGAGTGCTTCGACGCCGAGCAGCGGGCGGAGGTCTACGCAATTCTTGACTCGCTTCGCGCCGACACCGAGGCACACGGCGCCTGTGTCGGTCGATGGGTCAACGATCAGACGGGAGAGGGCAGCGATGTATGAACAGGCGGTACTGGCGGAGCGTTTTGAATCGTTGCTGAGCGACGCCCGCAGCGCCGAGCAAATCTACGCCCGAATGGCATCGCACATCGACGACCCGCAACTGCGCGAGCAGGTCGAGCAACTCCACCGCGAAAAGCGGCGCCACGTCGAGTTGACCGAGCGCCTGCTCGAAATCGTCGCGTGACGGCCGCATTCGCGCGGGAACGTTGTTCCCGAGGGCCCCGGCGGGCCAGGCGTCGCCGGCGCTGTGTTCGTGTTGTCTCGCCCGGCTCGGTGTCTATCATGTCCTCGGACGCTTATTTGCATGCCTGAGGACCGCTATGAACTATCGCAAGCTTGGACGTACCGACATCGACGTTTCCGTTATCTGCCAGGGGTGCTGGTCCCTCGTCAGCGACGATTTCAATTGGGGGCACAACGACCTGCAGGATTCCATTGCCGCCATTGAGGCATCCCTCGATGCAGGCGTGAATTTCTTCGACACGGCCGAGGGGTACGGCGACGGCGAGTCCGAGGAGATTCTCGCGCGAGCGCTGGGCGGACGCAGCAAGGAGGTCGTCATCGCCACGAAATGCTCGCGCGGCAACCTCGCGCCGGATGACATTCGCGAGCATTGCGAGGCGTCGTTGAGACGTCTGAAGCGCGACACGATCGACCTTTATCAAATCCACTGGCCGCGCCCGGACATCCCCGTGGCCGAGTCGATGGGCGCCATGGAGCAGTTGCGCGACGAGGGCAAGGTCCGCGCCATCGGCGTCAGCAACTTCGGCGTCAGCTACATGCAGGATCTGCAGCGTGCAGGACGAGCCGAGAGCAATCAGCTTTGCTACAGCTTGCTGTGGCGGCCCATCGAGCATGCCGTTGGACCCATGTGCGTCGAGAACGACTGGAGCATCCTGTGCTACAGTCCCATCGCTCAGGGGCTCTTGACGGGTAAGTTCGCCTCGGTCGACGAGATCCCCGACAAGCGCGTTCGGACACGGCTGTTTTCGTCCCAACGGCCCAACACGTCGCACGGCGAGCCCGGCTGCGAGCATGAGATGTTCGACGCGATCGCCCGCATCCGAGAGATCAGCGAGTCACTCGGTCAGCCGATGGGTAACGTGTCGATGGCATGGTTGCTGGCTCAACCCGGCGTCGGCTCTGTGATCGTCGGCGGGCGCAACCCCGGGCAGGCGCGCCAGAATGCGGCCGCGGGCGACCTGGCGCTGGACGAGGAGGTGGTCGACCAACTCAGCGAGGCGACCGAGCCGGTCAAGCAGGCCGTCGGGACCAATTGCGACATGTGGGAGCACGAAAACCGCATGGAAAAGCCCGGCCATGTACAGTGACCGCGTCCCCGGCCCGTCAGAAGACGCCAGCGCGATGCCCGATACCGCAGCGGAAACGCCGAAGATCATCACCGTCGCCGACGGGCTCGGCGTTCGCCAAGAGGTCGACAACTGCACGTGGATTGACTTGGGCGGCTACGCTGTCGTTGTCGACGCCCTGGAGCATCGCCACAAGGCCGCCGACGTCATCGCCGCGGTCCGCGACGGGCTAGGCGAGGTGCCCGTTCGCTATGTGATCAACACGCACACGCACTACGACCACGTCGCGCTGAACCCGGACTTCCAGGAGCAGTTCGGCGCCGAGATCGTCAATCACAGCACCCGCGACATACCGCCGGAGGGGCTGACGTTCCGTGGCTCGCGCCGCCCGGCGCAGATGATACCCGCCGGCGGCTGCCACACCGACGGCGACTGCGTCGTCTGGGTTCCCTCGGATCGCACGCTGCTGACGGGGGATCTGTTCGGCTGGGGTGTTCTGCCGCTCACCCAGCCGTTGCGCCCGGAGCTGGCGCAGCATCTGGAAGCCACGTACGAATGGCTGATTGCCTTCGAGCCCGAGACGGTCATCCCGGGGCACGGCCCGCTGGCGACCGGCGAGCACCTGGCGCGGTGGCTGGCGTACTTCCGCTCGCTTGTCGAGCACATCAGCGAGGCCTGCCGCTGCGATCAAACCGACAAAGAGATTCTGGCGTCCACGGCGCCTCCGGCCGATATGCGCCATTGGTGGCGATTTGCCGACTGGAAGCACGACCGCAACGTGCGGGTTGTGCTGCGAGCGGTCCGGCGAGGCGGACTGGGCGCGTGAGCGTCGGCGGATCGCGGACGGGAAGGCGCCAATGGATACGGGCAACATCTTTTCCGACGTGCCGGCGGATATGCTGGACGAGGACGTCAGCGAGCTGCTCGTGGGGTCGGCGTCGCGTGTCGAGCGGATCGTCTCCCGCGGGCACGCCTCGCCGCCCGAGGGCTGGTACGACCAGGACGAGCACGAATGGGTCCTGCTGCTCAGCGGCGGGGCGGAGGTGGAATTCGCCGACGGGGAGACGGTGATGCTGACTCCCGGCGACTGGGTGAACATTCCCGCCGGGACGCGCCACCGCGTGCTCTGGACGGACGAGGACCGCGACAGCGTCTGGCTGGCGGTCTTCTATCGGTCCTGACCGCATGCAGGCGTGTTCGCGTCGGCCGGCTTCGAAACCGACGCCGCCGCGGCGGGCGCGTTCGGGGGATAGTGCACGCAGATCAGATAGAGCCCGTCCGGCGGCGCCGTGGGCCCGGCGTCGCGCCGGTTGCACGTCGCCAGAATCCGGTCGATTCGTTCAGGCGTCCAGCGCCCCCGTCCGACCTCCACCAACGTCCCGGCGATGATGCGAACCATGTTGTACAGGAACCCGTCGCCCTCGACCGTAATGTGCACCTCCTCGTCGGTCTGTCCGATTTCGCAGCGGCGGATGGTCCGCACGGAGGTCCGACGCTCCTCGGCCGAGGCAGCGAACCCGACGAAGTCGTGTGTGCCCACCAGCCGCCCGGCCGCATCCCGCATCGCCGGTACGTCCAGCGTGCGGAAGTAGTGATAAACCTGCCCGGCCGCCATCACGTCGCGCAACGGCGCCACGCGGATACGGTAGCGGTACGTCTTGCCCACCGCCGATCGCGATGCGTGGAAGCCATTCGCCGCGTCCGCCGCCGAGCGGATCACGATGTCGCCCGGCAGCTTGGCGTTGATCGCGCGGCGCAGGCCCTCAAGCGGGATCGTGCGATTGGATGTGTAGAAGTTGGCAACCTGTCCGGCGGCGTGGACGCCGGCATCCGTGCGACCCGCGCCGTAAATCGTTACGGGATGGCCCACAACGCGCCCGGCCGCGTCTTCCACGCTTTGCTGAACCGTCGCCAGGCGCGGCTCCTGACGCTGCCAGCCGTGGTAGCGTCGCCCGTCGTAGGCAACAACCAGCTTGATGTTTCGTCGCAGGCGCTGCGCGTCCATGGCGACATTGTGCCACACCCGCGACGTGCGGAAAAGCCCCGCAAGGCGACCGTGGCGCCGTCGCCCGCTGGCGGGCGTCCCGGTTCGGCGCCGCAGGCGGTGACGTTGACGGATGGCCTTTCAAGCAGTATCATTGAACGTGGAGCGAATGGGTCGGGAGGAACCAGTTCATGGAGCGTGGTCACAGAGGGTCCGGGCTGCCTCGGGTGGTTGTACTTGCGCGCCGGGATGAGGTACTGCGCGCAGTGGAGCCGCTGGCTGAGGTCGTTGCGACGCCTAGCGGATACGAGGCGGCGGCTGAGCTGCTGGCGGCGCCGGCTTCAGCGCTCGTGGTGGACCTGCCGCTTCTGGGACGACGGCACCTGGCGCTTCTGGGGCTGGCGCAACGGTTGGGCGCGGAGCTTCTGGGCGTCGGGGAATTGCCGGCCGGGCTCAGCGCGGACGAACTGGCGGGCGTTCGGCTGACCGCACCGGCGAAACTGGGAGAGGCACTGCGGGCCGTTGTTGCCGGCCCGGCCGAGCAGCCGGTCGTTCGCGATGAAGGCGTCTACGCGCCGCAACCCGCCCCGACGCCGCCGGAACACGCGGAAGCCGGTGTTGCGGCGGATGCCGCGGCCGATGGGCCCGTCGGCGCGACGGAGCCGACGCACGGACAATGGCGAAGCGACCGGGCGGGCTCCGAGCCCGTCGACCGGCCCGCCACAGAAGCGGGACCGTCACCGTCCGACACGGATGCAGCCGGATCGGGGTCAGCCCAGGACGCCGACGATCTCCTGACGCCGGAGGAACTGGCCGCCCTGCTGGAGGACGCGCCGTGAGCGACGAGACTGCCATGTTCGTGTTGGGCGGCCCCTCGCTCGCTACCGAGTTGGGCCAATACGTCCCCAATGGCGACGGGGTGGTGGTCCGCCACGAGCCGTACGCCGCATTGGAGGAGCTGTCACGCCGCAGATGGGCGGCCGTCGTGGTGGCGCCGCATACGGCCTATCAGACCGAGGACGGCGAGTTCGCCGGGCTGTGCCACGCCGCGCGCCGGCTGCAACGCGGCTCGCGCGTGATCGCTTTGTGCCGTCCGCGCGATGAGCCGGCGGCCCGTCGTCTGACCGGGGGCGTTCTGGACGATTACTTCATCACGCCGCTGTCCAGTTCTCAATGGCGGTACATCGCCGCCATGGCGGAGCCCGACTCTCGGGCGGCGGATTCCGGCGCCGTGGCGCTGTCCGAGCCCGAAATCGCTGATCTGGTGGATGCGGCGCGGAGCACGGCGTCGTTGGAGGCCCGCGTCGCGGACGAGGTAGGCAGGCGTCTGGGCGTGACGGCGGAATGGGTAGATGCGCCTGCAACAGGCGACGGCGAGCCCGTGCTGCTGACGACGCGGCGCGGTACGCCGCGGGCCCTGGTGTTGCGTGGCTCGCCCACCGTGGCGCCCGACGCCGTCCAGGCGTACCTGGCTTCGCTGCGCGAGTTGATGCCCGCGATGACGGCGGTCGCCGAACGCACGGAGTCGTTGCACCGCCTGGCCGTGACCGATCATCTGACAGGCGCCTACAACCGGCGTTACTTCTACCATGCGACGGATCGCATCCTTGAACGACCGGACGCTGAGTCGCTGCGCGTCACGCTGCTGCTGTACGACATCGACGACTTCAAGCGGTACAACGACGTCTACGGACACGCCGCGGGTGACGAGATCCTGCGGGAGACGGCCGCCCTGATGCGGCGAATCACGCGACAACAGGACATCGTCGCGCGGATCGGCGGCGACGAGTTCGCCGTGCTGTTCTGGGATGCTGACGCGCCGCGCAACCCGAACAGCCACCCTCCCGAAGATGCCTGCGCGCTGGCCAACCGCTTTCGCCGCGCGGTCGAGCAGCTCGAGTTTCGCGCGCTGGGCTCGGAGGCCAAGGGCGTCTTGAGCATTTCGGGCGGCGTGGCGCACTTTCCCGCCAACGGCCGGACCATCCGGGACCTGCTCACTTCGGCCGACCGGGCGCTGGACGAGGCGAAGCAGCAGGGGAAAAACGCCATCCGCATCGTGGGCGGCTGAAGCCGCTCGGACGGCGGCGCGCGTTACTTCTGGCGACCGAGGAGGCGCCGCACGAACAGCTCCTCGCCGCTGCGATTGCCCTCGACGAGATGTCCGATGAACTGCAGGGCATAGCCGAGCAGGAAGATCGCCAACGCCAGCCAGAACGCATTGAGCGCCAGAAGAATCGGCGCGGCCACGAAGCACGCGGGAATGCCGATCATGTGCAGGTAGAAGTTCGTCGGGTTGCGATGGCGCTTGCGCCAGTTGTCAAGCGGCTTCCACATAGCGTGCTCTCCGCGGACCAAGTCGCTCACAAAAGCATTTCCACACCGAAGTATAGCTCCTGGATCGCATTGAGGAACATCCCAAGAAACAGGTCGAGCGTGAGAATCGCCAGGCAACAGGCCACGAACGCCTGGGTACACGCCCGACCGACCCCGGCCGCTCCGGGCGAGCAGCGGAAGCCCTTGTAACAGCAGATCAGAGCGATCGTTCCGCCGAAGAACAAGCTCTTGATGGGCCCGTAGAAGATGTCGAACAAGCTCACCTGCTGCGTCGCGTACCGCCAGAACGACGCGCTGTCGACATGGTAGATCGTGACGCTGATCGCGTAGCCGCCCACAATGCCCATGAAGCTCGTGTACAGCACGAGCATCGGAATCAGAAGCACGCAGGCGAGAAAGCGCGGCGCGACCAGCGTTCGCAGCGGATCGGCGCCCATGACCGTCATGGCCTCGATCTGTTCCGTGACGCGCATGGTCCCTAACTCCGCCGTCAGCCCGCCGCCGACCCGACCGGCGAGCATCACGGCGGCCAGGACGGGCCCGAGTTCGCGGAGCACCGACTGGCTGACGACGGGGCCGACCCCGCCGAGGTACCCGATCGCCTTGAATTGCGTCACGGCTTGGACGGCCAGGACCATCCCAACGAATGCGCCTGTGACCATCAGCACCGGGATGCTCTTGGTGCCGATGTCGTAGAATTGCGGCATCAGCAGGCGCAGATACCTGGCGCGGTAGATCGATCGGGGTATCCACGCCAGCGATCTGCCCGAGAAACGGCAGAAGTCGCCAAAGCCGCTCAGGCAATCCGTCGTGTACTGTCCCAGCAGGGCCAAGGCGTTCATCGATCTGCTCCAGGACTCTTGATACGCGCCGCCGGCCCCGCGGTCAAGCGTATGCCGACGACCAGCCGTTGGGCGTGTTGTTCTCCCGGCGGGGACTTTCCTGCTTGTCCCCTCGCCGAAGCTCGCCGATAATGGCGATAGGGTCGGCTGTCGGGTTGTGGGCACAACGAGCCGACTCCGGACGGAGGGAGCAACCGAATGTGCGGAATCGTCGGATATATCGGCCAGAAGAAGGCGGCAGGGCTGCTGATTGAAGGGCTCAAGCGCCTGGAGTACCGCGGGTACGACTCGGCCGGGCTGTGCGTCTGCGGCGAGGGCACGCTCCATGTCCAGAAATCCCCCGGGCGCGTGGCGGCGATCGAGGAGATGGCCGGCGCTGATGCGTCGCTGCAGGCCGGGACGGTCGGGATCGCTCATACGCGCTGGGCCACGCACGGCGCGCCGAACCAGGTCAACGCCCATCCGCATTGTGACGACGGCGGACGGATCGCGCTGGTCCATAACGGCATCATCGACAACTACGCCACGCTCAAGCAGTTTCTGCTGGGCAAGGGACATACGTTCACCAGCGAGACGGATACCGAGGTGCTGGTCAACCTCATCGGCGAGTTCTACGAAGACGGCTGCCAGACGCTGGAGGAGGCCGTACAGCGTGCGCTGCGCGAGGTGAACGGGACGTACGGCATCGCGGTCGTCTCGGCCGATGAGCCGGACAAACTCGTCGCCGCGCGCAAGGGCAGCCCGCTGATCATCGGCGTTGGCGACGACGAGTACGTGGTCGCCTCGGACGCCGCGGCCATTCTGGAGCATACGGCCAACGTCATCTATCTCAACGACAACGAGATGGTCGTGGTGGGGCGCGACGGCATGCGCACGATGACCATCGATAACGTGCCGGTCACCAAGGAGGTCCAGCAGATTGAGTGGTCGCTGGAGGAGATCGCCAAGGGCGGCTACCCGCACTTCATGCTCAAGGAGATCATGGAGCAGGGCGAGGTAGCGCGCCAGTCGTTGCGAGGCCGGCTGGACCTGCGCGACAAGCGCGTGCTTCTGGGGGGGCTCCGGGAGGTGGCGCGCCACCTGGTGCGCACGCGTAAGCTGATTGTCTCGGCCTGCGGCACGGCGTGGCACGCCGGGCTGGTGGGGGAGTTCCTCTTCGAGGACCTGGCACACATCCCCACGGAAGTCGAATACGCCAGCGAGTTCCGCTATCGCAACCCGATCATCGAGGAGCGCACCGTCTTTGTCGCGATCAGCCAGTCGGGCGAGACGGCCGATACGCTGGCCGCACTGCGCGAGGCCGAGGAAAAGGGCGCCACGGCGCTGGGGATCGTCAACGTCGTCGGGTCGACGATCGCCCGGGAGACCGACGCCGGCGTGTACCTCCACGCGGGGCCCGAAATCGGCGTGGCCTCGACGAAGGCCTTCACCGGCCAGGTCATCGCGGAGACGTTGATCGCCCTGATGCTCGGGAGGCGCCGGTTCATGTCCCAGCCCGCGATGACCGGTTACCTGGAGGCCCTCTCGGAGATCCCGGATAAGATCGAGCGGATCCTTGAACAAAGCGACGACATCCGCCAGATCGCCGAAGCGCATTGCGAGCGCGAGAACTGGCTGTTTCTCGGGCGCGGGTACAACTACCCGATCGCGCTGGAAGGGGCGCTGAAGCTCAAGGAGATCAGCTACATCCACGCCGAGGGGTTGCCCGCGGCCGAGATGAAGCACGGGCCCATCGCGCTGATCAACGATGGCATGCCCGTGGTGTTCGTCGCCCCGCGATGCGGAACGTACGATAAGATCACCGGTAACATCGAGGAGATCCGCGCGCGCAAGGGTAAGGTCATCGTTGTCGCCACCGAAGGCGACGAAGAGATCAGACGCTACAGCGACCACGTCATTTATGTACCGGATTGCCCCGTGCCGCTAAGCCCGCTTCTGACTGTCGTCCCACTGCAACTGATGGCGTACCACGCGGCCGTGGCGCGCGGCTGCAACGTCGACAAGCCGCGGAACCTCGCCAAGAGCGTGACGGTGGAATGACGCCAGGACTGAGGACCGAGGACTGAGGGGGGCGATACTCGGCCAGCTTCACCAGCAGCGTTCAGCGGTCCGAAGGCCGCACAACTGCACAAACGCATCGCACTCTCCGTCGTGGTCGAGTCAGGGGATTCGGCCGAGAGGTGGGCGATGCGGCCGAGAGGATTCGAACCTCCACTTCCCGAAGGAAACAGGCACCTGAAGCCTGCGCGTCTGCCAGTTCCGCCACGGCCGCGGATGACCGCCCGTTGGGGCGACAGACATATAATCACGCCGCATGGGCCGCGTGTCAAGAGCTACGCTACGATTGGCTTCTAGCGCAGGGCGACAAGGGCGTTGCCCAAGGCATCGCGGACGCGGGCAACCTGTTCCGGCGTCAATGTGCCGAAGAACGGCAGTGCGATCGTCCGTGCGGCAATTCGTTCGGTAACGGGGAAGTCTCCGGGTTGCGTGCCCAGAAGCTCCTGGAGGTATGGCTGTGTATGACAGGGGACGAAGTAGTTGCTGCACCCGATGCCCCGGCCGCGCAGGGCGTCCAGAACGGCGTCGCGATCCGCCTGCGTGTAGTGATCGGCCAGGCGAATGACGTAGACGAACCAGCTTGCCGTCGCGCGGTCGTGCATGGGCGGCAGGTGGATCTCCTCCATGGGTCCGAGCGCGTCGTCGTAAAGCCGCGCGGCCATCCGACGCTTCTCCAGCAACTCGTCGAGCCGCGACACCTGCACCTCGCCGATGGCGGCCGCAATGTCGCTGAGCCGATAGTTGTAGCCCAGCCGGGCGTGCGACAACCAGGCCTCCGTGGCGCGTCCCTGGTTGCGCGTGGACACGCACAGGTCGCGCACGTCCTGTCGGTCGGTGACGATCATGCCGCCTTCGCCGGTGGTGATCTGCTTGTTCGGGTAGAAGGCGAACACGCCGCAGTCGCCGAAGCTGCCGGCCGCGCGACCGTCCAGCGTCGCCCCGAGCGCTTCGCAGCAGTCCTCGATCAGCGCCAGCCCGTGGTCGCGCGCGATCCGCTCGTAGGCAGCGAAGTGGGCGGGGTTGCCGAACACTTCCACGGGAAGAACGGCCTTCGTGCGCGGCGTGACGGCGGCCTCGATGGCGTGCGGGTCGAGGTTGTAGCTGTCGGGGTCGATGTCGGCGAACACCGGCCGGGCGCCTTCGAACAACACGCTGTTGGGCGTCGCGATGAAGGTAAACGGCGAGGTGATGACTTCGTCGCCGTCGCCGAGGCCCAACGCGCGGACGCACAGGTGCAGTCCGCTGGTGCCGCTGTTGACGGCGATGCCGTACGTGCGGGCGGCGCGGGCGGCGCAGGCCCGTTCGAAGGTCTCCAGGCGCGGGCCCAGACTGAGCCGTCCGCTGCGCAGGACGTCGCTGACGGCCTGGATTTCCGCGTCGGTGATGTCGGGGCGGGCCAGCGGGATCGGGTCGGCGTCGCTCACGGCAGACCTTTCAACGAGTGGCGGGGTTGGACTGTCCGGACGTTGCCTGGCTCGCCGCGGGCGCCCGGCTCGGGGACGTGTCGGATGGCGGATTCAGCGGCGTGTACTCCGGGATGATCGACGTCAGTTTGCCAACGATCTTCCGGCGGTCCGTCGAGTTTGCCAGGGCTTCGAACTCGTTCATGGCGCGCTGTACGGTCGGCCAGGTGACGCGCTGGCATCGCCAGATACGCACCTTGGGGTGAACGGTGGGCTCGAGGTCCTCGGCATCGGCGCGCAATTCTTCGAAAAGCTTCTCGCCCGGACGAATGCCGGAAAAGACGATGTCGATGTCCTGACTGGGCACGAACCCGCTGAGCGTGATCATCTGCCGCGCCAGGTCCACGATCTTGACCGGCTCGCCCATGTCCAGTAGGAAGATCTGCCCCCCGGAGCCGGTCGCGGCCGCCTGAAGCACCAGTTGCGCCGCCTCGGGGATGGTCATGAAGTACCGCGTCATCTCGGGGTGCGTGACCGTGACGGGTCCGCCGTTGGCGATCTGCCGGCGGAAGGTGGGTACGACCGACCCGTTGGAGCCGAGCACGTTTCCGAAACGGACGGCCTTGAACTGCGTCTTGCAGCCGTCGCGGCCGTTGAGCGCCTGCGTGTAAACCTCGGCGACGCGCTTGGAGGCCCCCATAACCGACGAGGGGTTGACCGCCTTGTCCGTGGAGATCATCACGAATTCGGCCGTGTCGTAGGCGCATGAGGCATCGGCGGTGTTGCGCGATCCGAGAATGTTGTTTTTGACCGCCTCGCAGGGGTTCTGCTCCATCAAGGGCACGTGCTTGTGCGCGGCCGCGTGAATCACGACGTCAGGACGATGCTCCTCCCAGACCTCGAAGACGCGGTCGCGGTCGTAGATGTCGCAGACGACGGCGGTCAGCTCGAGTTGTGGAAACGCGGCGCGCAATTCGTTGTCGATGTCGAACAGGGGGGTCTCGGCCTGCTCGACCAGGATCAGCGCGGCCGGGTCGTGGTGCGCGATTTGGCGGCACATCTCCGAGCCGATACTGCCGCCTGCACCCGTAACGAGCACGCGCCTTCCGCGGATGAACCGGCCGATGGCGTCCCAGTCCAACTCGACGACCTCCCGCCCGAGCAGGTCGTTGATGTCCACCGGCCGCATCTGGGAAACCGTCACGCGCCCGTCGATGAGGTCGCCGACGCCCGGGAGCGACTGAAACTTCAGCTTCGTGCCGCTGCAGACGTCGATGACGCGCTGAAGCTGCTTCCGCGTGGCCGAGGGAATCGCGATGATGATCTCGTCGACGCCCTGTTCCTCGCAGACGTGCGGGATGTCCTCTGTCCCTCCGAGCACCGGCGCCCCGTGGATCACCAGCCCCTGCTTGTTCGGATCATCGTCGACGATGCCGACTACGCGGTAGCGTTCGACACGCATACGGTTGATTTCGCGGACGATCGCCTCGGCGGCGTTGCCCGCCCCGACCACCAGCACCCGCGTGACGCCCTCGCCGCTGATCGGGCGGAGTTCCTCCCGATAGATGCGGAACCCCAGCCGAACCGTGCAGACCAGGAAGACCGTGGCGATGAAATCCAGCACCACGACGCCCTCGGGGTACCTTTGAAAATAGGGGCCCACGTACGGCACGGGCGGACGGTTCGTCCAGAGCGGTAGGCGCTTGAAGACGATCACGAAGCAGACGATGATCGCGAACGACACCCACGAGGCCGCGACGATGTTGGCCACGTCTCGAATGCTGGAATACTGCCATCCGCCGCGGAACAGCTTCATCTGTCCGAACGTGATGAGCTTGATCGCAAGGAAAGCCGGCAGCAGAGGCAGGAAGCGATCGAGAAACCAGTTGCTGCCGCCGCCGCCGGGCACGCCCGCGTCAAAGCGGACGACGAACGCCAGAAGCAGCGCCAGCGCGAACAGAAGCGTGTGGATCACGACGTGACTGACCAGACGATGCCGAATCAAAAGGCCTTCCAGCCATGTCAGCCGCGTTGTCGCTTGCGTGTCGGAAACCTGCGTCGGTTCGGACGGTGTCTGTGCTTCACTCATGGCGACGGCCGATTCCAACCTCTCTGAGATACGGTAATTGTCTACCCTCAGCAATCGGTGAGCTTCTTGAGAAGGTTTAATTATACCGTGGGGTCGCAACGGGCACAATGGCAACCGCGCCGCCGCCTGAATTGGACCGCCCGCCGCGCTTGACCCGCGCCGGCCGGCACGCTACAAGGGCGCTGGAGCCGCCCTCCGCGGGCCCTTAGCTCAGCGGTCAGAGCAGGGGACTCATAATCCCTTGGTCGTAGGTTCGAATCCTACAGGGCCCACTTG
>JAGXKT010000068.1 GCA_018335035.1 Phycisphaerae bacterium
CCGGCCGTGACGTGTCCCGACGCCAACGCACGCCCGAACAGCGACGCTGTGCGGCCGAGGAGGCCGAGCGACGGCTGATCGAGGCGGGGGCGTAACGCCTCGCCCCGGACGTAGTCGCGATCGCGCCCGGGGCAATCCGCGTTTGTCAACACCGTCGGCGTCGGCGGCCAACCAGGCCGATAGCGCCGACCGCGAGCAGTGTCAGCGAGGCCGGCTCTGGAACCGGGCCCGCCCCCACACCGCGGGCGTTGTATGCATACGCGATGTACTCGGCGTTTTCGCCATCCGTATCGGCACGGTAGATGCCATAGTCCCCCCTCGTGACGTCGATATCCGTCCAGTACATTTTTCCGGCGTTCGGATCGACGGCGAGGGCCTCGGGCGCGTCGATGTCATCGAACTCGCTATCCAGCGTTGTCACCAGCGTGGTTCGACCGGTGCCGTCCGTGTTGCCCGCTTCGATCCGCGTTCCCCAATTGTTCGTCCAGTACAGCGTATCACTCGCGGCGTCCAGCGTGATGCCGTTGCACTGAAGGTCTGAACTGAACAACTCCTGCCGGTTGCCCCCGTTCTGATCGGCGCTTTCGATGACGCCGACATCCCAGTAGAGCTTGTCGTCGGCCGGATCGACCGCAATGTCACCGACGTTGCCGCTGAACGTCACGAGATCCTCTACGCCGCTGCCGTCGGTGTTCATTTGGCAAACGCGGCCGAACGTGTTGTTGTAGTCGCCGACAGTGGTGTAGGTGCAGTAGAGCGTGTCGCCGGCCGGATCGAGTGCGACGTCCTCCACCAGGGCGTCGGAATCGCCCGGGCTGACGTGCGAGACGACCTCAACGTCGCTGCCGTCGAGGTTCGCTCGCTGCACCTGGCCCGTCATCCGGTTCGCCCAATAGATTTTGCCCGCCTGGTCATCAATGGCCAGTCCCGTGGGGTCATCGAGGCCGGTTACGAGCGACTCCTTGTTGGTGCCGTCCGGATCGGCGCGCTGGATGGTGTCAGAAAACCAGTCGGCCCAGTAAACCTTGGTGGTAGCAGCGTTGGCCTTTACGGACAAACATCCGCCGACCAGCACCAGACCGACGAGGATCCGGCGCAAAAACTCTCCTGTGCGATGCATGGTGTTTCTCCTTCCTTCATCAGCACGAGCACGAATCGCTGTTGTCGGAAACTTGGCCGAGTGGCCTGAGAGGGGGATACCAGCTGTATCCCCGCAGTGTGGCGGCACGCGCCGCATCGCGTATCACGCCTCCGCCGCTTCGCCGAGCGGAGCGTCAACTGCCTTGTATTATTGTAGCACTACCCGCCCAGGGGCGTCAACACCGTCGCCTTGCCCAAGGATTACAGCAGTCTGCGTGCCAAAGCGGCGCGCCGTGGCCGGGCGAGCTTCTTCCCCCTGCCGCACCCCGCCACCGGGTGCGCAAGTGCGCAACGAAGTGCGTCACCGCGGCGCCGCAAGTGCGCAAGGTGCGTAGCGAAGTGCGTAACCGGTCGTAAAACTGCGTCACCCGGTGCAAAAAGTGCGCAAGTGCTTCTGCGCAGCAGACCGCCCCCGCCGCCGGGCGGTACGTTCGCCCAGCTCCGCCGCTACACGCTGGCGGTGATCGCCGCGGCCGAGTCGGCGGCCAACGTCGCGATCTTCATGAAGACCACGGCCCCGCCGGGCGGCGAGGCGGCGGAGGTCGAGCCGGCCGCGACGATGGAGTTCGAGCCGAACATGGCGGTCTTCGGGCCGGAGGGCTGGGAGCCGTCGCAGATCCGGGCCGAGCAGCCGGCGACCGGCTACGGCGAGTTCAAGCGGGAGATCCTCAACGAGATCGCCCGCTGCCTGAACCTGCCGTACAACATCGCGGCGTGCAACTCGTCGGGCTACAACTACGCCTCCGGGCGGCTGGACCACCAGACGTACTACAAGTCCATCCGCGTCGAGCAGTCGCACCTGGCCACGGCCGTGCTGGACCGCATCCTCGCGGCCTGGCTGGCCGAGGCTCAAAAAGTGCTGGGCCTCGACCTGGCGGCGGTGGACGGCGCCGCGCCGCTCGCGGCTTCGCCCAGCGCCTCGCCCGGCGCTTCGCGCCTCCGCCTGCTGGGCGCCGCCCGCGACACGGATTCGCCAAGCGCAGGGCTGCGAAGCCTTGGCGAAGCAGGCCACGGATCGCCCTCCTTCGCTGAAGCTGCGGAGGACACGGGTGTTGCCCACCAGTGGTTCTGGGACGGCCACGAGCACGTCGACCCGGCCAAGGAGGCCGCCGCCCAGGCCAAGCGCCTCGCCAGCGGCACCACCACACTGGCCGAGGAATACGCCAAGTGCGGCAAGGACTGGCAGACCGAACTCCGCCAACGCGCCCGCGAAGTTGCCCTAGCCCGCGAGTTGGGGCTGGGCGATCACGAGGCCCTTCCGGCGGCGTCACACTGACGATAGCCCCGTGGTGTAGTTGGACGTGCGGGGTAGCTCCCCGCCTGCCCGGCCGATGGGGCCGGGCGCATCTGCGGAACGAGATGAGCGATGCGACGAGCCGATATGCTGTGTGTGCCAGTGCTGCCCGTTCCTGTCTGGGCACAGTCGGGATTCGGTGCCACTATGCACCCGCTGCTTCGTCGGTCAGCAGCTACGGCTACACCCACCTGTACGTTTCTCACGGGCGACCTGAACGCATGCGTTTCATTTCCTCGGAGAAGAGCGAGGCGGGGGGCTCGAAGAAGTTGAACGCAGCATAGAGTGGGCCGGTAGCCTGTCCCACAATCTCGGGAAGTGTGTCGCTGATGGTCTTGGCAGGGACGCGGCAGGGGGGGCTTGCCACAGTCGGCTCGACGCAAATGTCGTCATCGGTCATGAAACGCCGGTCCCCGATGGATACTAAGGTGCGGTTGGCTAAGCCGTACCATACAACTTGGAAGAGGATTTCGCTCAGGGGATCGCCGAGGGCAGTTGCCATACGCTGGGCGTGCAGCAGGCACTCTCCCACACGCCAAGCTGGCAGCGACACGTCCAACACGGTGCCTGGTTCCCGCCCCCGTAAGCAGTCCTCCGCATGACCCCGTAATAGATAGAACATGCCTTTTGGCGAGGCCACCCAGAAATCCGAATGCCCTGCGTCGGCTGACGCGGAATCCTTCAGCCAGCACTCGATCATGCCATCCCACGTGTGGGGGGCCATACTGCTACTGCCCATAGACGCAATCCATGGTGGCCATCCGGTCTCCTTACCTTGGACACCGGCCGGGAGTTGCGCCGGCTGCCATCCCGCCGACGATCGCGCAACCGCCGGCGAAACTTCCGCCTCCGTAACGTTGGAGCAGTTCATGGCCCGCTACTGTCAGCGCCGCAGCGTCGAGAGCCGCAAGTGCCGCAAACGGGCCCTGCTGGCCGCGGCCCGGCATGGAACGGTGACGCTTCCGGCCTTGGCCGCGCCCCGGAAGCGCGGCCGGGCCCACCGCTACCGCGCCGGCGATCTGCGGGCGGCCTGGGACGGCCACATCGCCTGCGGCATCGATCTGCCCGAGCTTCTGACAGAGCACTGTGAGGCACATGCTTGAGCGGCACGGGGCAGGCCGCTAAGGTCTGCGTCATGACCATCAACCCAGGGACCTTCCTGCTGGCGGCGCTGGCCGGCTGGATGAACCGCCGCCAACAGGACGTCATCGCCTATCTCCGCGAGGAGAACAAAATCCTCCGCGAGAAGCTCGGCCCCAAACGCCTCTTGCTGTCGACCGCGCAAAAACGCCGCCTGGCCGCCAAAGGCAAACGCATCGGGCGCGACCTGCTGCGGCAGTTCGGCACGCTGTTTTCCCCGGAGACCATCCTCCGCTGGCATCGCTGGCTGATCGCCCGCAAGTACGACGGTTCGGCGCGGCGCAGGCCCGGCCCGGCGCCGACCAAGCAGCGGATGATCCGCGATCTGGTCCTCCGCATGGCCGCCGAGAACCCCGGCTGGGGCTACGGCCGCATGTACGGCGAGCTCAAGAAGCTCGGCTACGACGTCCACTGGCAGACCGTACGCCGCGTGATGAAGGACTGCGGGCTGCTGGACGACCCGTCCCCGGAGCCGCAGACGTCCTGGAAGACCTTCCTGGCCAGCCACTGGG
>JAGXKT010000069.1 GCA_018335035.1 Phycisphaerae bacterium
GGCGAGGTCGTCATGCGCAACAAGGCCTTCACATTGATCGAGCTACTGGTGGTGATCGCCATCATCGCCTTGCTGGTGTCCATACTTCTGCCCTCGCTGAGCAGGGCCAAGGAACTGGCTCGCGGCACGGTCTGCCTGTCCAACATGCGCAGTACGGGCCTGGCGATCCAGATGTACGCCACCGAAAACGGTGAACACTACCCGCCAAGCTCGTGCGCGCTGCACGAGAATCCCGCCGAGTCCTGGTGGATCAACGCCCTCCAGCCGTATTCGGGAACCCGGCTGCTTTACCGCTGTCCGAGCGACCGGGCCGACACGTTTCTGGACTGGGACAACCCGCCGCCGCAGGCGCAGTGGGGCCAGTATCGGTGGGCGAGCTACTCGACCAACGCCCGGTTCGACAATAAGCCCTTCTCTCGCCTCAGCGGCGCCCCTCGCCCCATGGAGACGATCTACGCCTGCGAAACCCCCGAAAGTGTCGTCGGTGCGGATCACGTCCACCCCGAGATGTGGTTCGGTCCAGCCGACCCGCAGAATCACGTGGCGTATGAGCGCCACCTGGGCAAGGCCAGCTATCTCTTTGCCGATGGGCACGCCGCCCAGATGACGCTGGAGGAGACCTGGAAGCCCGGCACCCGAAACCTCTGGAACCCCAAGAAGGCCCCGGAATGGTCTGGGCCTCTGGACTACTGAAAGACTTCAAGGAGAAAACGATATGCGATATGGACGAACGCTCTGCATGGCGGTTCTGGCGATCGGCGCGGCCGCGTCTGTTGCCGTCGCGGATTGCCCATACGACCACCTGCTGGTCGGACAGGACGAAGGAACGCTATTTCTGGACACGGCCCAGCGCTATCGGCATTGGAACGCCGACTGGAGCACCAATCCGAATCCCTACGGCCAGGAGTACTACGAGTTCACCGAGATGTATGGCGGCGGGTACATCCGCGTCGAACCTGGCTTTGGTCAGAACACTGCCCCGACATATGCCCTGGAGGGCACGCGCGGAGTGGACTACAACATCCTCGTCGAACGGGTCTTCGCCACACCCGAGTTGCTGTTCTTCGACGATCTGATGGCACCGATCCTGACCGCCGATGGGTCCACGTTCACGCTGAGTGATTACGCGAACCATCACGTACACGTGCGTTATCACCTGCCCGACGGACTGGACCCGACGCTTCCCTACACGGTGTCGTATCGCCTCACGGACACGACCGGGACGTACGCGGACTCCGAGGTGTACACGTTCAACCTCGGCGCTGTCCCCGAGCCGGCCAGCCTGTCGCTGCTGGCGATAGGCGGCGTGGGGCTCTTGAGACGGCGACGCCGTAAGGCGTAGACGCTTTGCCGCCGCAAGAACACCGTGCAATCCTGCTGATTGGATCGTTCGCGATGAACGCTTGGCCGGTCGGGAGTGCCAACATCACTCCCGGCCGGCTGAGCATTGGTGAAGGGACTCGGCATATTGGGTAAGCTATGGCGAATCCTGGCTCGCTTCGGCCTGTGGTGGGCCGGACTGTTCGGGCTGATCGGTACCGGCAACTGCCCGTGCTGCGGACAGCCGGGATGCCCCGGCGGCGTGGCGGGTGCCGGCCTGTTCGCTACACTTGCAGCCTTCTTCATGACCCTGTTCCCTTGGGCGGACAAGAAGAGTCAAGCCGCCAAATCGGCTGAAGCAGCGGAGAAGGAAGAGACGAAGCCGTCATGAAACCGAAGTGGCCCATGCCGCCGACATCGCTGGCCGCGTCCATCGCCGTCATGATCGCGATGCACTTCCTCTTGCCGGTGCTCCAGGTCATCCCCTGGCCTTGACGGGGCAGCCACATCTGCTGCCGTCCATGCGGGCAGGCCAGTGGGCGTCACATCTCGATGCCGACGCAGGCCCCGGTGCCGGCGTGGTAGTAGTGCTTGATCTCCTGCATTTCCGTAACCAGGTCGGCTGCGTCGATGATCGGCTCCGTAACGTCTCGCCTGTCTGTGGCACGGGCGTCTCGCCCGTGTGTATCGCGGGCGTCTCGCCCGCACCGCCGTCCGCTACCGCGCATTCTATGCGCCCGCGGCGCCCGCACAAGGCCACATGGTGCCTTGCGGAGCCCCCGGCCGCCTGGGACAATATCGGCCCATCGGGGCGGGAGGCGACCTCATCGGCGGCGAGGCCCGTCCGGACAGCGAACCGGACGCACAGGGAGAGCGATCATGAGCGATGCGGATCAGACCGATGCCAAAATGAGCTACGGCCGGTTCGCGATGGTCTCCATTCTCACTGGCGTGGCGCTGGGCGCGCTGATCTTCGTGTTCGGGCATGCGCCACTGGTGGCCGCTGTCGTGACAGCCATCTTCTTCATTGCCGGTCTGGTCCTGGGCGTCGCCGGATGGGAAACCACGTTCGGCCAATTGGCCGTGATCCTTGTCGTTCTTCTGTGCTTCGCGGCGCTGTACGCCTTCACCGTCTACTCCAGCCGCGTGCCCGCGCCGTAGAGCGCGCCTCACAGTGTCGACCGCCATTCAACGATGAGTGTCGCCAGGCCGGCAGCCCCACCAGCTTGATGACTTGCTCGCCCTGCCGCCGCTTGTTACAAGGCCCCCTGCCCTGCCGGAAGTGAGAAAATCATGGCTGAGGACGCCAAGCGACAGACATGCGACGAATGCGGCCGGGCGTGCGGCCCGGCGGACGTGCACCGCATCGACGACGAGCCGATCTGCGCCCGCTGTCTGTACGGACAGGTCGAGCCGGTCACCATCCGCCCCATCGGCGTGGTCGCCAACGACAAGCGCCGTCGCCAGACGGGCTTCGGCACCACCGGCGGCGAGGTCTCCGAGATTCGCCTGGCGCCGGGCATGGCGCGGTTCCTGCACGGGCTGGCGGACGAGTCGCACCTGACCGTCGTATGGCTGCTGCACGCCCAGCGCCCGTTGCGGACGCGGTTCAACCGCGGCTGGGACGGTAAGGAGGTCGGGCCCTTCGCCTCGCGCACGCCGGACCGTCCCACGCCGATCGCCGTGACGGACGTGGAACTGCTGGGCATCGAGGGGACCACGCTGACGGTCCGCGGGCTGGACGCGATCGACGGGACGCCCGTGCTGGATATCAAGGTCGCCCCGCAGAGCTTGCGAGGGACGCCGCGCGGCGACGGCTGAGACGCCCCGCGCCGGCCGACCGCAACATCGCTACGGTACGCCGGTGAAGCCCTCGCGATCGAGCTTCTGTCGCGCCACCTTGCCTAGTGAGCCGACGCGGTTGGACCAGATGTCCCACTCGCGCTTGATGGCGCCGGCGATGACGGCCCAGTCGCTACGGTCGATGTCGGCCCGCTTGCGGCCGGCGGCCAGCGCTTCTTCATAGCCGGCCAGAGCGTCATCGATGCACCGCTGCTCGTCGAAGGGCGCGGCAGCGGCGCGCGCGCGGCCGCGCATCGCGTCGGCCTCGGAACCGTCCGCGCGCCGGGCGAGGTCGCAGACCGCCGCGGCGAAGGCGTCGGCGTCTTCTTCCGCAACGAGGCGTCCGACGTCGGGCTCGGCGGCGACCTCCCGCGCGCCGGGCGCGTCGAGCGCCACAACGGGGCAGCCCGCCGCCAACGCCTCGGCCAGAACCATCCCCTGCGTCTCGGTCTTGGAGGCGAAGACGAACACGTCCATGGCGTGATACGCGTCGACGAGGTCCTGCCCGGACCTGCGACCGGGAAAGTGCGTCCGCTCGCCAAGCCCGGCCTGGGCAAACCGCTTGCGCAGCGCGAACGCCAGCGCGCCGGAGCCGATCAGCACCGCGTGGACCTGCGGCATCCGCCGCATCGCGCGGACGACGCTCTCGGCCAGGAAGGGCAGATTCTTCTCGGCGGCGAGGCGCCCGACGTGCCCGACGAGCACGGCGCTGCCGCGGGGCGGGATGCCCTCGCGCCGGCGGAAGGCGGCGCCATCGCCGTCAGCGAAGCGCGACAGGTCCACGCCCGTCGGTACCACGCGGAGCGGCGCCGTCACGCCGCGGCCGCGCAGGATGTCCGCCACGCTCGCGCTGGGGGCGTACACGGCGTCGCAGAGGTTGGCATAGCCGGTCGCCAACTGC
>JAGXKT010000070.1 GCA_018335035.1 Phycisphaerae bacterium
AGACGAACCCTCATTGCGGCCCACGACGCCGACGTCGTCGCCGAGGCCAGCCAGACCGTCGAACGATTGGGCGACCGTTGGGACCTCGCCGAGAACCTGGACGATGCCCGCCGCCTGCTGAGCCAGAAGACCTATTCCTGCATCCTGGTGGCCTTTGCGCTTCCGCGACATTCCGAGGACCGGGCGACCTTCCAAAGCGCTTTGAGCTTGCTAGATGCCGTGGCCGCCGAGAATGCCGCGGACGCCCCGCCGGTGATCATCCTGTGCGGGCAACCAGTGGCCCAGAAGACCAAGCGTCAAAAGGCAAGCTTGATGCGGCTGATGGAGACACTGGGCCGGCGGGGCGCCGAAGACGTGGCCAACCCGTTCGGGACAATCGATTTCGGGCTGCAGTTGGCGCTGCAGATCGGACGGTCCACAAGCAAGCCGCGGACGCCGACGGCCAAGTGACCGGGAGCGAATCCTCATGAACACGACGCAACGATCCCACCGCCTTAAATCCTTCTCGGTCGCCGGTGGCTTCCTCGACGGGCTCGAGATCGACTTTGCCGACGGGCTCAACTGCCTGATCGGCCATCGCGGCACCGGCAAGACGACGGTGCTGGAGTTCGTCCGGTACGCCCTGGATGCCTTCGCCCCGGGCGAGGCCGGCCAACTGTGCCGCCGACGCGTCGAGGATTTGGTCAAAACCAACCTCGGCGATGGACGCATCCGTCTGGCCATCGAGACCAAGGAGGGCCTGGAGTACATCGTCGACCGGACCGCCAGCGGCGAGCCGATGGTGTTGTCCGCCGACGGCCAGCCGACAGAGATTGCAATCGGCTCCGGCGGCCTGTTCGGTGCGGATATCTTCAGCCAGAACGAGGTGGAGAACATCGCCGACAGCCCGCAGTCGCAGCTGGCGCTGATCGACGCGTTCGCTGCCGACGAGATCGGCCGGCTCGGCGAGGCCATCGACGCGGTCGATGCCGAACTTCAAGCCAACGCCAAGGCGCTGGCCAGCGCCGAACGGACGACGGCCAAGCTCGCCGACGAGCTGGGCATGCTCAAGAGCGTCGAGGACCGAATCGCACAGTTGGCCAACGGCAGCGGCGAGAACGTCGAGGCGATGAACGCTGCCCAGACGCACAAGGCCTTGCGGGACCGCGAGGCCGAGGCCGTCGGCGAGGCCGAGGCGCTGTTCGAGCAGTACGTCGGGTGGTTCCGTGAGGCCGAAGGCGGTTTCATGGCAAGTGCCGAGCGGCTGTTCGCCGACGACATGCGGCAAGGCCCCAATGGGAATCTGCTGGGCGCCATGTGTCGGCGGATGCGCCAGGCCGGTGAGCAGCTGGATGGGCTGCTGCGACAGGCGGCTTCGGTGCTAAGCGCGGCCAAAAGCAATGCCGGCGAACTGGCCGAGCAGCTTCGGGCCCGTCACCGCCGCCAGGAGCTGGCGTTCCGCGAGCTACTGAGCCGCCAGAAGCGCGCCCTGGGACAGGCCACCGAGCGGGCCCAGGCCGAGAGCAAACGCAACGAGCTGCTTGGCAAGAAACGCCAGCACGTCGAGGGCCGGCGCGAATTGACCCGGCTGCGCCAGCAGCGGCAAGGTCTGCTTGATCGGCTCACCGACCTGCGAGACCATCGCTTCGAGCTGCGGACCTCGGTGTCCGGCTACATCACTGACTCGGTCTCCTCGCCGGTGCGGGTGCGGGTCGATCAACACGGCAACCGCGACCGCTACGTGGCGATGCTCACCGACGCGCTGCGCCCGGCGGCCATTCAGCACAAGCAGGTCGCCGGCAAGATCGCCGGCCTTCTCGCCCCGTCGGAGCTGGTGCACCTGGTCCGCAACAGCGACAACGAGGGACTCTGCCAGCAGGCCGGCCTCAACGCCAGCCAGGGCCAGAAGGTCGTCGCCGCCTTGAGCGCCCCGGAGGTGCTCCTGGAGATCGAAACGGTCGAATTGGGCGACCTGCCGCGGATCGAGCTGCACGACGGCGACGATTGGAAGGATTCCCTGTCGCTGTCTACCGGCCAGAAGTGCACGGCGATCCTGCCGATCCTGCTGCTGGACAGCGCCAACCCCCTGCTGGTCGACCAGCCCGAGGACAACCTCGACAACCGCTTCATCTACGAGACAATCGTCGAGGGGCTTCGGCGCGTCAAGGCCGGCCGGCAGATCGTCCTGATCACCCACAACCCGAACATCCCGGTCCTCGGCGACGCGGCCGGCGTGTTCGTGCTCAGCTCCGATGGCGCGCAGGGCCGACTGCTCAACGGCGGCGACGTGGAGGCATGTAAGCCGGAGATCATCAACCTGCTCGAAGGCGGCCAGGAGGCGTTCGCCCAACGGCGCCGGAGGTACGGAGACTGATGGCCGACCGCTGGAACGAGATGTTACGAGACTGCCAGGGCGGAGCGGTGCACTGGCGAAGGCGTCTGGCAACCGCCGCAGAGCTCGTCGAGGCCCTTCGAACCGGCGAACTCGTCGAGCCGGCCGGAGCGTCGCGGGCCTTGCTGGGCCGGCTGGCCGGCGACCCCAAATGGCAGGTGCGCAAGGCCGTCGCCAACGGGCTCTACCTGCTCGACGACGAGCTGTTCGACGAGCTGGCCGGCCGCCTGGGGCGCGACGCCAACACCTTCGTCCGCCGCTTTGCCCAGAAAGCCTCGCGCCTGCGACGGCGCGATCGAAGCCGCGCCCGCCAGCGGGAGACGGCCGACCGTCGTTTCGCCCGCCGCGTGGCCCGGTTCGCCCGCAAGCACGGCCGCGCGGCGGCCGACGAGGCGTCCGCCCTCGGCCAAATGCGGTTCAATCAACTGGCCGGCGGTCTCGCCCACGACCTGCGAAGCCTCCTGGCACACCTGCAGCCGGCGGCCACGGCCCTGGAGCGCCGCCTGGCAGACGGCGGCCAGCCGGCGGCGCACTTGAAGGCCGCCCGCGTAGTCCAGAGCGTGGCGCTGATGGACCGGTGCGTCGGTGACCTGGAGCGATTTACCGAGCCGCTTCGGCAAGATCGGCAAGTCGAAGACCTCGGCGCGGTAGTGCGGGCTGCCGGCAAGATGGCCATCGGCAACATCGAAAATCTGGGCTTCGAGGCCTCGCGGGTCGAGCTCCGCCAGCATGTCGCCGACGGGCTGCGGCTGGGCCTGTCGCGGCACATGATCGTCCTGGCACTGGCCAACCTGATCAAGAACGCCTACGAGGCGTTCATGGACGGGCCGAGCGAATTGCGACGTGGCGTGGTCACCGTGACAGGCTACGCGGCCGACGGCCGTGTGCACATCGACGTTCGCGACGACGGGGTGGGCATGACGGCCGAGCAGGTCGAGGATCTTGCGGCGGCCCTGCCCCGCCGTCGCAACAAGGCCAAGCGCAGAAGCACCGGCTACGGCGTGCCTATCGCGCGGCGATACGTTGAAGCCCACGGCGGGACGCTGACGTTCGAAAGCCGGCCGGACGAAGGCACCGTCGCGCGGATCGCCCTGCCGCGGACGCCGCCCCCATCGGAGGCCATCGAATGACGAATGAGGTCACCGCCCTGGTTGTCGAGGACGACCTGGATATGCGCGACGAGATCGAAGACGGCCTGGCCGTCCTCGGCCACGGGCATCACTGGGCCCAGAGCCAGCAGGAAGCCTACGAGCTGATACAGCGGACCCACTACGACTACGTCCTGGTTGATTTGGAGATTCCCGCCCGCACCGGCCGGGGCTTCGCGAAGATAGAATACGGCAAGAAGCTCATCAGCCAGATTCAGCGGGCCAAGGGACGCGGACGTGTCCCCGTCGTCGTAATGACCGCCCACCACATGCATGGGCTGAACCTGGCTCGAGAACTGCTGATCCACGGCGCGATGGAGTTCCTCTCCAAGCCGTTCGGCGACGTCGGCAATGGCAAGAGTCTGCCCGAGACCGTTCAGAACGTCCTCGACGCGCATCGCAAGTTGTTTCCGCGGGGCGCGCTGCCGGGCGACCCGCCCGAGCAGTTCCGGGGCGGCACGCTGGCGTTCTATCCCGATCACATCGAGCTCGCCGGCGAGGCCATACTCGAAGAGGACGGGCCGGGCCACGCATGGC
>JAGXKT010000071.1 GCA_018335035.1 Phycisphaerae bacterium
GCGGCCTCGGCCTCGGCCACGGCCACGGCCGCTGAGCGGCCTGCCGCCGACGGCGATGCCGCGGGTGATGCGGGGGGGGATGCGGCGGACAGCGACGACGGTGAGTCCGATGCGCACGCGCCATCGCAAGGCGCCGAGCTCACCGCCGTCTCGCCCGACGAATCGTGATCGGTCGTCGTCGCCCGGGGCACGGCCATCGGCGTGAGCCACCAGCGAGCCCATCCTTCTGCGGGATGGGCTTTTCTCTGGTGTGCCGGGCATGGCACGATGACTTGGAGGTGCAAGTCCTCTACGGACCTTGATGACAGGAACCGTTAGCCGAACCGCAAGGGCTGCCGCCGCGAGGCGGGGTCTGAAGGAAGCGGCAGGCAAAGCTGCGGCCTGACGAACAGGAACCGCATACGAGGCGGCGTCGCGTGGGCGAGGGGGCCGGAAGACCCGAAGCCCTGAGTCAATCCGGAACGCGGCGACGTAGATGCGGCGGGCGCGCAGCGAAGGTCACGTGTCTTACCCCGGGAGACCTGCCGGTCTGCCATGAGCTACCACGGTGGCGACATCGTGGGAGGGACCGGCAGGAGTCAGCCGAGGCCATAGTAGCCGCGTCACCAGCGGTGAAGGGCTGAACAACAGGGAGCCGACGCGATGCGGCACGATCGACGCAGAGACAAGGCGGAGAGCACAAGGGCTGAGATGCCCGGACCACCCCCGAGAGCAGGCGACGGTATCGCCGAGGGCAGGGGCTTGGTCCGCCGAAGCTGCACGGAACCGGCCGGGACCATCGCCGACGAGGCTTCGAGGCTCATGGAGCAGGTGGTGTGTCGCGAGAACATGCTCGCGGCCTACCAGCGTGTGGTGCGCAACAAGGGAGCGGCCGGGGTCGACGGCATGACCGTCGATCAACTGGGCGACTTCTGCAAGGCGCACTGGGCAGGCGTTCGGGAGCAATTGCTCAGCGGCAGGTATCGCCCTCAGCCGGTGCGGCAGGTAGAGATACCCAAGCCCGGCGGCGGCGTGCGAACGCTGGGCATCCCGACGGTGCTGGATCGCCTGATCCAGCAGGCGCTGCATCAGGTCTTGTGTCCGATCTTCGACCCGACGTTCTCGCAGCACAGCTACGGGTTCCGTCCGGGCCGGAGCACCCATCAGGCGGTGACCGCGGCGCGCGATCATATCGCGGCCGGCTATCGCTGGGTGGTGGACATGGACCTGGCCAAGTTCTTCGACCGGGTGAACCACGACGTGCTGATGGCGCGGGTGGGTCGCCGGGTGAAGGACCGGCGGGTCATCGTCCTGATCTACCGCTACCTGCGGAGCGGGATGATGGCCGGGGGCGTTGTCAGTCCCCGAAGCCAGGGCACGCCGCAGGGCGGCCCGCTGTCTCCGCTCCTGTCGAACATCCTTTTGGATGACCTCGACAAAGAGTTGGAGCGTCGCGGCCACCGGTTCGTGCGTTACGCCGACGACTGCAACATCTACGTGCAGTCCAGGCGAGCGGGCGAGCGGGTGCTTGAGCGACTGGAGCGGTACCTCCGTGACCGGCTGCGTCTGACGGTCAACCGTGACAAGAGCGCGGTGGACCGGCCGTGGAACCGCAAGTTCCTCGGTTACAGCGTGACGTGGCACCGCAAGCCGAAGCTGAAGGTGGCGGCCGAATCGGTGCGTCGTCTTAAACAGAAGCTGCGTGAGACGTTCCGCCGTGGACGCGGCCGCAACATCGGTCGGCTGATCCGCGACCTGAGGCCGCAGTTGCGCGGCTGGGTGGCGTACTACCGGCTGTCGGAAGTCAAAGGCGTGTTCGAGCAACTCGACCAGTGGGTACGACGGAAGCTGCGCCGCGTGCTGTGGAAGCAGTGGAAGCGTCCCCTGACCCGCGCTCGCGAACTGGCGAGGCGGGGTGTCGAGGTCGAACTGGCCCACCGCACCGCGTACAGCGGATATGGCCACTGGCGATGCGCCGGATTCAGCGCTCTGAACCGAGCCGTCCCCACGCTGGAACTGCGGCAGTATGGACTGGTGAGCCTGCTTGAGGAGCATCGACGGCTTGCGAGCCCCGGTTGAACCGCCGTATACGGAACCGTACGTACGGTGGTGTGGGAGGCCGGGGTGAGCAATCACCCCCGCCTACCCGATCCATGGAGCGGCGAGGGCGTGGAAACCAGCCAGGTGCCACACCTTGTTCCTGCGGGACGCGGTGCGGCCCCGGCCCGTGGTAGCATTGTGAATCGGGGGCGCTGATATGGTAAACTGGTCCATTGCATAATGGTGAACGAGAATGGGAGCTTAAGACCCAGCGGACACGCTAACGCGCCGCGGCCGCCTCAGCCCGGCACACGGCATCGACCCGTCCCTGAAACCGGCGTTGTTGTGCGCTTGCTCGCCTTGGCGGCTGCGGCGGGCGGGACGAGAATCGATCTCGCTACGGGTTCATCCCCCACCGAGGGCACACCGAAGCATAACCGCATATTCCAAACGGAAGGAACCTCGTGAACAGCCGACTCGCATCGCCGCGCCCATGTTTGCTGCTCGTACTCACCCTCTTCACGACCATCGCGATTCCCTCGACGTCTGCCGCGGCCGGACCCGATCGGATTGTGCTCAGCCGTGGAGCGAATGCCGCCACGACAATGGCGGTATCCTGGCGGGGGGGCGGTGCCGGGGTGCAGATCACCCCGGCGCCGCCGGGACCGGATCTGAAAGACGGTGCGATCAGCGTCGAGGCCGAGAGCGAGGACATTGAAACCGATAGCGGCACGTGGGAGTACCACTCGGCCGTCTTCACCGGCCTCAAGCCGGAGACGACCTACGCCTACCGCGTCGGCAGCGGCATCCACTGGAGCCCCTGGACACACTTCACGACCGCGGCGGCGGGCGCCAAGCCTTTCTCGTTCATCTACCTCGGCGATCTTCAAAACGGCGTGCGTTCCCATTGCCGGCGTGTGGTGCATGCCGCCTACCGCGAAGCGCCCGATGCCGCTTTCATGCTGCAGGCGGGAGACCTGGTCAACCGGGGCAACGAGGACGATCACTGGGACGGCTGGTTCGAGACCTGCGGCTGGCTGGTGCATGAACTTCCGCTTGTCCCCGTTCTCGGCAATCACGAGACTCACATAATCACCGTCAATGACAAGAAACACTACAATCAAACCCCCCCGCTCTGGAAGGGGCTGTTTGCCCTGCCGGACAACGGGCCCGAAGGGCTGGAGGATACGGCCTACTGGTTCGACTACCAGGGCGTTCGCATCGTCGTGCTGAACTCCAACCACCAGCGCGACAAGCAGGCCGCGTGGCTGGAAGACGTCCTAACGGGTCGGGGTGACAAATGGTCGATCGTCTCCATGCACCATCCCGTCTACCCCTCCGCGAAAAAGCGGGGTACCGGCAAAGGCAGACAGCGCGATACATTCCAACCCGTCTTTGACCGTATGGGCGTCGACCTCGTCCTGCAGGGCCACGACCACAGCTACATGCGTACCGGATTGATGCGGCACGACCCGGAAATCGATGAGAATCACGTCGCCACCGAATCCGACACCGGCACCGTTTACGTCAATTCCGTCGTCGGCAGCAAGCAGTACGATGTGGCCACCGCCCCGTTCAAGCGCCGCACCGGCCAGGAGTTGCAATTGTACCAGGTCATCCATATCGACGGCGATGCCCTGCACTACCGGGCCTACACGGCCGACGGCAGCCTTTACGATGATTTCAAACTCGAAAA
>JAGXKT010000072.1:0-1687 GCA_018335035.1 Phycisphaerae bacterium
GGGCATCGTCTCGACGCTGGCCAACGACTGCGTGGGCACGGGCCCGCGCCTGCAGCTTCTGAGCGAGGATGCCGAGAGCAACCGGCGTGTGGAGGCCGCCTTCGGGCAGTGGGCACGCGCGGTCGACCTGGCGGCCAAGCTGCGGACGCTGCGGATGGCCAAGGCCACCGACGGCGAGGCGTTCGCGCTTCTGACCAGCAACCCGGGCCTGGACGCGCCGGTCCAGCTCGACGTGCGTTTGATCGAGGCCGACCGCGTCACGGCGCCCCGCCCGTTCGGCGTCGCCGACGACGTCGACGGGATCGTCCTGGACGCCTACGGCAACCCGGTCAGCTACACCGTCCTGCGGGCCCATCCCGGCGACCGGCTGCGCCCGCCGGAGGCGGCCTACGATCGGATTCCCGCCGAGGCGATGGTCCACTGGTTCCGCGCCGAGAGGCCCGGCCAGCACCGGGGCATCCCGGAGCTCACCCCGGCCCTGCCGCTGTTCGCCCAGCTGCGGCGCTACACGCTGGCGGTGCTCGGGGCGGCCGAGACGGCGGCGGACTTCGCCGCCGTGCTGTTTACCGACGCCCCGGCGACCGGCGAAGCGGCGGCCGTCGAGCCGATGGACATCGTCGAGCTGGAGAAGCGGATGGCCACCGTCCTGCCCGACGGCTGGAAGCTCGGGCAGATCAAGGCCGAGCAGCCGGGGACCACCTACGGCGAGTTCAAACGCGAGATCCTCAACGAGATCGCCCGCTGTTTGAACCTGCCGTACAACATCGCCGCGGGCAACTCCTCCGGCTACAACTACGCCTCGGGGCGCCTGGACCACCAGACCTACTACAAGTCCATCCGCATCGAGCAGGCCCACCTCAACGAGGCGGTCTGCGACCGGATCTTCGACGCCTGGTGCGCCGAGGCGGCGCTGGTCGGGGACCTGGCGTTCCTCCAGGGCGCCGGCCGCCCCGCCCACCAGTGGTTCTGGGACGGCACCGAGCACGTCGACCCGGCCAAGGAGGCCGCCGCCCAGGCCAAGCGCCTCGAGAACCACACGACCACGCTGGCAGACGAGTACGCCAAGGTCGGCAAGGACTGGGAGGTCCAGCTGCGCCAGCGGGCCAAGGAACAGCAGCTGGCCGCCGAGCTCGGGCTGACCGACGCCGAGCTCGCCCCGGCCGGCCGCAAAGACAGCGAGGTGCCCCGTGCCGCGGCCTGAGGCCACACCCGAGGTCCTGACGCTGACGGCCACGCCGACCCTCGAGGCGGCCGGAAGCGCCGAGCAGCCGCCGCGCTTCACCATGGTCGCCTACACCGGCGGGCCCATGCGCCTGCCGGGCTTCCCGCACCCGGTGGTGGTGGACCTGGCCGGGTTGGCGATTCCCAGCCAGAACCTGCCGATCCGCCTGGATCACGCCCGGCGCCAGGGCGTCGGCCACACCCAACGCATCGCCGTTGCCGACGGCGAACTCGTCGCCGAGGGGCTCATCAGCCGGGATACCTCCTGGGCCCGCGACGTGGCCCGCAGCGGCGCGAAGGGCTTTCCCTGGCGGGCGAGCATCGGCGCCCAGGTGGTCCGCGTCGAGTTCGTCCCGGCCGGCGGGCGGGCGGAGGTCAACGGCCGGGAGGTCACCGGCCCGGCGCACGTGGTGCGCCAGGCGGTTCTCAAGGAGATCAGCTTCGTCGACAGCGGCGCCGATGCGGG
>JAGXKT010000072.1:1727-3520 GCA_018335035.1 Phycisphaerae bacterium
GCCGCCGGCGAATGCGAAGACGCAAACGAGGAACACACGGAGGAACGCACGATGGACGAGACGACCAAGAACCGGGACGTCGAGGCGCAGACCGACGAGACGCAGGCCGGCACCGAGGCCACCGAGCAGAACGCTGCACAGCACAACGACGAGCCCCGGGCGCCGCAGGACGTCCACGCATCGGGCGAGCCGGCGTCGCCTTCGGCCAACGCGCAGCAGGCACGCACGCAGGACCGGCAGGCCTCCGATCCCCTCGCCGCCCGCAGCGCCGGCGACAGCGACCCCGTCGCGGAGATGCGCAGCCGCGCGTCGGCCGAGTCCCGGCGGATCGCGGCCGTGCGGAAGGTCTGCGCCGGCGAGCATCCCGACATCGAGGCCAAGGCCATCGAGCAAGGCTGGGACGCCGCCCGCTGCGAGCTGGAGGTGCTCCGGGCCGAGCGGCCCAAGCCGCCTGCCGCCCACGTGCCGGAGACGCAGATGACCGGGCCCATCCTCGAGGCCGCCTGCATGCTCACCGGCGGTCTTCGCGGTGACGACGTGGCCGGGGCGTTCGGCGAGCCGGCCGTCGAGGCGGCGGCCAGCCGCTTCCGCGGCGGCATCGGCCTGCAGGAACTGCTGCTGGAGGCGGCCTGGGCCAACGGCTACAGCGGCCGCAACTTCCGCGACAGCCGGTCCGTGCTGCGATTCGCCTTCCGCCCGGACCTCCAGGCGGGGCTGTCCACCGTGGACATCGGCGGGATTCTGTCCAACGTGGCCAACAAGTTCCTGCTGGAGGGCTTCTTCAGCGTCGAGCGGACGTGGCGGGAGATCTGCGCGGTCCGCAACGTCAGCGACTTCAAGACCGTCACCAGCTACCGGCTGATCGGCACCGACCAGTACGAGCAGGTCGCACCCGGCGGCGAACTGAAGCACGGCACGCTCGGCGAGGAGAGCTACACCAACAAGGCCGACACCTACGGACTGCTGCTGTCGCTCGACCGGCGGGACATCATCAACGACGACCTCGGGGCGATCACGACGGTCCCGCGGAAGCTCGGCCGGGGCTCGGGGCTGAAGATCAACGACGTGTTCTGGTCGACCTTCCTGGCCAACAGCGGCTTTTTCAAGACGGCCAACAAGAACTACCTGACCGGGGCGGCGACGGCGCTTAGCATCGACGGGCTGACCGACGCGGAGGTCAAGTTCCTCGAACAGACCGACGCCGACGGCAAGCCCATCGGCATCATGCCCCAGATCGTGCTGGTGCCCACGGCGCTCAGCGCGATCGGGACGATGCTCTACAAGTCCCTGGAGATTCGCGACACGACGGCGGACACCCAGTACCCCGTGGCCAACCCGCACCAGGGCAAGTTCCGCACGGCCGTCAGCCGGTACCTGTCCAACAGCAACTACACGGGCCACTCGGCCAAGGCGTGGTACCTGCTGGCCGACCCGGCGGACCTGCCGGTGATCGAGGTGGCGTTCCTCAACGGCCAGGAGTCGCCGACCATCGAGACGGCGGACGCGGACTTCAACGTCCTCGGCGTGCGGATGCGGGGCTACCACGACTTCGGCGTGGCGCTGCAGGACCCCAAGGGCGGCGTCAAGTGCAAGGGCGAGGCGTAAGCGGAGTCCTCCAGCTTGTCCGGCGTAGCCTTGGCGAAGCCGGAAGCTTCAGCGACGGAGGGAGAAGCGTAGGCGGAGGGAGTTCCCGCGGCGATACGGGCCGGGCGGTGAGCCGATCATCGCCCGGCCCGGCGGGACCCGCACAGGAGGCGACAGACCATGGCGACATTGACGGCGGTATCGGCGGC
>JAGXKT010000036.1 GCA_018335035.1 Phycisphaerae bacterium
CGCCCCATTATCGGCGTGACCATGGGCGACCCGTGCGGCATCGGGGCCGAGGTGGTCGTCAAGGCCCTGTCCGACGCGTCGCTGCGGTCGCGCGCGCGGTTCGTGGTGTTCGGCCTGGCCGAGCAGCTCGCGTACACCGCCGACGCGGCCGAGCTGGCGTGGGCGCCCCGTCGCGACGAGCACGAGAACATCCGCCGATACCCCGACGACGTGGTGGTGCTGGACTTCGACGAGATCGCCATGCCGGCGGCCATGCCGCGCGGACCAAGCAGTCTCGGGGGCCGGGCCTCCATGGCGTTCTGCGAGGCCGCCATCGCCGCGGCCCGGGCCGGCCTGGTCGACGCGATCGTCACCGCACCGATCTCCAAGCGGTCGTGGCAGATGGCCGGGTTCAAGAAATTCCCAGGCCATACCGAGCTGCTCGCCAAGCGTTGCGACGTGCGGCACGTGGCGATGATGTTCGTCTCCCCGCGGCTGCGCGTGGTGCTGGCGACGATCCACCTGGCGCTGATGGACATCCGCGACGCGTTCACCATCGGCTGCGTGTTCAACCCGATCGACCTGTCCGCGACGGCCTTGCGGGCGTGGTTCGGCATCGAGACGCCGCGGATCGGCGTCGCGGGGCTCAACCCGCACGCCGGCGAGGACGGGCAGTTCGGCGACGAGGAGCGGCGGGTGATCCAACCGGCGATCACCATGGCGCGGGAGGCCGGCATCGACGCGCGCGGGCCCTTCCCGGCCGATACGATCTTCAACCGCGCCGTGGACGGGCACTTCGACTGCGTCGTGGCGATGTATCACGACCAGGGGCTGATCCCCGTCAAACTGCTGGGCTGGCGCGACGCGGTGAACCTGACGCTGGGTCTGCCGATCATCCGCACCAGCCCGGACCACGGCACCGCGTTCGACATCGCCGGCGCCAACCGCGCCGACCCGTCCAGCATGATCGCCGCGATCCGCCTGGCGATCGACCTGACCGAACGACGCCGATCAGCGCCGGCGAACGCCGGTACGTAAGGGGCGCCGGACGGAGCCGGAGCGTGGTTGCTCTCCCGGCGTTGCCGGGATCGCAGCCCACGGCACCCGCGCTTGGCAGCCCACGGCACCCGCGCTTGGCAGCCCACGGCACCCGCGCTTGGCAGCCCACGGCACCCGCGCTTGGCATGGGTGCCGTGGTTTGCGCAGTCCGGCACCGGCCGGACGGAGCAACCACGTCGGCGTCCCTCGCCTGTAGACCACGTCGGCGTGACCACGCGACCTACCGCACCTCCGGTTCCGGCAGGAAATCCCAATCGATCGGTACGCGTCCGGGACGTTGCAGAATCCAGTCACCGGCGGACGAGTGCGGCCAGTCTTCGGCCCGGGCGACCAAACCGCGCCGAACGGGATTGTCGTGAATATAGCGGATCTTTTCGTGGACGTCCGAAGCGGATCGAAGGTTTCGGTCGTATCCGCCGCCTCGTTGCCAGAATCGATACAGCGTCTTACCCGACGGTCGCACGTCGGCCAGGCGATTGAGGAACGCCGGGCTATTGGCGCGGACCCACGCCAGGACGGTACGTGTCAGCGGGCGTTTGAGACGCCACAGAATCGTCCGGATGGTCACGCCAGACAACGGCTGGAGCACGAGGTGGACGTGCTCGGGCATAATGACGTAGGCAAACAGCCGAAAGGGACAACGTGTTCGTGCGGCCGCGAGAGTATCGAGAAACCATCCGGCCGCGTGGCGGCCGGTGAACAACGGGCGGCGCTGAAACGTCGAGAACGTCAGGCAATGAACGTCCCAGTCGTTATCCCAACTCTTGCGATGCACGCGGTGTGGCCCCATGGGTGTGCATGATGCTTCGTCCGTGGCGGCACAGCAAGGACTTCTCAGCAGCGTGGTTGCTCTCCCGGCGTTGCCGGGATCGCAGCCCACGGCACCCGCGCGGTCCGGCGTTGCGCTGGCGGAGCGTGGTTGCTCGCTTCGCTTCGCAGCCCACGGCACCCGCGCTTGGCATGGGTGCCGTGGTTTGCGCAGTCCGGCACCGGCCGGACGGAGCAACCACGGCGGCGTCCCTCGCGTGTAGACCACGGCGGCGTCCCTCGCGTGCAGGCCACGTCGGCTTCCACTCCGCAAAAAGCGTATCACGCCCCCGGCGCGATGTTTATAATGGCCCGTCATGCAAACGGCCACGACGCAACAGCGTGTGACGACCTTCGAGCAGCTTCGCGGGCGGAAGCTGTGGATTCCGCGGATGACGTACGTCGGCGCGCGGCTGATGGCGGGCGTGTTCCGCTCCATCGGCATCGACGCCGCCTGCACGCCGCCGTCGGACGAGCGAACGCTCGAACTCGGCGGACTGTACACCGGAGGCGAGGAGTGCTACCCCGCCAAGGTCACCATCGGCGATTTCCTGCGCATCCTCATCGACGACGGCGCCGACCCGTCGCGCGTCGCGCTGTTCATGCCCACGGCCGAGGGGCCCTGCCGCTTCGGTCAGTACGCCCCGTATCTCCGCCAGGTGCTCGACGAGCTGGGCTACGAGGACGTGCCCATCATCTCGCCGTCCAGCACGAACAGCTACGACGGGCTCGGCGAGAACTCCCTGGAGACGATCCGCCAGATGTGGCGCGTGCTGGTCTGTTCGGACATCCTGCGAAAGCTGCTGCTGAAGACGCGCCCGTACGAGACGCAGCCCGGAGCCGCCGACGAGGCCTTCGAGCGGGGCATCGCGTTGGTCGAACGCGTGGCGGAGGACCCCTCACTCAGCGGCCGGCAGCGGCTGGACGCGCTGATCGAGGCCGTCACGGGCGCGCGCGACGTGTTCCGCGCCGTTCCGGCTCGCTATACGAAGGACCGCCCGCTGATCGGCGTGGTGGGCGAGATTTTCTGCCGGCTGAACACGTTCAGCAACACCGACGCCGTCCGGCGGATCGAGGCCCACGGCGGCGAGGCGTGGCTCAGCGACGTCGGCGAGTGGGTCTGGTACACCAACTGGTCGCAGAAGGCGATGCTTCGCCGCGAGGGCAAGCGGCTGTCGCTGGAGATGCTCAAGGCGGTGGCGAAAAACGCCGTCCAGCGGCGCGACGAGCACAAGCTCCTGGCGCCGGTCAGCAAAGACTTCGCCGGGTACGAGGAGCCGCACGATCTCCTGGCCGACGTGCTGGAGCCGGGCTGGCCTTATCTGCCGGCCGACGGGGCGCTGGGCGAGATGGCGCTGTCGATCGGCAAGAGCGTGTACCTGTATCGCAAGGGCGCCGACGGGATCATCGACATCAGCCCGTTTTCGTGCATGAACGGGATCGTCTCCGAGGCGGTGTATCACGACGTCTCGGCCGACCACGACGACATCCCGATCCGAAACTTCTACTTCGACGCGACCAGCTCCAACATGGAACGGGACCTGGATATCTTCATGGAGCTGGCCGAAACGTACCGCAAGCGCAAGACCGCCCGGCGCCGATATCCGGCGTACTTCGAGTGATCCCCGGCAGGACAGGAACCGTCCGTTGACACCGCAACAGGCAGCGAAATCCGTCCCGGCGCCCGTCCGGGACGCCCCCCTCACCGCGCCGTGTGAGACGGCGAGCCCGATGCGCATGGTGTCCGACCTGCGCCGCGCGGTGCGGCGGCTGGCGGGGCACTTCGCCGAACTGCCCGTCGCGACCCGCGCGACGTGCCCGACCTGCGGCGAGGTCGTCGACGCCCGTTTCGAGCGGGCCGGGGCGCAGCTCGTGCTGCGGTACGACTGCGGCGACTGCGGCCTCCGGCGCGAGGTGCATCACGATACGATCTGGACGCCGCGCGCCAGCGACTTTCCCGGCTCGGCCAGGCGAACCCGCGCCGGCGCGCGGATTCACCCGGTCCATCGCCGCCTGCCGCGAACCGTCGAGACGCTCTGCCCGGTCTGTTCGGCCGTCATCGTCGGGCGGGAGTTTGTCCGCGACGGCGCGGTGTGGATCGAGAAGACCTGCCCCGAGCACGGCTACGTCCGCGACTGCATCAACGCCGACGCGCTTCTGCACGCCAAGGCGCTGTGGTGGACGTTCGAGGAGCAGCCCGGCCAGCGCAGCTGGCACATGCCGGACGGCAAGCGGTGCCCGTCGGACTGCGGGTTGTGCGGGCAGCATCTCTCCGGGGCGTGCCTGGCGCAGATCGACCTGACCAACCGCTGCAACCTGCGGTGTCCGATCTGTTTCGCCAACTCCGGCGCGGTCGGGTACGTCGCCGAGCCGGACTACGACCAGATCGTCCGGCAGCTTGAGGCGCTGCGGCGGCTGGACCCGCCCGCCACGGCCGTGCAGTTCACCGGCGGCGAGCCGACGCTCCATCCGGACTTCCTGCGGATCGTCGCGACGGCGCGCGAGATGGGCTTTTCCCACATTCAGATCGCCACGAACGGCATCCGTTTCGCCGAGGCGGACTTCGCCCGCCGGGCGTCCGAGGCGGGTGTGCATACGCTGTACCTCCAGTTCGACGGCGTTGGCGACGAGGCGCACATGCCCACCCGCAACTGCCCCGGGCTGTGGGCCAAGAAGCTCGCCACGCTGGACAACTGCCGCACGCTGGGGCTGAAGGTCTGCCTGGTGCCGACGATCCTCAAGGGCGTCAACGACCGCCGCGTGGCGGAGATCTTCCGCTTCGCCATCGAGAACATCGACGTGGTCAGCGCGGTCAGCTACCAGCCGGTGTCGTTCAGCGGGCGGATCGACGGCGACGAGCGGGCGGCCCGCCGCTACACGCTGGGCGACCTGGCCCACGACATCGCCGACGCCAGCGGGGCCGTGCCGCTGCGCGACATGTACCCGCTGAGCATCGTCACGCCGCTGGCGCAGGTGCTGGAGGCGCTGACCGGGCAAACCAAGATCAAACCCACGTGCCATCCGGACTGCGCGTTCGGAACGTACTTTCTCGTCTCGCCGGAGGGGCAGGCGGTGCCCTTCCCGGCCGTGGTCGACGTGGAGGGCATGTTCTGGGAGATGAACCGCATCGCGGCGCGAATTCGCGCGCGGCGGCCGCAGACGCCGCTGGCTGCGGCGGTGACGTCGCGGCTGGATGCCTGGCGGCTCGTGCGGATGTTCAAGCGGCACTTTCGTCCGGACGCGGCGCCGGAGGGGTTGACGGTCCGGCGGTTTATCCGCTCGCTTCAGGGGCTGGTGGACAAGAACGTAGGGCGCGGCGCCGGCGAGCAGCAGACCTACAAGACACTGTTGTGCGCGGGGATGCATTTTCAGGATCGGTACACGTTCGACGCCGAACGCGTCAAACGCTGCGTGATCCTGTATTCCACGCCGGCAGGTTTGTTCCCGTTCTGCACGTATAATTGCGGGCCCGAATATCGCGCCGTCGTCGAGCAGGCCTTCGCCGCCGGCGCCCGCAGCGGGGAATCGAATTCGCCTCAGAACCTGGTCATGGAGAGTCGAGCATGAAAACAACGCGATCGTGGATGTGGATGGCGCCGTTGTCACTGGCCGTCGTTGCAACGGCGGGCGGCTGCGCGTGCAAGTATGCCGTGGACGAATGCGCCGGCTTCGACGCTACTGCCGTCGAGGGCCCGCTGGCCATCGGAATCACGGTGCCCGACCGGACGCTGCACCCCGGCGAGAGCTTCACCGTGACCGCGGCCGTGGAGAACCGCGGCGGAACGCCCGTGGAGGTCGACGCGTTTGGCAAGACACAGCTTTACGTCAGCGCCGCTCACCACACCGCCCGCGGTTGGGAGGAGATCGAGCGCTCCCCCGCGGCCGCACCGCAGGTGCTGCACACGACGATCATCGCCCCCGGCGAGGTCCTCCGTGCCAGCCGGACGCTCACGGTCGGTCCGACCTGGCCGTCGAACGAGGTGCTGCGCATCCGTGCCTGGCTCAACGGACGCGAGGACGTGAACGTCTCCGAGTTCGTCGAGGTCGCGCCGCGAAACAAGAGCTGGCTGGGGCTATAGACCACACAGACTCGCCAGACCCGCGCCGAGACACCGGCAGCGGCTTTGGTGCCGGAAGCATGAGCCGAACCGCACAACGCCGCGCCGCACCGGACGCGTCCTACACGCGCGCCGCCGCCCACACCACCGCCGCGGCCGGCGGCAAGCGCTACGACCACAGCTTCGACGCCTCGGGCAATCCCGACAAGCGCCCCACGCGGCGCGACGACGGGCACGTGACCAGCGGCGAGTACGCTCAGCAGAGCGACGCCCTGGCCGACGCGATCACGCCGCAGGCGCTGCAGATCGACTATCACCATTCGCTGGAGCGCTGGCTCGCCCGGCGCCCGATCCGCTGGCTGCTGGGGCGCCTGGCGCGGGCGGACGCCGTCGCGGGCGAACCCGGCGCCGCCGGACGGACCGGCTTCGAACGGATGCTCGCCAGTTATGCCGACCCGGACGCGCCGCTGGGCGACCGGGTGAAGTACTGGCTCGTCCACCGCCTGATCGACCGCGTGCGCGGCGACACAGACGCCGCCACGTTTCGCCGGCGGCTCGTCGAGCACACGCCGACCATTCGCGGGCTGGTCCTGGCCGCCCGATCCGTCGCCGAGTTCGGCCTGACGGTACCGCAGCGGTTCTCCGCGCCGCTGTTTTGCGTCTGGAACGTCACCAACCGCTGCAACCTCGCCTGCCGGCACTGCTACCAGGACGCCGACACGCATCCCCTGGCCGACGAACTGACTCGCGACGAGAAGCTCGACCTGGTCGACCAAATGGGCCGGGCGTATATGCCCATGGTCGCCTTCTCCGGCGGCGAGCCGACGCTCAGCGACGACCTGATCCCGTGTATCGAACGGGCCGCCGGCTGGGGCATGCACGTGACGATCGCCACGAACGGCACGACGATGACGCCCGACCGCGCGAAGAAGCTCGCCGCGGCGGGCCTGCGCTATGTGGAGGTCTCGCTGGACTCGGTGGACGCCGCACGCCACGACGCGTTTCGCGGCATCCCCGGCATGTGGGACCGCGCGGTGGCCGGGGCGCGGACGGTCGTCGCCACCGAGGGCCTGCGTCTGGGCATCGCGATGTGCGTCCATCGCGACAACGTCGACGAGGTCCCCGCGATGATCGACTTCGCCGAGCGGCTGGGGGCGGGCTGCTTCGCGCATTTCAACTTCATCCCCGTCGGGCGGGGCCTGAACATGACCGCGCGGGACATCACGCCGCAGCAGCGCGAGCGGCTGCTCGGGGAGCTCAACGCCAAGATGCAGGCCGGCGGCATCGGCGTGATCTCCACCGCGCCGCAGCTGGGGCGGGTGTGCCTGGCCGGGGCGGCGCTGGCGACCGGAAAGACCGCCTGCTCCCACGCCGGTTCCGGTAGCGGCGTCAAGGCGCGCGTCGTGGCGAAGTACCTCGGCGGTTGCGGCGCCGGGCGCACCTACGCCTGCATCGAGCCGTCCGGCGACGTGACGCCCTGCGTCTACCTGCCCCACCGCGTGATGGGCAACGTCCGCGACGCGCCGCTGATCGACATCTTCCGAAACAGCGTCTTCTACGACGTGCTCAACGACCGCGACCGCCGCTGGGGACACTGCGAGGTCTGCGCGTTCAAGAACTACTGCGGCGGCTGCCGCGCCCGCGCCGACGCCTACTACGGCCAACTCCACGGACCCGACCCCGGCTGCGTGTTCAACGACCGACACTGGGAACGGCTCGCCGATCGCAACGCGTAGAGGCAGGACGGCGCGGGGCGGCTGTTCGACATGCATGCCCGTGGCAGTGGCGATGGTGGGCAGACATGTCGAAGATCTCGTACGAGTCGTATGATCGTATGGGCCCACCCTACAGGTCATCATCTGTCGCCGTATTTCGCTTCCCACGCCGCCTCGGCGTCCGTGAAGAAGCGCACGCGGCGCTTGGCGTACTCGCGGCGGGTCCACAGTTCCACGCGGCGCGGCTCGCCGATGCGTTCGCCCGCGGCCGCGACGGCACGTCGGCAGGCGTCGGCGTCCCGCCCGTGCACCATGGTGTACAGCGTGCAGGGCCAGTCGTCGGCCGGCCGGCGGCGGATGCAATGGCTGACGGCGTCGACCTCGGCCAGGGCGGCGCCGGCGGCGTCGGCGCGGTCGGTCGGCACGTGCCACGCGACGAGCACGTTGGCGGTCGCTCCGGCGCGGCGGTGGCGCAGCGTCGCGGCGTAGCGCCGCATCCGCCCGGCGGTCAGCAGGTCGGCGGCGTGCACCAGGAGCATGTCGGCATCGAGCCCCTCGGCCGCGGCGAGCGGCGCGAACGGATCGGCCCGCGTCGGCAGGTCGCATTGAAGCGCCCGCACGGCGCGGCGCTGGGCGTCCGTCAGCGGCGGCGGATCGGCCGGCGGCGACTCCGGCCGCGGCGTATTCGGCGCAGTACCGGACGCGAAGCGGACGTGCAATTTGTAGCGCCGCTCGGCCGGAAGCAGTAGCACGCGCGTCGCGCCGCAGGCGCGGGCCAGCGCCGCTGCCGTGGCGTCCAGGCCCAGTCGGCTGTCAGGCGAGATCGCCAGCGTGAACCACAGATTGACCGCGCCGCTACGCAGGTACGCGTGCGAGACGCCGGGATGGGCAGCGACGAGTCGCCCGGCCGAGTCGGCGCGACCGGCAGGCACCGCCAGGGCGACCAGCGTTCGAGCGTAGCCCAGCGCCGCGGCGTCGAAAATGCCGGAGACTTCGCGAATCACGCCGTCGGGCCCGCGCAGCGCCGCCAGACGCTGCCGCAGCGCCGGTTCGTCGCACGCCAGCGCGGCCGCCAACTGGGCATACGGCTCGCGCACCAGCGGCACGCCGCCTTCCAGCATGCTCAGCAGTTGGGCCTCGTCACGGTCCACGGAGGATAGATTACACGCAAGCAAGCGCGTTGAGGCGCGATTTTGTACATCCGTTGACTCGTTGATTCGCTAACCCGTTGACGCGTTGACGCGTTGACCCGTTGACGCGCGGCACGGGTCAACCAGGCCCTGCTCGAAAACACTGCCACAGGCCCGAAACCAGGCACGTTGACCTTGAGCGGCGCGCTCATCGCGTCCGCTCAAAGGTGTTGTTGGATGTCTGTATTCTCCTTCTATGTTTATCACTGTGTTGCCTTGGATACGCAGTGTTAGCTCAGCCCCATCCTTCAACTCAAAGTACCATGTAAAGGTGGGGTCTTCCGTTCTGACGTACTTGGTGCACGCGGAAACCATGGGGGCGGTCCTTGCGCGTGCACGCAAAAAACGCGTGCACGCCCTACCGGCTTCCGGCGCGGTCGTGCGTCACTCGGCGCGTTTCCAGTCGCGGTATGTCACGTCGAAGAACAGCTCGTCGTCCGGCAGGGCGAGGATCTTCTCGAGCTTGAACAGCTTGCCGTTGATCGGCAGGCGCACGCGGATCGGCGTGGCGCCGCCGGCGGCGACGGCGTCGTCGGCACGCCGGCGGAACTGCTGCGCCATTTGCTGCGTTTCGGCCGCCGGCTTGACGGGCTTGACCGCGGTCGCGGCGCCCGTCGCCAGCGAGGTGAACTGCTCGACCAGCTCCAGCGCGCCGGAAAAGCCGCTCTTGCCCCAGCCGACGGTGTACGTGCCTTCGGCCGGTGCGTAGAAGCGGTACATCACGTGCATCACCGGCACGTTGCAGACGGGCAGGCCCACGTGCAGCTTCCCGGCCGACGGCGCCGGGTCGGCCGGCGTCTCGACGTACACCATCTCTACGGGGAAGCTCGTCAGTTCGCTGGACGTGCCGGAACTGCGGATCAGCGGGATCAGCACGTTGCCTTTCTCGTCGGTGGCCGGGGAGACCGGCTTGCCGCCGACCGACGCCGACCAGATCGCCGCCCCGTCCGGCATCTTCATGCGGAGGAACTGGTTACGGTTGTTGCGCACGGCGTAGGTCGCCTTGGTCATCCGCCGCCCGTCGGGCAGTTGCATGCCGGTGTAGGTCGCGTTGTCGGCGATGGTGATCAGCACGCCGACGGCCTTGTGGCTGCGGATCGTCAGCGGGATGTGCACCGCGTCGCCGACATAGCGGAAGCCCAGAAGGATCGGCTGGTTCGTCATCGCGGCGATCGCGCCGGGCAGGCGGCGGACGTCGATCTCGGTCGCGCCGCTCAGCTCGTCGGCCGGGGCGGACAACTCCACGTTCGACAGGGCGACCACGCCCACGTAGCCGCGGTCCCGCTCGACGCCGCTGGGGCGCAGCACGGGCACCGTCTGCAAGCCGCTGCCCGCCCGCTCGTAGGACACCTGCAACGCGTACGATCCGACGGCCTCGCCGCGGAGCTGCACGGTCAGCGCGCCGTCCTCGACGCGCCACGTCTCGACGTTGCCGCCGCGGACGGTCAGCACGCTGACGCCCTTGGGCACCGACACCGCCAACTCGCGGACCGGCGAGTGCAGGATGTTGTAATCCACGTGCGCCCGCCCGACGAGCATGTCGTCCGCCACGGCGATCAGCGTCCGCGTCTCGGCGTAGAGCTTGGGCTCCAGCGGCTCGGCCTCCGGCAGCGCGCGCTGCCAGGAGACCTGCACCGGCGTGCCGCCGGCAAGGGCGGCCGTGACGACCTTGCCGTCGCCGCCCGGTATGTCCAACTTGGATTGTGCGCCGGCGACGGTGACGTCGACGTCTTCGTCAGCGAAGTTCAGCTTCAGGACGCTCGAACCGGCATGCCGGCGGGCAAACTGCACCGAGTGCACGCCGCCGGACTCGCGCGTCTCGACGGCAAAGGCGATCTCGGCCTCGATGGCGCCGGACTTCCGCGTCAGCAGCTCGTACCCGCCGCCGGTGGCGTTGAGGTACACGCCGTCGGCGGGTTTGAGCGTCGCCTCGCGGACCGCCACGCCGGACGGCAGAACCGGAATCCGCTTCCAGCCGTCTTCCTGGAGGACGGTGGCCTCGAGGCGCAACGTCAGCGACGCGCCCGCGTCCGACAGCTCGCCGGCGTATTCGCTGGAGGTGATGATGTACGGCTGCGGCGGGGGGTCTTCCTCCGGCTTGTCCCGCTGGACGGACCACTCCAGCAGCGCCTTGAACTCCTGCCACGGCAGGTCCACCGTCGCGCCGTCGCCGACCCGCTCGACCTTCACGCCGAGCATCTCCTCGATCTCGCTCCAGGGGATCGTCAGCACCCGCGGGGCGTCGCCGGACGGGTCGTAGCCGCTGATCTTGACGAACGTCTCCCACGTCATCACCACGCGGTCGCCGGTCGCCTCGGCGTCGGCGTCCTGCGCTATCGCGAGCGTCCCGGCCCCGATAACCATCGAGGCACACACGACCAGCGTCATCCAGTGCGGCATCCTGTGCGGCGTCATTTCGCGTCTCCTTGCCAGGTATACTCGAGTACGGTTTCGAGCCGGTCCGACGGTTGGACCAGCGTCTTTTCGGTCTTGATCAGTTGTCCCACGGCCGGGACGTGCACCTCGGCGGGCACCTCCGCCAGCGGCGCCACGTCCGGCGCCTCGGTCCAGTGCTGCATCGCCCCGGCCTTGACGGCCGTCAGATACCCGCCGTTGTCTATCAGCAGAATCCGATCGTGCTCCAGGGTGACCGGATTGCCGTTGACGACCAGCTCGTTGCGCGCGTCACCGGCGAAGGCGACGTTGGCCGACCAGGCGTTGGCCAGCAGCGCGTCGGTGCCGACGATGGTTTCCTGTTCGGTCGGATTGACCGGAACGTCCGCCGCCCCGCCGGCGGGCTGCCGGGCGAGTTGGCGAAGCGTCCGCACTTGGGCCTCGTCCACGACGGCGAAGGTCTGCCCGTTAGCGGTGCGGAAGGTCGTGCCCAGCCGAGCGGCCGCGACGCGATCCACGTTAATGTTGCTGCTTTGGACGTAGACCTTCTGCCCCCTGTTGAACCCCAGCGTCCGCGTCAGCTCGGCCATCTGCCGCCGCGACAGTCGCCCCTCAGCACCGGCCTGCCACTTGTAGTTCCGCTCCAGGAAGTCGACTTCAACGTCGTCCAGGAAGACACTTGCATCCTCGCCCGTAACGCCCGGCACCGTGCCAACGCCGGACCCGTCGCCGTCGTCGTCCGCGAAGGGGGCCGGATCGGCTCTGCGGCGCGTCGGCGTGGTGACAGAACTGCTTTCCTTGTAATCAAAAACATACCTGTTCGGGCCGCCGGGTTCGCCGTCTGGCAGTTTCCCGGCCGCCTTCTGGCCGGCGATCCGCTTGCCCAGCTCGACCTGCGGGCCCCGGGCCTCGCACAGGGCCCCCAGAAGCCGCCGGACGCGATGCTGCCGCGCTTCGGTGCCCGTGACGATAAGTTGCCCGCCGACGACCCGCACGCCGGTGTCGTCTTCGTCGGCGCCCCGGACGCCCTCGTCGCCCGTGGCCTCGCGGACGGTCTCGGCCAGGTCCTTCAAGCCGGCCTCGTTGTCGACCGCATCCCGGCCGCCCCATCGGACCAGCCCGCGGACGTCGTAACGCTTCGTCGTCACCCGCCGCTTGTCCGCGTCCTTGGGCACCGGCTGCGCGGGAAGCCCGTCGGTCACGACCGCGCCGCTCCCGGCATCCGCCTTGGTCGTCAGGCCGGTCTCCGGCGGGGCATTCGCACGGGCGGTCCGGACGGCGAGCTCTTCCATCCGCTTGTTCAGCTTGGCGACGTCCTCGTCCTCGTCGAGTCGTTCGGCCAGGGCGCGGGCCCGCCGGGCGGCCTGCATCGCCTCGCCGTGCCGTCCTCGGCGTTCCAACTGCTCCAACTCCCGCTCGGCCTGCATGTACGCGCCCATCTGCCGGTCGCGGAGGGCGGCGGCCTTGTTCTCCAGCTCCCAGAGCAGGGCCTCCTGCTCATTTTTGGAGGCGCCGCGGGCCAGCAGCTTGCCGCCGAGGGACTTGACGACCTTGGCCTGGTTGAGCGCCTCGGCCGTCTTGCCGGCGCGGCGGGCCTGCTCGAATTGCTCCAGCGCCTCGCGCTGCCGCCGGGCCAGGGGCCTTTGAGCCGCCTCGGCGGCCTCTTTGCGAACCTGGGCGGCGACGCGCTTTTCCTCGCGCGACTCGGCCTTGAATTCGCCCCGGGCGACATCGATGTTGCTGATCAGCCGGCGCGCGTTGGCGGCCGCGGGGGTGTCCGGCGCCAACTCATCGACCTTGTGCAGTGCTTCGAGGGCATCGTCGTACTCGCCGCGCTGGTAGGCGTCCCGGCCCTGGCGGTAGTAGTTCCACCCCAGCATGCCCCTGCCGGCTTGCTTGGTCGCGTCCGGCTCGCCCGTCCGCGCGGGGCGTGTCGGGGCGGGCGTGGGCGGTGTGTCGACCGGGGCGGGCGCCTCTCCCCCCATGCCGAACAGCCGCCCCAGCAGACCGGGCTGCTTGACCGCCGGCCCGGCCGCGACAGCGTCGCCCGTCGTCGGGGCCTGCATGCGGTCGGCCTGGTCGTACCCGGCCGCGAGCTGCGCCGCCCCGTACGTCAGGCGCGCCGTCGCCGTTTCGCTGCTGTAGCGTTCGACGCGCCGCATCGGCCCGCGGACCTTGTCGACGCGCATCGTCCGCGGCAGGTAGCTCTCGCACCAGGCGTAGGCGACGGGCAGGTCGATCCGCGGCAGCGGCACGGTCGCGCGGTCGTCGGCCCGACGCGGCGCGCGGCAGGCGTAGACGACCTCGACGGGGAAGCTCACCAGCCCCTCGACCGACGCGGCCGAACGAACCAGCGGCAGCAGATACGCCTGCTCGCCGGGCGTGTCGGCGGCGGGCTTGCGTGCGGGGGGACGCTGCTCGTCGTTGACCTTGGTCAGCAGCACGCGGGCCCCGGCCGGGAGGCGCACGGTGAGAAACTGCCGCGTGCGGTTTCGGATTTCGTAGCTGGCGCGGACCAGCAGCGTGCCGTCGGCGCGGTAGGCCAGGCGGACGTGCCCCAGGTCCGCGATGGACTCCTGCATCGCCAGCTTGCCGAGGTTGAGCACGTCGGCCGACAGGGCGTAGCGCGGCGAGCTGATCGCGTAGGCCAGCGCGGGCGTGCCACTCAGCAGCGCCCGCGCCGCGTCGGGCACTTCGGCGATCGCCAGCGGGCTCAGTCCGCTCGCCGCACCGGCGACGACCTCGCGGGTGGCGGTGGTGGTGACCACCAATGTCCCGTCCGCCCAGCGTCCGTCGGCCACGTCCGGGCGCGCGAACCGCGCCGCCCCGTCGTCCACGCCGGGCAGGTCGTACCGCAGGTCCAGCCGCGTCCGCCCGCGGACCCGCCCGCGCAGGTGCACCGCCACGCGCCCGCCGGTCGTGCGCACCTCGCGCACGTCGGGACCGGTCACGGTGACCTGCCGCGCCGCCGGGGGGATCGACAGGACGATCCGCTCGGCCGGGGCGGCGAGGATCGCCACCGCCAGCCGGGCCGCGACACGCTGCCGCCCGGCGCCGAGGTGCCAGGTGATCGGCCCGGACAGGCGGAACCGCGGGCGGCGCGCGCTGCGCGCCGCCGGCGGCCCGTAGGCGACCGTCAGCCGCTCGCGCGGCGTCAGCGCCAGCGTCGTTCGCGTCGGTGCGCCCGCCGCCGGTGCCGGTTGCGTTCGTTCCCCCGCCGTAACGCGCCAGCGCCGCGGCGAGCGCACCGTCACGAGCGTGCGCACCGTCCTGGGAATCGCCCACTCCGCCCGGCCGCGCTGCGGGCCGCAGTCGACCAGCGCCGCCCGCGCCGTGATCTCGTAGACGCCCGCTTCCGGCGCCGAGAAGCGGTACCACCCCTCGTCGGCGCCCAGGTCGCTTGCCTCGCCGTTGACGGCGACCTCCCGCCACCGCAGGGCCTCGGTCAAGACCGCCAGGTCGCGTCCCGCGGCCGGGTCGAGCACCCGCACCCGCAGGCGCACCGA
>JAGXKT010000002.1 GCA_018335035.1 Phycisphaerae bacterium
GAGAAGACGCCGCCCGCGCGCTGCGAAAGGCCGTTGACAATCCGGCGCTACGGCGCTAAATAGGGACAGTCACCATTTTCGCACTCATGCGAAAATGGTGACTGTCCCTATTTAGCAAGGAGACGGACATGACGACGTGGAAGGCGTTGTGTGTGTTGGCGTTGGGGCTTTTCATCGCGGCCGGGACGGCCCACGGGCGGTCCGAGGTGTCGCTCAAGGAGCTTCTGGGCGACGACGCCGGCCGGCAGTTGTTCTACCGCAAGTCCGACGGGGCGCTGTTCTATTTCGAGATGCGCTCCGGCGAGATGGTTCGCGTCGGCGAGGCCGTGGTCAAAAAAGGCAAGTTCGACGCCTGGCGGGGGGGCATCAACGCAGACGGGCGGCGGTTTCTCTATCAAAAGGGGGACACGATTCGCGTAGTCAACGACGACGGGGCGGGCGACAAGGCCGTGGTCGACGGCGCCAACCCGCACTGGTGGCGCGATCCGGAAACGGGCACCGATTACGTCGTCTACAACCAGGACGCGGCCAAGATCGACTGGCGCGGCGACGGGACGGGCGGCAAGCCGACGATGCGGGTCGGCGTCGACGGCGGCGAGGCCGAGCAGATCTGGGCCCACTGTTACGACGCGGGTCTTTCGGCCGACGGGACGCACATCGGCGACGCGTACAAGGGCGCGTTCATCGGCAATCGCACGACCGGCGAGATCGTCGGCAACCTGCCGCCGGACGAGCAGCATTGCGTCGGCAGCATGCTGCCGGACAACACGTATCGCATGCTGTACGAGAAGACGACGACGCATCATTGCATCGTGATCGCGGACACCTCCGGCAAGATCGTCTGGAGCTTCGAGCGGATCGGCTCGGGCCAGATTTTCGGCGAGGCGTCGGCGAACCACCCGGACTTCTGCGTGGTGAGCATGTCGGGCGACCAGAAGTACTACTTGGTGCGGATTTCGACGAAGCACTACGCGGACATGGGCGTCTCGATGGAGCAGTATCAGCGTGTCGGGGGCCCGTGGGTGGGGACGCTGTCGGCGGCGGGGGACGGCGCGGAGTAGCCGCCGTATGAGCGTATGGGTCGGTGGCCCGGGCGCATGAATCGCTGCGCGGGCGCATGAAAAGGCCCCGTCGTGGTGACGGGGCCTTCTCTGTATAAGTTAACAGTGATGCCGTCTTTGTCGGCCGTTACCGGCCGGCTATCCGAGCTTGGCGACCCTTCGGCTCGCCCTTCGCTACGCTCCGGGTTTGCTGGGGGGTCTTGCTTCGTTCGGACGAGGTTGCGCTGACCTCATATTCCGTGAGGATCTGTCCTCACGGGTTTCCAGTTATCCACTAGAAAGGAGGTGATCCAGCCGCAGGTTCCCCTACGGCTACCTTGTTACGACTTAGTCCCAGTTACCGAGCTTACCTTCGGCACCCCTGGAGCGGGGCGACTTCGGGTACTCCCGGCTTCCATGACTTGACGGGCGGTGTGTACAAGGCTCAGGAACACATTCACCGCGTCGTTGCTGATACGCGATTACTAGCGATTCCAGCTTCATGCAGTCGAGTTGCAGACTGCAATCCGAACTGGGGCCGGCTTTTTCCGATTTGCTCCGCCTCGCGGCCTCGCGTCGGTTTGTACCGGTCATTGTAGCACGTTTGCAGCCCTGGGCATAAAGGCCATGAGGACTTGACGTCATCCCCACCTTCCTCCGGTTTCACACCGGCAGTCTCGCTAGAGTCCCCGCCATTACGCGCTGGCAACTAGCGATAGGGGTTTCGCTCGTTACGGGACTTAACCCAACATCTCACGACACGAGCTGACGACAGCCATGCAGCACCTGTATACGTTTCACCCCGAAGGGCAGCCGAGCCCTGTTTCCAGGGGGGCATCCGTATATGTCAAGCCCAGGATAAGGTTCTTCGCGTTGCATCGAATTGAGCAACATGCTCCACCGCTTGTGTGAGCCCCCGTCAATTCCTTTGAGTTTTAGCCTTGCGACCGTACTCCCCAGGCGGTCGACTTAACGCTTTTGTTTCGGCCGGAAAGCCGTCAGAGACACTCCAGCCTAGTCGACATCGTTTACAGCCAGGACTACCGGGGTATCTAATCCCGTTCGCTCCCCTGGCTTTCGCACCTGAGCGTCAGGAGAGGTCTCCAAATCCGACGAATCGGATTTGGAGCCTCGGTCAGGCCCAGCGAGTCGCCTTCGCCGCCGGCGTTCCTCTTGATATCTACGCATTCCACCGCTCCACCAAGAGTTCCACTCGCCCCTGCCTGCCTCAAGGCCACCAGTTCGCCAAGCAATTCCTCGGTTGAGCCGAGGGCTTTCACAAAACGCTTGATGGCCCGCCTACGTGCCCTTTAAGCCCAGTGATTCCGAACAACGCTTGCCACCTTCGTCTTACCGCGGCTGCTGGCACGAAGTTAGCCGTGGCTTCCTTTGGGGCTCCTCAACTCCGGGGGCTATTCGCCCCCATCGCTTGGTAACCCCTGACAGTGGTTTACACCCCGAGGGGCTTCATCCCACACGCGGCGTCGCTCCGTCAGGCTTGCGCCCATTGCGGAAGATTCGTTACTGCAGCCTCCCGTAGGAGTCTGGGCAGTGTCTCAGTCCCAATGCGCCGGGTCAACCTCTCGGCCCCGGTACCCGTCGTCGCCTTGGTGAGCTGTTACCTCACCAACAAGCTGATAGGACATGGGCCGCTCCCGAGGCAGCAGGTCCCGAAGGATCCCCGCCCTTTTACCACCAAGTCCGTAGTCAATGTGGTCACATCGCGTATTATCCCCGGTTTCCCGGGGCTGTCCGCGTCCTTGGGGCACGTTACCCATGTATTCCTCGCCCTTTCGCCACTCTACTTGCAACCGACTTCACCCGAAGGATCCGTCGGTCGCGTTCGCGTGCGACTTGCATGTTTTAGCCACGCCGCCAGCGTTCGATCTGAGCCAGGATCAAACCCTTCAGTTAATTATCGTCCACTCCGACCGGCGACGAATCGCCAGCCGGATGCGGTCGAAAGGGTCAACCTGTCGGCCGGGGCTGTTAGGGGCGCCCCGGCCTTGGTCTGCCTGCGCCGTCCCGACATGCGGAACGCCACAGACCGGCCGAAAACTCAAAATCCTTGGGAGCAACTCGCTCTTGATCTGCGGCCTCATGCCGGCTGCGGCTTCGGCCAGCGGCGTCCGGCTGCATCACCAACCCATGCGGGTTGGCTGCTTCGCCGTCCTGACCGGCCTCGTCCTCGCCTGTGCCTGCGGCTCGCACCTCAATCGTTCGTTGCTCCATAGGGCTGTCACGAGGATTCTGAGCCGGACCTTCGTCGCAAGATGAAGGTCCGTTTCTGGGATCGTGCCCACACGCCCCGGTTGTGACGACCGGTGCGCCGCAGGCCACATCCTCGTGACGGCATCACTGTTCACTTTTCAAATAGCTGTCTGCCGCATCCCTTGTAGGGCCTCAGCGCCGCCGACAAGGGCACAGAACATCAAAGTCTAGCGTAGCGGTCGGACGCCTGCAAGCGCCGCCTCGCCAATTTGACGAAATTTTTTCACCCCCGGCGAGACGCGTCTTCGCGGGACCGGCACCTCCGCTCACGCGCGACCCGCATTATAGCAACAGGCGGGCGGAGAGGTCAACCGGCACCGGCGTCTTTTTTCCGCGCCGGGAGTGTGCTATCTTGCTGCGTGCCCCGGCGCCGCAGCGACGCCGGGCGACGAGTTCCGCAGCAACACGCAAGGACACCCCATGCCCCGGACCGCAGTACAGAAGATCCTCGCCGAGCACCTGACCGACGGCACGCTGACGCCCGGTGAGCAGATCGGCATTCGCATCGACCAGACGCTCACGCAGGACGCCACGGGCACCACGGCGTTTCTGCTGCTGGAGGCGATGGGCGTCCCCCGCGTGCGCACGGAGCTGTCGGTCAGCTACGTGGACCACAACATGGCCCAGTTCGGGCCGGAGAACCACAACGACCATCTCTATCTCCAGTCTATCGCGTCCAAGGTCGGCGCCGTCCACTCGCGGCCGGGAAACGGCATCTGCCACCAGGTGCACCTCGAGCGGTTCGCCGCGCCGGGCAAGACGCTGCTCGGCTCGGACAGCCACACCCCCACGGCCGGGGGGATGGGCATGCTCGCGATGGGCGCCGGCGGGCTGGACGTGGCCGTGGCGATGGGCGGCGGGGCGTTCTACCTGACCTGCCCGCGCGTCATCGGCGTGGAGCTGCGCGGGCGGCTGCCGGACTGGGTCGCGGCCAAGGACATCATCATCACGCTGCTGTCGATTCTGACCACGCGCGGCAACGTCGGCTGCGTGGTGGAGTATTTCGGCGAGGGCGTCGCCTCGCTGCCGGTGCCCGCACGGGCGACGTGCACGAACATGGGCGCCGAGTTGGGCGTCACGACGAGCGTCTTCCCGGCCGACGACGTCACGCGGCAGTTCCTCGAGGCCCAGGGGCGGGCGGGGGCCTTCGCGCCGCTGTCCGCGGACGACGGCGCCGCCTACGACCGCATCACCAAACGCCTCCACGCCAAGCGCGACGCGCAGACCATCGCCGCCATCCGCCGGCATTGCACCGACGTGGCGGTTGGCGACCCGGACGCCGACGGGCGGGTCGCGGTGTCGTTCGGGCACGTCGTGCTCGATCTGGCCGCATTGGAGCCGATGGCGGCCGGCACGCCCAGCCCGGACAACGTCTGCCGCGTTGCCGACGCCGCCGAGACGCCGATAGCCCAGGTGGCGATCGGCTCGTGCACGAACTCCAGCTACCAGGACCTGATGCTGGTGGCGCAGGTGCTGCGCGGGCGGACGGTCCATCCGAACGTGGAACTGGCGATCGCGCCGGGCAGCCGGCAGGTGCTGGGCATGCTGGCGTCGAACGGGGCGCTGGCCGATCTGGTCGCCGCCGGGGCGCGGATTCTCGAATCCGGCTGCGGGCCGTGCATCGGCCTGGGCTTCAGCCCGGCCGAGGGCGAGGTCAGCTTGCGGACGTTCAATCGAAACTTCGCCGGGCGCAGCGGCACGCGGGGCGATAAGGTGTACCTCGTCTCGCCGGAGACGGCGGCGCTGTCGGCGCTGTCCGGGCGGATCGTGGATCCGCGCGCCACGGCCGCGGAGTGGGGTATCGCCTGTCCGCGGATCAACGCGCCCGAGGCGTTCGCGGTCGACGACGGGATGATCCAGCCGCCGGCCCCGCCCGAGCAGGCCGAGCAGGTCGAGGTCTTCCGCGGCTCGACGATCGTCAAGCCGCCGGCGGGGGAGCCCCTGCCGGATCGCCTGACCGGCGAGGTGACGATCACGGTCGGCGACAAGGTCACCACGGACGACATCATGCCGGCCGGGTCGCTGCTGAAATATCGCTCCAACGTGCCCGAGTACGCCCGGTACGTGTTCAACGCGATGAATGAGCCCGGCGAGCCGACGTTTGCCGACAGGACACTGGCGGTCAAAGACGCCGGGCGTGCGGGCATCATCGTTGCCGGCGACAGCTACGGGCAGGGCAGCTCGCGCGAGCACGCGGCGCTGTGCCCGATGTTCCTCGGCGTCCGCGTCGTGCTGGCCAAGAGCATCGAGCGGATTCACCAGGCGAACCTCGTGAACTTCGCGATCTGGCCGCTGGTGTTCGCCGACCCGGGCGACTACGACGACATCGACCGAGGCGACGAGCTGGTCATCGACGGCGTCGCCGAGGCCGTTGCCGGCGGCGAGACCATCGCCGTCCGAAACACCACGAAGGACAGCACCTACACCTGCCGCGTGGAACTCGCGCCGCGCCAGCGGCAAATCCTCGCGGCCGGGGGGTTGCTGAACGCCACGCGGGCCGAGGGCTCAAACCGCTCATGACGGCAAGGGCGTGCGACATGCCGAAGGCACCCGTATGGACAGAGCCCCTGCGGCTGCTTCGTCTCGACGTTCGGAGCTCGACGTTCGACGCGTCCGCCCTGCACGTCGACCATCGCACGTCGAACCCCGAACGTCGAACGTCGAACGCCTTTGTACTGATCGCGTGCTGGATTTCCGCGTGGTTCGATAGGAGCGCCGTACGCTGACCGGTTCGGACGACAACGTGGTCGCGGTGTTCGGTTCGAACGCGCCGGTCGCCGGCGACGCGGCGTACGCTCAGGCCCGAGCGGCCGGGCGGAAGCTCGCCGAGCTGGGCTACGCCGTCGCCAACGGCGGCTACGGCGGCACGATGGCGGCATCGGCTCGCGGGGCGAAGGACGCCGGCGGACGGACCATCGGCGTGACCTGCCGCATCTGGTCGCCGGAGCCGAACGCCTTTACCGACGAGTGCGTCGTGACCGATACGTTGGCCGAGCGCGTCGAGACGCTGCTGCGGCTCGGTGCGGCCGGTTACGTGGTGCTGCCCGGCGGGACGGGCACGCTGGTCGAGCTGGCGACGGCGTGGGAGTTGATGGGCAAGGGGCTGATGCGCCCGCGCCCGCTGGTCTGCCTCGGCGGGTTCTGGCGCCCGCTGGTGGACATGATGACCTCGGTACGTGCGAACGCCGGGGACATTGTCACCGTCGTCGAGCCCGTCGACGCGCTGGATGGCTGTTTTCCACGGCACGGCGGCGCGCGATAATGCGGTACACTGATTGTGCTGCCTGGTTACACAATAGGTGACGATGCGTAACGCGGTGACCATTCTGGCGATTGTGCTGGCGGCCGGGCCGGCTCGGGCGGCCGACGCGGTCGGCGACGTCGAGCAGGCCGAAGAGTTGCGCGACGTGTTGCTGCGCGGCGGGGCGGTGCCGGTCACCGCGCCGGATGATCCTCGCGAGCAGCCGCTCAAAGTGCCCCTGCCGCCGGAGGGCAGCAGGGTGATCGACCGCGCCTGCCGGCTGCGTCCGGACCTGCGCAGCGGGTGGGTCGTGCTGGAGTTTATCGATGAGCCGGGGCGGCGCGACGAGACGTCGCGCTGGGCGCTTCCATGCGAGCGGCTGGAGCGGATGGAGGCGGTCGCCGCCCGGCGCCCCGGCGTCGTGTTCCGCATCAGCGGCGAGACCCTCATCCACGACAATCGTCCGTTCCTGCTGATCACCAAGGACCCGGTGGTCGTGTCGCTGGACGGAGAGGGGTCGGAAACCTCCGCGCCCACGACGCGGCCGGCGACGCGCCCGGGCGAGCGGAACACAGAAACGCCCGAGCCGGCGACGCAGCCGGGTGAGCGGATGCCGACGGCGGACGAGATTTTCGAGGCGATGATGCGCGACCGTCCCGGGCGTCCGATCGACCCGTCGGGGTACAGGCCGGCTGAGGCCGTGGCGGCGCCGTCGGTGGCGCCGGGCGGCGAGGCCGTGTTGGCGACGGACGACCGCGAGGTCGTCGCCGATCGCCTTGTGCGCATCCCGAGGGCGGGCCCCGCCGGATGGAAGGAGGTTCGTTTCCGCAGCGACAACACGCTTCGCAAGCCGCCGATGCGCCTCCTGCCGTGTCGCCAGCTTGCCAAGGCCGAACGGCTCGGCGGGACGCTGCGCGTCTCGGGCCTCGTGACCACCTACAAAGGCCGGCGCTACCTGCTGCTGCGCAAGTGCATTCGCAAGCGCGACATGGGGCGGCTGTAGCGACGTTCGATTTTCGATTTACGATGTGCGATTGGCAGCAGTCGGCGGGTGTTGAGCGTCGCCCGGCGTTGTCGTATCAACCGGCAATCGAAAATCGGAAATTGGCAATCATCGATCGAACGTGTCCTTTACGAATCCCTGGCTCTTGACGGCGTTTGTTCCCGTCGCCGCGGTCGCGGCGTGGGCGCTGCTGCGCCCGGCGCGCCAGATGCTCGCCGTGGCGAGCGTGACGCTCTGGACCGACGCGCTGGCTGCGCTGGATCGCTCGTCGCGGCGCCCGTCGCGGCGCGTGACGGCGGCGTGGGTGCTGCTTCTGGCCGGGGCGGTCGCCGCGGCGCTCGCGTCGGCGGGCCCCCGCTGGCACCGGGCGGCGCCGTCGCGCCGCGTGGCGGTGGCGTTGCACGCCTCGGCCGAGCTGGCCGGGGACGGCGGCGCGGCGATGCGGACCGCTGCGGGCCGCCTGCTCGATCGGCTCGCGCCGCAGGATCGCGTACAGCTCATCCGCCCGGCCGCGTTGGGGGGGGGCAGCCGCTGGCTGTCGCCGGACGAGGCCCGCGCGGCGCTTGAGGACGTCCCGCCGCTTCCCGTGCCCGCGGCCCGGTTGGACCTGCCCGCCGCCCCCGGCGAGGCCCGGTGGGTCTACCACGTCGCCGGGCCCGGCGCGGATGAAACGCAAGGCCCGCGCGTCAGCGTCATTCGTCTGGCGGGGCAGCTTCCCCCGGTCGTGATCGAGGATGTCGGCGCCGAGCGTCTCCCGGACGGCTCGGCGCGTGCCTTCGTGGCCGTGCGGAACGTCTCGTCGGAGCCATGGGGTGGGCAGATTGATCTGCGATCGGTAGCTCCGAGAGGCAGCGGCGGCGTCGCCGCACTTTCGCGTCTGGCGCCGGGTGCGCGCGCCGAACGGACGTTCGATGTCCCGCCGGTCGAGGACGCCCCGGACGGCTGGGTCGTCGAACTGCGCGACGCGGGCGGGGCGGTCATACGCGGGCCCGGTGCGGCGGCGTTCCTGGCGCGCACGCCGCGCGAACCGCGACGCGTCCGGCTCGCCGGGCGCGACGAGCCGCTGCTGCGGCGTTTCGTCGCCGCCCACGACGGTCTGGAGCCCGTCGCCGACCCGGCCCGGGCGCACCTGGTGATCGCCAACGCGCCGACGGCGCCGCTGGCGCGAGACGTTCCGGCGTTGGTGATCGACCCGGCGCCGGCGGCCGGCCCCGCCGGCTACCGACGCGGCGAGCGGCTGGACACCGTCGTGCTGGGCGACGCGCACGTCGCGCCGGGCCCGCTGACCGGCGGCGTCTCGCTGGACGGCGTCATCGTGCGGCGGCTGCGTCCGTGGGTCGCCGACGGCGGCCGGGCGAGCGGGGCGTACGTACGCCTCGACGCCGGCGCGATCGTCGTCCAGCGCGAGGCGGACGCGCGGCGCGTGTACGTGGCGTTCGACCTGGGACAGGCCAATACCAACTTCGCGGCGTACCCGTCGTTCGTGGTGTTCCTGTCGCGCGCCGTCGACTGGCTCGTGCCGCCGGCGGCGTCGGGCTACACGGCCGTGCCGGCCCGAGCCGCCGCGGGGCGCGGCTGGCAGCCGCTCGCCCGTCCGCACTGGCAGCCGCCGGACGGGCCGTTGCCCTGGCCGGGGCTCTATCGTGACGGCGATGGCGGGCTTCATGCCGTCGCGCTCGGCGGGCTGTCCGACGCGGGCGCGGCGTCGCCGGCGATCGACGACTTGCCGCTTCCGCAGCCGGTTTCGTCGCGTCAGCCGCTGGCGTTGTGGCCGGTGTTTGCGATGTTGGCCGGGCTGCTGTGGCTGGGCGGATGGGCCCTCCGCGTTCGCTGATTGTCCCTGCATACAATACCGATGGAGTAGCACCCTAATGGCTGCAACAGAAGCACGCGACGCCATGCTGTACGAACCCGCTGACGAGGGCTCCGTTCACTGCAAGCTCTGCGGGCACCGCTGTACGATCGCCGCCGGCAAGTACGGGCGATGCAGCGTCCGCGAGAACGTTGCCGGGGCGCTGAAAACCCACAGCTACGGTCGGCTGATCGCGATGAACGCCGACCCCATTGAGAAGAAGCCCCTGTTTCACTTCCTGCCCGGCTCGATGAGCATGTCCGTCGCCGCGCCGGGCTGCAACTTTCAGTGCCCGTTCTGTCAGAACTGGCAAATCTCCCAGGCGCCGCGCGACGGGCGGGAACTGCGCGGCCGGGCCGTCAGCCCCGAGCGGATCGTCGACGCGGCCGAGAGCTACAACTGCGCCTCGATCAGCTACACGTACACCGAGCCGACGGTGTTCTTCGAGATGGCGTACGAGACGGCCCGAATCGCCCACCGGCGCGGCCTGGGCAACTGCTTTGTCTCCAACGGGTATCTGACGCCCGAGGCCGTCGAGACGATCGCGCCGTATCTCGACGCGATCAACGTGGACCTCAAGGCGTTCCGCGACGGGACGTATCGTGACATCATGAAGGCCCGGCTGGAGCCGGTACTGACGTGCCTTCGGGCGCTGGTCGCGGCCGGAATCTGGGTCGAGGTCACCACGCTGGTCGTGCCCGGGATGAACGATTCGGAAGCGGAACTGCGGGACATCGCGCAGTTCATTGCCGACGAGCTGGGGCCCGCCGTTCCGTGGCACGTTAGCCGGTTTCACGGCGATTACGACATGACGGCCGTGCCGCCGACGCCGCTGTCGGCGCTGGAGGCCGCCTGCCGCCTGGGCCGAAAAGCCGGACTCAAATACGTCTACTGCGGCAACGTGCACGGGCGGGCGGACGAGTCCACCCATTGCCCAAACTGTGCCGAGACGGTCCTCGACCGCCGGGGGTTCCTGATGCGCGACAACCGCCTCGCCGACGGGGCTTGCCCGGACTGCGGCGAGCCCATCGAGGGCGTCTGGTCGCTGGCGCACGCGTCACGCTGACGCCCCGGGCCGCCGGCGCAATGAAACGCGCCCGACCGTCGCGCGGTCCGGGCGCTGGCGATTCACGCGTCGCGGCGCGGGCACCGGACGGCGCCCGCGGCGGGTCACTTCTTCTTGCGGCGGTTACGGCGCTCGCGCCGCTTCTTCGAGCCGATCTTCCGCCGACGTCGTGGTTTCGTTGCCATCAGCTACCTCATGGGCTTGCACGCTCGGCCGCGTCGCCGCGGCCATGATGGGACGATTATAGGAACCCCGCCCCCCGCGGGGCAAGGCCCGTCGTGGCGGCACGCCGCCGGCCGAGGCGTCGACCGCCGAACGTCGAACGCCTCATCGTGGTGAATCGACCCGGCTGCCGCTATAATCCCGCCACGCGGAAAGGGGTCGCGTGATGGATCACACGGAGCGGCGGGCGACGATCCGCCTGCATCTGGCCGAGGGTGTCGCGGCGCGGACGCTGGGGCGTCTGCGAGAGGCGTTCGGCAGCGCCGCCGGCGCGGTCGCCGCCACGCCGGGGCAACTCCAGGCCGTCAAGGGCATCGGCGTCAAGACGGCCGAGGCGATCGCCGCGGTCACCGACGCGGACGTCGACGCTGAATTGGCCGCCGCCGAACGCGCCGGGGCGGTGCTGTGCGTCCGCGGCGAGCCGGGCTACCCGCGGGCGCTGGAGACCATCACCGATCCGCCCGAGGTGCTCTACGTCCGCGGCGAGCTGCGCGACACGGACGCCGTCGCCGTCGGCATTGTCGGCGCGCGGCGCTGCTCGCACTACGGGCTGGAGCAGGCCCAGCGCTTCGGCGAGCTGCTGGCCCGCGCGGGGTTGACGGTCGTCTCCGGCGGGGCGCGGGGGATCGACACGGCCGCTCATCGCGGCGCGCTGACCGCCGGCGGACGGACGCTGGCGGTGATGGGCTGCGGCCTGTCGCAGACCTACCCGCGCGAGAACCGCAAACTGTTCGATCGCATCATCGCCGAGGGGCGCGGGGCGCTGGTTTCCGAATTGCCGATGGGCGTTGAAATCCGCGCGGGGAACTTCCACGCGCGGAACCGCATCATCAGCGGGCTGTCGCTGGGCGTGCTGCTCGTCGAGGCCGCGCGGCGCAGCGGCTCGCTGATCACCGCGCGCCGCGCCGACGAGCAGGGGCGGCTGGTCTTCGCCGTGCCCGGCCGCGTCGATTCGCCCACCAGCGCCGGGACGAACGAGCTGATCCGCGACGGGGCGATCCTCACGCAGAATCTCGACGACCTGCTGGAGCAGCTGGGTCCGATCGGCGCCGCGCTGGCCGAGTCGCAGGACGCCCCGCCGCCGCTGCCGCCGGGGCTGACCGCCACGGAGACGACGCTGCTGGAGGCCCTGGCCGGCGGCGAGCTGACGCTGGACGAGCTGACGCGCCACACGAAGCTCAGCAGCGCCGAGGCCGCCGCGTCGATGACCATGCTCGTCATCAAGGGCGCCGTGGCGCAGAAGCCGGGCAACGTCTTCGCGCGAAAGGTTCGTGGGGGCAACGACTGATTCACCACAGAGACCGCGGAGCACACCGAGGGCGTGACGGCCGGCGTGCGCCACAAAACAAACGCCGTGTTCTCTGTGCGCTCCGTGGTGCGGGTCGTTCAAAACTGCCGCAGGAAGCGGACGTCGTTGGCGAACAGCAGGCGGATGTCGCTGATGCCGTGGCGGACCATCGCCATGCGTTCGACGCCGAGGCCGAAGGCGTAGCCCGTGTAGCGCTCGGCGTCGTAGTCGACGGCCGCGAGCACGTTCGGGTCGACCATGCCGCAGCCGCCGAGTTCCATCCAGTCCTCGTGCCCGTCGGGGTAGGTGAACCACACGTCCACCTCGGCCGACGGCTCGGTGAAGGGGAAGAAGCTCGGGCGGAACCGCGTGGCGATGTCGCCGCCGAAGTACGCCTTGCAGAACTGATCGACGCAGGTCTTGAGGTCCGCCATCGTGACGCCTTCGTCGACGTAAAGCCCTTCGATCTGGTGGAACATGAAGCTGTGCGTGGCGTCGACGGTGTCCGGGCGGTAGACGCGCCCGATCGCGATGATCCGCACCGGCGGGCGGCGCGTCTCCATCACGCGAATCTGGATCGTCGAGGTCTGCGAGCGGAGCATCGTCCTGCCCGGCCGGCCCGTGCCCTCGTCGATGTAGAAGTTGTCCAGCTCGTCCCGCGCCGGGTGCCAGGACGGAATGTTCAGCGCGTCGAAATTGTGCCGCTCGTCCTCGACCTCCGGCCCGTGGGCGACCTCGAAGCCCATGCGCGCGAAGATCTCGGAGATCTCGTCGATCGTCTGGCTGAGCACGTGGGCGTGCCCGATGGCGGGGCGCTGCCCGGGCAGCGTGACGTCCTCGACCGATGCGGCCGCGCGCGGCGTGCCGCCGGCGCCGAGTGCGTCGCGCCGCCGTTCGAACGCCTCGGTCAGCTTGCCCTTGAGCCGGTTCAGGGCTTTGCCCAGCTCCGGCTTCTCGGCGGGGGGGGCGTCCTTGAGTTGCTTCATCGCCGCCTTGACGGCGCCCTTCGAGCCGAGATAGTCGATGCGCCATTGTTCGAGCGCGTCGGGCGTCTCGACCGTAGCCAACTCGGCCTCGGCCTGCGTGCGGAGGCGGTCGATGTCCTCGATCAGCGCCATGGCGGTGGGGCCTACTCGTCAGAGGCGTCGGGCGTGGCCTGTTCGACCGCACCGCGCGCGGCTTCGACGATGGCGTCGAACGCTCCCGGGTCGGCGACGGCGATTTCGCTCAGCATCTTGCGGTTCAGCGTGATGCCCGCCGCGCGCAGCCCGTGGACGAACCGGCTGTACTGCAGCCCGCGCTGCCGGCAGGCCGCCGTGATGCGCGTAATCCACAACCGCCGGAACTCGCGCTTGCGGCGGCGGCGGTCGCGCGTGGCGTTGACGCCGGCGCGGTAAGTGGCTTGCAGGGCGAGGCGGTAATGGCGACTGGCTCCGCCGTGGTATCCCCGCGCTTTGCGGAGAACTCTGGCGTGCTTGCGATGGCGTGCGGCGCCTTTGCGAACGCGCGGCATGATGCGTCTCCTTGTGCGTCGGACGGACTCCCGGCCAACACGACCGGGACGTTCCGGACCCGTCAGGGCCGCCCCAGGGGGCTCCCGTCCGGACGGTTCTTCGTGCCTTGTCGAACGGTCTGCTACTGGCCCATCATGCGCCTGGCCTGCTTGGCGTACGGCTTGGCCAGTTCCCGCTTCTGCCGGAAGTTCCGCAGGCGCTTGGGCGATTTACGCGATTTCAGGTGGCCGGAGCCGGCGACGCGGCGCAGCACCCTGCCTCGGGCGGTGACCTTGACCCGCTTGGCGACGGCCTTGTTGGTCTTCATCTTCGGCATACCAGCACCTTCTTCGATTCTCGCCCCCCGACAAAGAGCGGTATTGTACCATCCGTCGCCGGGAGGTAAAGACATTTTGCCCGGCGAATCCTCCTCGCCGGCGGGTCGTCGCGCGGTCGAACGCCGCCGGTGTTGACGCCCGCGGCGGGCGCGGCTACCCTGCGGTGCATGGATGCGAACATGGAACGGACGCTAGTGGTCGTCAAGCCCGACGCCGTGCAGCGCGGGCTGATTGGGGAGATTCTCCGCCGCTTCGAACGCAAGGGGCTCAAGCTCGTCGCCCTGAAGCTGACGCGCGTCGATGACGCGCTAGCCCGGAAGATGTATGCCCCGCACGAGGGCAAGCCGTTCTACGAGCCGCTTGTGGCGTTCATCACGGCCGGACCCGTCGTGGCGGGCGTCATCGAGGGCCTCGACGCGATCGCCGTCGTCCGCGGCATGCTCGGCGCCACGTTCGGCCGGGAGGCGCAGGCGGGAACCATCCGCGGCGATTACGGCATGAGCCAGCGATACAATCTCGTCCACGGCAGCGACGCGCCCGACTCGGCCGAGCGGGAAATCGCCCTGCTGTTCGACGCCGACGAGTTGCTGGACTACGACGCCGCCCGAGACGCCTGGGTCTACGCCGAGCATCGCGGCACGATCATATAGAATACACGGCGGCAGCCGATGGGCTCGTGCGGCTCGTATGAGGACGCTCCGGGTGGGCGCGGGCCTGCCACGACCGCCCCGGGCGGCATACCATGAGCGACACGCAGCGCATCGAGGAGCTTCGCGACGCAATCCGGCGGCACGACCGGTTGTATTACGTCGAGGCGTCGCCGGAGATTTCCGACCGTCAGTACGACGCGCTGATGGACGAGCTCAAGCGGCTCGAAGACAAGCACCCCGAGCTTGTCACGGAGGATTCCCCCACACAGCGCGTCGGCGGCGAGCCGGTCGAGGGCTTCGAGACGGTCGACCACGCCGTGGCGATGCTCAGCATCGACAACACCTACAACGTCGACGAGGTCCGCACGTTCGACCAGCGCGTCCGCAACGAACTCGGCAGCAATGGCTTTGACTATCTCGTGGACCCGAAGATCGACGGCGTCGCCGTCTCGCTGCGGTACGAGAGCGGGCGGCTCGCGATCGGCGCGACGCGCGGCAACGGGCGCCAGGGTGACGACATCACCGCCAACGTGCGCGCGGTCGCGTCGGTGCCGCTACGGCTGACCGGCGACGACGTGCCGGACGTCGTCGAGGCCCGCGGTGAGATGTACTGGCCGCGGGGGAGCTTCGCGGCGTTCAACGCCAAACGGGCCGAGCAGGGCGAGCAGACCTTCGCCAATCCGCGGAACGGCACGGCCGGGACGCTCAAGCAGCTCGACCCGCGGATCGTGGCCCAGCGCGGTCTGGCGTTCATCGCCCACGGCTTCGGCGACATCAGCGAGCGGATCGCCGACCGCGCCAGTGCGATCATGGACACGTTCCGCCGCTGGGGGCTGCCGACCAGCGCCGACGCGAGCGTCTGCGAGGACGTCGACGCGGTGATGGACGCCATCGACGCCTGGGCGAGGCGACGCAGCGAGGCGGACTACGAGACCGACGGCATGGTCGTCAAGGTCGACGAGCTGGACCTCCGCGACGAGCTCGGCGCGACCAGCAAGCACCCGCGCTGGTGCATCGCGTACAAGTACGAAGCCGAGCGGGCCGAGACGCACCTGCGCGAGGTCAGCTACCAGGTGGGGCGGCTGGGGACGATCACGCCGGTGGCGCACTTCGATGAGGTGCATCTGTCCGGCACGAAGGTCACCAACGCCTCGCTGCACAACTTCGACCAGGTCGAACGGCTCGACGTCCGCCTCGGCGATGCGATCGCGATCGAGAAGGCCGGGGAGATCATCCCCCAGGTCGTACAGGTCAACCACGCCAAACGCCCGAAGAACGCCAAGCGCATCACGCCGCCGGAGACCTGTCCGGCCTGCGGCGGGCCCGCGCGGCGCGACCCCGGCGGCGTCTACCTCCGCTGCATCGACCCCGAATGCCCCGCCCAGCTCCGCGAGCGGCTGAAGTTCTTCGCCGGACGCAACCAGATGGACATCGACCACCTCGGCGAGAAGATCGTCGATCAACTCGTTGACCGCGGACTGGTCGAGCACTTCGCCGACCTGTACCAGTTGACCGTGGAGGACGTGAAGCAGCTCGATCGCATGGCCGATAAGTCCGCGCGGAATCTTGTCGACGCGATCCGGTCCAGCAAGGACCGCGGCCTGGCGCGCGTGTTGGCGGGGTTGGGCATTCGCTACGTGGGCAATCGCGCGGCCGAGATCATCGCGGACCATTACGGCGACATGGACGCGCTGCTCGACGCCGGCCGGGAAGACCTCGAGCAGCTCGACGAGATCGGCCCGGTGATTGCCGAGTCGCTCCACCAGTTCCTGCACTCCAAGCGCGGGCGGGGAACCATCCGCCGGCTCAAGAATGTGGACGTGGACATGACCTCCCACCGCGCCGCGTCGGACGGCGACGGTCCGCTGGCGGGCAAGACGGTGGTGGTGACGGGTTCGCTGGACGGTTACTCCCGCAAGGAAGCCGAGGACGCTATCGAAGCGGTCGGGGGGCGGGTGACGTCCAGCGTCTCGAGCAACACGGACTTTGTCGTCGTCGGCGCCAAGCCCGGCTCGAAGGTCGACAAGGCCGAGCGCCTCGGCGTCGAGCGGATCGACGAGGACGAATTCCGCAAACGCCTTTCGACGGGATAGCGCGCCGGGGCCCGCGCGGGCGGCGCATGAAAACGGCCCGCCGAAGCGGGCCGTATACACCTCCGCCCTACGGGGTCTTCGTCAACACAGCGTCGCGAAGCTCAGGGCGATGAACAGCATCATTCGCGCTTTTCTCCGCAATTTCCGTAACACAGCTCCCGTCCTTTCTCACCCCCGCCCAAGGCGCCCTCATTATACCGCGCGGCCGTGTTCTGGCAAGGCGTTGACCGGTGCGCCAAGGCACTAATTGCGATTGTTTCTGGGGCTTTTCGGAGAATGGTGATTGTCGGGGCGGATTGCGCGCCTGTGCGCCGCCTATTGGGGCTGCGCGGCCTGATCCGCGCCGGCATCGACGGCGCGGCGGGCGCCGTCCAGCCACTGCTTGGCCTCGTCGACGTCGTCCATGCCGGCGGCGTTGAAGATGAACCGCGTTCCCGTCGGGGCGGTCCGCAGCAGCACGGGAATGTCCTCGACGGCCACCCAGCCGGGGACCAGCACGGGCCCGTCGGGTCCGCCGAGCAGTTGATGGGCGTTGTCGTTTTCCCAGCCCACACCGGTCGGTACGCGGTTGAAGGCGTAGAAGTTCGGGATGCGGCGGAACAGCTCGAACTGGTGCTGGGCGTCGGCGCAGCAGTGCATGCCCAGCCCGCCGAACGTCTCCGACAGGTCGATCAGCTCGGGCAGGCAGAACTGCTCGAACATCTCCGGGCTCATGACGCCGCATTCGTCGTTCGAGACCCACGGCCCGTAGCCCGGCGGCACCCACGTCGTCGGGCAATGCCCGAAGCACGCGTCGGGAAACTCGCGCCGGTAGGCCGCGATGAAGCTTTTCAGCAACCGCGAGCATTTGCCCGCCAGACGCTGGACCGCCTCGGGATTCTGGACCATGACGCAGAGCAGGTCGGTCTTGTCCCATAGGATGCAGGCGGTGTCGAAGCCCGTCTGCATATCCGGCGGGCCCAGCGGCACGTCGTCGCCCAATTCCTTCCGCAACGCTGCGGCCAGCTCGATGATGCGCATCAGCGGACGGCAGTTTTCGAGTTCGGGTTCGGGCAGGGCGTCGGCCTCGTCGGCGTTGGCGACACAGGGCGTGGCGTAGGGGTTGTTGTCTTCGTAGAAGTGCGGCGTGGCGCCCATGGCGACGGCGTAGATGTGCGTGCCGGTGCCCGGTCGGACCAGCGGGACGGCGTCGTCGTCGATGGCGTCGGAGACCGTGACCCAGTTGTGGTACGTCTCGGCCGCCCAAGGCACGAAGTCTGCGACGGGCTTGTCGGAGGTGGTGAAATCGCCGACCTCCCACAGCGGGCTGCTGCCGGCCGGCTGGACGACGAAGGCGTGGCGCTCGAACGGCCGGCGGGCGAACAGGTTTTCGTGCAGCGCGCGGTTGCGCGCGATCCGTGCGGACGGCATTGTGGCGTTCCTTTCTCCGGTCCGACGTGTCTTCGCGTTTTCGGGCGTGATTCTACCGCCCGTCGACCGTGCGACAAAGCGCAATTGCGGTTTGGTGGGCGCCAATTCGGTCCCATGCGCGGCGTGTTTGTGACGCGACCTGCGGTGCGTGGTATAATGCGTGCGGCAATGCGACTCGACGTCAGTCAACAACTTCAGATGGCCCAGCAGATGAAGCTGTCGCCGCGGATCATCCAGGCGATGGAGATCCTGCAGCTTCCGATGATGGCGTTGCAGGAGCGCATCGACGCGGAGATGGAGGCCAATCCCGTTCTGGAGCTTCGCGAGCCGGGCGACGGCGAGCGGCCCGCCGAGCAAGAGGACTACCCCGAGGACCGCGGCGAGCACGCCATGGTCGTCGACGAAGACAACGGCAACAGTGACGATTTCGAACGGCTGGCTGAATTCACTGACGAGTACGGCCCGGATTTCATTGCCGCCACGGCCGAGCTGCCCCGACGCCGCGCCGACCCGGAGGCCGGCGACCGGAAGATCGAGGCGATGGCCAATACCGCCGCGCCGACCGAGACGCTCAACGAGTACCTGCTGAGCCAGTGGGCGTTCGTCGAGGCCGACCAGCGCACGCTGGCGGCGGGGCGGGTCATCATCACCAACCTGGACGACGACGGGTATCTGCGCGTTGCGTTGGCGGACCTCGCGGCCCGCGCGGGCGGACAGGTCGTGGAGGCGGATCTCGCCGCGGCGCTGCCGCTGGTTCAGGCGCTGGAGCCGACGGGCGTCGGCGCGCGCGACCTGGGGGAGTGCCTGCTGATTCAGCTTCGCGCCGAGCAGGCCGCGGGACGCGACGTGGAGCTGGAGACCGAGCTGGTCACGCATTTCCTCCGTGACATCGAGGCCAATCGCCTGCCGCAGATCGCCCGCCGCCTCGGGCGGGAGGTCGAGGAGATCAAGGGCGCCATCGAGAACCTCTCGCACCTGAACCCGCGTCCGGGGTTGCTGGTGGGGCAGCGGGCGGCGCCGGTCATCCGCCCGGAGGTCGTGGTGGATTTCGATGCCGAAGGCAACGTTGTGGTCGCGATGGACGACGGCAACACGCCGGAAATCCAGATCTCCCGCGCGTATCGTCGGATGAGCAAGGACCGCCACCTCGGACGCGACGCCCGCCAGTTCCTCCGCAAGAACATCCGCTCGGGTCAGTGGCTCATCGGCGCGATTCAGCAGCGGCGTGAGACGGTCCGGCGCGTCGCCGAGGCGGTCTTCGACGTGCAGCGCGAGTTTCTCGATCGCGGCCCGGAGGCGCTGAAGCCCCTGCCGATGTCCGACGTGGCGCGGCGCGTCGGCGTGCACGTGGCCACGGTCAGCCGCGCCGTCGCCGGCAAGTACGTCCAGACGCCCCGCGGGATCTTTCCGTTGCGGATGTTCTTCTCCGGCGGGACGAAGACCGAGCAGGGCCTTGACGTGGCCTGGGACGCGGTCAAGGCCAAGCTCAAGGACATCGTGGACAATGAGGACAAATCCGCTCCGCTCAACGACGATCGGCTCGCCGAGGCGCTGAAGGCCCAGGGCGTCACGATCGCCCGCCGCACCGTTGCCAAGTATCGCAAGCTGCTGGACATCCCCTCCGCCCGCCAGCGCCGCCAGTACTGAGGCCTCTCGACATAATGACGAATGATCAAGGACGAATGACGAAGCAAGCCCGAAGTCCGAATGACGCACGCCAAGCGGCGTCGTTGCGCCATTCGGATTTCGTCATTTCCCATTGGCGACCTGCTAGCCCTCAATGCTTTCCAGAATCCGCAGGTAGCTGTCGTAGCGACGGGCGGGGATGCCGCCGGCTTCGACGGCCGCGCGGACGGCGCAATCCGGCTCGTGCGTGTGCGTGCAGTTGTTGAATTTGCACGAGCTGGCGACGCGCTCGATCTCCGGAAAGTACCAGGGCAGATCGGCCGCGTCGAGGTTCACGCCCAGCTCGCGGACGCCGGGCGTGTCGACGAGGATGCCGCCGTCCGGCAGGTCGTAGACCGCCGCGGACGAGGTCGTGTGCCGCCCGCGGTCGTCCTTGCTTCGGACGGATCGCGTGCGTGCGGTGGTGCCGGGCACCAGGTGATTGACCAGCGCGGTCTTGCCCACGCCGGACGCCCCGGCCAGCACGTTCTTGTGCCCGGCCAGCACGCCCGCCAGGGCGCCGACGCCGTCGCCCGTCCTGGCCGAGGTGGGCAGGACCGCCACACCCAGGGCGCGGAACTCGCCCAGCAGCGTCTCGTCGGGCGGCTTCAGGTCTGTCTTGTTGACCACCAGCACCGGTTTCAGCCCGCCGTGCTCGGCCACAATCAGAAACCGGTCGATCAGCGCCCGGCGAAACGTCGGACGCTTGACGGCCGCGACGATCAGTAGCACGTCCATGTTCGCGGCGATGACCTTCGCCCGTGGCTCGGTGCCGTAGCGGTCGCGCCGCTTGGCCGACCACGGTCGTGGACGGGCCAGCGCCGTGGTTCGCTCCTCGCGCGTGAGAATCATGCCGTCGGCCCGATCCCTGTCGGCGTCGGCGGCGTCGGCGTGCCCCGCGGCCAGCAGGGCGACAGTGACGATGTCGCCGACAGCCAACGGCGTCGCGTCGCTCGGCGGGCGGAAGGTCTTGGCGATGCCGCAGAGCCACTCGGCGTCGTCGCCGCCGTGCGGCGCGAGCGGGCGGACCGTCGCGCCGCCGCGGAACAGTCCCGTGACCATCCCGTCGGCGCGCGGCAGCCCGTCGAGGTCGTCGCTCGCCGCGAAACGATCCTGGCGCAGCTTGACGCCGCGCTCGCTCATTCGACGACCGTGGGCGTCGACCTCGTCGAGCTCCTGCCCGGCCTGCCAGCGGGCGTGCCAGTCCTTGATTCGCCGTCGCGATTTGCCCTTGCGCGCCACGGCAATATTGTCCCACCCGCGCCCTACGAGCACAAGGCGCCCGCCGGAACAACGGGTGCCGCTTGCATCGGCGGCGGGCGAACGGGACAATCGCTACAGGAACGCAGCCAGGGAGCAAGAGCATGGTAACGGCATTTGTGTTGATAACGGCTCAACGCGACCGCATCGCCGCGGCCGCTCAGGACATCCTCGAACTCGACGGCGTCGCGGAGGTCTACAGCGTCGCCGGGCCCTACGACCTGGTCGCCGTGGCGCGCGTGCGAACCAACGACGAGTTGGCCAAGCTCGTCACGGAGGATTTGATCGCCGTGGCGGGGCTGGTCAAGACGCAAACGTTGATCGCCTTCCGCCAGTATTCCAAGCACGATCTGGAGCGGCTGTTCTCGCTGGGCATGGACTAGCCCCGGCCGCGCGAGACCCTCCCATGACGCACGACGGCGCGGACAATCGACCGATCGGCGTGTTCGACTCCGGGCTCGGAGGCCTGACCGTCGTGCGCGAATTGCGCCGTCGGGCGCCGGGCGAGACCATTGTCTACCTCGGCGACAGCGCCCGCGTGCCCTACGGGACCAAGTCGCTGGCGACGGTGCGGCGGTTCGCGCGCGAGGATGCCGCCTTCCTGCTGCGGTTCGATCCCAAGCTGATCGTCGTGGCGTGCAACACCGCCTCGGCCGCGGCGGTCGACATGCTCGCCGAGACGCTCCCGGTGGACGTCGTGGACGTGATCCGCCCCGGTGCCGCGGCCGCGCTTGCCGCCACGGACGGGCGCATCGGCGTGATCGCCACGGAATCGACCGTCGCCTCCGGGGCGTACCAACGGGCGCTGACGGCCGCCGATGCCGCCCGCGAGGTGCTCGCGGCGGCGTGTCCGCTGCTGGTGCCCATCGTTGAGGAAGGCCGGGACGAGGACGACCCGATCGTTCTGCACGTGCTGAGCGACTACCTTCGTGACATGCAGCGGTTCCGTCCTGAAGCGCTCGTGCTGGGCTGTACGCACTACCCGCTTCTGGCGCGGGCGATCGGCAAGTTGATGGGCCCGAAAGTATCGCTGATTTCCTCGGCGGCCGCGACGGCCGAGGCGGTCTGCCGGCGGCTGGTGGCGTCCGGGCAGATCGGCGACGGCAGCGGCGCGTTGCAGTGCTACACGACCGACGACGCCGCGCGCTTCGCCGCGCTGGGACGGCGCTTCGGGGGATGCGACGTGGGGACCGTTCGGACCGTCGGAACGGACGAGCTGGAGCGCCCGGCCGCAGCGGCGGCCGGCGACACGTGGGAGAACGCCTCATGAAGGGCATCCAGGCGACACTGGCGGCGGGGATGCTGCTCCTGGCGGCGCTCGGCGCCGGCTGCGGCGACGAACCCGTCGAGCTGGGCACGGTCTCGCTGGGCGAGCTGTTTGCCCCCTCGCCCGAGGACAAGGTCTCGATGCTTTACGATGATCGCCACCCGGATCGCGTGCGGCGCGGCCTCAACCTGGTCTCGGCCGAGCCGTGGGGGCTCGAGGAACCGTACCTGGCCAAGTACGCCGAAATCGCCCAGACGGATCCCGAGCCCGCCTGCCGCGGCGCGGCAGTCCGCGCGCTGGGCCGCGCCGGCGACACGACGTATCTCGACGTACTGATCGACGCGATGGACGATGCCGCCGCCTCAGTGCGCTGGGACGCGGCGGTGGCGCTGGGCGAGACGACCGGTCCGGAGGCCGTCGCGCCGATGTCGCGTCACGCCATCGACGACGATTCGACGGACGTGCGTGCCGCGTGCGCGAAGTCGTTGCGGCACTATGCGGGCGCGGCCGTTCGCGACACGCTTGTCGATTGCCTGATGGATGAGGCCTTCGCCGTGCGCTACCAGGCGCGGCAGTCGCTCGTGGAACTGACCGGGCGGGATGCCGGCTACGACCCGCACGCGTGGCGCGACGTGGCGAGTCGATCGCCGCGTACCAGACCGGCCGCTCGCAGGCCGTGGTGGGACTGGGCCGGACTGACCGAGCGGGACGCCGACGCCGTCGGCGAAGGGCCCGAGCCGGCGACCCGCCCGGCGGAGGTGCGGGACCTGACGGACGTGCTGGACGCGGATCGCGACGCCGCCGACGCGCCTGCGCCCGACACAACGAGCGGCGGGGCCTCTGAGGGCGACCGCCCCTGGTGGGACTGGATGGGCGTCACCGGCGATGACACGCCGTCCGACGAGGCCGGGCAGGCGCCGTGACGGCGTGCGTACCGGCGGGAGGAAGCGCACGCCATGCGCGCCATCATATTTGACGGAACCGAAGCGACCGTTCGGGACGACTGGCCGGAACCGCAGCCACGCGACGGCGAGGTGCTGCTGGCCGTGCGCGTCGCCGGCGTCTGCCGGACCGATCTGGAGGTTCTCGCCGGGTACATGGGCTTTTCCGGCGTGATGGGCCACGAATTCGTCGGCGAGGTGCTCAACGGGACTGGGGCGGACGCGGGACCGTCCGGGCGCGTGGTTGCCGAGATCAACTGCCCGTGTGGGGCCTGCGACATGTGCCGCCGCGGCGCGCCGAACCATTGCCGCACCCGTCCCGTGCTCGGTATCGATCGCCACGACGGCGTCTTCGCCGAGCGGGTCGTCGTGCCCGCCGGCAGCGTTCACGCCGTGCCCGAGACCGTCAGCGACGAAGCGGCCGTGTTCGTCGAACCGCTGGCCGCGGCGTTCCGGATTCTCGAGCAGGTTGCGGTGACCGGCGAGATGCGCGTCCTGGTTCTCGGCGACGGGCGGCTGGGGCAGCTCATCGCCCGCGTCCTGTCGAGGCGGGCCGGCGAGCTGATGCTGGTCGGGCGGCATGCGGGCAAGCTGGCGCTGGCCGGCGCCCACGGGATCACCACCGCGCGGGCCGACGCCTTCGAATCGGCCGCCGATGCGGACGTCGTCGTCGACGCGACCGGAACGCCGCAGGGGTTCACCACGGCGTTGGCGGCCGTCCGCCCGCAGGGCACGCTCGTGCTCAAGAGCACCTTCGCCGCTGAGGGCGGGCTGAACCTCGCGCCGGTCGTCGTCGATGAAGTGACGGTCGTCGGCTCGCGGTGTGGCCCCTTCGACCGGGCGATCGAGGCCCTCGCGACCGGTCGGATCGACCCGACCGACCTGGTCTCCGCGCGGTTCGCGTTGTCCGAGGGCGTCGCGGCGCTGGAGGCGGCGGGCAACCGCGACAATCTCAAGGTGCTGATCGATGTGGCGTAGCGGGGATTCAGGGGTTACAAGAGATACGGCCGGGTTTGTCTGGAAACCCGGGGAGCGTTCGCTTCACAACCGGAATTGGCGCCATGGACTCCTGCCGGATCGACATCCGCGTGCGGTACGCCGAGGTGGACCGGATGGGCGTGCTGCATCACAGCCGTTACTGGGTCTACTTCGAGATGGGCCGGACGGAACTGCTCCGTCGGCGCAACGTCGTCTACGCGGATCTCGAGCGCGAGGGCGTGTTCTTCGTAGTCGCCAAGTGCGCCGCGAAGTTCCTTGCTCCGGCGCGCTACGATGAGGTCCTGATGTTGACGACGCGCGTGGTGCGCACCGGGCGGGCGCGGATCGACCACGCCTACGAGTTGAAACGCGCCGGCGACGGCGTGTTGCTCGCCACGGCCGAGACGACCCTCGCCTGCGTCGACGGCGACGGACGCGTCCGCGCGCTGCCGCCCGCCGTCGCCGACGCGCCGGAAAACACTTGAACAATTCCGGCAAATCCGTAGGATAGCTCCACTCCGTTGCCGGCGGTGAAGGCGATGGATGTCTATCGACGTCCGGCGTACCGGAAGAAAGGAACTGTGAGCCGCGAATGATTAAGGTCAAAGCCAGAGGCAACGAGTCCATCCGGCAGATGCTCAAGCGCTTCAAGAAGATCTGCGAGAAGGAAGGGCTGACGCGCGACATCAAGCGCAACAGCTACTACGAGAAACCCTCGGAGCGGCGTCGCCGCGAGATGCGCAAGCAGGCGCGGCGCGCGAGCACGGGAAAACGCTGAGGTCGTTGTCGATGGCGCCCCGCGCGGACAGGCCGGAGCCGTTGCACAGTGTGCCCGGTCATGCGGTTCGCGCGGGCGATGCAGCCACCGAGCGGCGGGAGAGACGCGTGCCCCTCGCCTGTTGTCATTCCCCCAGTCGCCCACCCGTTCGGGCGGGCAAGTCCCCGGCCGGTGATGATCTCACGCCGGCCCCAACAGGAGCCCTGACGTGACCGCCACGAAGGTACTGCCCCGTCATCGTACGAGCGTCATCCTGCTGGTCTGTCTGGCCGGCTTGGCGCTGCTTTCCGGTACCGCCTGGGCTCAGGAGGGCCCGACGACACGCCCGGCCGGTGCAACGCCCGAGAACGTCGTCGCGATTCCCAGCATCTGGTGGGTCGCCCCGGCGGGGGCGGTGCTGGCACTGGTCTTCGCGTGGGTCTTCTACGCGCAGGTCAAGCGCGCCAACGAAGGCGACGAGGCCATGCGCGAGATCGCCGGGCACGTCCGCGAGGGCGCCTACGCCTACCTGCGCCGCCAGTACAAGGTGGTGGCGCTGTTCTTTCTCGTCGTCTGCATCCTCCTGTACATCATGGGGCAGATCGGCGCCCAGCACGAGATTGTCTTCATCGCGTTCCTGACCGGCGGGTTCTTCTCCGGGCTGTGCGGCTTTCTGGGGATGAAAACGGCCACGCTGGCCTCGGCGCGGACGACCCAGGGCGCCAAGGAAGGGCTCAACCGCGGACTGACCGTCGCCTTCCGTGCCGGAGCCGTGATGGGCCTGGTCGTCGTCGGCTTCGGGTTGCTGGATATCACCATGTGGTTCCTGATCCTCACCCAGTTCGCCCCGCGACTGATAGACGGGTTCCACATGTCGCTGATCGAGGTGACCGTCGTGATGCTGACGTTCGGCATGGGTGCCAGCAGCCAGGCGCTATTCGCGCGGGTCGGCGGCGGCATCTACACCAAAGCCGCCGACGTCGGCGCCGACCTGGTCGGCAAGGTCGAGGCCGGCATCCCGGAAGACGACCCCCGCAACCCGGCCACCATCGCCGACAACGTCGGCGATAACGTCGGCGACGTCGCCGGCATGGGTGCCGACCTCTACGAGAGTTACTGCGGGTCCATCCTGGCGACTGCGGCGCTGGGCGTCGCGGCGGCCGTGGTGCTCGCCGGGGGCCATCCCGACGGCGAGGCCATGAAGTGGATCTGGGCGATGAAAATGCTCGCGGCACCGATGGTGCTGGCCGGCGTGGGCATCGTCCTGTCGATCCTCGGCATCTACGCCGTCCGTACCAAAGAAGGCGCCAGCATGAAGCAGCTCATGGGCGCTTTGTCGCTGGGCGTCAACGGTTCGAGCGTGCTGATTCTCGCCGCGGCCGGCGGCATCTGTTACCTGCTGCTCGGCGATATTCCCGGCGTGATGTGGTACGGCGTGTGGGGCTCGATCATCGCCGGGCTCGTCGCCGGCGTGATCATCGGCAAGAGCACGGAGTACTACACGAGCTACGACTACAAGCCGACCAAGAACGTCGCCAAGAGCAGTGAAACGGGTCCGGCGACGGTTATCATCGAGGGTGTCGCCGAGGGCATGAAGAGCACCTGGGCACCCCTGGCGACGGTGGTGGTCGCGATCCTGTGTGCCTACGGCTTCGCCGGCGGGTTCGAGCACATGCCGCTGGGGCTCTACGGCGTGGGTATCGCCGCGGTCGGCATGCTCGCGACGCTGGGGATCACCCTGGCGACCGACGCCTACGGGCCCATCGCCGACAACGCCGGCGGTAATGCCGAGATGACCGGACAGCCCCCCGAGGTCCGCGAGCGGACCGACGCGCTGGACTCGCTGGGCAACACGACCGCGGCGGTGGGCAAGGGCTTTGCCATCGGCTCGGCCGCGCTGACCGCCCTGGCGCTGCTGGCCGCGTACGTCGAGGAGGTCCGCGTCGGACAGGTCCGCGAGGGCGAGACGGCGATGGTCGCTCACAGTGACCAGGACGCTCAGGCCGGCGACGCGATGTACATTCGTGCGGGTAAGTTTGTCATTGCTGAGCCCCACGGCGATACGGTCAAGCCGGTGACGTATTTGGCCTTGAACAAACAGAACGTGGCGCAACTGGAACCCAACAGCCAAGTCGCCTTGGACGGCCTCTCAGAAGCCGACAAGGAGGACGACTACGTCCGCAGCGGGACTGTCATGGTCAACGGTGAGTCCAAACGAGTGAACCTCGTGCCCGTCGATCGGGCCTCATTGACGCAGTACATGAGTTTCTATCAGGTCACGCTGATGAACCCGAAGGTCCTCGGCGGCATGTTCTGCGGCGTGTTGCTGGTGTTCCTGTTCAGCTCGATGACGATGAAGGCGGTCGGACGAGCCGCCCAGGACATGATCGAGGAGGTTCGCCGCCAGTTTCGCGCCAAACCGGGCATCATGGAAGGCAAGGACAAGCCGGACTACGCCCGCTGCGTGGCGATCTCGACGGCTGGGGCGCAGAAGGAGATGATTATCCCCTCGCTTCTGGCGCTGGCGGTGCCGGTCGGCGTCGGACTCGTGCTGGACGTGCCCGGCGTGCTCGGGCTGCTGGCCGGTGGGCTGACCTGCGGGTTCGCCATGGCGATTTTCATGGCCAATGCCGGCGGCGCGTGGGACAACGCCAAGAAATACGTCGAGACCGGTCAGTACGGCGGCAAGGGCAGCGAGAACCACAAGGCCACCGTCGTCGGCGATACCGTCGGCGATCCGTTCAAGGATACGTCCGGCCCGTCGCTGAACATCCTCATCAAGCTGATGAGCATGGTCTCGGTGGTCTTCGCGGGCATGACGGTCAAGTACGGCGCGCAGATCAGCGCCCTGCTCGGATTGGACTGAGGCGCCCGTGGCCCGACAGGACAGCCAGCACGACGCGGCACGGCGCTTGGCGGTGACGGCCGCACGGGCCGCGGACCGCTACAACGCCGAGGACGTCGTCGTGCTGGACCTGCGGCAACTCAGCCCGGTGACGCGGTACTTCGTGATCGCCACGGGCACGTCGCGGCGGCAGCTTCGCGCCACGGCCGACGAGATCGCCCGCGCCGCCAAAGCCGGCGGCGAGGCGGTCTGGCGTACGGCCGGGCTGGAGGCCTGCACCTGGGTGCTGCTGGACTTCGTCGACGTGGTCGTGCACCTGTTCGACGAACAGCACCGATCGTACTACGATCTCGAGCTGATCTGGGGTGAGGCGCCGCGCGTGGACTGGTCCGACGACGCCGACGGCACACCGGGGGAGGCGCCATGAACCTCCGCCGCACGCTGGAGACCCGCCTGAGCCGCGCCCTGTCCGACGCCGGCGCCGACGGGCCCGCCCTGGTCGCCCCGGCCGGCAAGCCCGAGTTCGGCGACTACCAGGCCAACGGCTGCATGGCGGCGGCGAAGCGTGCCGGCGGCAACCCGCGTCAGCTCGCCGAACGCGTCGTCGCCGCGGCGGACGTCGCCGACCTCGCCGAGCCGCTCGAGGTCGCCGGGCCGGGCTTCATCAACATTACCCTCCGACGCGACTTCCTCCAGCAGCACCTGGGCGAGGCCCTGTCCGACGAGCGCCTCGCCGTGCCGCCGGCCGAGGCGCCGCAGACCGTCGTGGTCGACTACTCCGGGCCGAACCTCGCCAAGGAGATGCACGTCGGGCACCTGCGCAGCACGATCATCGGCGACGCGCTGGTTCGCGTGAGCGAATTCCTCGGCCACAACGTCATCCGCCAGAACCACGTGGGCGACTGGGGCACGCAGTTCGGCATGCTGACGGCCTACATGGACGCCCGGGACGACGACGCGGGCGACGGTGGGCATCGCATCGCGGACATGGAGGCGTTTTACCAGGCGGCCAAGCGGCGGTTCGACACGGACGAGGCCTTTGCCGACGCCGCACGCCGCAGCGTGGTCAAGCTCCAAGGCGGCGACGAGCACGCGCTGAGCGTCTGGCGAGACGTGGTCGACCAGTCGCTGCGCCACGCCCAGGAGGTCTACGATCGCCTCGGCGTGACGCTTCAGCGGGAGCACGTCCGCGGCGAAAGCGCCTATAATGACGACCTGCCTCGGGTCGTCGCCGATCTCGATGCAGCCGGGCTGTTGAGCGAGTCCCAGGGCGCCCAGTGCGTGTTCCTGGACGGGTTTACCAATGCCGACGGCGAACCGCTGCCGGTCATCGTGCGCAAGTCCGACGGTGGCTACCTGTACGCCACGACGGACCTGGGCGCGCTGCGCTATCGCGCGCGCCACCTCCACGCCGATCGCATTCTTTACGTGACCGACTCGCGCCAGGCGCTGCACTTTCAGCAGGTCTTCGCCGTCGCGCGGGCGGCCGGGTTCGTTCCGGAGCACGTCTTGCTGGAGCACGTGCCGTTCGGCATGATGCTCGGCGCCAACCGCCAGCCGTTCCGCACGCGTGACGGCGGCACGGTCAAGTTGACGGACTTGCTGGACGAGGCCGTCCGTCGCGCCCGCGCGCTGGTCGACGAGAAGAACCCCAACCTGGATGCGCCGGCACGCGACGCCGTGGCCGAGGCGGTCGGCATCGGCGCGGTCAAGTACGCCGATCTGTGCCAGAACCGTACGAGCGATTACGTCTTCGCCTGGGACAAGCTGCTCTCGCTGGAGGGCAACACGGCGCCGTATCTGCAATACGCGTACGCGCGCGTGCGCAGCATCTTCCGCAAGGGCGGCGGACCGGAGCAGATCGCCGCCGACGACGAGCACCGCGCGGCGGAGATCGTGCTTTCCGAGCAGGCCGAGCGCACGCTGGCGGTGACGCTCGTGCGCCTGCCCGAGACACTGGAAACCGTCGCGCGGGAATCGATGCCGAACCTGCTCTGCGCGTACCTCTACGGCCTGGCCGGGGCGTTCATGGCGTTCTACGAGACCTGTCCCGTGCTCAAGGCCGACGCGGCGGTGCGGGCCAGCCGCCTGGGGTTGTGCGACCTGACCGCGCGAACGCTGGCAACCGGGCTGGACCTGCTGGGCATCGAGACGCTGGAACGCATGTAAGCGCGAGGACGTTCCAAGTGAGATGAGTCGAACGTCGGTGGCGTATGAACCCTTCGCGGGATGGTGTTGTCGTACGGCATGCCCACGGAAAGCATTCCGTGGGCGTTGTCTTGCGTGGAACGCGGTGTGTGTTTCACTCCGCCTCCGGCGCGAGGGTTTCCCACGCCAGGGCGCCGAGTGTCGCGAAGATGGCGAACAGGAACGCCCGCCACGCGACCGCGCTGACGGCATGGCGGACGAGGGGCCAGCCGGTCGCCAGTTCGCCGTCGCTCACCAGCGGCCAGAGCACGTGCACGGCGCCGTAGACGGCGCCGGCGACGATGCCGGTCGCCACGGACCAGCGAATGCGGCGGGCGATTGTCGCCCCGCCCGCACCGGCCGCGACCAGCGCCCCGGCCAGAAGCGCCGGCAACGGAACGAGCCACCAGACGTCGCTCAGCGTCGGCGGCGCGCCGTACCAGCGGAGGCACAGCGCGTCGACGCCGACCCAGAAGCCCGCGGCCGCCACGGCCAGCAGGGGGGCGTGCCAGCGTCGTGCCGGGCGCGTCGCGCGCCGCTCGGCGCGGAGGCGCATCTGCCGGCGGAGCGTCAGCGGGCGGTTGTAAAACGCGTCGAACACGGCGTGCTCCAGCAGCGCGCCGCGCTCGCCGAAGACCGGCACGGCGTGGACCGCGCCGGTCGCCCAGTGGGCGGCCATGAACCGCGCCAGCGCGGGGTAGCGGTAGGCCATCTGGATCGGAAACGCCAGGTACCCGATGTACTTGAAGAAGCTCAACCAGATGGCGATGTTGTAGTCGCGGACGTTCCGCTCGCGGATGACGAGATACACGACGTACAGGCCTCGCACGAAGGAGCCCGGCGAAATCGGGACGAGCTGGACGGCGACCAGCGCTCCGCCGGCTACGGCGATGGCTTCCTTGAATGTCAGCTCCGGGTGATAGTAGATGTACACGCCCGCCACGGCCAGCGCGACCACCTGCGAGATCGGCAGCGTGCAGATGTGCACCGCGAGGGACTTGAGGTACTTCTGGATGAACGGCTCCTTGATCCGCGAGGCGATCTGCTCGGCGTCGTCGTCGCTGAGCATGCCGTGACGGCGCCCCTCGGCGAGCATGTCGCGCAGCCACTGCTCGCGAGCGTCGGCGTTGAAGTACAGTCGCAGCGGCCGGACGAAGACGTACGCCAGCTTGTCGCGCGCGTAGGCCGCGTCGGTCAGCATGCGGTGCAGCCCGGCGGGTAAGGGGCTGAGCACCCCGTGGGCGAACGCCCGCACGGGGCGCGTCGCCAGCCGCTCGGCGCGGGCGGCGCTGATCCGCCCGTCGCGCTGGTAGGCGATGAGCTTCTCGATCAGGTGTCCGCGGACGGCGCGGGTGAAATACCCCGGGCGGCTCAGCACGCTGCGGTAATGCTTTCGTGCGTCGGCTCGCCCCCAGAGTTTGCGCACGGCCTTGCCGACGATCCGCCCGCCGACGATCAGCGCCAGCCCGCCCAGCAGCCACGGCGCCACGCTTTCGCTCGCGGTTGGCGCCATGCTTTCGCTTGCGAAGGCATGCCACAGCCCCGCCGCGACCGTCGCCAGCCCGCCGGCCAGGGAGGCCAGCGGGATCAGCCCGACCAGGGCGAACAGCAGCGTCAGCGCCCGGTTGCGGCGCAAGCGCTGCGCGGTGGCGGCGTCGGCGGCGCCGGTGGTTTGCCAGCCGGTCACGGCGCCGTCCAGGATGCGGCCCCACAGTCGCGGTCGCGTCAGCAGGCGGACGTGATTGTGCGTCACGTCGATTTGCGAATCGCGGTAGGTCCGCTCGGCCTGTTTGAGTTCGTCCAGCGCGCCGGTCAGGTCGGCGAACGGCTCGCCGTGGGCGTGGACGTAGCGTTCGAGCTTCGCGATGCTGCCGCGGTCGAACTGCACGATCGTCCCGCGCGCCAGGCCGGTGAGGATCAGCTTCACGTCGCCCGGGCTCATCGGCAGGATCGGCAACAGCACCAGCCCGGCACGGAAGTCCATCGCCGTCAGCACGTCCTCGTCGCCCGTGTCGGTCCGCTTGAAGACGTTCGGCTGGCTCTTGCAGGTCCACCACTCGTACTGACGGGCGAACTCGCGGGCGCCCACCTCGTGCAGCAGGCGGACGAACTCGCGCATGAAGGCGCGCTTCGCGCGGTACTCGGGCGAGCCGAGCCGCTCCGGCGCGACGGGCTTGCCGCGGAGCCACCGCTTCCGCGCGTCGAGACGGTCGTCGACCTCGAACCGCCAGTTGCGCCCCTCGACCCATTCGCTCAACTCGCCGCACGAACCGATCGCGCCGTCGACGAACGTCGCCAGCACGTCCTTGACCGCCAACTCCGTGCCGAAGCGTACCCCCGCGGCGCGGCGGATGAACGTCTGCCACAGCGCCCCGGCCCGCGCCGCGGCGGGGTTGACCTGGTGCTGGAACGGGGCCTGGAAGCCCACGGCGTACAGCGCGTCGCGAAACCGTCGCGAAAAGCCGGACGGCGGCACGAGGATCTTCATGGCGTAGCGCCCGCCGACCGTCACGCCGGCCGGCGGCTCACCGGGCGCGTCGATGCCCGTGGCGCGAACGCGGTAGACCTGCCCGGCGAAGCCGCCGCCGATGAATTTCTCGATGATCACCCGCACGTCGGCCTCGACGGCCGGGGCGATGCCCCTCATGCGATAGGTCAATTCCTCGCCGGCGTCGTAGCGCGTGACGCGCCGCGCCCGGTGGAGGCCGAGTGCGTCAAACGCCGCGGCCAGGCGGCGACGGGTTGAGGCGTCGTCGGGGCTCATGGCAAAACCGAAGCGCCGCAAGCGGGCCCGCCGCGCGGCGCCTCGATTACCGTATCGGCTCAATTCGCGTGACGCTACGGTGAATTGGTGTCGTGACGTGATGACGCCGCGGCGCGGGCCTGCAAAACGCTTGCCTGCGGCCGGTGTGATGGTAGTGTCTACAATAATGGCAAAGGCCCCGTGGTGGGGCAATCTTGGAACTAGTGCAAGGAGACGCGAGATGGTACCAGGCATGATGCCGTTGGTGTGCACCGCGTTGCTCGTGTTTCATCTGTATCTGGCGGCCAACTGGTCGCGTGTGCAGCGTCCCTGGGCGTTCTGCCTGGGAGTCGCCGGGTTGCTGTTGATCTTCGTGGCGCAGTTGTTTGTGGTGGGCGGCGCTCGGGAGAATGACGAGCTGTGGATCGTTTACAACGTGTTCGTCGATCTCGGCGCCCTGGTCGCCTTTGCCGGCGGATTGCTGGCGGCCTACAAGGGCACGTACATGGCCAACATGATCCCCGGCGCGCAGCAGCAACAGCCGCCGCAACAGCCGGGTGCGCCGAGTCCGTCGCCGACCGAGCCGGCCGAGCCGCAGGGCTAAGCCCGCTCAACCGCGGGTACGTCGCAAGACAGAGAAGAACAGAGAGGAGCGTATGGACGTTTACGAAGCGATTCGCAAGCGGTTTAGCGTGCGCGCGTACGCGGACCGTCCGGTAGACGATGATCAGTTGCAGCGGGTGCTGGAGGCGGCCCGGCAGGCGCCGTCGGCGCGCAACCGCCAGCCGTGGCACTTTGTCGTGGTGCGACAGGCCGAGACGCGCAAAAAGCTCGCCGACCTGTCCGGTCAGGGCTTCCTGGCTGAGGCGCCGGTCGTGCTGGCGGTCGTGGGCACCAGCCCGGAGAGCGTCATGCACTGCGGCGTGCCGGCCGATCCGGTGGACTGCGCCATTGCCATCGATCACCTGACGCTGGCGGCGACGGCCGAGGGGCTCGGTACGTGCTGGGTGGGGCACTTTCCCCAGGACCCATGCCGCGACCTGCTCGGCGTGCCGCAGGCGGCGAAGATCATCGAGCTGGTCGCGCTGGGGCACCCGGCCGGGCAGCGTCCGGCGAGCAAGACCCGCAAGCCGCTCGACGAGATCGTCCGCCACGAGCGGTATGCATGACCGTCGCGCGCCGGCGCGTGCCCTATGGGTGACGAGTTCGAGACCATCCGCATCGGGACCCGGCGCAGCGCCCTGGCGCGGGCGCAGACGGCGATCGTGGCCGCGGCGCTGCGCGCGGCGCGTCGCGATGTGCGCATCGACATCGTTCCCATGGCCAGCCGCGGGGACACCCTCCGCGGGCCACTCAGCGCCACCGGCGGTAAGGGGCTGTTCTGCGCGGCGCTGGAAGACGCCCTGCGCGCCGGGCACATCGATCTCGCCGTCCACTCCGCCAAGGACCTTCCCGTACCGCTGGCTGAGGGGATGACCCTTGCGGCCGTGCCGCGGCGCGGCGATCCGCGCGACGCGTTGGTCAGCCCCGCCGGCGGGCCGCCGCGAACGCTTCGGCACGGCGCGCGGGTGGGGACGTCCAGCGTGCGGCGGGCCGTTCAATTACGCGCCATGCGCCCGGACGTGGCGATCGTCGCGCTGCGCGGCAACGTGGAGACACGCATGGCGAAAGTGCTGGACGCCCGCGGCGATGAGCGGCTCGATGCGGCCGTGCTGGCAATGGCGGGCCTCGAGCGGTTGGGCCTGACGCGGCAATGGGCGGATGTGATCTTCCCGCTGAGGCCCGAGACGTTCGTGCCGGCGGCCGGGCAGGGGACGCTGGCCGTCGAGACGCTCGCGACGCATGCGCTGGCCGACGAACTGGGCGCGTGCGACGATGGCGACGCGCGACAGGCGCTGACGGCCGAGCGGGGCCTGCTCGAACGTCTCGGCGCCGACTGCCACAGTTGCGTCGGCGTGCACGTCGCACGGGGGGGCGGACTGTGGCACGGTCAGGCGATGGCGACCGACGCGGGTGGCGAGCCGGTGCGCGTCGACGCCGCCTGCGAGCGCCCGGACGAGTTGCCCGGCCTGCTGGCCGAGCGCCTCGCCCGCGCCGGCGCGAGCGCACGGTATTGACGGCTTTTGCCCGATGCTGGTATCCTGAAGGCAGCCACGGCGGGGCCGGCGGTGCAAGCGCCTATGCCTATGGATGCACATACGACCGATCAGAGACGCCTGCTTGTGCTGCGCGCGCCGGGTCTGGCGCAGTCCGGCGTGGTCGACCTGCTTCGGGAGTATTTCGACGTTGAGGAGGTCGCCGACGTCGAGGAGGCGACCGAGGGCATGCGCAAGGGCCGGTTCGACGCGGTCCTGGCCGAGGCGGCGGACTTCCTGCCGCTCGAGCGCGGGCTGGTGACGCAGCGCGTGCAGGTGGTGCTCGATGCGATCGGTGACGGGGTTTGCATCGTCGGACCGCGGGGCGAACTGGTGTGGACCAACCGCCAGCTGCGCGATGCGCCGGCGTCGCTTCTCGATCCGTTGCGAAACATCTGTCGCGAGGCGTACGAGCAGTTCGCCGCGGCGGCCGGTCGGCAGGAGACGGACAAGCGGTATTCGCTTCGACCTGATTCGAACAGCTACTACGAGGTCATCTGCTCGCCCGTGCGCGACGGGCAGGGGATTCTGCGGCAAGTCGCGGCGATCGTGGTCGACGCGACGAATCGCAGGCGCCAACAGCTCAAGCTCAACGCGATCGACAAGGCCGGACGCGAACTGGTCCGCCTGGATGCCGGGGAGGGGACCGGGCGCAACGTGTCCGAGCGCCTCAAGGTGCTCGAGGAGCGGATCATCCGTTACAGCCGCGACGTGCTGGATTTCGAGCATTTCGCCGTTCTGCTTCTGGACGAGGCGACCGACCGTCTGGAGTTGATCGTCTCGGAAGGACTTGATGAAGACACCGACAAGTACGAGCTGTTTGCCGGGTGCGAGGACAACGGCATCTGCGGCTATGTCGCCGCGACGGGGCGCAGCTACGTCTGCCCGGACGTCCGGAAGGACGCGCGATACGTCAAGGGTCTGGACGGGGCGCGGAGCAGTCTGACCGTCCCCTTGCGGATGCGGGACAAGGTCGTCGGCGTGCTGAACGTCGAATCGGCCCGGCCGGGCGCGTTTGGCGAGGAGGACCGGCAATTCGCCGAGATCTTCGCCAATTACGTCGCGGTGGCGCTGCACGTGCTCAACCTGGTCGTCTTCGAGCGGCGCGAGGCCCAGAGCCAGATCAGCGGATCGATTTCGGCCGAGCTGGCCGGCCCGCTCGGCGACGTGATCTCCGAGGCGACCGAGTTGACCGAAGACTACATCGGGCACGACGATTTGCGCAAGCGGCTCAACCGTATCATCGACCGCGCCAGCGGGGCCAGGACGCGCTTGCAGGAGCTGGCCAGTTCGCCGCCGCCGGGAATTCTGGGCGGTCAGGAGCCGACGACGCCGTCCGATGAGCCGGAGCTGTCCGGCAAGCGTGTTCTGGTGGCCGACGACGAGGACGTGATCCGCAGCACGCTGTGCGACGTGCTGTGCTCGCGGGGTTGTCGCGTCGAGGCGGTCACCGATGGCGCCGAGGCCAAGGCACGCCTGAGCGATGGGACCTACGACCTGGTGATCTCGGATATCAAGATGCCGGGCGCCAACGGCTACGAGGTGTTCGCTGCGGCGAAGGCGGCCAATCCCGCCACGCGCGTGATCCTGATGACGGCGTTCGGGTACGATCCGGAGCATTCGATCGTGCGGGCAAACAAGGAGGGGCTCGGCGCCGTGCTGTTCAAGCCGTTCAAGGTGGATCAGCTCCTCGACGAATGCCGGCTGGCGTTGCGCGGCGCGCCGGACGGCTGATCGTCCGACCGGCGCCTGGTCGGTGCAGGGCAGCCGAGACGCGATGCGGCGAATGGCTCAAGTTTGAAGCGCCGACGGCCGAATCTAGCTCTTGACATCAGCACGCGGTCAGCGTATGCGCTATGCCGTGTGGCAGAGGGCAACGATGTACCGAAGCAACCCAGTGTGCCTATGGATCGTAGCGGTCTGTGTCGTCGGCGTCGTCGGCTGCACGCCGAAGCTGCCGCCGGAGGCCGTCGCAACGCTCCGCGCCGGTCGGACGGCCTACGAGGACGGCGACGACCGGGCGACCATTCAGCGAATGGACGCGTTTCTGGCGGCTCACGGCACGTCTGAGCGGGCCGGTGAGGCGCATTACTACCGCGGCCTGGCCCGGTATCGACTCAAGAAGTACGACGCGGCGCGAGCGGACCTGCAGGCCGCCCTGGACGAGACGGACGACGAGCGCACGCATCTGGCGGCGCAGGTCGCCCTGGCGGATCTGGCGTACGACCTCGGCCGGCTCGACGAGGCGCAGCGACGTTACGCCGAGGCGCTCGAGGCGACCGAGCCGGGCCGCCCGCCCGACGGTCACGTGCGCTACCGGTTGGGCTGCGTGCTGCAGCGGCGGGGAAAATGGAATGACGCGGCGCTTCAGTTTCGCCGTGTGATGCATTATGATCCGGACGGCGAGTTGGCCCGGCGGTCCGAGCGACGCGCCCCGTGTCGCGCGTGGACCGTGCAGGCGGGGGCCTTTCGCGAACAGGGCAACGCCGCCGAGGCCGCCGCGGCATTGAGCGCCCGCGGGCTGTCGGCGACGGTCCAGCCGGAACTGGACGAGGACAGATTGCTATTCCTGGTGATCGTGGGGCGGCACGGGACGTACGAGGTCGCCCGCCGGACGCTGCCGACCGTGCGAAAGCACCGCGCCGACGCGTTCGTCACGACGACGAGGTGAGAGTATGAGCAATTCACGTGGACGACGCCTGCGAACGACGGTGCCGTCGCTGGTTCTGGCCGGCCTCCTGGCGGCGCTGGTGGGCGGGTGCCAACCGGCGCCGGAGGCCGAGTCGGAATCGGCGTCTTTGACCGAAACGTACCCGCGGGAGTTCCTCAAGACCGACTGGGAAACGCAGGAAGTGCCCGTCGCGCATCTCGTCCGGCGGGACTACCGCATCCGCGAGGGCGACTTCCTCGAGATCATCTATCACGTCAAGCACCGCACCAGCGAGGAGTATCGCATCAAGGTCCAGGACGTCATCGACGTGCGATTCCCCTTCAACGCACAACTGAATCAGACCGAGACCGTCCAGTCCGACGGGAAACTCTACCTGGACCTCATCGAGCCCCAGCGCGTGATCGGGCGGACGATTGAGGAGGTCCGCAGCGACCTGCAGATCGCCTACGCCAAGTACGTCAAGAACCCGAACATCACGCTGAGTTTCAAGCAGTCAAACGTCAAGACGGCCGAACTGAAAAAGGCGATCACCACCAGCCCGCGCGGTCAGAGCCGCTTGGTGCCCGTCACGCCGGACGGGACGATCTCGCTGCCGTTCATCGTGGACATCCGTGCGGCCGGGCGGACGATCAGCGAGCTGCACAAGGCACTGAACGACGCCTACAAGGAGATCGACCTGCCGCAGTTGGAGGTGACGGTCAACCTCCAGCAGGTGGCGCCGCTGCGGGTGTACGTTCTGGGCGAGGTGCGCAGCCCCGGCGTGCTGCTGAACCGCTCGGGCACGTCCAGCGACATCGGCTCGATCACGCTGCTGCAGGCGCTGGCGCAGGCGGGCAGTTACCGTCCCAGGCGTGCCGAACTCAGCCAGGTGGTGCTCATCCGACGGCGGCATCTGCCGCGCCCCCAGGCGGCGATTATCAACGTCCACCAGTTGCTGGAGAACCGTTCCCGACAGGCCGGCGAGCCGGTTGTGGCGGACATGAGCAAGTACCGCTACGACATCTGGCTGGAAGACGGCGACATCATCTACGTGCCGACGACGGAGATCGCCAAGCGGGCTGATTACATCGAGTACGTCTGGAGTCGCGGCATCCGCGCCGTGGGCGGCTTTACCAGCGACTATAGCGTGGGCGACAGCGTGGACTGGCTCGGCCCCAACCCCTAGCCGACCGCGCCGCAACGAGGTAGACCATGGCCGACTACACCACGAGCAGAACGCTTCGTGAGATTACGCGGATCCTCGCCAGCCGCTTCTGGATCATGCTGGTGATCTTCCTGATTCCGCCGGCGGCGGTTTGGGTGGCGACCAGCTATGCGCCCAAGGAATACCGCAGCGAAGTCCAGTTGATGACGCGTCCGGACGTGTCCGTCGAGACGCTCACCGAGCCGCAGGCGGCCTCGCTGCGCGAGCGCATCTCGCTGTTCGTCGCCACGCAGAGCGAGGTCATCACGTCTGATCACGTGCTGGCCTCGGCGATGTTGCGCCTCCAGGGCGCCGAGGGCCCCGAGCCGTTCTCGGGCGAGTCCTTGCGGGCCCGGCGGGATGAAGCGCTCAGCAGACTCGATGCCCGCGCCGAAGCGCTGTCCCCGGCGGAATACGAGGAGAAACGGATCGCCATCCTCGACCGGTACGCACAGGATCGCACCGACGCCCTCGCCGCCTGGCGCCGCGAGCAACGACGGTGGGATCAGCGCGTCGCCACCTACATCGAGACGCATCCGAAGCCGTTGCGCCGGCTTCGCCAGCGCGTCGAGGTCGTCACCCCCGGCGGGCCGGAAGCGTCCTTCACGCAGTTGTTCTCCATCCGCGTGGACTGGCCGGAGGAACCGGACCTCGCCGCCGAGCGCGACATGGACTCCCGCACGCTGGCCGCACGGCGGGCACGAGAGATGGCCGAACATCTCGTCGTTGCCTACCGCGTGCGGTATTCGCAGATTCAGGCCGAGCAGACCGAAAACGCCGTTCGTCGCGTCGCCGAAATCGCGACCTATCGCGAGAACCTCGACGAAGCCAACCGGCAGATGCGTGAGTTCATCCAGCGTCCCGAGGTCCAGGGCAGCTTGCTGCACCTGATCAACATGTACGGAAAGCAGGGCGGCGGGCTGGAGACGGGCATCGCCGCCAGCGCCCGCCAGGTTCAGGAGAAGGTCCGCGCCGTGGACGTCCAGAAGACCCAGTTGAAGGCCCGGCGGCGCGTGATCAACCGCGAGGTGGACCGGAAGGCCGAACTGGACGCGCTGCAACAGCGCTTCGACGTGCTTCGGAAGGTCCAGCAGGACGAGCCGCTCGGCACCGATGAGCGGCAACAGTGGCAAGCGCGGCGCACGACGTTGAGCGCGGCGATCCGCGCCGACGGCGCCGAGAATGTCACGCCCCAGCAAATCCTGCGGCGCGGCTTCCGTGACCTGGTCGACGCGATCCGGGGCTTCGAGCCGGTCGTGCCCGACTGGGCCGCCATGCACAGCTCCGAAATCCGCGACACGCAGGCCAAGGCCGTCCGGCTCCAGCTTTCCCTCGACGAGCAGACCACCTCGCTGAGCTACCTGCACGAGGACGTGCTGCGTACGGCCGAGGAACTGCTGATGACCTGGCAGCGGCTGCGAGCGAAGCTTGCCGTGACGATGGAACGGATCGACGGCGAGTTGGAGGTGCGCGAGGCTCAGTTGGAGACGCTGCAGGAGCAGTTGTTCGGGACGGACGCGGTCGATGAGGACGGCATGGCCAGGCGTCTGAAGACGTTGGAGCCGCTTGCGGTGGAATACGACCAGCTTCGCGACAAGGTCAGCCGCGCCCAGGACGTCTACAGCAAGGCCTGGACGAAGCGGCTGGAGGCGATGGAAGTCAGCCAGGCGGCGCCCCAGCCGATCCTTCCGAGCGTGGTCGACGGTCCGAACATGCCGGACCCGTCAAATCCGCACTGGCCGATCCTGTGGCTCAACGTTCTGGTCGGCGCCGTGGCGGGTCTGGTTCTGTCGCTGGTCTACGCGTTCCTGGCCGACCACTTTGACCACACGATCAAGAGCACCGACGACGCCGAGCGGTACATCGGCGCGCCGGTGCTCGCCTCCATCCCGCGTCTGGGCTGGAGGATCATCCGAAGATAAGGACTGCGACGATGGCCGAAACACGCGACACCGTCGTCCGGGATTCCCCCGCCGGCGGACGAGGCCCGAGACTGACCCGCAAGGCGGACGAGTTGTTCCGCGGCTTGTGGGCGTCCCTGTTCTACTCGCAGCGGACGATGGGCAAGGCCGTGCTGCTGTGTTCGTCGGACCGGCGCGAGGGCGCCTCGACCGTCGCCTGTTCGCTGGCGGCCGTCGGCAGCGAGCCGGCGGGCGTGGCGCGGATCGCCCTGGTCGACTGCAACTTCCGCACGCCGCGGCTCCACGAGATGCTCGGCGTACGCGAGGCGCCGGGCGTGGCCGATGCCGTTCTCAACGGTACGGCGCCGGAAGAGGCCATCCAGCGTCTCAGCGCGTCGCTCGACGTGTACGCCGCCGGCAAGGTCGCCGGACGCACGCTGGACGTGTTGCGGAGCGACAACCTCCGTCCGTTCCTGGAGAATCTGTGCTCGGCGTACGATCACGTGCTGATCGACACGCCGGCGGTCAACCAGTTCCCCGATGCGCAGGTTCTCGCCGGCATCGTTACCGACGTGGTGCTGGTCGCCCACACGGAGCGGACGCCGCGCGAGGCGGTCGCCCAGGCGCGGAAGCGCATCGAGGCGGCCGGGGCCAAGGTCCTCGGGCTCGTGCTCAATCACCGGCGGTATCCGATTCCACGATTCCTCTACCGGCGCGTCTGAGACGCCCCGCCGACGCGGAGGTGCCATGCTGACCGTCGGGCAACAACGCATTGACCCGCTGGCGCTCATTGCCGTCGGCGCGCTGACTGCCCTGGCAATCGCCCTGTCGCTTGTCGTCCCCCACGCGCTGCCCTGGGCGCTTGCGGCGCTGGCGGCGGCGGGGCTGCTGGTGTTCTGGGCCGGTCGGTGGGAGATCACCGTCTGGACCTGGTTGTGGGTGCTGAGCTACGGGCTGCTGAACTGGCCCGAGTGGGAAATCACACTGGCCGGCTTCTTCAACCTGACGGTCCCGCGGCTGATCTTCGTCGTGGCGCTGGCGGCCTTTGCGCTGCATTTTCTGTTTCATCGCCGGCGACTGCACTTTGACCGCGGCCTGTTGTGGGTCATGCTTCTGCTGGCCGTCTGCGTCGGGCTCAGCGCCTGGGCGACGGGCTGGACCACGCGCATCCGGCAGCCGCAGGAGATCGTCAGCGCCCCATATTACCGCTTCCTCGGCTCGATCGTGATGCCGTTTGTCATGTTCCTGCTGGTCTACAACGTCGTCCGCCGCGAACGCCAGATCACCTGGGCGCTGGTGCTTGTCAGCATCTACGGCTGGTTCGCGCTGTACACGGGCTATCTTCAGTACGCGGCGATTCGCGGACTGCCGGCGGCGCGGATGCTGATCTGGCCGGCGTATATCAACAACCCCGAGTATGGGCATCACTTCGACCGGGCTCGCGGGGCGTTCAGCGCGGCCGGTCCGCAGGCGGTGTTTCTCGTGCTGCTGTTCTACGTGGACCTGTATCTGCTTCGGCGGGTGCGTGGGACCGGGAAGGCCGTCTTCGCCGTCCAGGCGCTTCTGGTGCCCCCGGCGATATTCTTCACGGGCCTGCGCAGTGCGTACCTGGCGTTCGCCCTGTGCGGCATCGTCTGGCTGCTGTGGGCGGATCGCCGTCGCCTCGGCGCGGCCAAGCTGGTCTTTCTCGGCCTGGCGGTGCTGATCGCCGTGGTGACCCTGTGGGAGACGCTCAGCGGCACCGACCGGATGCGCGGCGGCATGGGGCAGGTCCAGCCGGTCGTGGCGCGGAAGATCCTCGTCGCCCAGACGTGGGAGATGGTCAAACGCCGCCCGTTCTTCGGCGTGGGGTTCGGGCATTTCGTGGACGCCCAGCACGAGATGCGTCGCGATCCCACCTCGCTGGTGGGGCTCAGCGGGGGCGTGTTGGTCGAGCACAACCTGTTTCTGAACATGGCGGCCGAGATGGGGCTTGTCGGCGTGACGTTGACGGTCGCGGTGTTCGTGTTGCTGTTCCGCGAATCGTTGCGGCTGTACCGTAAGCTGCCGTCGGGCGCCAGCGGCATGCTCTCCCGCAGTTTCGTGATCCTGTTCTGGATCGCCATGGTCAATTACCTTACCGACGCCATGTTCCGCGATACGCTGTGGGACGTGTTCGCCAACGGGTTGTTCTGGTCTTTGGCCGGGCTCGTGGTCGCGTACAACCGCCTGCTCGAACCGCAGCCGCTGGAATTACCTCCGGCGGCGAGCGCGGTGCGGCGATAGGAGGTGCGGCGTGTCCGTCTGGCGCCGCTTGCTGAAGGTCGGTTCCGTCGCCGACTCCATGAGCATCTACGTGCCCGCCGTGGTCTTCCACAAGGGGCTGGGGCTTCTGCGCGTTCTCGTGTTCGTTCACTTCATGCGGCACGCCGAGGCGGAGTACGGCCTGTGGCAACTGTCGGTGATGCTGTTCACCTTCGTGGCGCCGCTGCTGACACTCGGGAGCAATCACGGCCTGGTCCGGTACGTCAGTTTCTACGAGGCGCGCGGACGCCTGGACCACTTCTATCGCCGCGCCCGGCGCGGCGTGCTGATCTGTGCCGCCGGCGGCGTCGCCCTGGCGGTCTTGGCGGCTCCCGGTGCGGCGCGTTTGCTTGTCCTGTTCCGCGCCGCGGGGACCGCCGGCGCCTCGGTCGTCGAGCTGACCCGCCTGTGTGTCGCCGCGGCCGTCAACGCCTTCGCCCTGGCGCTGTATATGAACATGGTCGGCTTCCTGGTCGGCATGCGGGTCTATCGCCTGGTGGCCGCCGTGGAGATTCTCTTCTCGCTGGCGTTCGTGATTCTGGGCGTGGCGGCGCTGGCAGTACTGCCGACGAGCTTGAGCTTGCTGGCAGCCCACGCCGGCGCGCTGGTTGTCGCGCTGGGCGCGGGGCTCGCGGCGCTGCACGCGGCCGCCGGACGCGCCGGCGGCGAATGGACCCCGCGCGAGGCGAAGGAGGCCGTCGTTATCGAGCCGACGGGCGCGGGCGACGAGGTGACCGGTACGACGGCCTACGCCGGCGGCATGGGCGATCGCCCGGATCGCGGCGTGATGGCGCGCGTGCTTCGTTTCGGCGCCGTGGCGATGGTGGCGAACCTGTTGTGGGTGGCGGCGCAGTACGTCAGCTTCGTGGCGACATATCTTCGCGGCGGGGAGGCTCGCGCCGGCATCTACGGCATTTACCTCCAGCTCAGTCAGGCGACGTTGTTTCTCGCAAACGCCGCCTGGGCTGTGGTCCTGACCCACGTGGCACGCCGGTGGGAGGGGCGCCAGCACACCACGGCCATGCTCGTGCTGGAGACGTCCTACAAGGCCGTTGCCATGACGCTCATGGCGCTGACGCTGGCGATTTACGCCGCCGCGCCGCTGTGGGTTCGCATCCTTCCGTCGGCGTATCAGGCGGGCCTGCCGCTTCTGGGCGGGTTGTTGCTGTTCTTCCAGACGGTGACGCATCTAGCGCTGGTGACGATGCTGGCTAAGCTGCACGAACGTCCGGCCGCGATCGCGGCCGCTGCGCTGGCCGGCGGGGCGCTCAACGCGATACTCGCCTGGCGCTGGATGAGTGGCGGCTGGTTCGCCATGCCCGCCGAAGGCGCCGCCTGGGCCGCGGGCGTCGGCATGTTCGTCGGGGCCCTTGTCGTCGCGGGCGGCTACGTGCTGTGGACCCGCACGCGCCTCCGCGCCAGCACGTGGTTCGTCCTGCTGAGCCCCGCAGTGCTGATCGGCGGGCTGTGGGGGCTTCGGTGGCGTCTTGTAGCCGTCTGGGGCGGCGTGTGCCTGTTGGCGCTGATCACGCCCCTGCTGTTCGACGCGCGGGAGAAGCGTATTCTTCTCGTGGCCGTCCGGCGCGTCTGGGGGACCGCCGGGAAGGTGATCGGGCGATGCTGACGCTCTCCGTCATTCTCCCGACGCACGCCCCGGACGAACGGGCCGAAGGGCTCGCCGCGGCCGTCGATTCGCTGCTGAACCAGACGCGCCGCCCCGATCAGTTGGTTATCGTTCACGACGGGCCCGGCAGGGCGCCGGACGAACTGGCAGGACGCGTCCGGAGCGCTGGCGTGGGCTGCCGGTCCGTGCGCAGCGCCGTCGCGTCGCTTCCGCGGTCGCGCAACGTTGGCATCGACGCGGCCGTCGGCCACATTGTCGTCTTCGGCGAGGACGACCTGACATTTCCGCCGGACTATCTGCAGCGCGTCGCCTCGCTGTACGCGGCGGATACGGAGCATCGCGTGGCGGGCATCGGTTCGGTGGTGCGCGAGCCCGGAGCTGTCCGCCGGCGACGGCGTGCGTGGGACCGTCTGAGTCGCTGGCTGGGCGAAGGGCGGTGGGGCCCGCGTCGCCAGGCGGCGCGGCGCGTTGCACTGCCGCCGTCATTGCGCCGGCGGCTGCGCCCGTGCGCTCGGCTGCCCGGCGGCGGGCTGACGTTGCGGCGCGAAATCGCCGCCGCAGAACGCTTCGACGAGACGATGCGCGGATACGCCCTCGGCGAGGACATGGAGTTCTGCTACCGCGTGGCGCCGCGTCACGCGCTGTACCGGGCGCCGGAGCTGGCGGCGGTGCACGCACCGGCGTCCACGGGACGCCCGAAGCCGTACCGCCGCGGGCGGATGTACGCGGCCGGAATGCTGCGCATCGCGGCGCGCACGGCGGACGGCGGCGCGGGAACGTGGTTGCTGGCGGGCTATCAACTGGCGGGCATGGCGCTGTTGTACGCGGCGTGGTCGCTGCCGGCTCGTTGCGCTGACAACGCGCGATTCGCCGCCGGTGTCGTTGTTGAAGTCGCGTGTGCCGCGGCGCGCGGTGCGCGGAGGACGCTATGCGGGTACTGATGGTTCCCTGCGATCTGCGAACCGGCGGGGCGGAGATGGCCGCCCTGGACTTGATCCGCGCGCTACGGGGCCGGTGCGAGTTCTTCATCGCGCCGGTACGCGGCGGCGGGGAGTTGGGCGAGGCCTTCGTCGCCGCCGGTGCGACGGTGTGCGCGCCGCTGGCGCGGTGGCGGTACGACCCGGGGGGGCCGTTTCGCCTGGCCGGCCATCTGACCCGACACGCGATCGACGCGCTGCTGGTGGTGGACGTGGCGCGCAACGCGATGTTTCACGCACGGGCCGGCGCGACGCTGTGTCGCCGGCGTATTGCGCGGGTCTGTTGGTGTCATTCCGTGCCCAGTCCGCAGGCGGGGCGATTCGTCCCGCGCCTGCGACGGGCCCAGCAGAGCGGTCGGTTGGAGGCGATCGTGCTGTTGAGCCGCTCGCAGCGCGACGTGCTCATCGCCGGCGGCGTGCGGCGGCGCGGCACGGTCGTGATCCCCAACGGCGTGGACTTGTCCGCCGCCCGGACGCCACGCGGTATCACGTTGCGGCTGCCGCCGGACAAGACCATCGTGGTCCAGGTCGCCAACGTGATGCGCGACAAGGATTTCCCGACGCTTCTCGATGCGGTGGGGCGGTTGGCGCGCACCCGCGACGACTTCCACCTGGTGCTGGTCGGTCGGGGGACGGATTCGCCGGCCATGGCGCGCGAGGTCCGCCGTGCCGGGCTGGAGCCCATCGCGACACTCGCCGGATGCCGCGACGACGTGCCGGGCATTCTCGCCGCCGCCGACGTGTTCGTGCTGGCGACGCGCAGCGAGGTGTTCAACCGCTCGGCGCTGGAGGCGATGGCGGCCGGGCTGCCGCTCGTCGTCAGCGACGTGCCGGGCTTCTCCGAGGTGTTCACCGACGAGCGCGAAGGCCTGAAGGTCGCGCCGCAACGTCCGGCCGCGCTGTTCGAGGCCCTCGATACGCTCCTGGGTGACGCGGCGCTGCGCGATCGCATGAGCCGGGCCGCACGGCTGCGCGCCCGGAACTTCAGCCGCGAGCGCATGGCCGAAGCGTTCGAGCGCCTCCTGACGGCCGCCGTGGCGCAGGTGCGCGGGCGCCGCTGAGCCGACGAGGCGATTCGACCGATATGCCAATAGGATCGAGTTTTCTGATGCCGTGGGCGCCCGAACATGCACGACCCCGTTGACGCCGTCATTGCGGTGACGTTTCGCTGCAACGCGCACTGCGCGATGTGCAACATCTGGCGCAGCCGTCGTGAAGACGCCTTGCGCCCCGAGCATCTGGACAAGTTGCCCGCCTCGCTGCGGACGATCAACCTCTCCGGCGGCGAGCCGTTCTGCCGCGACGACCTCGACGCGTTTGTCCGCCACGCCCGCCGCCGCTGCCCGCGGGCGACCATCACGATTTCCACCAACGCCTACACGCCCGACCGGATCGTGTCGATGATGGCGGACATCCGCCGCATAGACCCGGCCGTGCGACTGGCGGTGAGCTTGGACGGCATCGGTCCCGCCCATGACCGCATCCGCGGCGACGCCGGTGCGTTTGACGCGGCCGTGCAACTGATCGATCGCCTGACGGCCGACGGATATCGCCGGCTGCGCCTGGGCATGACCGTTTCGCGCGACAACGTCGAGCAGTTGGCCGGTGTAGCCGAACTGGCCGCACGGCGCGGGCTGGAGCTTGGCGTCGTGGCCGCACACGCCGCCGAGACGCACCTCGGCGTCAGCGGGCTGCCTGCACCGGCGATGCCGCCGCACGCGCGGCGCGGCTTCGAGCGGCTGTGCGCGCGGTGGTTGCGCACCTGGCGACCGAAGCTGTGGCTGCGGGCGCACTTCGCCGCGGGAACGTACCGCCGCCTCGCGCGCCGGCCGTGGCGCGTCCGTTGCCGGGCGGGCGAGGATTTCGTCTTTCTCCAGGCCGACGGAACCGTCTACTCCTGCTCCGTGCGCGGGCGGGCGCTGGGCAACCTGATCGAGCAGGACTGGACGGAGATCGCCCGCGCCCCGGCCGTCGCCGGAGCCCGGCAGGCCGCACGGCATTGCCCCGAGCGCTGCTGGATGATCTGCACGGCGCGGAGTGCGTATCGGCGCCGCCCGTGGGCAGCAGGCGGGTGGATCGCTTTGAACAAGCTTCGGGCGCATCTTCGCCTGTTGCGTCTGCGGCGGCCGTACGCCCCGGAGGATTCGCCCGGTGCGGATTGTTCACATTGACAAGTTCTATCCGCCGACCGGCGGTGTGGGCGGCTACGTCGAGGCCCTCGCCGCTGCCCAGCGCGCCGCGGGGCATGCGGTGGCAGAATTCGGCTGCGTCGACGCCGACGCGCCGGCGGGCATGCCGCACCGGCACGACTTCACGCGGCGTCGCCTGCGCGACCTGCCGCGGATGATCCACAATGCCGACGCGGCCGCGGCGCTGGCGCGCTTTCTGCGCCGCAATCCCGCGGACGTGGCGCACCTGCACAATATCTACCATCACCTGACGCCGGCGATCCTTCCGGTTCTGGCGCGGCGGGGCGTGGCGGCAATCATGACAGTGCACGACTATCGCCTGGCGTGCCCGACCCGGCATTTCCGCCGTCCGGACGGGCTGTGCACGCGCTGCTGGCCGAACCGCTTCCTGCATGCGGCCTCGCCGCGGTGCGCCGGATGGGCCGGGGCGGCGCTGGGTATCGAGAGCTACGTCCAACGCCTGGCGCGGCGCTATTTTCGCTGGATCGACGGGTTCGTGTGCCCGACGAGGTACATGGCCGGCGTGCTGCGCCGCTTGGGCGCCCCGGAGAGCAAGCTTGCGGTGGTCGGTTCGCCGATCCGGACTGCGGCACCCGCGGCCGAGACGGACGAAACCCCCAATCGCCTGCTGTTTGCCGGCCGTCTGAGCATGGAGAAAGGCCCCGAGCAAATGCTCGCCCTGGCCGAGCGGTTGCCGCAGGCCGACGTCGTCCTGCTGGGCGACGGGCCGTTGCGGGCGGAGCTGGAGCGGCGCGTGAGGCGGCGCGAACTGCCGAACGTCTGCGTGCGGGGCGGCGTCGGCGCCGCGACCGTCGCCGGCGAGATGGCGCGGGCGGCTGCGGTCGTCCTGCCCAGCCGGTGCATGGAGAACGCGCCGCTGACGATGCTGGAGGCGATGGCGGTCGGGCGGACCGTAATCGTCCCGGACCAGCCGCCGCTGCGCGAGCACGTTCGCGACGGCGTGACCGGGCGGACGTTCGCCACCGGAGACGATGCGGCCTTGGCGCGGGTCGCGGGCGAGGTGCTGGCTGACGCGACCGCCCGACGCCGCATGGGCGCCGCGGCGCGTCGTGCCGTGCGCGATCGACATGACGCGGCGACCGTCGCGCGCCGCGTCGACACGCTCTACGAGGAGGCGATCCGCCGATGCGCATCGCGATGATCGGCACCCGCGGCATTCCCGCCCGCGCGGGCGGCGCCGAGCGCGTCGTCGAGGAGCTGACGCGCGAGTTGACCGCGCGCGGCCATGAAATCATCGTCTACGGACGGCGACACTATCTCGCCCCGCGCCCGGCGCCTGCGGCGGGGCGCGTGATTCTGACCCCGGGCCTGCCGGGCAAACACCTGGACGCGGCGACGCACACGGCGACGGCGATGTGTGACGTGCTGCGGCGAGGCGTTGACGTGGTGCACGTGCATTCGCCGGGCCCGGCGCTGTGGAGCTGGCTGCCGCGGCTGGCGGGGCGCCCGGTCGTATTGACGGTCCACGCGCCGGACTGGCGGCGGACCAAGTGGTCCCGCCTCGCGCGGGCGTCGATCACGTTGGGCCTGCGATGCGGCATGCATTCGGCGTCGGCCGTCACGGCCGTGTCCGAGCCGCTGGCGCGCGAGCTGGCGCAACGATTCGGGCGGGAGGTCGCGTACGTACCCAACGGCGTGCGCCCGGCGCCGCATGCGCCGCCGCGCCGCATTGTCGGCTGGGGCCTTGATCCGACACGCTACGTTTTGTTCGTCGGACGGATCGAGCCGGAGAAACGCCTGCACGTGCTCCTGGAGGCGTGGGGCGCGTTAGGGGCCGACCGCTGGGAGCTTGTCGTCGTCGGCGACGCGGATGCCGGGCGGTACGGCCGCCGCTGCCGACGGATGGCGCCGCCGGGCGTGCGGTTCGTTGGCGCCCAGTACGGGCCCGCCCTGGCCGAGCTGTACGCCAACGCCGCGCTGGTGGTCCACCCCAGCGGGTTGGAGGGCATGTCGCTCGTGCTGTTGGAGGCGGCCGCTTACGAGCGGTGCATCCTCGCGGGGGACATTCCGGCTAACCGTGCCGTCTTGGCCGACGCGGCGGTATACTGGAGCGGCTCGGCTACTGAATTGACGCAGCAGTTACGCCGATGTCTGGATAGTGAGGCGTTGCGTCAATCAACAGGAAGGCGGGCACGCCAGCGCGTGGCGCGACAGTGCGACTGGGCCCCGGTGGCCGAGGCGATGGAGGCAGTCTACGCCCGCGTCCGCTGAGACAGGAGGCGACATGGCAACGGCAGCTCAACTCGCGGGCAACGCTGCGCCCTCGGAGGCGGCGCAATGCGACGATCGTGTCGTGCCGGCGGGGGCGCCGGGCTACGAATCGCTCAAGCGCGCGCTCGACGTGGTCGGGGCCTGCATCCTGTTGGTGGTGCTCTCGCCGGTCATGCTGCTGACGGCGGCGGCGATCAAGCTGACGTCCCGCGGGCCGGCGCTGTTTCGCCAGGTTCGCGCCGGACGCGGCGGAAAGCCGTTTACGATGTACAAGTTCCGCTCCATGCGCAACGGGGCTCAGGAGCAGCGTCCGCTCGTCCAGCCGATGAATGTCCAGGCCGGGCCCGTGTTCAAGATCCCCGACGACCCGCGCGTGACGCGCGTCGGGCGGTTCCTGCGCCGAAGCAGCATCGACGAGTTGCCTCAACTGATCAACGTGCTGCGGGGGGAGATGTCGCTCGTCGGGCCGCGCCCCTTGTGGCTGCCCGAGGCGCAGGCGGCGACGGGCGCGGCCCGCTACCGCACGGCCGTCAAGCCGGGCCTGACGTGCCTGTGGCAAATCTCCGGCCGAAGTGAACTCGGCTACGACGAGTGGGTCCGGCTCGATCTGTACTACATCACGCACCGCAGCACGTGGCTCGACCTGCTCGTGCTCGTCCAGACCCTCCCCGTGGTGCTCTCGGCGCGGGGGGCCTATTGACCGACGCCACTGCGAGGGACAGGACTCGAACCTGCACCCCTTTCGGGACCAGGACCTAAACCTGGCGCGTCTGCCAGTTCCGCCACCCTCGCGACCGCGCGTATTGTATCGCGCCGCATTCTTTGCGGGAACCATCTGGCCGAAGCAGCGTCTAACGTATAGAATACAAGTGGTTCGCGACGCCGGAATCACTTCGGCGCCCGCGTCCAACATGCCGATGACGTACTCCGGGCGAATCGCCATTCGCCTTAGCGGGCCCACATGGGCGTAGCGGCCCGTCACGCCAGGACATCCCGGGGGCGGGTAACACACGCCCCCGCGCAACGCGATGCCGCGCCGCCGTTGGTCGCTTTCCGTCGCAAGAGCGCCGCGACGAACGCGGCATACAACCCAGCCGCCCGCGACGCGCCGCGTGAGTCGGTGCGCTCGCCCCAGGCGGCGCAGAACACGGCTGCATCAAGGAGACGCCATGACTGACCCCGCTGAAGACACGATGCCTTGCCGTCCGAACGTTTCGGCGCACGCCCGCCCGGTCACGCACCGCGCAGGCGACGCATCGTCCGGCCGGATCGAGGACGCTTGCGCCTGCACGCTGCCGTGGGTCATCAGCGCGTGTTTCCACCTCGGCGTGGCGCTGGTGATGCTTCTCGTCGCCGCGATGGTCTACGACGTGAGGCAGTCCGACCCGCTCGCCGAGCAGGTCTACGCTGACGTGACCCGCCCGGAGACGACGAGCCGCACGGTTTTCGAAGACGTTCGGCAAAGCACGATTCGGCAAGAGGCCCGTCAGGACAGGCGTCCCGTGGACCGCCCCGAAGGCGACACGGAGGTGGAGGGCGACATGACGGGAAGAGACCGTCCCGACGTGCCGTCCGTGATCGGCGATGAGGGAGGCGCAGGTCAGCCCGATGGCGGTCTGCCCGATTACGGGCCGCCTCGGCCCGGCGGCGTGGGTTTCATGGACGTGACCCTCCGGGCAGACCACGTCGTCTACGTGATCGATCGTTCGGGCTCGATGGCCGGCGGCGGGGCGTTCGACACGCTGCGCCGTAAGCTCGTTGACTCGATCGCCGATTTGCACGTCGGCACGCGGGTCGCGCAGGACCAGTACTTCCACCTGATCTTCTTCGGTCCTGACGAGCCGGTGGAGCATGCGCCGCGCCGACTGGTCGCCGCGACCAATGCCGCCAAGATCGAGGCGGGGCGGTTCCTGTACGGTCTGACCCCACAGGGCCGGACGCAGGTCCTGCCGGCGCTGAAGCGTGCGTTCGAGGTTTTCGACGCCGCACCGTCGGACGGCAGGAAACTCATCTGCCTGCTTTCGGACGGCGACTTCGAGGGGCTCGGGCAGACGCACAACGCCTACAAGGGCAAAACGGGAAACGAAGCCGTCCTGGCGTGGCTGTCCGACCACAACGTCGACCGCGACGGCGACGGGCGGCGGGACGTGACGATCCAGGCGTATCTCTACCGCGGCGATGACCCGGACGCCGTCAGTGTCATGCAAACCATTGGTGACGAGCACGGCGGTTTCGCGCACGTGCGGCCGTAGACGCACCCGCCGGCGCGGTCGTGTCAGGCCGGTATGGAGCGTGCAAAAAAACCTTTGCACGATGCTTACGAACGATGTACCATGAAATGCGTTATGGCCGGGCTGTCTACAAACGGGACCGGCTTCATGCCAGCAGTTAGTTCCCTCCGGGCGGGCGCCTCGCCTGCCTTAGCGGGCTCACGTCGGCCCAGTAGGTGGCCTCGGCCCGTCACGCCAAGCAACCGATCGAGGGCCCGATAGCCGCCCTCGTGCCAAGCAGTACGTACGGTTCGCAAGCGACGCCGCCGGAGCATGCCTGCACCGGCAGACGGTTCCAGCCGCAGGCGGCCCCGGACGGGTCCTGCCTGCAAACCCCCAACGGGGAAGGAGAGCCGCGATGGGCGTTAAGTTTCGCTGTGAGAATTGCGGGAAGCTTCTGGACGTTGACGCCAACACCGGGCAGAACGTCAAGTGTCCACACTGTCACAAGAAGGTCGCCGTGCCCGCGGGACTGGCCTCGCTGCCGCATCCGCAGGCGGGGGGCAGCCCGCCGCCACCGCCGCCCCGTGCGGCTCAGGGCGATGCGTCGCAGGACCCCGAGCAGCTCGAGCCGGAAGAGGACGGCGCGGCGATGACGATCATGGCCGAGGTGATGCCGTGGATCTTCAGCGTGTTCTTCCACCTCGGTCTGGCGCTGGTGGTCTTTCTTGTGACGAAGATGCTGTACGAGCAGCCGCCCCTGCCCGACAAGCTCGCCGAGCAGGAGCGCGTCGCCGTTCCGGAGCGTCAGAAGACCAGAAGCAAGGTCGTGGACAATCAGGAACGCAGCAACTCCCGGCGCCAGGCGCGCCAGAGCGAAAAGATCGTCGAGCGGGCTCGCGGCATCGCGGACGTGGACCTGGACACCACCGGCACCAACCGCCCCGACGCGCCGACTGTGATCGCGCCCAGCGGCGGCGGCGGGACGCCGGGCGGCAGATACGCTGCATACGGACCGGATCAGCGCGGCGGGGGGCTGGGCCTGAAATTCCTGGACACCACGATGCGCGGCGACCACATCGTCTACGTCATCGACCGATCCGGCTCAATGGCCAGCGGTGGCGCGTTTGACATCCTCGCGAAGAAGCTGGGCGAGTCGCTCGCCGACCTTCGCGCCAGCCAGCAGTTCCACCTGATCTTCTTCGGCCCCGACGAGCCGGTGGAGAAATCGCCGCGGCGCCTGGTCCCCGCGACGGATGCCAACAAGCGAGCGGCCGCCCCCTTCCTGGGCCGCTTGGTTCCCGAAGGTCAGACGCAGGTCCTGCCGGCATTGAAGCGGGCCTTCGAGGTCTTCGAGGCCGAGCCGAACGAAGGCAAGAAGCTCATTTGCCTGCTGTCCGACGGCGACTTCGAAGGACTCGGGCAGACGAGCAACCGCTACAAGGGCAAGACGGGCAACGAGGCGGTGGTCGCCTGGCTGGCCGATCACAACAGCGACGACGACAGTGACGGGCGCCGCGACGTGGAGATCCAGACGTTCCTCTATCGCGGGGACGATCCCGACGCCGTCGAGGTCATGAAGAAAATCGCCGCCGAGCACGGCGGGAATTTCACGCACGTAACACAATGATCCGACAACGCACCATAAATCTGGCGGCCGTGGCGATGGCGGTGGTGACCGTCTGCGCCGTCGCACCCGCCGACACGGTCGACGATAACGGTACGGTGTGGCACAACGTACGCGTCAGTGATTGCGCGGACGGCGCGCTGTCGTTCGAGTGGCGTACGCAGTCGCTGTCGCGGCCGCTGGAGCGCATCCGCCGGATCACGCTCTACGATCAGCCGGCGTTCAACAAGGCCGAAAGCCAACTGCAGGAGGCGCCGGCGCGCGCCGTGGCCTTGTACGACCGGGCCGAGAAGAACGCCCGCCGCGACTGGTTGAAACGGTTGATCGCCTACCGGCGGCTGACGGCGCTGGGCAAAGCGGGGCGGATCGGCCAGTGGGTGCGACACTGGGGGCAACTGCTCAAGGAGGGCGACGAACCGCTCGTGGCGGCCGAGTTCCGACCGGCATCGCTCGGGACGCCCGAGCAGAACGGCCAGGCCTTACAGCACCTGCAATCGCTCCTGGAGGGCGTGGACGACGAGCGAGTCGCGCCGGCGATTCGCGCGGTGATGGCGACGTTGCGTCGGGCGGGAGCCGATGACGCCGCCGAGGGCAGCGAGGCCGCACCGAGCGAGCGTCCCGCGGCCGACACGCGTGACATGGACGTGTCGGTTCGCGCCGCTGCCGAGCAGCGCAGCCGGCGCCTGCGAGACATGGAGAGTCTGCTGGCCTCGGGGGATGCCCGGGCAGCGGTTCGTGCCATCGACGCGCAGTTGCCGGAGTTGACCGACGACGAGCTGCCGCGCGCGCTGTACCTGGCGGGCATGGCTCGGATGAAGGCGTCGCCGGAGGCGTCAAACGCCGCTGAGTTGCTCGCCGAGGCGGGCGTGATGTTCATGAAGGTGGCCGTGTTCTATCCGTTCGCGGACGACGCGCCTGAGGCGTTGTTGCGGGCGGGGACGGTCAGCGAGCGATTGGGCAACGACGGCGGTGCCGCCAGCGCCTACGAGGTGGTTGTGGCGCGGTACGCCGACAGTGCGTCAGCGAAGGCCGCCCGCCGGCGGCTGGCGGCGCTGGCCCGTTCGGGGGCTGAATCGAGCGAAACGCCGGATGCCGTATCCGGCGAAGGCAATACGGACTGAGACGTAGCGACCCGACCGGGTCCGGTGAACTGTCAGGACACCAAGGAGACATCAGCATGGGAATTGAATGGTTCAAGGTATTCTTCGTGCATTGTGGCGGCATCGGCTGGCTGCTCTGGTTGGTCAGCGTCGCCACGCTTGCGATCATCGTGGAGCACTTCATCTCGATCCGGCGGGCGAACATTCTGCCCGACGAGGTCCATCAGCAGATTCAGAACTACTTCGAGGAGCGGAACTACCGTGAGGCGATCGAGGTGACCGCCGAAGAGCCCAGCCAGTTGAGCTACATGATTCACGCGGCCCTGTCCGAGGCGTCGCACGGGTACGCCGCCATGGAACGCGCGATGGAAGAGGCCTCGGAAGAACGCACGACGAAGCTTCTGCGCCACATCGAGTGGCTCAATCTCATCGGAAACGTCGCGCCGATGCTCGGGCTGTTTGGGACGGTCTGGGGCATGATCAAGGCGTTCTTCCAGATCGTGGACGTGGACGGACAGGCCGATCCGTCCAAGCTGGCCGGCGGCATCGGGACCGCGTTGATGACGACGCTGCTGGGCCTGGCCGTTGCGATTCCGTCGCTGGCGGTGTACGCCCTCATGCGCAACCGGATCGACGCGCTGTCCAGCGAAGCGATGCTCGCGTCGCAGGATTTGATCTCGAACTTCCGCCCGGGCGCCAAGCAGCAGTGACCCTCACGCGTCCACGCCGCCCCGTGCATGCGGCGAGGAGATGATTCATGGCCAAGAGCGTGGTTTACAAAAAGAGCGACCAGGCCGGCGAGGTCTCGGTCAACATGACCCCGCTGATCGACATCGTGTTTCAGTTGATCATCTTCTTCATCCTCGCCAGCCAGTTCGCCTCGGCCGAGGTCGCGCGGCTGTCGTTGCCGTTCCCGCACAACCCGGACCCGGACCGCAGCCCCGTGGTCACGGAGGAGATCGAAGAAGCGCGCTTGATCATCAACGTCGTCTCGGCGAGCGACCCGCGCTGCCGCAAGGAGTTCATCAATCTCGCGGGCCGCGATCCCGAGCCGGGCGAACTCGCCTGGTACGTCGTGAACGGAAAGCGGCACTTCGAGGCCCAGGCGTTTGAGAAGATCAAGCAGGCCGTCGCCAGAGCCCGCGACGACGCCAAGGAAGCCGGTCGCGGCTTCCACGTGGAGATCCGCGCGTCGGCCTCGTTGCAGAACCAGTACGCCCTGTTGCCGCTTCAGGCGGCGATGGCGGCGGACGTGTACGATGCGCACCTGGTGGTCAAGCCGTCGAACTAAGGGATTGGGCAGATGGAAGCACAGCAGCCAAAGAAAAACGAAAGCAGTGGCCACTACAGATCGCTCCGGCAGCGGCGCGGGCGCGGCAAGGCCAAGCTCCAGCCCCCCCTGGCGCCGATGATTGACGTGACGTTCCAGTTGCTGATCTTCTTCCTGTTGACGGCAACGTTCAGCCACGAGGGCAATATCTCCTACAAGTTCCCGCCGCTTGGGGAAGCCGCCGCCGACAAATCCAACGTCATGGCGACCAACGTGGACGTGGATGAGCACGGCGAGGGCGACAACGCCAGGCCCACGTACACGGTCTTGGCCGATACGTTGGGCAAGGCCAAGATCGAGCCCCCCTCATACGAGTGGGGCCGACGCGCGTTCAACGCGATGTCGGACGATTTGGCGCGGGCGCTGTCCGAACAACGCCAGAAGGGCGGCGAGGAAGCGCATGCCATCATTCGCCCGGCGAGCGTGGCCGTTCAGTGGCGCTACGTCGTCGAGGCGTATAACCAGGCGCGGCGGGCGGGTTTCGTGAAGGTCGGAATTGGTTACGAATAGGGTCTGATACGAGGGATGCCGCATGCGGCGACGCACGACAACGCCCGTTCTGGCTTGCTTGACGGCCGTATTGATGACGGTGCTCACGTTGGTCGGGCCCGCCGGCGGGCGCGACGACGCGTCCGGCGCTTACCGGCAACTGGACGAAGTGCGTCTGGCGGCCGCGCTGGGCCGAATGGGCATGGCGGAGCTTCTCAAAACGCTTCGCGACGAGCGGGCGGGCGTGGGCGACAGGACGGGCCGCCTGGTCGCCGAGGCCCAACTGCAACTGATCCAAGCGGACCGCGCCACAGAGCGTGACCAACACGTCGCCGCGGTGCAGCGCGCTGTGGACACGCTGCGCACCGCCGCCGAGAACGTGCCTGAAGACGACGCGTCGGCCGCGGCGTGGGTCAAGCATCTGCGCGTCCGATTCATGCTGGCCGAAACACTGGCTCTGCGTCAGGCCAGGACCTACGCCAAGGCCGTGCTGTACCTCGAGGCCGGCCCGGACGATCACCGTCACTTCGAGCGCATCACCGCCGAGGCGATGAGCGTGTTGCGGCAGATGAACGACCGCGCCGAACGTCTGCTGGACGATTGGCGGCGGGCGCCCGGCAGCGAAGGCCTTGAGAACCTGATGGTCAAGGTTCCGTACGTCAAGCGGTTCCGGCGCGAGATCGTGTTTGACGCGGCATGGATCCGGTTCTATCGCGGTTTGGCGCTGCCGTCGGCGGAGACGGTCGCGGCGGCGCAAGATGCCGTCAAGGCGGCCGAGACGGCTCAGGACGCGGCCGGCGAGCCCCTGCGAGAGGCCCTGGAGATTCTCCACGTTCCGGTCGAGGCGCCGGAGGGGCGTGCCGTCGGCGCCTTCCAGCAGACCTGCGATGCGTTGCGAGCGTTGATCGACAAGAGCAGGGCGGGCGAGCTCGGCGAGGACGCGTCGTGGCAGTTTCGTGCGGCGGGCAACGGGTTGCAGAACGTTCTGCGCCTGCGCGGGGTCCGCCTGCGTGAGGCCAGCGAAGACGTCCAGCAGTTCGTCGATGATCCCCAGCAGGGCTTGAAGTACTGGTCCTTGCTGCTCCAGGGCACGGCGCAGCGAGAATTGGACGAGCACGACAAGGCGCAGCGGACGCTGGGACAGATTCGCAGCGCCGTACAGGCCCCCGGGGGCCTGGGGACGGTTGGTCCCGAGGTCGCCGTCGATGCCATGTTCCAGCTCGCCCGTAACGAGATCGAGCGCGACACGCCCGACCTCGAGCGTGCCGACGAGGCGATCGATCTGTTCGTGAAGGTCGCCGGCAGCGCCGCCGGCGGCAACGTCAGCCGCCGCCAGGGCCTGGAAATTCGCGGCGCGCTGCTGCGCGTCAAGCTGTACGAGACCCTGGCCGCGCGAGCCGAAGAGCCGGAGGTCGTTCGACGTCACCAACGCCAGGCCGCCTGGGCCATGTTCGCCTTCGCCAACGAGCAGCAGCGGCTCGCCGAACTGGAGAGTCCGACGGACGAACAGTCCCGCCGGCTCGCCTGGCTGCGCGAGCATGGCGAAGATCTTCAGTCGTGGCTGTTTGTGGCTCTGGTCGAGGGTATCCAGGAGCGGCCCGCGGGCGAGGGGGCGGATCCGCTCTACGTTCAGGCCCGTCGTCTGGCGCAGGTCTACGATGCCTTGCCGGACGCCAAGACGGACGAAGGTCGTCGCGAGGTGCTGGCGTCGCTGCGCGACATGCTCGAACAGGAGCCGCCCGCCGATGCGGAATACGCCAGCGACCGGGAACGCCGCCTGGCGCAGCGCATCTACGTGGCCGCGCGCTGGCAGGCCGGGCTCGTGCTGCACCAGTTGCTTCAAGGCGAACGCCAGACGCTGTTGCAGGAGGTTACCGAGTTGCGGCGCAAGCTTGCCGGGGGCGACCTGCCGGCGAGCGAGGCCCGAGCGGCCGAGCAGCGCCTCGACGCCCTGTATGAGCGGCTCACCGCCCCGGCCCGGTTATGGTATGAACTCGCCCAGCGCTACACGGACCATCCGCTGGCATTCAAGGCCGCCCGCAATGCGGCGATCACGCTCAATCGGCTCATCAACGCCGGCGGCGATCAGGGAGACGACCTGCCGATCGACGGGGCGCTGGCGAGCATGTGTCGTGACGCGCTGGAGTTTCTGACGGGGCAGTGGCCGCAGCGCGCGGATATGCGCCAGTGGCGCGGCATGCTGGCGTGGCTTCTGGATCAACTCACGGAGGGCGACGAGATGACGGTGGCGCGTCTGCGCCATATGCTGCGCGCGATTCCGATCTTCGAGAAGACGCCGCCGGATGAGCCCACCTACATGCAGGACTGGTACGCCGCGATCGACAAGCGGCAGGATCTCTGGCGGAAGCAGCAGCAGTGGGTGGACGTTGTGGCGCAGGTCGAAGACAGCGACGAGCGGACCGAGTTGCGCGAGCGGCTCACGGAGTATACGGACGCCGAGGCCGAGGCGGAGCTGATTCGCATGTTGGGCGCCTTCGCCGCCGAGACGCTGCGGCGAATGGACGACGCGAACGAAGCGATGCGCGAGCAGTTGGTCAACTGGGGCAGCAGCGCGGCCTATGCGCGGGCCGCGATGCTGTACGACCGCGCCGAGCGGGAGAGCAATCCCGAGGACATCGATGCCGCTCTGGCCCAGCTCAGCAAGGTCAACGAGAATTGGCCCGGGACGAAGGAGGCCGACAAGGCCGAACTGCTGGAGATGCAGATTCGCTTTGAGCAGGTCGACGAGGAAGACATGGAGGAACTCCTGGGGCGCCTGGAGAAGCTCCTGCAGGATCGTTCGGCGAGCGAGGTCGGCCGGCTCATCGCCGCCCTGTACAGTCTGCGCGACCGCATGGAGGCGCAGGTCAATCGATTGCGGCGACAGAACATGAGCCCGCGGGTGCGGCGGGAACTGGCGAGGTACGGTCGGCGGTATGCGCTGTTTTCCAGGGTGATCTACGAGTACCAGAAGGAAACCAACGGGACCGCCGTGGACAAACCCGTGACGTACGAGGCCTTGACCACGTACGCCGACGCGCTTTTGGCGGCCGGGCGCACCGATGCGTCGAAGCTCGAGACGGCGATGGCGATGTGGCAGCATGCTCGCGAGGTCGACGAGACCAAGCGCGAGCGTGCGAAGCAGGAAGTCGAGGAACAGGTTTCCCAGTGGCTGGCGACGCTGGAAGCCGCACGCGGCGACTTGCTGGCGTTGCGAGACCTGGCCGGTGACTGCGTTGCGGCATTCAAGGATAATCCCAACGTGCAGCCGTTGCGCGGCGAACCGCGCCGCCTGGTCAAGCTGCACGAGGAGGGGGATGAGCCGGACGTCCTGGCGGCGCGTATCGAGCGCGCCTGCAAGCAGTACAGGAAGCACGCCACGCAGGCCGTTGCCGCGGACGCCGTCGTGCTGTACGGGTTGGCGCGGACGTACGCGCAGCAAGGCGACTACGCCGAGGCGCTGGAGCTGTTCCGCCGTGTTGTGCGCGGTCTGGCGCCGGATCAACCGCGGCCGCCCAAGGCGCCGGAGCTGGGTTCCTTCTGGGACGTGCAGTTGCGCTACTGCCAGACGTGGCTTGAGGCCAAGGCAAACGATCCGGAACAGATGTCGCAACTGGCCACGTACCTCCGTCAACTTGAAGTGACGGATGCCGACGGTTTCCGCATCGTGTACGACGCGGCCATGCGGCGCCGCGGCGGCTGAGCCGGCCCCGGAGACGCCTAGCCGAGGGCTTCCGGTGCGGTGGAAACGCCGGCGCGACTTGAAGCCCCACGCGTCGGCGGGCTAGAATCACGTGTATGAGTGATGACGGACAAGTCGTCGGCGTCGACGGGGACCGGTTGACGCTCGTCAAGTACCCGGACCCCCGCCTGCGGAGCCCGTGCCGACCCGTCGGGAAGGTGGACGACGACATCCGCACACTGATCGATCGCATGTTCGAGTTGATGTTCGCCTTTCGCGGCGTCGGGCTGGCCGGTCCGCAGGTGGGCGTTTCGTTGCGGCTGTTCGTCGCGTCGCCGACGTTCCATACGGATGACCGGCAAGTCTACATCAACCCCGATATCGTCGCGCTGGACGGTAGCCAGGACGGCGAGGAGGGGTGCCTGAGCTTTCCCGACATCGCCTGCAGGGTCCGTCGCTACCAGACCGCCACGCTCCGCGCCCTGGACCGCGACGGCGAGCCGTTCGAGCGGGCGGCCGACGGCCTGCTCGCCCGAATCATCCAGCACGAGACCGATCACCTCGACGGCCGGCTACTCGTCGATCGCATGGGCTCGCTGGCCAAACTGTCGCATCGCGCGGCGTTGAAGGAACTCGAGGCCGCCTACGAGACCGCCCGGCACTAGGATCATCCCCCCATGGCCGCACGCGCAGGACGCCTTGGGCTGCTGGTCGTGACCGCTGCGTGCTTCGCGGTATCCGTTGCCGATGAGCCGCGCCCGGCACCGGGCGACGCCGAGACCCGCCCCGCGACGCCGTCACGGTATCCGCGCGTCGCCATGCTCTGGTCACCGGCCGACGTCGAGACCGACACGAAATGGGCGAACATCGCACGTCATGACGTCATCGTACTCGGTCCGGAGGCGCTGGGCCTTCAGTGGCGCTTCGAGCGCTATCGCGGCCTGGCCGAGGCGTTCGAGCCCGAAAGCGTCAAGGGCGCCCGAAAGAACCTGCGGACGATTCACGAGCACAACGACCGGGCCGTGGTGCTCGTCGAGCAGTACTACTTCGAGGATGACAAAAAGGCCTATCCGCCCGAGCACGACTGGTGGCTCCGCGATGAGGACGGCGAGAAGGAGTCGTTCTGGCCGGGCACGTGGAAGATGGACGTTACCGACGCCGGCTACATCGCCCACGTGGCCCGACGCGTGGAGGCGATCCACAAGGCCGCCGACGGCGCCGCCGGCGTCTTCCTGGACAACGTGCGCTACGATGTCGACAGCCGCGTCGCCTGGTTGACGCTGCTCAAACACATCCGCCGGCGGTGCGGGGGCGAGATGCCCATTCTCGTCAACGCCGGGTACATGACCGAGCAGCAGGGCTGGCTGGCGCCGCACGTCAACGGCATCCTGTACGAGGATTCGATTCACTACCGTCACGGGCGGATGGGCGAGGAGGCCTTCTACGAGCGCCTGGCCGCGACGGACGCCAAACTCCGCCCGCTGGCCGACGGACGCCGCATCAGCATCAACGAGGTCTTCGGCAAGCGAGCCGACGTCGCCCACATGCGGCGGGAACTGATGCGTACGCTCGTCTATACCAACATGGCCTTCCTGTACGCCGATTCGACGCACGGGCACCATCACGGCTGGCCCGCACTGTGGGACTGCCCGCTCGGCCCGCCCGTCGACCAGCCGGCGACGCCGCGAGACGCACGGCTTGCCAGGAGGCGATTCCAGGGCGGCGAGGTGCTCTGGCTTCCCCCATCGGCCGACGAACCGGCGACCGTGACGCTGGAAGCGCCCATGCGCGACGCCGTCGGCAAGCGGCGGGTTCGGACGATTACCCTTGCGCCCGGCTCAGGCGCGGTGCTGATCCGACCGGACCGGGACGAGGCGGGCCCATAGGCCCCCGGCGCTCAGGCGACCGCGTGGACGTGGAACAGGGCCCCGCATCGCCCGGGCGCGTCGTCATGATCGGCCAGACGCTGACGCAGATGGCGGACGGAATCGAGTTGCGCGTCACGCTGCCGAGCCAACGTTTGGTCGCTGGGCCTGTCCAGTTGGACTGCCATGCCGCTGGATGTGTGGTAGGTTGTCATCGTGTTCACTCGCTTGATGTGGGACCTTGTCAGTGGTGGGGTCCGGTAAGCCGCATCGCCGCGTCTATAGTGTGTATCGTTCTTCCCGCCGTTCGGCCTTGAGCCCGTTTGCCCCGGCTCGCTGAGGGCCGCTGAGGGCTCGCCCGGCTCGGTCGCGGCATGTTGGCGCCGGGGCGCTGTCGGGGGCATCGCCGCGGGGCTCTGCCCGCCGCGAAAGGTCGTGCTTGCGACCGCGAGCGGTGTTTTCCGCCGGCGTGCTTGCTCCGGCTGGGGCGACATGGTTGAATATCCCCGTGAAGGCACGCCTTCGGAAGGACATGCAGCGGATGCTGGCCGGGATGCCGGCTGACGTGGCCGCCGCCAAGAGCCGCACCGCCTGCCGCAACCTGATCGAGCTTGACGCGTTTGACCGCGCCGAGGTCATCATGGTGTACCTGCACATCCCGGACGAGGTCGATACGACGGACGTGGTTCTGGCGGCCTGGCAACACGACAAACGCGTGGTGGTTCCCGCCGTCGATTGGCAGCGCCGCCGGATGCAGCCGGTGGCGTTGCATTCTCTGGCCGAGGAACACCTGCACGAGGATGCCTACGGGCTTCGGACCCCGGCCGGTGCGACGCCGGTCGCACCCGCCAGCGTCGACCTGATCGTCGTGCCGGCGCTGGCGTACGACAGGCGGGGCAACCGCCTCGGGCGCGGAGCCGGGTTTTACGATCGCTTCCTCGCCTGCACGGACGTGCGCGCCGTCGCCTGCGGGCTGGCCTTCGCCGAGCAGGTCGTCGCGAGCGTGCCGATTCGCGCGAACGACTGGCCGGTGGACATACTCGTGACGGATACGGACGTGTGGACGGTTCCGTCACCCGGACGCCGCGCCGTTGCGGGCGCACCCCACCCCGTGGAGAAGGACGCATGAGACGCAGACAGCGAAGACGGTTGCTCTGGCTGACCGGCTTGGGCCTCGTAGCGGTGGCCGTGGTGTTGATCGTGACCGTCGTCGACGGTGACGACCCTCCGACCGAGGCCGATGACAACACCACCGAGAATACGGAGCCCAAGGAGCTGGCGCACGTCGACAGCGGTGGCAGACCGAACGGCCGGGATGATGGCGGCACGACGGAACCGGCGCCGACGCCGTCGCCGACGGTTCCGCCCGCTGATCCGCCGCTGGACGCCGCCAAGGCGCGCCGGTCCTTCGAGCAGGGCTTGGCGCTGGTCGAGCGTGAGCAGCTCGTCGCGGCGCGGACGCTGCTCTCGGCCGCCGTCTTCTCCGAGCACCTGTCCGACGATCAGGCCGACGAAGCACGCCGCGTGTTGTGGCGGCTGGCCCAGCAGACGATCTTTTCGCCCCGCGCGTATCGGGATGACCCCTACACGCTGATGCATCGGTTCGAGCGGGGCGATCGCCTCGCGGACAAGCGCGTCAACGGCAAGACCGTCCCGGGCATCGTCAATGGACAGGACCTGCGCGTCCCGTCGACGGCGATTCTGATGGCCAACGGTGTCTCGGCCAAGGAGCTCCAGGCAGGCAAGAGCTACAAGCTCATCCGCGGTCCGTTCCACGTGACGGTTCACAAGGACGCGTTCGTCATGGACGTGTTCCTGCAGCGTGCGGGCGAGGATTGGCCGCGGACGTTCATCCGGCGGCTGCCGGTCGGGCTGGGCAAGAACGGCTCGACGCCGGTCGGCTCGTGGCTCGTCGACGACAAAAGCCGCCGGGCGACGTGGTACCCGCCGCCGGAGACGAAGCTGCCCAGCCCGATTCGCTATGGCCACCCGGAATACGCTTTCGGCCGCAAGGGGCTGTGGATCGGCATGAAGGGCATCGACGCCAACACGCGCACTCATGACGGCTATGGCATCCACAGCACGAATGATCCCGAGAGCATCGGGACGGAAAGCTCACTGGGGTGCATCCGACTGGCCGACGGTGGCATCGAGTTCGTTTACAATGTGCTCTACGAGGGCCACTCGACGGTCTACATTCGCCCCTAGGCCGTCTGCCCCGCGTGAGGGCCTTGGGCGCGGCGACGTTCCCCCGGGGTTTCGTGTTTGGGATTCGTTGCCCAGCTTGACCGTCTGCACGTCCGAATGGGATACTTGAGCCCCCGCGCCGTCGGCCCGGTGGACCGATATGTTCGGATTCCTAAGCAAGGCGTTTGTTAAGCTCATCGGCGGGACGCGCAACGAGCGGATCACGCGCGCCAAACTGAGCTACGTACGCGAGCGCATCAACCCGCTCGAGCGGGAGATGCGCGCGCTGAGCGACGAGCAGCTCCGCGCCAAGAGCGACGAGCTGCGCTCCCGCCGCGCCGGCGGCGAAAGCCGGGAGCGGATCAAGCCCGAGGCCTTCGCGCTGATCCGCGAGGCGTCGTGGCGCGCCCAGAAGCATCGCCATTTCGATGTGCAGCTCGTCGCCGGGTTGATCCTCGACGATGGTTGGATCGCCGAGGAGGCCACCGGTGAGGGCAAGACCATCGCGTGCTATCCTGCCGTCTACATGGCGGTGCTGGAGGGCATGCACGTCCACGTGGTTACGCCGAACGACTACTTGGTGAAGGTCGGCGCGGAGTTCGCCCGTCCGGTGTTCGACATGCTGGGCGTGACGGTGGGGTACATCACGTCGGACATGCCCTCGTTCGGCGACGGGGCCGAGCAGCGCCGCCGGGCCTACGCTTGCGACGTGACGTACGGCATGAACAGCGAGTTCGGCTTCGATTACCTTCGGGACAACATGAAGCTGTCCGTCGCCGACCAGGTCCAGGGCTCGCTGGACTTCGCCATCGTCGACGAGGTCGACAGCATCCTGATCGACGAGGCCCGCACGCCGCTGATCATCTCCGGCATGAGCCACGGCGAGACCGGGCGGTACAAACAGGCCGACGACGTCGCCCGCGAGGTCATCCGCCGCAATCGCCCGTGGGAGCAGGCCAACCAGCGGGTCGAGTCGCTCAAACGGCAGGTCAAGGCGCTGGAAGGCGAGTTGGACAAGGCCGGCAAGGGCGACGAGACGCGCCGCAAGGCGCGACAGCAACTCGACGAGACGCGGCGGAAGTTGGAGGACGCCGAGCGCGACCTCGCCGAGCGGACCAAGCTCTACGAGGTCGAGCTGGACCGCAAGTCCGTCCACATGACGCACGAGGGCATCGGCGTCGCTCAGGAAATCGCCGGCGTCGGCAGCTTCTACGTGGGCTCGAACATGGAGTGGCCTCACCTGATGGAACAAGCCCTGTGCGCCCGACTGGTGCGCGAGCGCGACAAGGATTACGTCGTCCAGGACGGGCGTGTGGTGATCGTCGACGAGTTCACGGGGCGTCTTCTGGAAGGGCGCGAGTGGGCGGACGGGCTCCACCAAGCAATCGAAGCCAAGGAAAACGTTCCCATCAAGCAGGAGACGCAGACCGAGGGGACGATCACGTATCAGAACTTCTTCAAGCTCTACACGAAGCTCGCCGGCATGACGGGCACGGCGATGACCGAAGCGGCGGAATTCGCCAAGTTCTACAAGCTGGACTGCGTTTCGGTGCCGACCAACCGTCCCGTCAATCGCGTCGACCACGACGACCGCATTTACGGCGAAGTGGAGGGTAAGTACAAGGCGCTCGTCGAGGAGGTGAACCGGGTTTCCAAGCAGGGCCGGCCCGTGCTGGTCGGCACGACCAGTATCGATAAGTCCGAGAAGATCTCCACCATGCTCCAGCGGACGTACGGCCTCGAGCACGAGGTGCTCAACGGGCGGGTGGAGAACGCCACGCGCGAGAGCTTGATCGTCGCCAAGGCCGGCCAGCAGAGCCCGCTGAAGCAGGGCTCCGACCAGATGGTCGGCAACGTGACGATCGCGACGAACATGGCCGGGCGGGGCACGGACATCCGCCTCGGCGAGGGCGTGGTGTATTCCAAGTGTAAAGTGCCGTCGGACGAGCAGTTGCGCGACATGGGCCTGGAGCCGGACCCGCTGTACCCGGCCGGCGTGACGAAATGCTGCATCCACTGTGAGCAGTATGACCCGTCCACGAATTGCGCCCACTGCTTTAAGCCGAAGCTGGATTCGGACTTTCCCACGCGGGGGCGGACGGCGTGCCGGCAGGAGGTGCCCTGCGGGCTGCACATTGTGGGTACGGAGCGTCATGAGGCGCGCCGCATCGACAATCAGCTCCGAGGCCGGGCGGGGCGCCAGGGCGATCCGGGCTCCAGCCGGTTCTTCGTGTCCATTCGCGACGATCTGATGGCGGTCTTCGCCGGTCCGTGGACGCTGAAGGTGCTCGGCTGGCTGGGGCTCCAGGGCGATCAGTCCATCGAGCACAAGCGCGTCAGCAAGGGCATCGAGCGCGCCCAGCGCAAGGTCGAGGAGCGCAACTTCGAGACGCGCAAGAACCTGCTGGAATACGACGAGGTCATGGACTACCAGCGCCGCGAGTACTACGCTCAGCGGCAGCAGGCGCTGGAGGGCCGCGGGCTGGAGCGGCTCGTGCTGGACTTCGTCCACACGTCGATCAGCGAAGCGGTCGCCACCTACCTCGGGGGCGACTACGCCAAGCGCTGTATGGCCGAGTGGGCCCGCCAGCAGCTTCAGGTGCCCGTCGAGCCGGAGCAGATCGACGCCGAGACGCTGGACGACCTCGACACCCTCGAGCGGGACCTCCGCGACCGAGCCAAGGATGAGGCCGCGACGACCATCTCGATCACCCTCGGCGAGTACATGGACGAGGACCTCGACCGCCGCGAGTGGGACCTCAAGGGGCTCAGCAGTTGGGCCATGAGCCGCTTCGGCGTGAACCTCTCGCAGAACAAGCTGCGGAACATGTCGCCGCCCGACGTGGAGGAGCAGCTCACCGCGGCCGCGCGCGAACGCATCGACGCGATCGACCTCGACCCGATCGGGACGTACCTCGCCGAGGGCTTCGCCGGCGACGCCCTGGCCGAGTGGGCCAGCGCGCGGTTCGAGATCGACGTGACGGCCGAGCACGTTTCCGGCGAGTCGCCGGACGTTGAGGCGTGGCTGATCGAGCGGGTGGACGCGGCCTACCGGCGGCGGGAGATCGAGTACCCGGTCGAGTATGCCATGGAGATGACGCTCGGCCAGGGCGGGCCCGACAACGTCTATGCCTTCAACAATCTGGCCGAATGGGCGAATCGCAAGTACGACGCGGACCTGAGCGGCGAATCGCTGCGGGCAATGGACGCCGGGGCGATCCGCCGGCACTTGGTGGAACTCAGCGAGGCGTGGCTGACCGGCGACCGACTGGATACCTGCATTCGCGACAGCGTCGGCGCGTCACCGGATCCCGAGCCGGCCGCGCAGTTGGCCGCCGAGCGGTTCGATACGACGCTCGAACCGGACGACTTGGGCGACGACGTGTTCGCGGCGTTGCGGGAGGCCGGCCGGCGATTCCTGCGGCGCGAGATGACGGAGCTGGAGCGGTTCGTACTGCTCCAAATCCTCGACAGCTCGTGGAAGGACCACCTGCTGGCGATGGACCATCTCAAGAGCGGCATCGGCCTTCGGAGCTACGCCGAGCAGGACCCGCGGGTGGCCTACAAGCGCGAGGGCTCGCGCCTGTTCACCGAAATGCTCGAAGGCGTCCGCGAGAAGGTCGCAGACACGATCTTCAAGGTCCGCCTGACGGCCGAGGCGCGGATGCAGAGCGTCTACCAGGTCTCCAACATGGTCCACGAGCAGCTCAGCGCGTACGACACGGTCACGCAGCAGATGGACCGCCAGCAGACCGGCGGGCCGACCAAGGCCTCCACCATCGTCCGCGAGCAGCCCAAGGTCGGGCGAAACGACCCGTGCCCGTGCGGCTCGGGCAAGAAGTACAAGAAATGCTGCGGGAAGAACGCATAGCTTTCGGCGATCAGCGGTCCCGTTGCTTTGCCGGCAGCCAACGAGCCGAAAGCTGCATGCGGACAGTTGACCGCTGAAGGACGCTACCATGGCGCGCGATCGAATTGGTGACAGGTACGGCAAGCGACAGAAAAAGCGGAAACTCGGCGACCTCGCCCGCGGCGCGCGGAGCATCGACGATATCGAGGCCGAGGAGGAACTGCTCGAGAAGACCGACAAGGTCGACCCCCTCCAGGCGGACACCGCGCCCGGCCGAAACGACCCCTGCCCGTGCGGCTCGGGAAAGAAGTACAAGAAATGTTGTGGAACAGACGGCTAGCGGACGGCGATTGCTCTGAGCTGGCGCCGGCTGGGCAGTTCCATCGCCGCGCGCGGCTCGCGCCTATAATGGGGCAATTGATCGAACAGGGAGAGCAACCATGGCCTTCACACTGCAGATTGGCGAGACGGCGCCGGACTTCCAACTACCGGGCGTGGACGGAAAGACGTATTCGCTGGCGGACTTCGCCGACGCGAAGCTGCTGGTGGTCGTGTTCACGTGCAATCACTGCCCGTTCGTGGTCGGCTCGGAGGATCGCATGATCGAGTTGCACAGCGACTATGCCGACAAGGGCGTGGCGATGGTCGGCATCAACGCCAACGAGACGGACAACCATCCGACCGACGACTTCGACCACATGGTCGCACGGGCCCGCGAGAAGGGCTTCCCCTGGCCGTACCTGCGCGACGAGAGCCAGGACGTCGCCCGTGCGTACGGGGCGCTGCGGACACCGCACTACTTCGTCTTCGATGCGGAGCGCACGCTCCGCTACACGGGGCGGATGGACGACAACCCCCGCGAGCCGGGCAAGGAGACCACCCGCGAACTGCGCGACGCGCTGGACGCGCTGCTGACGCACGAGGCGCCGCCCGTCGCCGCGACGAACCCCATCGGCTGCAACGTCAAGTGGAAGGGTCAGGACGAGCACTGGATGCCCCCGGAGGCGTGCGACTTGGCCTGAAAACCTTCGGGGGCACCTCGGCTTTCGGGGCGCCGCACGGCACATCGCGGCATCAAAAGCCGTTGCACGCGCGGTCGGCATTGTGGACAATGCCGGGTTCCTGGCGCTGCGCGCGGAGGCGGGAGACACGGTGGAGCCCGGCCGCCGGCGCCTGGTCCGTAAGCCCCGACGATCCGGCGTTTTCCGCAAACGGAAGGAAGCGACTCATGGCACGAGCCACACGGATGATGGACGGCAACCAGGCCGTCGCACACGTAGCCCACAAAGTCAACGAAGTCATCGCGATCTACCCCATCACGCCATCGAGCCCGATGGGGGAGCACGCCGACGAGATGTCGGCCCGCGGTGAGAAGAACATTTACGGTACCGTGCCGCTGGTCGCCGAGATGCAGTCGGAGGGCGGGGCGTCGGCGTCGGTGCACGGGGCATTGCAGACCGGCTCGCTGACGACGACCTTCACGGCCAGCCAGGGGCTTCTGCTGATGATCCCGTCGATGTACAAGATCGCCGGCGAGCTGACGCCGACGTGTTTTCACGTCTCGGCGCGGTCGCTGGCGTGCCAGGCGCTGAGCATCTTCGGCGACCACAGCGACGTGATGGCCGTGCGGAATACCGGCTTCGCGCTGCTGGCCAGCGGGTCGATCCAGGAGGCGATGGACATGGCGCTGATCGGCTCGGCCGCGACGCTGGAGTCGCGCGTGCCGTTCGTGCATTTCTTCGAGGGCTTTCGCATCAGCCATGAGATCAACAAGGTCGAGGAGCTGACGCTGGAGGACATGCAGACGATGATCGACGACGAGGCCGTCCTCGCCCACCGCGGGCGCGGCATGAGCCCGGACCGCCCGACGATCCGCGGCACCAGCCAGAACCCGGACGTCTACTTCCAGGGGCGCGAGACGGTCAACAAGTATTACGACGCCTGCCCGCAGGTGGTCCAGGACGTGATGGACCGCTTCGCCAAGCAGGTCGGCCGGAGCTATCACCTGTTCGATTACGAAGGGGCGCCGGATGCCGACCGCGTGATGGTCCTGATGGGCTCGGGCGCCGAGGCCGCTGGCGAGACCGTCAGCAAGATGGTCGCCGACGGCGAGAAGGTCGGGTTGCTGAAGGTCCGCCTGTACCGCCCGTTCAGCGTGGAGCGCTTCGTTGCGGCGTTGCCGGAGACGGTCGAGACGTTGATCGCCATGGACCGCACGAAGGAGCCCGGCGGGCCGGGCGAGCCGTTGTACCTGGACGTGGTCGACGCCGTCGTCGAGACCGGGCGGGACATTCGCGTCCTCGGCGGTCGTTACGGGCTCAGCAGCAAGGAGTTCACCCCGGCGATGGTCAAGGGCGCGTTCGACAACGCCGCGGCCGGCGAGCCGAAGAATCACTTCGCCGTCGGCATCGTCGACGATGTGGCGCACGCGAGCATCGATTACGACCCGTCCTGGTCCACCGAGGGCGAGGACACCGTCCGCGCGCTGTTCTACGGGCTGGGCTCGGATGGGACGGTCGGGGCGAACAAGAACTCCATCAAAATCATCGGCGACGAGACGGACAACTACGCCCAGGGCTACTTCGTGTACGACTCGAAGAAGGCCGGGGCGATGACCGTCAGCCACCTGCGCTTCGGTCCGGACCAGATTCGCTCGACGTACCTGGTCCACAGCGCGAACTTTATCGGCTGTCACCAGTGGATGTTCCTGGAGAAGTACGACGTGCTCGCCCAGGCGGAGACCGGCGCCACCTTCCTGCTGAACACACCGTACGAGCCGGGTGAGGTCTGGGATAACCTGCCCCGCGCGGTCCAGGAGCGGATCCTCGAGAAGGACATCCGCGTGTTCGCGATCAACGCCTACGACGTCGCCAGGGCCACCGGCATGGGCGCGCGGATCAACACGATCATGCAGACGTGCTTCTTCTATCTCTCCGGCGTGCTGCCGCCCGACGAGGCGATCGAGAAGATCAAGGGCGCGATCAAGAAGACGTACGGCCGGAAGGGCGAGGAGGTCGTCAAGAAGAACTTCGCCGCGGTGGACCAGGCGATCGAGAACCTTCACGAAATCGAGGTGCCCGAGTCGGCCCGCAGCGAGTACGAGATGCGCAAGGCCGTGCCGGACGACGCCCCCGAGTTCGTCAAGGACGTCACGGCGACGATCCTGGCCGGTCGGGGCAACGAGCTTCCGGTCAGCAAGATGCCCGCCGACGGCGTCTGGCCGACCGCCACGACGCAGTACGAGAAGCGTAACATCGCCCTGGAGATTCCCGAATGGGACCCGGCCGTGTGCATCCAGTGCGGCAAGTGCGCGATCGCCTGCCCGCACGGGACGATCCGCGCGAAGGTCTACGACCCCTCCCTGCTGGACCAGGCGCCCGACGACTTCAAGAGCGCCGACGCCAAGGGCAAGGAGTTCAGCGGGCTGAAATGGACCATCCAGGTCGCCGGCGAGGACTGCACCGGCTGCGGCGCGTGCGTGGAGGTCTGCCCGGCGAAGAACAAGCAGGCACCGGACAAGAAGGCCATCAACATGGTCGAGCAGATCCCCATCCGCGCCCGCGAGCGGGAAAACTGGGAGTTCTTCCGCAACGAGCTGCCGGACTACGACCGCGGCAAGCTCAAGGTCAATACGGTCAAGGGCTCGCAGCTTTGTCAGCCGCTGTTCGAGTTCTCCGGCGCGTGCGCCGGCTGCGGCGAGACGCCGTACGTCAAGCTGATGACGCAACTGTTCGGCGACCGGGCGATCATCGGAAACGCCACCGGCTGCTCGAGCATCTACGGCGGCAACCTGCCCACCACGCCGTATTGCACGAACGCCGACGGGCGCGGGCCGACGTGGAATAACTCGTTGTTCGAGGATGCCGCGGAGTTCAGCTTCGGCTTCCGCCTGACGCTGGACAAGCAGATCGCCTACGCCCGCGAACTGGTCAGCGAGCTGGCCGACACGATTGGTGGCGAACTGGCCGACGGGTTGCTCAACGCCGACCAGTCCGACGAGGCCGCGCTCGCCGCCCAGCGGAAGCGCGTCGCGCAGCTCAAGGACGCGCTGGCCGGAAAAGACGACCCGCGGGCCGTCCAACTGGCGTCGCTGGCGGACGTGCTCGTCCGCAAGAGCGTCTGGGGCCTCGGCGGCGACGGTTGGGCGTACGACATCGGCTACGGCGGACTCGACCACGTGCTCGCCAGCGGACGCGACATCAACATCCTCGTGCTGGATACGCAGGTCTATTCCAACACGGGCGGGCAGTGCTCCAAGGCGACCATGCGCGGCGCCGTGGCGAAGTTCGCCGCGGCCGGTAAGCCCCTGCCCAAGAAGGACCTCGGCGCGATGGTGATGACCTACGGCAACGTCTACGTCGCCCAGATCGCCATGGGCGCGTCGGATAACCAGGCGGTCAAGGCCTTCGTCGAGGCCGAGAGCTACCCCGGGCCCAGCTTGATCCTGGCCTACTCGCACTGCATCGCCCACGGCATCAACATGACCAAGGGCTTCGACGAGCAGGTCAAGGCGGTCAAAAGCGGCGCCTGGCCGCTGTATCGATTCGACCCGCGCCGCATCGAGCAGGGCGACAATCCGCTCCAGATCGACTCGAAGCCGCCGAGCATTCCGTTCGCCGAGTACATCGGCGGCGAGAACCGCTGGAAGATGCTGTCGAAGACGAATCCCGACGCGGCCGAGCGGCTCGCGCAGCTCGGGCAGCAGGACGTCACCATCCGCTGGCACCTGCTCCAGCAGCAGGCGCAGATGTCCTGGACGCCGGACAGCGACGAGCCGAGCGAGTCGTAGGATCGGCCGGTTGTCGCGCGACCGCTTTGACAAGCCCCCGGACGAGGTCCGGGGGCTTTTCGCGCGCTACGGTGCGGCGCGTGTGGTTGGTCGTGTGGCGGGCTGCGTCGCCGGGCGTGTCGCGGGGCGCGTCGCCGGGCGTGTCGCGGGGCGCGTCGTCGGGCGTCGCGGCGCGGCGAACTCGAGCAGCGCCGTCATCAGCCGAACGCACGTGTCGGGCGTGTAGCCGCGCACGTCGAAGCCGGGATAGCCGACCAGCCCGGCCGTCAGGTCGTCGCGGCTGAAGACCACGGCCAGTCGGGGGCGCCCGTCCCGGCCGGCGGCGTACACGCCTTCAAGCCGGCGGCGGTCGGCACCGGCGTCCAGCGATTGGGCATAGGCCTTGCGCAGCCGTAGGGGCCCGGCGGCCCGGTAGATCGCGTGATCGCTCGCCAGCGGCTCCAGCCGACCGCCGGGCACGAGCTTGGGCAGCTGCTCTTGCGCCGCGTCGGCAAACGCCCGCGTCCCGCCGGCCGCGTCGACGATCAGCGTGCCGCCGGCATCGATGAACCGCCGCAGCGCGGCCAGCTGCTCGTCCGTCCATTCGAAGCCCTCTGTGCCGGTCATCACGGCGACGGGGCGCTTGGCGGCGTCGAGTTCAGCCGGCGGAATCGGCGTGGTCACGTCGAGGGCGATGCCCTCTGCCGCCAGGAGCAGCGCCAGTCGCCGCCAGGCCAGCGGCTCCGGGTTGCAGTTACCGTCGTGCCGCACGCGCGCGATTCGCACTGCGTGGGTCGGCATGCGCCGTGCCGGCTCGGGCCAGCGATCCGCGCCGCGCGGCAGCAGCGCGCCGCGACCCGTGGCCAGCAGGTAGACGTTGCCCAGCAGGTCGAACACGGGGCGGTTGTCGTCGGAGTGCGGCCCGAGTTGCAATGCCATGGACAGCTCGCGCGGGGCGTGGATCGCCAGCGGGCGGATACCATTGGACACGGCGACCAGGCCCCAGCGGGATCGTCGCGTCTCCGGCTCGGCGTGACCGCCGCGGAGCGTGAACACGGGGTGGTCGTCGTCGATGCGTTCCAGCGACCAGTCGGGGAACATCCGCTGATACAAACGGCGCATGTCGAGCGTGAAGCTGCCGCTGTTGCACGCGGCCTCTGAGAGGATCAACCCGCCGCCAAGGGCGAAGCGTCGCAGGCGGGCGACCTCGTCGTCCGTCAGTTCGCAGGGCCCGGCGCCGGAAATGTAGCAGATCGGGGCCTCGCGCCAGTCTTCGGCGGGTGCATCGGCTGGCAGAACCTGCCAACCCAGCGAGCGCTCGTACGTCCTGCTCAGCCAGCGAGCCAGCGTCGCCGCGTCGCGCGGACGGGGGTTCCACAGCCCGTCGTATTGCAGCTTCGTCACCACGACGGGCGCCCGCCCGCGCGCCAGAAACAGCAATGCCAGACCCGTCGGTTCGGTCCGCTGGGCGGCGTCGCCTTCGCCCCAGCTCCCGTCGGGGTTCTGGCGGGCCAGCAGGGCGGTTGCGGCGCTGGCATACCAGTCGTGTTCGCCGAAGTATTTGTACCCGCTGGCGCGCCCCACGCGCGCGGCGCAGAACAGCCAGTAGTAGTACCACTGCACGCCCTTGGCCGGGTTCTCGGCGGCGGCGAAGTGCTCGCCCAGCCACCCGTGGGCTTGCGCGATCGGCTCGTATTGGGGCTTGCGCCGGCAGCGGACGTAGTCCTCGGCATGCAGCGCGTCAAAGCAGGTATACAGTGTCGCCAGCCCCGCGGCCGTCATCGATCCGTACGGGCGCGTCCGTACGGCACCGGGGGGGATCCGGTAGCCCCAGCCGCCGCCGGCCTGCTGCTCATCCAGCCAGTGCTGTTCCATCGCGCGCCAGTAGCGTTTGGGGATCTCCGGTCCCCGCTCGGCCGCATGACGCATTGCCATCGCCGCGATCTGCGTGCAGGAGTTGTCGTACGCCGCGTCGGGCTCATTACGCGGCGTATACGAGTAGGCGCCGTCCGGCCCGGCCGCCTCCAGCAGCCAGCGGGCATCCTGCAGAAGTACGTCGCGATAGCGGTCCGCCCGCGTCTGAGACATCGCACACACCCGCAGCGCGACGGAATACGTCCCGTCGAGCCGCGCCGCGGTCAACCATCGAAGCGCGCGGGGCATCGGTTCGGTGGCTTCATCGTCGCCGACGGACAGAAGCGCATACGCCGCCAGTGCCGTCCGCCCGCCGTGCAGGCCTCGCGGCGCGTCGGGCGCATACTCGCCGCGGCACTTGCCGTCCGGGCCGATGCGTCCGCGAAGAAAGCCCGCCGCCCGATCGATGGCGGCTCGAACCCGGGCGGGATCGGGCGGCTCCGCGGCGCACTCGGCCGCCGGCGCGATACACAGGCACGCGACCGCCAGCGGCACCACGGCGCGGCGGAGGTCGATGGCGGCCCGTGGCGGCGTCACCGGGCCTTCCACATGAACAGGATTCGCGGCGTCTGGATCTCGTCGAAGGTCTTGCCGTCGATATGGATTCCCGGGGAGGTCTCAAAGCCCATACGCTCGCGCAGTGTCTGGCGGCGGTAGTATTGCTTGACGTGCGGTTCATCCAGCCCGGCCAGGACTGCCGCTCGATCAATCGCCTTGTCGCGGTAGCCGAGGGTATCGATCAGCCCGAGCGTTCGGGCCTGCTCGGCGACGTAGACCTTGCCGTTGAAGGCGGCATACTCGGGCGGCGGGCGGTTGGCGGGCTGTTCCGGCACGGGGCCGCGATACGGCGCCAGTTTGTGCCCGCGCCCCTCGACGACAACCTGCTCAAACCGATCCTGCATCGCGTCCAGCAGATCGCGCAGGTGGCGTCGCTGCTCGTCCGAGGGCTCGCGCCACGGGCTCATTTCGTCTTTCCACTGCTCGGCGTGCGACGATTTCAACACGATCATCTTCGCGCCGAGTTTCTCCAGCGTTCCGGACAGCACCGGCCACTGCGCGATGACGCCGATGCTTCCGGTAATGGTCGTCGGCTCGGCGACGATCTCGTCTGCGCCGGCCGAGATGTAGTACCCGCCACTGGCCGCCAGGCCGCCCATCGAAACCACCACGGCCTTGCCGGCGTTCCGTATGCGGCTGATTTCCTGGTGGATCTGGTTGCTGGCGGAGACGCCTCCGCCCGGCGAGTTGACGCGGACGACGACGGCTCGAACGTTCTGGTCGTTTCGCACCCGGCGCGCGAACGTGCGGAACAGGCCGGCCTGCTCGTCGTCGATCACGCCGGAGACCGTAAAGACCGCGACGACCTGCTCCTCGTCACCCGCGCGGAGAACCTGCGAGGCCAGCCCCGATTCCATCTGCAGCGCCGTCAGAAGCACCAGATAGACGTTCAGCATGACGGAACCGACCAGCAGAAAGGCCAGCACACCGATGGTCAGGCGTCCCAGAAGTCGGCTGCGAGGGGCCTTTCGGCCCCGGTCCGCCCCGGCCGGTGGCGCAGGAGGCATCGCCGGTGCGGCGCCCGACACCGCAACGGATTCGGTGGCGTGTTCGGCTGATTCGTCGTTGGTGGTCATGACGTTCTCCCATTGGGGTACCGGACCCCGCGCTGCTCGTTAGTGTATCACGCTCGGCGGCACGTGCCCATGGGCGGCCGCACCGCGACGCTGTTGGCATCGCGCCGCGTGGTCGTATAATGGCCGCACAGGCAACCACGGGAGACGCAACAGACATGACGCACGCAACACGAATCGGTTTGGCGGTGGTTGCGGTCGCGGCACTGCCCTTGGGCTGTGAGCCGAGCGAGCTGTACCGCAACACGCGCCAGTTCACCGAGGACACGCTCGCGCCGCGGTCCGAGTGGCAGGCGCGGGGGCGGGGATTCGACGCCCCGCCTCACGCGATCGACTCGAACACGCAGACCGTCGCCCGGACGCGGCGGGGTTACGGCGACGCGTCGCTGACGCTCGATTTGGGCGACGTGTGCCTGTTCAACATGGTGATACTCGATCACGGCTCGGCCGGCGAGATGGGGTTCGCCGGGCGCGTGGCTGTGCTGACGAGCATTGACGGAAAGACGTTCACGCGGTGCGCCGCGGCGCCGGGGACGCGCCGGATTACGCTGATTCCGGTCGTGACGCCGACCTTGGCCCGCTACGTGCGCATTCAGGCGGTCAGCCCGGGCGGGCGCCCGTGGTCGATTGCGGAGGTACACTTGCAGTGACGACACCGATGCGGCGTGCGAATAAAAATCGGGAGCTTGGCACATGAATGGCGACAACACGAGCAGCGACGCAAGCGGCCGCGACACGCCGTACATCGTCATCGTCGGCATCCTGGCGGCGATGATCGTCGTCTGCCTGGCGACGCTGTGGCTGATGGAGCGCAACCGTCGCGTCAAGGCGCAGCGGCGGCTTGCCGAGGTCTCCGCGCAGCGCAACAGGCCGTTGGAGCAGTTGCTTGGAGCGTCGTACGCGCGGTCGGGCGACTCGTTCGCGCCGGCCGGCGCCGTCCGCCCGCTGCAGGCGGCAGACATCGTGCATATGGAGACTGCCGACGACACGCGCCGGCTGAAAGTGTCCGCCGAGGCGGGTCGGCGGCTGGGCTTCCGCGCCGGCGACGTGATCCAGGTCGTTGAGGCGACGACGAGTCGTCCGGGCGAGCCGCCTGCCGACACGCCGGATCGGTGATCGCGGCGGTCGAATTTCAGTTTATGGCGCCCGGCGCGTGTGCTATTCTACCGTCAAATCGCGGTAGAATTTGAACGAGCCGAGTGCATGAAACACGAGACGTTGGAACGTGGCCGGGGGGCGCCATTGCTGATGCTTCACGGCATGATGGGCGAACCGGGCAACTGGTCGCGCTTGAGCGACCACTTGCCCGAGTCATGTCGTATGATTGCGCTGCGGTTTCCCTTCTTTGAGGACGGACACAAGCTTAACAGTGTCCCGGCCGTGACGGATTACGCCCAGGACTACGTCGAACAAGCCGGTCTGGAGCGATTTGCCGTCTGCGGCAACTCCCTGGGCGGGCACGTGGCGATTGACCTGGCGATTCGCATGCCGCAGCGCGTCTGCGGGCTCGTGCTCAGCGGGTCGAGCGGGCTGTTCGAGCGGACCTTCGGCACGGTCGTGACGCGCCCGCCGCGGTCGTGGGTGCGCGAGAAGATACGCGAAATCTTCCACGACGACGAGCACGTGACCGAGGAAATGGTCGACCGCGTCATCGGCGTGATCTCCAGCCGGCGCAACGTGCGCACGCTGATTCAGATCGCCAAATCCGCCAAGCGGGACAACGTCGCTGAACGGCTGCGGTCGATTCAGTGCCCGGCGTTGCTGATCTGGGGCCGCCAGGACGAAATCACGCCGCCCAGCGTGGCCGAGGAATTCCATCGCAACCTGCCCAACAGCGAGCTGCACTGGCTGGAGGCGTGCGGGCACGCACCGATGCTCGAGTACCCGGAGCAGTTTGCCCAGGCGCTGGGTCGATGGTGGCGAGGGCACATCCATCCAGACACATCCCGTCGGCAGGACGGAGTCGCCACGTGAGCGCGCTGGCCGCGGCGCTGAACGTCTGGAGCAAGGTCGTCCAGCGCCGCATCCGTCGAGCGCGGCGGGATCCCGTCGGCATGCAGCGTCGCGTCTTCGAGCGCTTGCTGCGCAAGGGGCGCCGGACCGCGTTCGGCCGGCAGCACGGATTTGACCGCATCCGCACGCCCGATGACTTCGCGCGCGCCGTTCCGGTCGCCGATTACGTAGGGCGCCTCGAGATGTTCGAGCGCATCGTTGCCGGCGAACGGGACGTCGCCTGGCCCGGGCGAGTCCGCGTGTTCGCGCAGACCTCCGGCACGACGGCCGGCGACAAGCGCATCCCGCTGACGCGCGAGATGATGCGCGCCAACCGCCGGGCCGCGATGCGGATTTTCGCCTACTACGACCGGCGGCAGGGCGTTCGCGCCGGGGATCTGTTCCGGGGGAAGCTGCTGTTTCTCGGTGGCTCGACGGACCTGACCCGCACGGAAAGCGGTGCGCTGATCGGCGACCTGTCCGGCATTGCGACGCGGTCGATCGTCTGGCCGATCAGCCGATGCTATGAGCCGGGAAAGGACCTGGCGCTGATCGACGATTGGGAGCAGAAGGTTCGGCGCGTTGCCGAGCGGACGGTACGGCGCGACGTGCGCTTCGTCACCGGCATGCCGAGTTGGGTCAAGGTGTTGTTCGACCGTTTGTGCGAGCTGCGCGGGGTGGCGCCGGAGGGGGGGATCAGCCGGATCTGGCCCAACCTGCGCCTCTTCGTCCACGGCGGGGTCAATTTCGCGCCGTATCGACGGAGCTTCGAGCGGTATTTCGCCGCCGGCGCGGCGCCGGAGTTCCTGGAGGTCTATCCCGCCAGCGAGGGCTTCATCGGCATCCAGGCCGAGCGCGATCGGCCGGACCTGGACCTGCTGACGGACAACGGCCTGTTCTACGAGTTCGTTCCGCTCAGTGAGTGGGGCCGCGACGACGCCCCGCGCCTGACGGTCGGGCGGGTCGAGCCGGACGTGCCGTACTGCGTCGTGCTCAGCACGTGCGCCGGGCTGTGGGCGTACGACCTGGGCGACGTGGTGCGGTTCACGAGCGTCCGCCCCCCGCGGCTGGTGTTCGCCGGGCGCAACAAGCATTTCATCAACGCGTTCGGGGAGAACATCATTGGCGAGCAGGTCTCGGCCGCCGTCGCGGAGGCCGCCGCGCACACCGGCGCCGAGGTTGCGGAGTTCACGGCTGGGCCTATCTACGCCGGCGCGGGCCGGCCGGTCGGTGCCCATGAGTACGTGGTGGAGTTTTCCCAGCCCCCGGGCGAGGGGGTCGAGGCGTTCGCCGCCGCAATCGACGACGCCCTGAAGCGTCTGAACCATGACTACGCCGTTAAGCGCGGCGGCGACGTGGGCATGACAGGCGTGGAGGTCACGCAGGTGCCGCGGGGGACGTTCTACGCGTGGATGAAGCAGCGCGGCAAGCTCGGCGGGCAACACAAGGTGCCCGTCTGTGCCAATGATCGCACGGCAATCGACGCGCTGCGCGCGGCGGGCGGGCTGGCGTGAAGGCCGTGGTTGCTCCCCTTTGCCCCCGGCGGGTACCATAGACCCGGCTACAGCCATGCGACGCCGATTCGAGCTATCCAAGCAGCACGTCCTGGTGGGGTTGGCGTGCCTGTGCGCTGTGGCGGCGGCGGCGACGACGTTCGCCCCGCGGCTCGGCGGCACGGTGCGCGCGGCGGCGGGGACGGTTCTGGCCCCGTTCGCCGATGCGGGCATGTACGTCACGGCTACGGCGCGCAGGCGTATCGGGCGCCCGGAGATGGTGCCCGCCGTCGAGCATGCCGCGTTGCGTCGACGGGCGGATTACCTGTTGGCGCAGGTGGACCATCTTCAGAAGCGCCTCGCTGACCAGCGGGACCGCTTTCGACAGGCGAGGGCGTTCGCCCGTCTGTTCGGCGACCGGCCTGCGGAGCAGATTCCCTTCAAGCTCATTCCGGCACGCGTGGTGATGCGCCAGGCGTTGCCGTACGGGCAGGGGGGGGCGTTGAACGTCGGCGGCGCCGGCGGAGCGGCTGTCGGCGCACCGGTGACGATGCGATCGCTCCTGACCGGTGAGCCCAAGGAATTGCTTCCGGAACGATGGGGCGTCGTTCGCGGGACCGTGCTGGTGGGGCGCATCAGCGCCTCGTGGGCATTCGGTGCGCGCGTGGCGCTCGTGACGGACCCCTCGTGCAAGGTTCAGGCGCAGGTGCGTCGGGTTATTCGCGACCCCGATAACCCGCGCCAGGTCCGCATCGTGCGCGAGGGATTCGCGCGGACGGTCAAGCTCTCGCCGGACTACAACGATCCGATTGACGTCATCGCCACCGGCGGCGACGACGCCCGAAGCGTCGTCATCCGGCAGGTCAAGGCCGACCACAACATCCTGCCCGGCGACGTGGTCGTCACGCGGGCCGATGGCGTCTGCCCCGAGCGCCTGCTGATCGGCGAGGTGGCCGAGGTCGTCGCCGACGCCGAGCACAGCGGCTTCGTGTGGCTACGCGTCGATCCGGCGGCCGAACTGGACGCGCTGCGGCGCGTGTATGTTGTCAAGCCGGTCTGGACGAAAGCGAGCCGCTGATGCGCTGGGTGGCGTTTGCGATTCTGGCGTACGTCGCCGTCCTGCTGCAGACGACGGTGACCGGACTGATTCGCATCGGTGGGTTCGCGTTCGGCGGCATTCGCCCGGATCTGCCGGCCACGCTGGCCGTGTTCGTCGCGTTGCGCGTACGGGACGGCACGGACGCGATGCTTGCGGCGCTGGTGCTGGGTGCGGCGCTGGATATGACGGTCGTCGGCGGGCCCGGCGGCGAGACGGCCCTCGGTGTGCTGCCGCTGACCTACGTTCTGGGTGCCGCGGTCGTCTATTACGTGCGCGAGGCGCTGTTCGCCGAGCGCATCACGACGCAGGTGATCCTGGCGCTGGGGTTCGCCCTGCTGGTCCATGCCGGGTGGGTCTCGGCGCAGGCACTGCTCAACGCCGGGACGATGACGTGGGCGGCGTACCGGGCGATGCTCCTGCAGGCCGTCGGCGTGGCGGCCTACACGGGTGCCGTCATGCCGCTCGTCGTTGCGGCGCTTCGCCGGTGTGAGCGATGGATCGTGCCGGCTGCACCCCTGCGTCGCGGGTCGTGACGTCCAGGCGCGTGAATCGAGAGGAGTGCGATGTACAAGCGGCGGATGGTGATTTTCATGGGGCTGGTCGGCGTCGTGTTCCTCGTGGTGGTGGCACGGCTGGGCCATCTCCAGCTTATCGCGGGGGCCTCCTACCGTCGCCAGGCCGCCGCGGCCCTGCGGTCCATCGAGCTTCTGCCGACGCGTCGCGGGGAGATTCTGGATCGCAAGGGACGAATTCTCGCCTTGGACAACCCGTGCTACCAGTTCTGCCTGGACTACCGCTTCCTGACGCGCGATGCGAAGTACGTGCTTCGCCAGAAGCGCCGGATCGCCCTTCGGAACGGGGTGTCCATGCTCCGGGCGGCCGAGATATACCGCGACCGCCAAGCGCGGACGTGGCGCCTGGCGGCACACATCGGGGACGTCTCGCCGCAGGAACTGCGCGACAGGGCTCAGAGCATTATCCGGCGCGTCCGGCGCATTCGCGACATCGTCGGTACGGATGTGCGTGAGCAATTTCAGACCCACCCCGTTCTGGTGGGGCTGGACGAAGCGGCCGCGACACAATTCGAGGCCAAGCTCGATGACATGATCGGCGCGCAGGTGCGCCCCGGACACATGCGGTGGTACCCGCGTGGCGAGACGGCCTGCCACGTGATCGGCCTGACCGGCGAGGTGGGCTCGGAGGATTTGCGGCGCAAGGGGTCGCGCGGCGAGACGCTCTCCGAGCGGCTGGATGAGTACCTCGCCGGCGATACCATCGGGCGAATGGGCATCGAGAAATCGTGCGAAGCGTTCCTGCGGGGGCAGCGGGGCTATCGAAAGCTCAAACGGCGCGTCGGCAAGGCCCCGGAGGTGCTCGAACAGCGCCTGGGCGAACCGGGCGGCACCGTTCGCCTGGCGATCGACATCGAGCTTCAGGAGATACTGACGCAGTTGTTCTGCGAGTTGACCGCGCAGCGCAATGCTGTGACGGGTTCGTGGCGCGGCGCCCGCCCGTCCAACGGCGCCGCGGCGGTGGTGTCCATCCCCGAGGGCGACGTTCTGGCGCTGGTCTCGATTCCCACCTATGACCTCAACACGTATGGGAAGCGCTTTGACGAACTGCGCGACGCGTCGGTCGAACTTCCTTTGCTGAATCGTGCCGTGACGCGTCGCTATCCCATCGGCTCGACGGCCAAGCCGATTACCGCCGTGGCGGGCCTGGAGACGCGGTTGCAACCGCCGATTACGCCGCAAACACGGTTCACGTGCCACGGGCGGATTCGCGTCGGCAACACGCATCTGCATTGCTGGACGCACTCCCATGGGATGCCGGGCCACGGGGCGCTCGATCTCGTCGGCGCCCTCATGCACAGTTGCAACGTGTATTTCTACAGTGTGGGGCGGCGCGTAGGCCTGGAGCAGCTCTGTCAGTGGTTCGCGCGTTTCGGGTTTGCTCGCCCGCCCGTGGCGTCGCTGCCGGCGGCCGTGAGCGGACACGTGCCCACCCGCCGCTGGCTGGCTCAGCACAAGCCCGGCTACCGGGTCGCCCGTCCCTTCGACGCCTGCCAGGTCGCCATCGGGCAGGGCTTTCTGGGCGCCACGCCGCTGCACGTGGCGTCAGCGATGGCGACGATCGCCCGCGGCGGCGTGGTTGTCACGCCCCGACTGGTGTTGCGGGGTCCGACCTTCGAGCGGCACCAGGAGGACCTGGGCGTTCCCGCAGCGCACATGACGGCGATCCAGCGGGGGTTGTACAAGGTCGTCAACGAGCGGGGCGGCACGGCTTACAAAGCGTTCCACGTGACGGGCACCCCGATTTCCGGCGTGGACGTCTACGGCAAGACGGGCACGTCGACGGCGACGCCGCCGGACCTCAATGGGGATAACAGACTCGACGCGCGCGAGCGCCGGCTCAAGGAGATGTCATGGTTTGCCGGCTTCGCCGTGCCGCGCAGCGGCGGCAGCGTGACGGGCCGTCGCGGCGTTTCCGTCGCTGTCGTCGTCGAATACACCACCGGCGGCGGGTCGCGCAACGCCGCGCCTGTCGCTCGCGAGGCGATCCGCGCCTGCCGCGAGATGGGCTACATTCCGGACCCGTGAGACGATGCTCGAGGGCCTGCGACAATATTTCCGCCTGACCACGTGGCTGATCCTGCTGGCGATGCTGGGCCTGATGATTGTCGGCATGTTCGCCATTCGTGCCTCCGAGGCGGCCGAGGGGGACCCGCCGGGCTTCGTGATGCGCCAGTTGATCGCAGGCGGCGTGGGTCTGGCGGCGTTCGCCGCGGCCGTGGCGATTCCCTACCGGCAGTTCGGCAGGGCGGCCTATCCGCTGTTCGCGGTGACGCTTGGGCTGCTGGCGCTGGTCCTCTTCCTGCCGCCGATTCGCTATTCGCACCGGTGGATCGCCGTTGGACCGCTGCAGTTTCAGCCGTCCGAACTGGCCAAGCTCAGCTTGATCCTCATGCTCGCGTGGTACCTGCGATATCGCAGCAACTATCGACGGCTTCTCGGCCTGGCCGTGCCGTTCGCGCTGACGTTCGTGCCCATGGTACTCATCCTGCGCGAGCCGGACCTCGGCACGGCATTGCTGTTTCTGCCGACGCTGTATGCCATGCTCATGTTGGCCGGGGCGCGGTGGGTGCATCTGCTGGGCATTGTCGCGGTCGCCACGGCGCTGGTGCTGCTGCCCGTGCCTCGCCCGGTGCCCGAGAATGCCGATGGCGCCGCGGACGGGCGCCAGGCGCTGGCGTACGCCACGGTCCGCGTCGGCGGGCAGCGGTATGCCCTGACGGCCGCCCCGTTGATCGTCGTGGCCAACCACCAGGTCGAGCGGATCGATGGCTGGCTGCGCCAGGGGGATCCGTCCGTTGCCATGGACCAGGGCTACCAGCTTCATCAGTCCAAGACCGCCCTGGCGTGCGGTCAATTGGCCGGAAGTGGCAACTGGGCCGACGCCGACCTTCAGTTGTCACTGCTGCCCGACGATCACACGGACTTCATCTTTGCCGTCGTCGGCGGGCAATGGGGGTTTGTCGGCTGCGTGGGCATCCTTGCGCTATACGGCGTGATCTTCCTTGTCGGCATCGAGATCGCCACCGCGACGTACGATCCGTTCGGGCGCCTGCTGGCCGTCGGCGTCCTGGGGCTGCTCCTGGCGCAAATCTTCATCAACGTCGGCATGACGATGGGACTGATGCCGATTACCGGCATGACGCTGCCGTTCGTCAGTTATGGCGGCTCGTCGCTGGTGATCAACTGCGTGGCGATGGGGCTTTTGGTCAATGTCGGCCTGCGCCGGCCGATCCTGCTGGGCAGGCACCCCTTCGAACACGGGCAGAAGCGTGAACGGCCCCTGGCGGTGCGCAAGATGCACGCGGGGAGTCGCGCATCGCACGAGGATTGACCGTCTCGGCGCGCCGGGCGACACGGCTTCGAGGACAACGCGCCGGTGGCACGCTACAGGCGACCGTAGTAGAGAAACCAGATGACCGACAATGCCGCGTACACGCCGCACAGCGCCCAGCAGGCGATCTCCGCGATGCGGCGGCGTCGCAGGACAATGAGTATCGCGGCGGCCGAACCGGCCAGAATCAGCTTGAAGGCGATCAACCGTTCGGGATGCGTCAGAAGAGAGCGGGCGATCGGATTCGCCTCGATGAATCGTTCCTGCGTTGCCGACAGGAAATACGCATGCGCCATCAGCGTCAGAACGAGATCAAAGACATTCATGAGCACCAGGCACATCACAAGCAGGATGACGCGCCCCGACCGACCGCCGAAGCGCACGGCCGCAAGCTTGGACAGACGCCCGGGCAGTTGTGCCCCTTCGACCCGGCTCGCCTTGCATGATGCCAGGACGTTGATTGGCATTATCGCGCTTATCGACGGTTACAACAGAGGCCTTCAACAGGGAGTGTGAAGATCGTCCCCCTTTGCGACAAGACAGGTCGCCCGGCGCGCGAGGACCTGATCGGCTCGCGGCCCCTGCGCGAGACGTTGCCGCTCGGCGACGGATACGAAGCGGGTCTGTTCATTCACCGCGCGCCGGACCCACGCGGGTTGCCCGTGGTGTACCTGCACGGGGTCCAGTCGCACCCGGCGTGGTTTTTCGCCTCGGCGGCGGCGGTGGCGAGGAGCGGCCGCGACGTGTATCAGCCGACGCGGCGCGGCAGTGGCGCCGGGCCGGAGCCGCGCGGGGATGCCCCGTCCGCGCGGCAACTGCTCGCCGACGTCGCCGCGGCGTGTGCGGTCGCTCGCGACCGGTCGCAGGCCCCGGCGGTACATCTGGCGGGCGTGAGCTGGGGCGGCAAGCTGGCGGCCGCGTTCGTCGCGACCTGCGCCCAACGCGAGCCGGTCGCTTCGCTGACGCTCGTAGCCCCCGGCATCGTGCCGCGCGTGGACGCCTCGACGGCGACGAAGCTGGGCGTGGCGGCGTGTCTGCTGGTCTGCCCGCGGCGCCGGTTCGCCATTCCGCTCAACGATCCCGCGCTGTTCACCGACAACGAGCCGATGCGCGCTTACCTGCGGGCGGACCAATACCGCCTGCATCGCGCGACGGCGCGGTTTCTGTACGTGAGCCGGCGGCTGGATCGTTTTCTGGCGCACGCGGCCGACGGCGCCATCCGCACGCCGACGACGCTCATCCTCGCGCGGCGCGATCGCATCATCGATAACGCCGCGACGCGCACCGCGATGGATCGCCTAACCGATGGGCGCGCCGCGACGGTCGAGTTGGACGGCGCTCATACGTTGGAGTTCGAGCCGGACCCGACGCCGCTGTGCGACGCGCTCGTCGCGGCCCTGCGTCACGGCGAGAATGCCGGCGGCGTCTAGAGCAGTTTAACTTTTTCTGAAACGTTTGGCCTACGTGCGGCGTCGCCATGCTGCGTCCCCCTGGCCGTACGGCCTAAGGCATCGGCTGCTTCGGCGTCCTTGCCTGGCTTGTCCTCGGCGACGGCCGATCCGCTACATAAAAAGTTAAACTGCTCTAAGCCGCCTTGCCCTCATGGTCGGGCGCGGTGCGTCCGGCGTTGTAGCTGGTTCCGCGCCAGGTCAGGCGGGCGCCGGGGCGGAGTTTGCCCAGCGCCCACAGCACGACGCCCGCGGCGATGAGAGACCCCAGCGGGTAGGTCCAGAACACGCATCGCCGCGCGCCGGTTAGGGCGTAAAAGCGGTAGATCACGCTGAGTTGCATCGCGGCCGCGGCGGCCGCCGTCAGCCCGCAGGCCCACCACGCCGCCGTTGCCTCGGCGCCGGTCGCCGCCAATGTCAGCGCGATCGCCGCGACGCCGTAGGGCACCAAGCCCAGCAGCAGCATGCCCAGAGACGCCAGAAGCCGCCCGGGTGTGCGGAAGGCCCCGTGAAAGATGCGGCACCAGCCCGCGAGCGTGCCGGCCAGCGTGCGGTACATGCGCACGCGGTAGATGCCGCTGCCCTGGACGACCCGCAGTGTTCGCCCGGCCTGCTTGACCCGCCGAGCCAGTTGAAGGTCCTCCATGACCTCGCCGCGGATGGCCTCGTGCGTGCCGACGGCGTCATAGCACTCGCGGCGAATGAGCATGAACGCTCCGTTGGCGTAGGCGGTCCGGCGACTCGCGTCGTTGACCTTGTCGGGATTGAACCAGATCATCATCACCCCGGAGCACACGGGTTGGATGACCTCCTCCCAGAACCCACCGGTCTCCATCATCGGCAGCACGCTGAGCATCTCGGCGCCGGTGTCCCGCGCGTGGCGCATGGCAACGGACAGCGCGCGAGGCGTCAGCAGGCGACAGTCGGCGTCGACCGTCAGCAGCCAGTCGCCGTCGGCGGCGTCGGCCCCGCGGCGAATCGCGTGATTCTTGCCGCACCAACCGCTCGGCAGCGTCTCGATGTGCAGCACGCGCAGACGACCGTCTTCGCCGGCAAGACGCTCCGCGATCCGGCCCGTGGCGTCCGCGCTGCGATCGTTGCAGACGATGATCTCGACATTCGGGTAGTCCTGCTGCAGAAGCGACCGGAGGCAGGACTCGATGTTCTCGGCCTCGTCCTTGGCGGCGACGATCACGGAGATGCGCGGTGCGGGCGCCCGGACAGGGGGGGCGTCTGAGCCCAGACCGGCGCCGCGCCCGCGCTGGCGCGAAATCAGGATGTGGCGACTGACCCACAACAGCAGGATCAGCGCCATCGTCCCCGTCAGTGCGATTGCCGTGGCGGCCATGGGCTAGCCGCCTCCCGCGTGCGACGCGTCCAGATTGACGACCAACTCGATGCGGCCGACCGCGATGCCCAGGCGGCGGGCGATGTCCTCGCACGCGACGCCCTGGCGGGCCAGGCGGAGGATCTCGGTCCGCGCGGTGTCGGATGGCTCGCTCAACGGCTCTTCGACCGGCGGCGCGTCGCCGACATCCGCCAGGCACGCGATGCGGTCGTCGGCCTCAGCAATGAGCCGCTCGAGCCGCTCGGCTTTGCGGTTGAGCTCAGCCACGACGTCCTCGGCACGCCGCACGGACGGCTCGACGGCGTCGTGCGCCCCCAGCGGGACGTCGCGCGCGTCGCGCCGCCGTCGGCGGTGAAGCCCCCACACCAGCGCGGCGCCCATTATCAGGAACACGGCGCCTGCGGCGATGAGCCCCGTCAGCGCCTGAAGCGACAGCGAGATCATCGTGCGCCCTCCCGCAAGGCGGCCTGGGCGGCGGCGAGCACCTCGCGCGGTGCGACGTGATGCGTCTCGGCGGCGGCGAGACAGTCGGCAAATTCCGGCGCGACGGTCACGACCTCGTTGCCCAGCCGGCCCAGCTTGACGCGCACCGGCCCGTAGCGCGTCTCGACCGTCTGGAAGCTTCGGGCGAGCTTCGTGCGGCTGGCCGCGCGCCGCCGGATGCCGAACGTCGTGGTCTGGCGGAAGATGATCTGCTCGGCTCGGGTCACGTCCGACGGCGCCGCCAGGGCGCACAGCATCCAACCCGGGCGCGAGCGCTTCATCGTGATGGGCAGGACCCAGGCATCGAGGCACCCCACGGACAGCAGTGCGTCGATCGTCGCGCCGATCCATTCGCCCGTGCAATCGTCCAGATTGGCCGTCAGCTCCACCACGGTGTCGGCGGTGCCGGCATCGCCCGGTTCGCCGAGGTACACGCGAAGGAGATTGGGCATCGGCCCGTCGTCGCGGCTTCCGGCGCCGTAGCCGACGGCGCGGACGTCCAGCTCGCACAGCGGGCCGAACGTCTCGGCCAGCGTGGTCAGCACGGCCGCCGCTGTCGGCGTGGTGACCTCGCGCGGCACATCCGCCGAGACTGTCCGCGCCCCGCTCAGCAACAATGCCGTGGCGGGCGCGGGTGCGGGCATCGTGCCGTGGGCGCAGTGAATCGTGCCGTGCCCGATGGGGATCGGCCCGCACACGAGCCGATCGACCTCCAGAAGCTCCAGAGCGACACACGCCCCGACGATATCGAGGATGCTGTCGGCCGCGCCGATCTCGTGAAAGTGAACCTCGTCGCGGGCGATGTCGTGGGCCCTCGCCTCGGCGTCCGCCAGCCGCGTGAAGATGCGCTTGGCCCGGTCCGCCGCACGGGGCGCCAGTCCGGCCGACGCGATCATCGCCAGGATATCCGTGAGGTGTCGCTGTGGCGCGCCGCTCGCCGTGGTCGGCGATTCCGCCAGGTCCACGTGGAACTTCGTTCCGGCCAGCCCCTGCCGCGTGACCTTCTCGGCACGCAGCGCGTAGTCCGTCAGCGGCAGCTTGGCAAGGTCGCTTCGCAGCGCATCGAAATCGCAGCCGGCATCCAGCAGAGCGCCGACGATCATGTCTCCGGCCGCACCGGAAAAACAGTCCACGTGCAGGAGCATCCGGTATCCTTGGTCCTCGCCAGCGACAGCAGTGTAGGCCCGCGACGGGGCCCATGCAAGGGTCACGACGGCTGGCGGGGGACGCGGCGTGTCGGCCGCTGCGCTGTCGCGCGAGGCGACACCTGGTTCGGGGGCACACGCGCGGGTGCGCGAATCACAGAAAATTGTGACGAACGGCATTTCCCCAGATGGCTGTCGTTGCGTTGGTTACACAGACGCCGTGCGTCGCGCCGTTGTGACGCGCCGCCTCGTGCCGACGCGGGGCAACTGTGGGGGCTATAATGTGCGCTGAACGGCGGCGGGGGCACAAGCGGGCGGAACGACGCGGGGCCGCCGGGTGCCGGGCGCTTCCGGCATGCGACGCTGAGGATTCGACAAAGGAAAAGGTCCCTAAATTAAGTCGGCTCCCAATCCCACCGATAGCAGCACAAGGCATTGGGCATGTGCGGGTTTCGTGGTGTCGGTACACGACTTAATTCAAGGATGATGCGATGGTTACCGTTCATGGTCAGTGGGCAGAGTTTCGGTTTTTCCGTCCGGCGGCGGACCGCGTCGAATTGGCGGGGGACTTCAACGACTGGCGTGAGGGGCAGTTGCCCATGAGCCGCGAAGACGACGGGTACTGGACGGCGAGAATGCGCCTGCCCGTCGGCGAGTTCCGCTTTCGCTACCGCGCGGACGGGCAGTGGTTTACGGACTACGCCGCCTTTGGCGTTGAGCCGGGCCGGTTCGGATTGGACAGCATCGTGCGCGTGCCGCCGGCGTCTGTGCCGTTTGCCGGCGCGCCCGCGCGCGACGCCGACTACGCCGTAGCATAGCAGCCCAGGGCATTCCGTCCAGGCAGATCGGCCCGACGCGCCGTGATGAGACCGCCTGGCCGGCTTGCGTTACGGCTCGCAGCGCGGCGCGTCCTGCGGGGTGTCTCCGGCGGTTGCGTCCGATGGTTTCGGCTCGTTCGCGGCGTCCGGCCCGTGGTCCTGCTCGTGCGGGTCGTTGCCGTCCTGATCGGATGTGGCCCCGGTGTCCGTTTCGTCGGGCGGTGGCGCGGCGTCCGCGTCACTTGCGGGCGGTGCGGGCTTGCTCCGTTCGGCCGGTATGCGCAGTTCCTCGGCGCGGGGCAGGTCGTCCAAGCTCGCCAGCCCGAACACCTCCAGGAACCGTCGCGTTGTTCCATACAGCATGGGCCGTCCAAGGACGTCGGCGCGCCCGACGATCTTGACCAGTTGCTTCTCCAGCAGCCCGCGAAGCACCTCGCCGCAACTGACGCCGCGGATGACCTCGATATCGGCCCGCAGTATGGGTTGGCGATAGGCCACGATCGCCAGCGTCTCCATTGCCGCCTGTGACAGGCGGGTCTGGCTGCGCGATTGGAAGAGTCGCTCCAGTAGCCCGTGGTACTCCGGGCGCGTCAGCATCTGGTAGCCGCCGGCAATTTCTTCGATGCGGAAGCTCGCGCCGTGCTCGTCGTAGCGGGCGTTGAGGGTGTCGATGGCTTGGCGGACGGCCTTGCGCCCGGGCAGGTCGGCGACGCGGGCGATCTTCTCCGGCGTCAACGGGCTGTCGGTCGCGAACAGGACGGCCTCGACCCGCGTTTCGGGCTGCGAGACGGCCTCGCCGTCGGCGTGTTCGGCTGTCATCGCGGACGGCGAGTTATCGTTCGTCTGGGTCATGGACTACACCGGCGCGATTGACACGCACACGCATCGCCGACGGCGGTGGCGCCGTGGGCGTTGACGGCGCACGGCGGCGCACTGTAGCGACGCAGACAGCGAGACGCTACTCGAACTCCTCTTCGTTAATGGGCTCGTCGTCCGGTTGGGTCGTCGGTGCGCCCACGGGCAGGCCGGTCGGCGGCAGAGGATCGTCCGCCGGTGTATCGTCCGAGGCCCCGCCGTTGTCTTCGGCCGGCGCCATGTCGGGGCGATCCGGCCGAATCGGTGCGAAATCCTCGTCCGGCTCCTCGCCGGGGGCCTCGCTTGGTGTGTCGGCCTCGACGGGCTCGACCTCGACCGGCTGGCTGTCGATCGGTTCGGTCTCAGCCGGCTCGATTTCGATCGGCGGCAGCGCTTCGATCGGCGAGCCGTCTTCAGCCGGCGCCGCGCCCTCGGTCCCGGCTTCCGTCTCGGACTGTGAATCGCCTGCCGGGCGGATTGGTCGTGGCAGGGCCCCGGGGTCGCTCGGCGCCTCGGCCGGCGGGGTGTAAGGCGCCACCGTCGGCTCGGGGGGCGTTGTCAGTGTGACATCGTCGGACAAGGCGACGATCTCGCCAACTTCGACGACGTTGACTTCCAGGCCCTCGTCGTATCGCATTTCGCCGACGAGGCCCACCTCTTTTCCGACGTACTCGGTCCAGGCGACGGTCCCCTCGCTGCATTGGGCATACGCGCGAATCGCCAGCGTGTCCGGATTGCGGACGACGTAGCGTTTCGGGCGGCCGCCACCGCCGCGGAAGACGGCGCTCGGCACGAGCACGCCGCGTGCGACATAGTCGGGCTCGGCCTGCTTCGGCGTGAGGACCTCGATCTTCGCGCGGCTGCTTTCGAACTCCTTCTGCTTCCGTCGCGCCTCGCGGATGAGTTCGTCGGCCTCCTGGCGCTCGGCGCGGCGGCGGATGGCGATTTGCAGAAAGCGGATGCGGCTGTCGATGTAGGGCTTCAGGAAGCTGTCCTCCCCGGCGTCCATCCGGCGGTAAGCCGTCAGGAGCTTGCGCAGGTCGCGCTCGGCGGGGGGCTTGGCGAATTCCGCGTACAGGGTCTCCTCGACGTTGTTGAAGGCCTTCAGCGCCGCGTTGACGTCTTCCATTTCGGCATCGGTCACCACGCTGGCGTCCGCACCGCTATCGCCCCCCGCGTCGGCACCCGTTGTGGCATCGGACGCACCGGTATCGCCCGCCGTCTCGGCACCCGTTGTGGCATCGGACGCACCGGCATCGCCCGCGTCCGCACCCGCCATCGCGGGGTCGGTTTCGCCGACGGTCCGGTCGGCGCGCTTGACGTACTGCCGCGTGATGTAGAAATGGACGCCGGCGGGCGGCTTGATTCGGTAGAAGTCGCTCTTCTCGGCGAGGATCACGATCTTGTCGCCGCGGTCCAACTGGGTCTGTACGTGCCAGTGATTGGCCAGCTCGCCCCAGTCGTGGACGCGCGTCCCGGCGCGGATGTTGACGTTCCGGGCGACGACTGTTCCGGTCTTGCCGTCTGCACCGGCTCGCACGAGATCGTCGCGGTTGCTGATGATGCTGAACGCACCCGCCGGCGGCTGAATCTTCAGCCACTTCTCGATCTCCCCGACGACCGTGACCTTCGCCGGGCGGCTCAAACGCAGACATTCGTACGACGCGTGCTCGGTCGGGCTGGACCGGACGTTGACGTCTCTGGCCGTGACCTGCCCGACCCACGGGGTGTATGCGTCACCCGCGGCGTCGGCGAGGGGCTGGGCTCCGGCGACGCTTGTCAGCATTACGACGGTTGCCAACGCGAATGTGACTGTTCTCATGGCATGCTCCTTCCGCAGAAGCATCGTCCCGGCGGCGGCCGCGCAAACGCCCGCCGTCACGCTCCTGAGCGCTTGATCCAAGACCGCGACGCTATCATCCGCCGTGGGGGGCTGTCAACGGTTATCCCGCGCGACCTTCCAGCGCCTGCCCATGGCTGCAGGCGGGATCGGCGGCGAGAAAATCGCCTGTGGCGGCATAGGCGCGGGCTCGGCATCCGCCGCAGACGTCGCGATAGGCGCAGCGCCCGCAGGCGCCGCCCAGGCGATCGGTGTCTCGCAGGGCGGTCAGAACCGGCGCATCGCGCCACAGTGCCGCCAGGCCCGCGCGGCGCACGTTTCCGCAGTCGATCGGAAGGTACCCGCACGGACGCACCGTGCCGTCCTGGCCGACGAACACCACCGCTCGACCGCCCAGGCAACCGCGGTCACGTACCGGCAGCCCGCGCTGCCGGGCCACACGGTGGTAGTGGGGGGCGCAGGTGGCCCGCAGTTCCAGTCCGGTCTCGCCGTCGTCACGGCGGTCGCACAGCCAGTCCAGGACGCGCTCATAGTGGTCGGGCGGCAGTTGCTGCGTCTCGGCCAGCGCGGCGCCGCACCCGACCGGCACGAGCAGGAACAGGTGCACCGCTTCGGCACCGATGGATCGAGCCATCGCGAGCACGGTGTCGAGCTGTGCGACGTTGCGCCGTGTGATCGTTGTGTTGATTTGCACGGATTGCCCCGCGCGGCGCAGCGCGCTGAGGCCGGCCAGTGCGGCGTTGAAGGCGCCCGTCCGTCCGCGCAGCCCGTCGTGCGTTTCGGCATCGGCGCCGTCGATGCTGACGGCAACGCGTCGAAAGCCGGCCGCGGCGATACGACCGGCCAAGGCGTCGTCGATGAGCGTGCCGTTGGTCGCCAGGGCGGTCGGCAGGCCGCACCGTTGCGCCGCGGACGCCAGGGCCTCCCAGTCGTCGCGCAGCAGCGGCTCGCCGCCGGAGAAGACGACCACGGGTCGATCCGCGCCGTTCGGCGTGCCCAGTGTCGCCGCATCGGCGAACATGGCGCCCGCCTCGGCGAGGGACAGTTCATCCGCGGCGCCGTCGCCCGTACGCCGGCAGTGGGCGCAGTCCAGATTGCACCTGGGCGTCGTTTCCCAGAAGAGCATCCGCAGGGGCGGCGGGCCTGATGTTGGCGCGTCGGCGTGTTCAAACATCGCGGTTCGGGTCGATTTCTGCGTCGGTGAGGTAGCAGGCCGGGTCGTCGCCCCAGGGGTCTCCGGCTGCCTCGGCGCGGGCGCGGAGATTGCCGTTGCACACGTCCAGCCATCGGCAGCGGCTGCAGCGACCGGTGAGTCCGGCCGGTCGTGCCCGCAGCGCGGCCAGCAGTGGTTGCCGCGCGTCGGACCAGATCGCGCTGAAGGGCCGCCGGCGGACGTTGCCCACCGCGCGCGTGCGCCAGAAGGGGTCCGGATGCACGTCCCCGCGCCAACCGATGCAGGCGATCCGCTCGCCGCTGGCGTTGCCGCCCTGGCGGCGCAGCAGCGCCAGAGACCGTTCGGCCGCGTCCGGATCTTCACGCCGCAGGCGGAGGTACGCGTAGGGCCCGTCGGCGTGGTTGTCCACTGTGAGCACTTCCGCGGGCCTGTCGGTGCGGTGGGCGCTGACGGCCGCGTCGATCAAGGCATCCAGCACGCGGCGGGTTCCGCTGTGGCTAAGCGAGCGGGCATCCAGCGCGGCGCCGCGGCCGGTCGCGACGAGGTGGTAGAAGCACAGGCGATCAACCCCCTCGCGACGGGCGAGATCGAACATCGCCGGCGCGTCGGCGGCATTGTCGCGCGTGAGCGTGAACCGCAACCCCACGCGCACATTCGCCTGCCGGAAATGCCGGAGCCCCGCTGTGGCCGCGTCGTAGGCGCCGCGCGCCCCCCGAAAGGCGTCGTGGGTGGCAGGCGTTCCGTCGAAGCTGACGCCGGCGTAGCTGAGGCCCGCTTCGCCCAGGCGCTGCGCCAGGTCGGTCGAGGCGAGCGTGGCGTTCGTGGACAGGGCCGTACGCAACCCCGCATGCCGCGCGTGCGCGACAAGCTCAACCAAATCGCTCCGCAGCAGCGGCTCGCCGCCGGAGATCAACAGGACCGCCGCACCGAAGCCGGCGAGATCGTCGATCAGGGTGACCGCCTCGTCGGTGGTCAGTTCCCCGTCGGCTGGCGCATCGTCGCTGTCGGCGTAGCAATGGGCGCATCGCAGATTGCATCGCCGGGTGGCGTTCCACACCACGACGGGGCGTCGCGGGCCCTGAGCGCACTGGGCGGTGCCGTAGCGCAGCGCATCGCCCGGCGCGTCGGTCAGGCCGTACAGCTTGGAGAGGTTTATCACGGTATCGGCTCGCAGCCAGGAAGGGCGGCGGGATGCATTGTAGCGCGCCGTTGCCGGCGGCGCCTCAGAGTGTCGGGGCGCGCCGCTTCCGACCATACTTGTTCACGAGGCGACGCAGGTCCTCCTGTTGCGGTCGGATCTCCAGCGACCGGTGCCACGCCTGCAAGGCGCGATCGCGCAGCTTCGTTTGCCGGCGGTCCTGAACGTACTGCGTCATGCAAACCGCGCCGAGTCCGCGGTGGGCGTCGGCGTTGTCGGCGTCGGCGCGAATGGCGCGGTTGTAGGCGTCTACGGCCTCTGGGTAGCGCTGAAGGTGGTAGAGGCACATGCCGATCTGCACCCACGGCTCGCTGCTGTCGGCAAGCAACTCCGCGGCATGCTCGTACGTTCGAAGGGCGGTCTCGTACCGTTGTTGGCGGACGTACGTCGAGGCGAGGTTCATCAGAAGATGCGGCTGGCGGTTGTCCAGTTCGAGCGAGGTCTTGTAGGCGCGGACGGCTTCGTAGAGGCGGTTCTGGCTGTCGTAGATGGCGCCGAGGTTGGTGTAGGCCTGTGGGCTGTCGCGCCGGGCTTCGATGGCGGCCCGGCAGTACGTCTCGGCCAGCTTGTACTTGCCCATCTGGAAGTAGCAGGCGCTGAGGTTCAGATTGGTCTCGAAGTCGTCCGGTTCGATCTCGGCCGCTCGCAGGAAGACCATGACCGCTTGGCGGAGCAACTCCTCGTTCGCGCCGGGTCCCTGTGTGGCCAGTGTCTGATACGTCACGCCGAGGTTGTAGTGAGGGCGGAAGGCGTACGGGTTTGTCTGGCAGGCCTTTTCGTAGGCGCGGCGCGCCAACTCGTGGCTGCCCTCGCGGCGGTAGATGTCGCCGGCGGCGGCATGCGCGGCCGACAGCTTCGGATCGGCCTGAACGGCCTTTGACAGTTCCGCCAGCGCGGTGTCGTACTGCCCGCGCTCGGCGAGCATCTGCCCCTCGACGTAGTGATCGACGGCGGCCTGTTGGCGATACTCCTCGATGCATCCGCCGCCCAGTGCGGATGCCGCCGCGCACGCTACCAGCACACGTCCGAGCATTGCCGTCTCCTTGAACACGCCGTTGTAGCCGAGTGGAGCGGCGGGGTCAAGAGCGGCTGGCGGGCGGTGAGGACGGCGGATATGATTGACAGCGGAAGGCATGACGCATGGACCGCAGCGCCCCAAAGCGCTTCCGGGTTACGAGGCGAAATGACATCGACCGCATTTTCCGCGCCGGCCGACGCGCCAATGACGCGCGGTTGACGCTTCTGGCCGCGCCGAACGGACTGGATCGCTGCCGATGCGGCGTGGGCGTGTCGCGCCGCCATGGATCGGCCGTGCGACGCAATCGCGCCAAGCGCCTCTGTCGGGAGGCCTTCCGGTTGAGCCGGGCGGAGCTTCCGACCGGGTTCGACTTCATGCTTGTGCCGCGCGTCGGCGCCGAGTTGACGCTGTCCGGCCTGCAGGAGTCGCTGGTGCGCCTGGCGCCGCGCGTGGCGCGGCCGGCGAAGGAGGCCGCGGAATGAACGCGTCGCTGCGCGGCATCGTGACGATCCCGGCGACCGTGCTCGTGCTGCTGGTGCGCGTGTATCAGCTCACGCTGTCGCCGATCCTCGGTCGGCAGTGCCGATTCGTCCCCACGTGCAGCCAGTACGCCATAGAGGCCCTACGCAAACGCGGCGCTGTCCGTGGGACGTGGCTGGCGCTGTGCCGCATCTGCCGGTGCCATCCCTTCAGCCGTGGGGGCTACGATCCCGTCGACTGATGGCTCGCGCACGCGCCGGGCCCGTCAGCATCCCTCCCATGGCAGTACCCAGCCGCGCTCGTCCAGCAGCGGCGCGACGACGGCGCGAAAGCCCTCGTCGAACCGGGCCGGGCTGAAACGTTCGGCCTGACGCCGCAGCGCGATCGGATCGATGCGATCCACCATCCCGTCGAACCGTTCGACCGCCGCGGCGAGTGCCTCGGGCGTCTGCGGGTGAAACCAAAGCCCCGTCGGCTCGCGCTCGTGAGGCGCGCCGGCGTCGCGGACGGTCTCCAGCGCCCCGCCCTCGCCGTAGGCAATGACCGGCGCCCCGCAGGCCATCGCTTCGACCGGGACGATGCCGAAGTCCTCCCGCTGCGGAAAGATCACCGCCCGGCAGCGGCGATAGTGGTCGCGCACCGTGTCGGCGTCGCACCAGCCGAGAAGTTCCACGTTGCGCGGCGCCGCGCGGCGCAACACGCCCAACGGCGGGCCCGTGCCGATCACTTTCAGCGGCCGGCTGAGCTGTGCGAATGCCTCCATCGCCATCGCGACGCGCTTGTAAGGCGCCAGGGCCGTGACCATGAGGTAGAACGCTTCGCGCGGAACGTCCGCCGGGGTGTAGAAGCCCACATCGACCGGCGGATGCACGACGGCGGCCTCGCGTCCGTACGCGCGGGCGATGCGCCCGGCTACGCAGGCGCTATTGGCGACAAACCGGTCCACGCGCCCGGCGGTGCGGCGATCCCACGCGCGCAGGAACGGGCCGGCGGCCCGCAGCGCCAGCCCCGCCGGTCCCAGTTGCCGCGCGTAGTCGTCGGCGGCTTCCCAGGCGTACCGCATGGGCGTGTGACAGTAGCAGACGTGGACCTGTCCGTCTCGTCGCCCGCCGATGCCCTTGGCGGCGCAATGCGAACTGCTGACGATCAGGTCGAACTGCTCGACGGACATCCGCTCGGCCGCCGGGAGCATCAAGCCAAGCAGGTGGCGATAGCCGCGTCGCACGCCGGGCAGGTCGCTCAGCCAGCTTGTGTGGATGGGGCGCCGTTCGATATCGGCCGTGCACGAGCCCGGAACGTGGACCAGCGTGAACAACTCGGCGCCCGGCAGGAGCCCCAGAAGCCGCTGGAGGACCTTTTCCCCGCCGCGCGTGCCCGTCAACCAGTCGTGCACCAGTGCGACGCGCGGCATCCTGACCGAAGGGGCGTTCATGGCGCGGATTGTACGCCGCAACGGCGCGCGCGACAACGTGCCGCCGGGTCGCTAGCGGCTGCGGCGTCTTGCGGCGCGGCGCGTGGGTTGACCAACGACCGTGCCCTCGCCGGTGCGCGCTGCCGACACGGCCTCGTCCGGCGACTCCTCGCAGGCCTGCTGGATGACATCCGCGGCCTCGTCGAGGTCATCCGTGATTGTGAACAGGTCCACATCGTCGTCGGAAATTTTGGCCGGTTCGGCGTCGCGCATGTGTGCGCGAATCCACTCGGCCAGCGGCTGCCAGAAGTCGTTGCCGATCAGGATCACGGGGAAGCGCTCGGCCTTCTGTGTCTGGATCAGGGCCATGGAGTTGAAGAACTCGTGCAGCGTGCCGTAGCCACCGGGAAAGCAAACGAAGGATCGGGAATACTTGACGAACATCACCAGGCGGGCGAAGAAGTAGCGGAAGTCCAGCACCACGTCGGCATAGGGGTTGACGCGCTGTTCCGTCGGCAGCGTGATGTTGAGCCCTACGGAGGTTCCGCCGGCCTCATGGGCGCCGCGGTTGGCGGCTTCCATGATGCCCGGTCCGCCGCCGGTGATGACGGCGATGTCGCGCTGGGCCAGACGCCGTCCGAGCGTGCGGGCACGACGGTAGTCCTCGTGGCGGCCCGGGACCCGCGCCGAGCCGAATATGCTGACGGCCGGGCCGATCTGCCCCATGGTCTCGAAGCCCTCGACGAACTCGGCCATGATGCGAAAAACCCGCCATGTGTCCTTATGGGCGAAATCCGGTTCATTCATTGGCATGGTGTCCTTGGCGATGCGGCGGTTAGCGCCGCCGCGGCATCGCTTGTATATCACCCGGCGACGGGTTTGACAAATCCTCGCCGTTGTCGCCTAATGGCGTCGGGAGCGTTTCGACTATGCGACGATTACTTTTGCCGTTGGCGGCGTTGGCGATTGTGTCGGGCTGCGGGGGGCAATACATCGTCACGGCGCCGGACCAGATCGCGCCGGTCGGGGGACGGGCATCGGTGGTGGCGCGGCTGACGCGCAACGAAATCAGCCGGCTGGACGTCCCGGTCAAGCGGGCTGCGCTGGAGTTCACCGTGCCGGACAGCGACGCGCTGCGCGCGGCGTTTACCGATTCCGACGGTTTCGCCGGCGCGATAGTGCCCGCCCCTGACGCCGCCGGGCTCTACGAGGTCTGCATCCGCCACCAGGACGTCTGGGGCGACCGATGCCAGGGCGCGGCGCGCCTGTTCGTGTGGGAGCCGGACCGGCCGGCGGTGGCCGTGGACGTCGCCGCGCTGCCGGCGCCGGATGAAGCCGAGGCCGGCGTCGCGGTGCGCGCGATGAAGCGCATCGCCTCCGAAGCCAACATCCTCTACTTCACTCAGGACGGCGTCGCGGATCATGCCGAGCTGCGGACTGCGTTGCACCTGGCGGGCTACCCCGACGGTCCGGTTCTGCCGTGGCTCAAGCGACGGTGGCGCCTGACGCGCGAGGGGCGGTGGTCCTGGCCGCGGCTGACGTTCGACCCGCGGATGGTGGGCCCGCTGCAGCAACTGCGCGAGGCGATCCCGGCGTTGCGTAGCGGCATCTGCGTCGCGCCCGCCGCGGCCAAGGCATTTACCGGCGCCGAGATGCAGGTCGTCGCCGTCGGCGAGGCGGATGATCTGCCCGGCGACGCGCGGCGTACCTCCTGGGCCGAGATCGCGCGCACCGGACTCGGCGCCCCGTAACGGGCCGATGCCGCGCAGCTTCCTGGTACAATCCGCTCATGGCGCAGCATAACGGCACCGACATTCTCGTGCTGCTTCCCACCTGGATCGGCGATGCCGTGATGGCAACACCCACGCTGCGCGCGCTGCGTGCAGCCCGGCCGAACGCCCGCATCACGCACATGGGCTCGTCGGCGACGCTGGACGTGCTGGCGCCCGACCCGTGGGCCGACGACGTGTTGACGGACACATCCCGCCAGCGGCCGCGGCTGGCGAACTTCCATCGGATTGCCGCGCGGTTGCGTCGCCGGCGGTACGCGACGGGGCTTCTGCTGCCCAACAGCTTTCGCACGGCGGCGCTGGTCCGCGCCGGCGGCGTGACGCGCGTGGTCGGCTACGACCGCGACGTTCGCGGCTGGATGCTGACCCGCAAGCTCGCCCCCCCGCGCGACGCCGACGGCGAGCTGGCGCCGGTCCCCGCGATCGACTACTACCTGGACCTGGCGCGGCTTGTGGGCGTGGGATGCGATGGGCGGGTGCCGTCGCGCCGGATGGAGCTGACGGTCTCGCCGGAGCAGGCCGCCGACGCCGACGCTGTGCTGGACGAGGCGGGGATCGACCCGGGACGCCCGCTGGTCATGCTGAATCCGGGCGCGGCGTTCGGCCCGGCGAAGATGTGGTCGCCGCACCGCTACGCCGCGCTGGCCGACCGGCTCGCCGCACGCGGCGCACAGATCATCGTCAACGCCGCCCCGAGCGAGCGAACCGTCGCGGGGCACGTCGTGGCGGAGATGGGGACGCGACCGCTGCTGGACTTCTCGCGACGAGACAACACCCTGGGACGGCTCAAGGGGCTGCTGCGGCGGTGCGACCTTCTGGTGACCAACGATACCGGCGCGCGACACGTCGCGGCGGCGCTGGGCGTGGGCGTGGTCACGCTGTTTGGTGCGACCGATCCACGCTGGACGCGAATCGACTGCCCCCGCGAGCGGATCCTCTGCGTCGACGTGGCCTGCGGGCCCTGCCAGCGGAAGATCTGCCCCCTGCCGGCGGGCCCGGCGTACCATCAGTGCATGAGTCATATCACCGTCGAGATGGTCCTGGACGCCTGCGGCGAACTCTTGGAGCAGCGGTCGCCGACCGCGGGGAGCGAGCGACCGTGATTGTGGCCGATTGGGTGGATGACGGGCTGCGGGACGCCCTGACCGCTGCCGGGCTCGACACGGTTGCCGGCGCCTGGGCCTACGCCGGCGGCGCCGACCTGGACAAGCCGGGGCTCGGTCGGCGGCGTCGAACGCGGCTGGAGCTGACCGACGCATCGGGGCGCCGCCATCAGCTGTACCTGAAGCGCTACGGCCGGGAGGCGGTCTCGGCGCGGCTTCGCCGCGCGTGGACGCACGGGTTCGGTCGCGGCCCGGCGCGCGTGGAGTACGAGAACGTCGTCGCCGCGCGCGCCGCCGGCGTGCCCACGATGCGCCCGGTGGCCTGCGGCGAACGCGATGGCTGTGGGTGTCTTCTCGTCACGGCCGTGCCCGGCGATGCGCTGGAACGCTGCGGGGCGGGCTTTCTGGCGCAGCACGCCGACGCCGCGCAACACGTGACGGCGGCGCTGGCGACGCTCGTCCGCGCCTTGCACGGGGGCGGGTACGTGCACCGCGACCTGTACGCCTCGCACGTGTTCCTGGATGTCTCGCAGGGCAACGTCGCCCTGTACCTGATCGACCTGGCGCGGATGTTTCGCCCACGGTGGCGCCGCCGGCGGTGGGTCGTCAAGGACCTGGCCGCGCTGCGATACTCCATGCCCGCCGAGTGGGTCGGTGGGCAGTGGGAGGCCTTTGTGGCGGCCTACGCGAGGGAGATGTCCGCAGCGCGGCGCCGGGCTCTCGCCACGGCCGTTGGGCGCAAAGCGCGGTCCATCGCCCGCCACGCCGCGCGTCGTGCCGCCCGGGAGCAAGGCGAATGAACGTCGCGCTGGTCATCGAACGCATGGACCCGGCCCGCGGCGGGCGCGAGCGGTCGACGGCGCAGATCGCCCGCGCGCTGGCGGCGCGGGGCCATGACGTGGACGTCTTGTGCCAGAGCGGTGTCGAACTCGATGAGCTCTCGTCCGACGGGCCGGACGGCGGGACGGTCACGTGTCGCCCGCTGGGCCGACGTGGTGCAACGTACCCCCGCCGGCTCGAGCGGTTTGTCGCCGACGTGCGGCGCGCTACCGCGGACGGCGCCTACGGCGTGGTTCACGCCACGCTGCCGATTCCCGGAGCGGACGTCTACCAGCCGCGCGGCGGCACGGTTCCGGCTCAGGCGGCCGCATCGCTCCGTCGGCGGTGCCTGCCGGCTCGCGCGATCGCCCGGGCGACGAAGCCGCTCAACCGACGCCGCGCCGCCATGCGCCGGCTTGAGGCGCAGGTGATGGCCGATCCGCGCGTTGCGTGCCTGGCCGTCAGCCGCATGGTTGCCCGCGAGATGCGCGAGCATTACGGACGCCGCGAGAACGTGCACGTCGTCTATAACGCCGTGGACGCGCCCAACGCTGACGACCCGCGCCGCAGCGACTGGCGTCAACAGCTGCGCTTCCGCCTGGCGATGGCACCGCGCGATACGCTGTTTCTCACCGTCGCGAGAAACCTCGCGCTGAAAGGCGTCGACCGGGCCATCGAGGCCTTCACTCGCTGGCTGTACGCCGCCCCGCAGCGCGCGGGACGCCTGATTGTCGTCGGCGGCGAGCGCACCGAGCGGTATCGCCGTCATGCCGGGCTGCGGGACGTGGGACGGTTCGTCGGCTTCGTCGAGCCCACGGAGACGATCTTCCGCTGGTATGCCGCGGCCGACGTGTGCGTGCTGCTGAGCTGGTACGATCCGTGCAGCCGCGTCGTCCTCGAGGCCACCCGGTGGGGCATTCCGTCGATCACGACGGCCAGTAACGGTGCGGGCGAGGTGCTGACCGACGGTGCGGGAATCGTCGTCGATTCGCCCCGCGACGTGCGGGCCGTTGCCGAGGCGATGGGCACGCTGTCGGATCGGGATAACCGCGCGGACTACGAAGCCGCCTGTCGCGCCGTCGCGCCGCGGCTGAGCACCGAGCGGCACGTCGACCGGCTGATTGAGATTTATCGTCGCGGGAAGAGGTGATGATGGCATTGCATCCGACCATTCTGTACGGGGCGTTTCCGCTGGGCGGCTATGCGCTGGGGTCCGTGCCCGTGGGGGTGTTGCTGGCCCGGGCGCGCGGCGTCGATTTGCGCCAGGTCGGCAGCGGAAACGTCGGGGCGACCAACGTCGCCCGTGCGTGCGGACGCCGGTGGGGCATCCTGTGCTTCTGCCTGGACTTCGCCAAGGGCTTCGTCCCGGCGCTGGTCGCGGGTCTGATCCTCCGCAGCGGTTCGGGCGCGGGGACCGCGCCGCCGGCGGCGCATCAGGCCGCCTGGCTGGCCGCGGGGTGCGGGGCGATCCTCGGGCACGTCTTCAGCGTGTGGCTGGGCTTTCGCGGGGGCAAGGGCGTGGCCACGTCCTTGGGCGTGGTCTGCGGCGTCTTCCCGTACATGACGCTGCCCGGGCTGGCGGCGCTGGCGGTGTGGCTGGCCGTAACGGGCGCGACGCGATACGTCTCGCTGGGCAGCGTGCTCGCCGCCGTGGCGTTTGTGCCGCTGCAGGCGGGCCTCGCCGCGGTGCTGGGCTGGCCGGTGAGGCGGCTCTGGCCGCTGTTGGCGTTCGCCGCGGCGATGGCGGTTCTGATCCTTCTGCGGCACCGGCACAACCTGCGCCGCCTGCTGAACGGCACGGAGAACAAGATCGGCCGGCGGAAGCCCCCCGCATGACGCCCTCGGCGACGACCGGTGCGCCCCCGCGCGGGCGCCATGTGCCCGGCCGCGCGACGGTCAGTTGTCCTGGAGCAGGCGCCGCCGGATGAACTCGGCGCGGGCCTCGGCGCGCTGCTGGTCGTTCATCTCGTGTCCGCAGACGCGCTGGAGGTGGGCCGGCTGGCTCAGCAGGAACAACTCGTTGACGATGCGCAGGTCGATCTCCGGCAGCCGCCCGAGGTTCACGCCCAGCCGGACCAGCGACAGCAGGTGCATCGTCTCGTCCGAACTCATCAGCCGGGCCGCCCGAAGCAACGACAGCGCGCGGTGGATCTTGTCTTCGACGGCCGCCTTCTGGCTCTTCATCAACCCCTCGCGGGCGCGCCGTTCGTACTCGATGAAATGCGGCATCGTTTGGCCGAAGAACTCGTCGACGATCTGCTGCTCGGTCTTGCCCAGCGTGGTCTGGTTGGAGATCTGAAAAAAATCGCCGCTGGCTTCGGTGCCTTCGCCGTAGAGCCCGCGAATCGCCAGGCGCATGTCGCGTGCGGCGCGGAAAACCTTCTGTATCTCGCCGGTCATCTTCAGTGCCGGAAGGTGCAGCATCACGCTGACCCGCAGCCCCGTGCCGACGTTCGTCGGACAGGCCGTCAGATAGCCGTACTTGCTGTGAAAGGCGTATTCCACGCTCTGTTCCAGGCGATCGTCGATTTGCGTAATCTCCTCGGCCGCTTCCGTCAGCCGGAGCCCGCTGCGCAGCACCTGGATGCGCAGGTGGTCCTCCTCGTTGATCATGATGGCGACGGTTTCAGAGCCGCTGATCGCCACGCCGCGCGGGTGGTCGGCCTCGGCATGCTGGCGGGAGACCAGGTGCCGTTCGACGAGCAACTCGCGGTCCAAGGCGCCGGCCGCGGCGACATTCACGTAGAAGACGTTCTTGGCGATGCCGGCCGCCAGAATCTCGTCGCGAAGGCGCTCGGCGATCTCCCGCTGCTGGGTCGCATTACAGCGTGACAGAAACGGTTGCGAGGCCAGGTTCCGCGCCAGGCGGGCACGCGACGAGATGACGACGTCGTGCATGGGTCCGGCGCCCCGAAGCCATTCACCGGCGCGTTGCGTCAGGTCGGCGAGTTTCATTCCTTCTCCATCGCTTTGATGCGGTCTCGCAGGGCGGCGGCGGCTTCGTAATCCTCGCGGGCGACGGCGTCCTTCAACTCGCCGCGGAGGCGGAGGATCGCCGTTTGCTTCTTCTGCGTGCTGGCTGCGCGGCTGGGCACCTTGCCCAGGTGCTGGGTGGCGCCCTCGTGGGCGCGGGCCAGAAACGGCTCGAGCGCGGCTGAGAACGCGTCGTAGTCGTTCGGGCAGCCGAGCACGCCGTGCTTCCGAAACGTGTTGAAGCTCAACCCGCAGGCGTCGCACACCAGGTCGCCGGCCTCGTCGTCGCACTCGGCGTCCGACGACTGGAGGATGAAATCCTCGAGAAGCTGGCTGATGGGGATGTTCGCCTTCACGGTGATCCCCTCGTTGGCGGCGCACTGCTCGCACAGATGCTTCTCGATCTTCTCACCGTCGATGATCTCCGTCAGATGGACGGTGGCGGGGCGGTTGTGGCATCTGTCGCACGGGTGCTTCATGGCGGCGTCATCCTACCCAAGGGGGCTCGGCCTGGTCAACCTGCGACGGCTTGTCTCAGTATATCGCATTGCGACCGCTACTCGACGCGTCCGATGCGGATATCCAGGTCCTCCCGCCGTTCGAGGCGATCCTTGGCGCCGTCCTTGATCCAGAGGATGCGGTCGGATCGGGCGAGCATGTTGTGGTCGTGCGTGGCGGTGATGACGGTGACGCCGTGGTTGTCGCACAGCCCGCGCAGCGTATTGATGATTTCCTCGCCGGTGTGGAGGTCGAGGTTCGCCGTCGGCTCGTCGGCCAGCATGATCGTCGGGTTCATCGCCAGGGCGCGCGCGATGGCGACGCGCTGCTGCTGCCCGCCGGACAGCTCGCCGGGCCGGTGGTCGAGACGATGACCGAGCCCGACTTCGGTGAGGACCTCGGCCGCCCGGTCGGCGGAGGCCCTGTGGTTGGCTCCGCTGAGCAATACGGGCAGCATCACGTTGCGCAGGGCACTCAGCGCGGGAATGAGGTTGAACGCCTGGAAGATGTATCCGATGTGGTGATTGCGGATGTATGCCAGTTCCGCGCTGGACTTCTTCGTCAGGTCCACTCCCGAGATGGTCACCGTGCCTTCGGTCGGACGATCCAGCGCGCCGATCATGTTGAACAGCGTGCTCTTGCCCGAGCCGCTCGGACCCATGACCGAGAGGTACTCACCGTGACGGACGTCCAGGTCCATGTCCCGCAGGGCGTAGATCTCCTGCCCGCCCATGCGGTAGATCTTGCTCAACTCGCGACACGCGATGATGACTTCGTTGCTGCTCATGATTTGCTCAGAACGGGATCTTGATAACCGCCTTGGCCAGGAAGTTCACGCCGACGCCCAGGACGGTCACCAGACCCATGCCACAGGCGAAGCCGGCCGCGACGACCGGCACGTATTGGCGCCATTTCAGGCCCATCTTTCGTTCGAAATAGAACCGGCTGATCAGTGCGCCGATGAACTGCGGAATCACCACGTGCGGCAAGGTCTGGTTCAGCCCACGGACCACGCCGTAGACCAGCATGACCGGCAGGCGGATCATCCACAGGACCGCAAACAGCACCACGCCGAAGCCCAGGCCGCTGAGGAGGAAATCGGGGCGGAACGCCTTCTCGAACGCGCTGAACCGCCCCAGCGTGGAACTCTGGATAATGCACTGGTTGGCCGCCCACAACTCCCACATCCGCTCGGCGAACGGATACTCCGGTCCGGGCACCGGCGCCATCGCCCAGATGAACTGGCTGAACAGCACGGAGGAGACGATGATGATCGGCACCAGCAGCAGGTCCGTCTTCCAGATCGACCAGAACCGCGTGCCCGTCAGCTCCGCCTGGCGATAGAACATCGTCCGCCGGCCGTAATCGGCCACCGGAACCGGCAGGAACCACACGTCCACATCGCCGCTGTAGCCGGAGAGGATAAACGCCGCCTCCTTGACCATGGGCACCTGGACGACCTGCCCGGCCATACCCTCCAGCCGTGCCGTGACGTAGCTGATCAGGGGCGTGTAGAGGAACGCGAAGAAGAACAGGACGGCCATCACGCCCGGATGCCAGTCGATCAGGAACCCGCTGACGACGATGTAGGCCGTTGAGGTGAACAGGTAGGCGCCGATGATGGCCCAGGTGGGCAGGTCGCCGCGTCCTTCGGGAACCGTCGGCCCCGTTTCCTGAGACAGGCGCTGGTCGCGCTGCTCGCGGATCTGCTTGCGGCGCTTCCGAAGGGAGCGGAAGACCTGGTAGAAGCCGACCAGTGCCAAGGCCCCGGCTACGCCCAGTGTGAAGCTGAAGTAGAAGTCGATGTTCGCGCTGAACAGGGTCTTGACGGTGTCGTCGCCGGGCGACCAGGACTTGATGATGCCGGCGTTGTAGAGCGTCGGATTGAGGATGGCGGTGATGATGAAGCCCACGAAGCTGCCGACCATCGCGAAGAACGGCAGCACCATGCCGAGCATGAACTGCCCGAGGTTGAGACTGATTCCCGTCGCTACGGCCGGCAGGATGTTCGCCGTCTTGGGCGTCCAGTCGGCAAACGGGATGGGCAGGATGGTGATCGGCGTGTCGAACAGCGCGCCCGTCACAGCCGGCAGGGCCATATACACCGCCCCGAACGCCAGGCCCAGCACGCCGCCGATGCTGAAGATGCGCCATCGCCAGTTGCCTTCGCGGCTGCGCCCCTGGGCGGTTTCCTCCGTCTGCTGTTCGGCCAGGGCGGCGATGCCCTGCGCCCCGATCGGGGCCATGGGGAACGGCAGCTTCTCGATGTCGCTGGCCAGGCGGAACAGCCCGTAGGTCAGGAACGTCGAGTTGATCCGCCCCAAAACCGTGCGGAAGACGAACAGCCCGATGGCGGCGTACCAGGCGGGGTGGAAGAAGTTCCGCTCGGCCAGCACGTCGCGGTCGCTGGGGGCGACCCACCAGGGAATGTGCTCGGCGACGCCCATGCCGGTGGCCGCATTGGACGTGCGGAAGAACTGGAACCACAGCAGCCCCTTCATGGGCTGGTTCATCACCATCGCGCCGCCCATGGCGGCACCGGCCATGTAGAACAGAATGAAGATTTCCGGCAGCTTCAGGCGTTTATGGGCGCGGCGTGCGACCTCGATGAACAGGATGACCGTGACCCACTGGGCGGCGGGGCCGACGCCCTGGCCCGCCAGCAGTTGCATGTACATCGCGCCGGGGACCATCAGCAGGGCGATGAACAGCGCGCCGACCAGAGAGGTCCAACTGAAGCCCTCGCCAAAGGTCGAGGGCACCTCCATCAGGGAGCGGTACTGTTCGATCTCACGGTCGTATCGGGTGGTGCTCACGCGTCCGACTCCTGTTCGTCATTCTGGCGGGTCAGCGTGTCTGGCGAGGTGGGGGCGATGTTGTCCGCGTCGATGTGTTCCACGGGTAACTCGTCCCACGATTCGAGCGTCTTGCGGCGATAGCTCTCCGTGACGTCTTCAGGCAGGGACCGCCAGATCAGCAGTTGCTTGCGCAGATCGTTGATGAACACGCGATTGCTGCGCTGCCAGTCGCCGTTGGCGCCGCTGATGCGGTAGATGAGGATGCGCACTTCGTCGATGCCTTCAATCTCGCTGGGGCGGCTCAGCAGAACGAAGCGCTGGTTGACGCCCAGATCGAACGGCGCCAGGGCGACGGTCGCGTCGAATGCGAGCATGTCGTTGTCCTGCTGGCGGAAGATGCGGCATCGCGTCGTGGCGAATTTGCCCAGCGAAGCGTCCCGATAATTGTCGAAGTGCTCCTTAAGGAAACTCACCACACCGGTAATGTCGTAGGCCGAAACCGTAAACGGGAATACCAGGTCGTAAAGGTTCCCGCTGGGCTTGGGGATGCGCCACTGACGCTGAATCCCCGGATTCGCTGAGCGCGAGGCCTTCAGGGCGGGGTAGATCGTCGAGATCATCACCGTGCCCATCACGATCAGAATGGTTACGATCGCGTTGGTCGAACTGTAATTCATCGTCGGAACGGCGACGTAGCCCAATTCCCCGAGGAAGCCCAGAACGCGCGCGACGAGCTGGCCCAGCAGGTAGCCGCCCATGCCCCCGACCACGGCGTAGATCGACGCCTCGGCGAAAAACAGTCCGGCCACGTGCGGCGGGGCCAGCCCCAGTGAACTGAACGTGTAGATCTCCTTCTCGCGGTCGGAGACGCTGCCCAGCATCGTCGCGAAAACGATCATGCCGCCGAGCACGACGGGAATAAACAGGTCGCGAACGCCGCTGGCCTCGGTCAGCGAGGTGAACAACAGGCGATGGACCGCGCCCTGCCGACCGGCATACGTCGGAATCTTGACGAGCTTGGCCGTCTCTTCGGCGATTTCCCGCAACGCGTCGGCCTCGTGCGGATAGAGGGTCATCGTGACGATCTTGTTGTCCATCTGACGCGCCGTCTCGGCGGGAATGACGGCAACCGTGTCCACGCCGTAGGGCAGGAACTGGGCGCTTTCGGCCTGGGTGGTCTCAAACAGCGAGGTGGTGGGTTCCTCCTCCAGCGCCTCGGCCGAGCCGCCCGCCGAACTCTGGTAGTTGACCGGCAGCGAGCTGGTGCCGTCGAGCATCGTGTGTCCGGACAGGGCATCGGCGACCCTGCCGGCGAAGATCACACGCTGGTCGCCCAGGCGGACGGGCGTGCCGATGTCGTCGTCGGTCAGCTTCAGTTCGCCGCAAATCGCAGTCGTGAAGAACGCCCCGCCCGCTTCCAGACGCCGGGCAAGCACCTCCTGGCGTGTCATTTCCGGCTTGTCTTCGGCCTGGCGTTGCCGGTTCTCATCCCGCTCGGCCTCGGTCAGCGCGAGGGGATCGAGCAGCCGCGCCAAGGCCGGCTGACGCATGACGTCCCGGGCGTCGAGGCCCACGGCCGCGTTGAGCAGCACCCGCTGGTCCGTGCCCGCGACGTTGGCCTGGAACTCGTGGGTCGTCCCGCCCTGCATGGCCTTTCTGGCTTCGGCGGCTGTGGGGGAGACCCAGTAGCGGGGGACGACATCGGCCTGTCCGCGGAAGCGCCCGCGCAGCATGTCGAACGTGCCGCGGGCGATGGGCCCGAGCAACTGGTTCCGGACGAGGATGCGCGGCGGACCGTTCAGCGGGCCCTCGTACGTCTCCCGGACGCCGTAACGCTTGCCGAACGAGGCGAACGTCAGGATGGTGAACGTCAGCAACACGACGGTGGCCGCGGTCAGGAATGTCCGCAGGGGGCGCCGCCGCATCGTCGAGATGCCCATGTTCACCGCGGCGAGCATCGTGCTGAGCCGTGAGACATCGGCGCTGTGGACCGTGCTGGCCAGGCCTTGCATCCGCTTGATCTCCGTCTGGAGCTTGCGAACCATGATGAAAATCACCAGGCAGCTCAGCAGGATGATCGCGAACGCCAGGAAGATGACAATCGGTGTCGACGCGATGCGAAACGCCGGGTTGACGAAGTACAGCACCGCGAACGTCATAACGAAGAAGACGGTGAACCAGCCGATTTGTCGGTAGATGTGCGGCGTGCCGACGAGCAGACGCTCCAGGGCGTAGGCGAACGGCATCGCCAGAAGCAGCAGCAGCACGACGGCCGTGATGAGGTCGTTCAGCGTGTCGACGATGGGGGGGTAGGCACAGCGGCTTATTGCCGCTGAGGACGCCGCATCGCCGGCGATCTTATCGGCCCAGTGCGTCCGTTCGATCGTTCGGTATTCCTCAGGCACGTCCTCGCCGAGCGGCGCGTCCAAGCCGTGCTGATCGAGCCACTTCCGTGCCTTCAACGCCTTGTCGAGGCGGTCGTCGGCATCCTGCCAGATCTCCATGAGCGACGGTTGCTTGATATGGTTCGCTTCCAGCAAGCCGAACAGGCGATAGCGGTTCAGGTTCAGCAGGTCCTCGGCCGTGGAGAACGGCGTGGACGGGTGGGCGAATTGGTCGGCGACGGTCATGCCGATGCCCTTGTGGCCCTTTTCGGTGTGCGAGTTGTTGAGGACGACGACGGCGGCCTTGTTGAAGACCTTCATGCCGTCGGCGTCGTAGGGGGCGTAGACGGTCACGATGTCGTCGAGCTCGCAGACCAGGTGGCGATCGGCGCGGAACGGGGCCGTCGAGCGGGCCCGCATGGCCTTGGTGGCGATGTTGCGCCGGCGGAAGCCGTAGCCCACGAACGACAGGCCCCGGCAGTTGAACTGCACCACCTTCGACAGGTCGCCCTGAAGGACGGGGATGCTGTCCATTGCCGTCGCCGCCCGGATGATGCCACGCGACTGGTGCTGCTGCCTGGCTTCAGAGCCGGCCGTGATCGGCGGGCGGTCATAGCTGGCGGCGAAGACGACGCACTTCTCGTAGTAGTCCTGCAAGTGGACCGGCAGCGTGTACGTGCCGTTGATGCTGGTCTTGGTCACCAGCAGGTGGTTGTAGCCCGGGGGCACCTTTCCCAGCGCGCCGACGTTCCACTGACCCTCGACCCAGGGCACGACGGTGACCACGGCGTCGCGGACCGGCAGGTCGGCCATGGCGCTGCCCGCTCCGGCGCGCTTGATCGACGGGCCGGCGACGCGGTCCCTCTCGTCCCACTCGGCTTCCGCGTAGCGGGGATCGGGCGCGACCTTGGACTTCATTGCGGCGAGGCGCCCCGTGTTCGCCAGCTCGCCGGTCAGCCGCCCCAACTCCCGCACCTGCGGCGCCAAGCGGCCCAGGTCCATCGTTGGCAGCGTATCGACGGGCTGGCCCTCGCGCGCCCGGCGGTCCATGCTGGTGACGGCCACGACGTTCAAGACGCCGAAGATGCGCGCCGCGCTGCTCGCATCGGCGAATAGTGCCGGCGCAAACGTTCTGTTGGGGAACCGCCGCTTGAACGCGTCGTACTGGAGATGGTCGAAGGCGGTCGGGTCGGCTTCGTAGATCTCCTCGGCCACGTTGAACAGCACGTCGTACTCGCCTCGGGTGTCTCTGCCCAGCGGAAGGGAGTCGTCGCCGTGGACCAGCGCCCATTTCGTGCCGTCGTCGCCGAGGTTGACGCCGATGTGCAGAAGGACCGTATTGGCCGAGGTGCCGACGGCTTCGCGCAACGCCACGCCCTGGCGCATGCGCTGCTGCGCCCGCTGAAGCACGTCACGTCGTTCGCGACACAAGCGGCGCGTGTGTACGGCGAGTTGATGGTAGCGCTGCGGCGTGCGCTCGAGCAGCGCGTCGCGGGTACGCTGTTCCTTGTGCCCCTCGAACATCTCGCGCCGCACGGCGACGTCGAGAATGTCACGCTCCTCGTGGAGGACGCGCTCGACACTGTTCCAGGCCAGGTCCTCGATGGACAGATCCCGCTCCTGTTCGGCCTTGTCGGCGATGGTCCGGTCGACGCGCTGAAGTTCCCTGTTCTTCTCGGCGATGCGCTGTGCGAGCCGATCGGCCTGCTCGCCCGCGTCGTCCGCCTGGTCGGCCTGCTGTTCCTGCAGGTCCGCGAGTTGCTCCTCGATCTTGTTCCTGTCCTGCCGAAGTTCGCGGAGATCGACGCGCAGCGGGCGGAGCTGCTCGAGTACTTCGCCGTCGATGTTCTGCGCTTCGTCGCGGAGTTGCAGCAGGACACGGTGGTGCCGGTCGAGATTCTTCGACTCCTCGCTGAAGATGTACAACCGCGCGATCTCGTCGGTCAGCGACTGGGGTACCTCCTCGCCGGCGGCGCGCAACTCCTCGAGCCGCTCGTGCTTGTCCCATCGCTCGATCATGCGGGCGGCGATCGCGTCCAGCGCCGACCAGAACCCCAGCTCGCGATCGTACATCTCAAGACGCTGTTCCAGCGTATCTTCGCCGACGCCCTTCATCTGCCGGTAAATGGCGCCGTAGAAGGCCCGCGCCCCGGCGAGGTTCTGCGCCACGCCGTCGAAGAAGCATACGATCACGTCTCGCTTGGGGCGGTCCTGGCTGAGCGTCTCGATGATCGACAGCAGGGCGGCACAGTTCGACGCCGGCCGGGCGCCGGCAGAGCGTTCCGGCACCTCCGAGTAACTGTCCAGGGGGGCCGACAGCAGCAGCGCCTGGGGGCGTTCGTCGCCGAATTCGGGGGTTCGACCCCGCAAAACGCCCACCACGTTCCGCCCGAGAAGCTCCCGCCATTCACAGGCCGCCTTAATGGTCACCTGCTGCGCATCGCGCAGGCCGATTCGCTCGGCGACGGCATGCGGCACGTAGAACCTCGGCAGGTTGGCCGGGACGTTGACGTGATGCCACGCCCGCCCGGCCGGGGTGTCGTCGTCCGGGCCGATGAAGATCACCGCCCGGGCCCCCAGCCCGAAGGCCGACAGCCAGCGATCCGCCGCATGGTAATCCATCACGACGATCTTGCCCTTGACCAGCCCCGGGTAGTCCTCCAGCTTGCCGCCTGCGACGTAGACGGCTTGGCCGGTCAGTCCCTCGGCCGGCGTGACCGACGCCTGCGTGACGTTCGGGCGGACGGGATGGATGTCGCCCATGCCGGCGACCTTTTGCCCGTCGATGTACAACTCGCACTGGGTCGTGACCGGCTGGACAACGGGGAACTCCTGGATGTAGACCTCGTCGATGCCGCTGGCCGTCAGCGCCTTCTCGACGTAGCGGCTGGCGCGGCGGCTGCCGTCTTCATAGCCGGCCAGACGGTGGGCGGCGCCGTCCATCAGCGCCCGCAGGTGCAACTGGAAGCGACGATGGTCGGGCGCGGCATCCTCGGGGACGGCCTGACGTATGGTCTCGGTCCAGGCCTCGCGGTTCAGCCAGTCCCGCGCGGCGGCGCGCTGCCGGGGGGTGATGCGGGCGGCCTCGACGGCGGCCTTGGCCGCTTTCTTCTGCTCCTCGGTCTGCTCGGCCGTCCCGCAGCCGGACAGGCCGGCACACGCGACGGTCGCTGCAAGGACCATGACGGCGGCTTTGAGCATCCTACGCATTCTCCTGGCCTCCGATGGAACCGGCCTCGACGGTGACTTCGTCGCGGTTGGCCAGACGTTCGATCATGCCGTCGCGAATCCACATGATGCGATCGGCCATGCCGATCAGGCGATGGTCGTGCGTGACACACAGGACGGTCACGCCGCGCTCGACGTTCAACCGGCGCAGGATCTTGTGGATCTCGTCGCCGGTCTTGAGGTCCAGGTTGCCCGTCGGCTCGTCGCACAGCAACACGCTGGGCAGGTTTGCCATGGACCGGGCGATCGCCGTACGCTGTTGCTGACCGCCGGACATCTCGATGGGCTTGTGAAACCAACGTTCCTTCAGGCCTACGAGGTCGAGCAGTTCGAGCCCGCGCTCGCGGGCCTCGTCGGCGTCGACGCCGGCAAACGCCATCGGAACGGTCACATTTTCCAGGCAGGTCATGTACTGAACGAGGTTGTACGTCTGAAAAATGTACCCGATCTTGCGGCAGCGGAGAAACGCCAGCTCAATGGCGTTGAGTTGGGCGACGTCGACTTCGTCGATGAACACGCGGCCTTCGGTGGGGCTGTCCAACCCGCCGACCATGTTGAAAAACGTGCTCTTGCCCGAGCCGGAAGGCCCCAGAATGATGATGAACTCGCCGCGGTACAGTTCCACGTCGATGCCCTGGAGGGCGTGCGTGACGACTTCGCCCATCCGGTAGGACTTCTTCAGCCCGCGCGTGCGGATAATGACGGCGCGCTGCGAGGCGTCGTTCGCCTGCGGCGGCGTGTGGGACTTCGGCGTCTGCGTCTCCGGTCCGGCGGGAATGTCCCGGGACGAGTCGCTCGGCAGGTTGGTGTCGGGGTCAGGCATTCCTGTGATCCACAAGCTCGATTACTCGATGCGCATCGCCTCCATCGGGGCCAGGCGAGCGGCCACCCAGGCGGGGTACACCGCCGCCAGTGCCGATATCACCACGCCGATGACAAAGGACAGCCCGGCCGTGGCCAGAAGGTCCACCGCCGGCAACTGCTGCAACGCCGTCGTGCCGTATTGAAGCGCGGTTCGCAAGATGCCCAGAACCAGTCCAAGCACCAGGCCGATGATGCTGCCGGCGACCCCTTGCAGGCACGATTCCAGCACGAAGTTAATCATGATGAACCCGTCCGTGGCACCGAGGCACTTCATCGTGGCGATTTCGCGGAATCGTTCGGTGACGCTCATCAGCATCGCGTTGGCGATTCCCACGACGCAGACGATGAAGCTGACGACCAGCAGCCAGATCGTGCGTGCCGAGAAGCCCATGAAGCCCGTTTTGACCGTCAGGGCGGAGACCTCGGCCTCCGTCTCGGCCAGTTCGCGTGCGGCCAATTGCCGCTCGGCGACCTGTTCGACCCGCTCGGCGGTCAGGCCCAACGGCTTCAGCGAGGCGACTTTGCCGAGCAGGTCGTTGACCCACTCCGCCTCGGCTTTGTCCGTCGCGACACGCATCAGCGCATCGGCGGTGACATCGTCTTCGGACAGGTCGTTCCTGTGCTTGGCCAGCTCCTCGCGCAGCAACGGAGCCGTCACGAGCGTGCGCAGGCGCTCGGCGTCGCGCTTGAGCCCGACGTGTTCCTGTATCTTCCGGAGGTCCTTGTCGCCCATGTGAAATTCGGCGCGAGCCAGGGCGGCCTGTGCCTTCTCGTCGGCGGCCGCCAGCAGGTCCACGGGCGAACGCTCGGCAAGCAGCGCCGGTTCATCGGACGCGGCATCGCCCCGCAGGGCGGCGATGGCTTCGGCATGGCCGGCTGCAATACGCGCGTGCAGTGCCGGCGCGCGGCGGCGATCGTCGAGGTAGTGCTCGAACAGCCGATACCCCGCCTCCTGCGGTACCGCCGCGCCGAGCCACCTCTCGGCGAAGCGTACGTGTTGCGCCATCCAGCCGGGCAGCGGCAGTGTCACGCCCTGCTCGCGCAGGGCCTCGCGCAGCGCGGCGGCGGGATCGGCGGCCGGGAACGCACCGTAGTTGTCCAGGTGTTGTTCGGGCGTCATGGACGCGAGAAAATCCAGATAGCTTTGCGTCCGCGCCGGCAGCTTGACGAGCAAGGTCATCTGCGCGTCGGTCAATTCGCCCCAGTTCCGGTATTCGCGGCGTTCAGCGTCGCCCAACGATCCGGACGTGAACCGCTCGGCGACCTGGTCGGCCGTGAGCGGCTTGCAAAGCCGCAGTATCCAACGGCGGAACGTTTTCGCCGTGTCGGTGGCGGGGGGAGTGTCCGGGAGCATCTCGAAAAGAATCTGCCCCGGCTCGACGGTGTCGCCCTCGGCCGCGTGCCAGGAGATGATCGTCCCCTTGCTCATCGTGTTGACCTTGGTCATGACGACGGGCACGACGTTCTCGGGCCGAGCGGCTTGCCGCGCCGCGTCCGCCTCGAGTGACTCGAGGTACGCCTCGACGCCGGCGTCACTCTCGCTCAGGTAGGCGACCGGCTCATGGACGGCGACGGTCTGTCCGGCGCCGGCGACGATCTTCGCCAGTCGCCCGCGCCGTGCGGCTTCGACCGTAACGGCGGCCTTGTCCGTCTCGGTCAGGGCGGCCTGGTGAATCCGCTCGGTGGAGAGGGACGCGCCGCCAAGGCCGCGCGCCTTGTCGGTCAAGGAAACAAGCCAGTCGGCGCCGCTCGACGAACTGACCTCCTCCAGTAGCGACCGGGCGTTGACCTCGTGCGGTTCGATATTGCGCCGCTCAGCGAGCCGTGCCTTGAGCAGAGACGAGTTTAACGCCGCTTCGATCCGCTGGGCGTCGTGGGCGTAAGCGGCCTCGCGCTGCACCGTCTGCAGGTCTTCCCGCTGGATGCGGAAGCCCACCGCGTCGGCCGACAGCGCCGCGTGCAGCGCGTCGGCATCCGTCGTGGCCAGAACATCGAGCGGCTCGCGCTCATGGAGAAGCCGGCCGGGCTGGTTGAGCGTTTCGATGGCCTCGGCGTGTCCGGCGATGACGCGTTCGCGCCACGCGCGGGTGGTCCACCAGTCGCGGAGGAAGCCCTCAAAGGCGTCGAGCGACGTCGGCAGCGGCTTGCCGATCTCGGAGAGGTAGTCCGTCATCCGTTTCAGCGCGTCCTCGTTGAGCCGCGCGGTGTCGGCGTCGGACGCCTCGTGATCGATCAGGGCGCCGAACATGCGCGGTCCGCTGTGCCGGGTTCCGTTCAGGGCGCGGCGGCGGCGGGCCTCGGTCATCTGCGTGAAGAACGTCAGGTACGTCTGCTGGCGACGGGCGACATCGTGCAACTGCCCGAGCTGCTCGTCGTTCAGTTCCGCCCAGGCGCGCATCTCGTTCCAGCGCGGCCCGCCGCGCTCGGCACGGGCGATCGTGCCGCTCAATTCCGCCAGGTTCGGCGGTTCGGCGAGCCGGCCCACCCAGAACTGCAGCATCTTCCGCGGGGCGACCTCCGCCTCAAGTGCATCGGCCACACGCCGCGTGATCACGCTCTCGGAGAGCATGGTCATCAGAAACGCGGTCGCCAGCGCGATAATGCCCACCGTGATGGCCGCCCGGAACAGGCGGTACTTGACGCCGCTGAGCACGAGCTCCACGCAACGCCGTAGCGGGGGGCGGTGCTGCCGTTTGACCTCGACGGACTTCATGCTCTGTCGCTTTCCTTACTTCGTGCCCACGATGGCCACGAGGCCGCGCTGAGTCAACTGCTTCAGGAATGTCGTCACCGATAGCTGCGCTTCGCGAAACGTTAGCTTATGGACGGCGGCGAACTTTTCAATGATTTCCTCCACGGTGCGCCGTCCGTCGCACAGCTCCAGGACCTCGCGACCGGGCGCGTCCAGTTCCACCTGCCGATGCGACGAGAACGGGATGATCCAGCTGATCGGCGGCACGAGCCACTTCGGGCGGTTCAGCGGCACGCGCACGCGACAGCCGCCGTCGCGGAAATCGTGAACCTCCATCGCCTCATTGCGGTACGCCACGGCCGCCAGAAGTTGCTCGGCGGGGTAAGCCGTCTTGGCCTTCGCGCTGGCGCGATTGTCTCGTCGGCTGCGCTTCATGGGGCGGATGTTACCACATCCGGGACGTCCCGGCAGCAGCGGACCTCCAGTGCGCCGGGGAGCGTCAGCTCCGCCTGGCGCCGAATCTGCGTGAGCACGATGTGATAGACGCGCCCTTCGGAAGGGCACTGCCACGCCTGCTCGTACCGCACGCGCTTGTACCCGCGCAGCGACGCGATCGGCGTGACCTTGGCCCAACTGAGCAGCTCGTAGCCGCGATGACCGTTGACGTGCACCAGCCCCTCGCGCGCCAGCCGGTGGTCTTCCGGCTTCTGGCCGCGCAGCCAGTCGCGCAGCGACCCGTCGAGCCAGTGCTCGGGCATCGCCAGGCGCTCGACGGTCAGTTCCGGGCTGCGTCGCTCGGACGTTTGGAACTCCCACGTCACCCGCCCGACGTCCGCGCGGCATTCGTGCAGGCCGAACTGCCGATCCAGCGTGATGCTCAACCCCATCGCCTGCCAGAGCCGCGGGTCCGCGTCACGGGCCTCGGCCTCGAACGACTCGAGAACACGACGCTGGAGGGCGTCGTCGCGTGTGTCCGGCCAGATGAGGACGGCCTCGACGAGCCAGCGGCGGTCGTTGAAGAATCGTGCGACGTGGACGACTTGTCCGTCGGGCGCGTCACGGACGATGCCGTGCCACGGATCGGGGGGATTGGGCAGGTCTCGGATCTCCGTACGCGTCTGCTTGCTCGTGCGGCGGCGGTGCTTGTCCAGCATGCCGTCAAGATTGGGCTTGCGCGTCAATTGCAGCCACTTGACATCGAGCCGGTGGTATCGTCGATCGGAGAAGGTCAGCCGCGCCGGTTCGTTGGGTCCGCTGATCCGCGCCAGTTCCCACGCGGCCGGGTGGTCCAGCGCCAGCCCGCGCCAGCACGTGCGGTCCATGCGCGCCGCGCCGGGGGGGTGCGGGGCGGCGCCATGGTGTGTCGGGTCTGTTGCAGATCGCCTCATGCCGGGGTGGCTTCCTGTTCGCTCGCGGGGCTCGGTGCGGCGGCGGGCGCGCCGCGTCCGCCTGCGGACATGGTGCCAACGTCCGCCGTGCCGGCTGCGCCCTACAGGTATGCGTTGACGATGTTCTCGAGCATCTCGACGCGCCCGGAGGCGTTGGCGTCGGGGGTGCCCTTGGCGGCCATGTACTCGGCCAGCTCGGCCATCGTCTTGTTGCCCGCCTCGATCTCGGCGCCGAGCCCGCTATCCCAGCTAACGTAGCGGTCCTTGACGAACGCGTCCAGAGCGCCGTCGGCGCGAATCGCCGCGGCGATCTTGAGCCCGCGGGCAAAGGCGTCCATCGCCCCGACGTGAGCGTGGACGAGGTCGATCGGTTCAAAACTTTCCCGCGCGACGTGCGCGTCGAAGTTCAGCCCCCCCGTGGTAAATCCGCCGGCCGAGAGGATCGTCAGCATCGCCCGCGTCGCCTCGTATAGGTCCGTGGGGAACTGGTCGGTGTCCCAGCCCAGAAGCAGGTCACCCCGGTTGGCGTCCACGGACCCGAGAATGCGATTGGCCGCGGCATACTCAAGCTCATGCTGGAAGGTATGCCCCGCCAGCGTCGCGTGGTTCGACTCAATGTTCAGCTTGAAGTGCTCCACCAGGCCGTACTTCTGGAGGAAGGCGTAGCACGCGGCCGCATCGCTGTCGTATTGGTGCTTCGTCGGTTCCTTCGGCTTCGGCTCGATGTAGAACTGCCCCTCGAAGCCGATGGCATGCTTGTGCTCGACGGCCAGATGCAGCAGCCGGGCCATGTGGTCCAGCTCCCGGCCCATGTCGGTGTTCAGCAGCGACTTGTATCCCTCGCGCCCGCCCCAGAAGACATACCCCTGTGCGCCGAGCCGCTTGGCGACCTCCATCGCCTTGGCGATCTGCGCCGCGGCGTAGGCGAACACGTCGGCGTTGGGGCTCGTGCCCGCTCCGTGCATGAAGCGCGGATTGGCGAACAGGTTGGCCGTGCCCCACAGCGGCGTGATGCCCGTGCGTTCCTGCTCGGCCGCCAGCAGCGTGACGATCTCGTCAAGGTTCTCGTTGGTCTCGGCGAGCGTGTCGCCCTCGGGGGCCACGTCGCGGTCGTGGAAGCAGTAGAACTGGACGCCGAGCTTCTCGCACAACTCGAAGCACGCGGTGACCTTGTTGCGCGCGGCTTGCATCGGGTCGTCGTCCGCCCACGGCATCTGCCGCGTCTCCGTGCCGAACGGATCGTCGCCGCCGTTGCAGAAACTGTGCCAGTAGGCGACCGAGAACCGCAGGTGCTCCCGCATGGGCTTGCCCTCGACGCGTTCGTCGGGGTTATAGTGCTTGAACGCCAGCGGCTTCTTCGACTCGGGCCCCTCGTAGGCCACCTTCTCAACGCCGGGAAACGCGCGATCCATTAATGCTGCTCCTGGTCAGGTTTTGCGTTAAAGCTTGGTCGAAACGTGGCCGCGGCATTGTAGCGGAACGCTCATGTCGGGACAAGGCGGCGACGGACCCAGAAGCAATAAAGGAGGCACTTTTTTGAAATGCGGGACAAATAGTAATTCCAAAGCGGCTCACCCCGGGGGCTCGTGTGTTGCGTGGGGGGGGTGTCCGTGCGCACGTCAGGTTTCCTGCGCTTCGGGTTTGCCCGCCGTTGCCTGGGGGGCTACACTCGGTGCATCGTGGAGATGCCTTATCTTCAACGCCGGTACCTCGTCAGCTTCGAAGGCCACCGCCTGCCGCACATCGTCACCGACGTGCTGATCATCGGCGGCGGGATCGCCGGGCTGCGCGCCGCGCTGGCCGCCGCTGAGTATGGCCGGGTGATCGTTGCCACCAAGGGCGATTTCCATGCGTCCAACAGCTACTACGCTCAGGGGGGGCTGGCCGCGGCGCTCGACGAGGCCGACACGATCGAGGCGCACGTGGCCGATACCGTGGCGACCGCGGCCGGGCTGGGCGACGAGCAGGTCATCCGCCGCGTCATCGGCGCGGCGCCCGAGGCGATTGCCGAGCTGCGCGACTGGGGCGTGCCGTTCGACACGAACGACGAAGCTGCCGCTGCGCCGCTGCGCCTGGGGCGCGAGGGCGGTCACGGTCATGCGCGGATCGTCCACGCCAACGGCGACGCGACCGGCGAAGCGGTCACGGAGGTGCTGCTGCAGCGGGTTGGCGGACGCAGGGACGTCAAGCTCTTCGACCGCTGCTTCGTGATCGATCTGGCAACCGATCCACCTGCCGGCGGACCCGATTCGGCGGTGGTCGGTGCCCTGACGTACCACCCGCGATACGGGGTGCAGATGATCTGGGCGCGGCAGACGATCCTCGCCGCCGGCGGCGCGGGCATGCTCTGGCGGGAGACGTCGAACCCCTCGGGCGCCACGGCCGACGCGATTGCGCTGGCGTTCCGCGCCGGTGCCGCCGTCGCCGACGCCGAGATGATGCAGTTTCACCCGACCACGCTGTATGTCGCCGGGTCCACGCGATCGCTGATTTCCGAGGCCGTCCGCGGCGAGGGCGCCCGCCTGCTCGATCGCCACGGGCGACGTTTCATGAGCGACTACCACGATATGGGCGAGCTGGCCCCGCGCGATACCGTCAGCCGCGCGATCCACCGGCAGATGGCCGAGACCGGCTCCACGCACGTCTACCTGGACGTGCGACACCTCGGTGCGGCCGCGTTCGCCGAGCGGTTCCCGCGGATCGACGCGCTGTGTCGCCAGTTCGGCATCGATCCGGGCAACGATCTGATCCCGGTTCACCCCGCCGCCCACTACATGATCGGCGGGGCGCGGGTGGACGGCGACGGACGGACGAGCTTGCCGGGGCTGCTGGCCTGCGGCGAGGCGGCGGCCAGCGGGCTGCACGGCGCGAATCGGCTGGCGTCGAACAGCTTGCCCGAGGCGCTGGTGTTCGGTCGGCGTTGCGGTGAACTGGCCGGTCAATCCGCCGGCGCCGCGGGCGGTCGGCCCGTCCCGGCCGACATCGACTGGTTCAACAACCCGTCCGAGCGGACCGCCCTGGACCTCGGCGACATCCGCAGCTCGCTACGGTCGCTGATGTGGCGCAACTGCGGCATCGTTCGCCGCGGCGAGCGTCTCGCCGAGACGCGAGAGATCATCTGCTTCTGGGGGCGCTACGTGCTGGACAAGGAATTCTTCGACGATCCGGACGGCTGGCAGATACAGAACATGCTCACGGCGGCGTTTGTCGTTTCCGAATGCGCCCTGCGTCGCGAGGAGACTCGCGGCGTGCACTATCGCGAGGACTTCCCCGAGACCGACCCGGGCTGGGCGCGCCATCTGCTGGTCCGGCGCAGCGACGACCGGCTCATCGTCGAGTAGGCCCGCGGCTACAGGCGGCTCGGCGCCACGCCCAGCACGCGCTTGAAGACGCGCGAGAAGTGGAACGGGTCGTCGAAGCCCACGCGCCGGCCCGCCTGGCGGACCGACAGGCCCTCGCCTCGCAACAAGCGGTGCGCCCACAGAACGCACTCGCGGTGGACGTACCGCGTCGGCGTCGTGCGGAGCTCCTGGCGGAACAGGGCGTTGACGTACTGCGGCGTCAGGCCGAACGCCTCCGCCAGGTCGCGACGCGTGGGGTGTTCGGCGAGGTGCTCGCGCAAATACGCCACCATCCGTCGCATGCGCGGCGAAAGCCGGCGACCGCCCGGCTCGGCCCACTGCCGCGACAGACGCACGTAGACCTCCTTGACGATCGTCGAGACCAGCTCGGCGCGGAACCGCCCATAGCCGCTGAACGTCTCGGCCGCTCGGCGAAACAACGCGGGTACCTCCGGATCGTCGGACACGTCGGTCAGCGGCTGCGGCGCCGGGTCCAGCCGATACGTCCCGTCCGCGAAACGCCGCCCGGCGAGCGGCTCGTGGTGGATGCAACTGAAGAACGCCTTCTCGCAATCGCCGGCCACGCGATACACGTGGAATCGCCGCGGCGGAATCAGCAGCACCTGCCGCGGCCGGTGGATCAGCCGCCCGACGACGTCGTCGAAATACTCGAAACGCCCCTCCACGGCGAGGATGAGTTCGACGTCGGCGATCGTTCGTCCGCCCCATTGGCGAACGGGGCCGACCGCGTGGTAATTCGCCATCGCGACACGCGGGTCGATCTCGTGCGGGTGGCACAGACGCATGGGACCACTCCTTTGCTATCTTACGATTGTACATTGTATTGCTCGAATCGTCCATTCACAGCCGTAACGCGGGCGGTACAATGGACCCGCCGGTTTACGAACAATCATTGTGGCCGCCATCCGCGGCGAGAAGAGGGCAATCATGGCCGACGCGACGCCGTGCCGGGACAAGTGGGCCTCCGAGATGACCGACCGCGAGCGGTTCCGCCGCCAGATGCATCACGAGCCGGTGGATCGCTGCTTCAACATGGAATTCGGCTACTGGCGGGAGAACTTCCAGCAGTGGCCGATCTTCCGCGACAACGGCATCACGAACAACGATGAGGCACACCGGTTCTTCAACTTCGACGTGATGCACGCCGTCGGCGAGCCGTGCGGCGCGTGGATGCACCCGCCGTTCGCCGAGGAAGTCATCGCCGAGACCGCCACCAAGAAGGTCATCCGCAACGGCGACGGACTGACGGCCGAGGTGTTCAAAGATGCCCACAGCAGCATTCCGCACTTCTCCGACTCGTCCATCAAGACGCCGGACGACTGGCAGCGCGTCAAGGACGAGCGATTCCGTGTGGACGACCCGGCCCGTACGGTCGACGTGGACGAGATCAAGCGGGCCCATCCGCCGGACCGCGACTATCCGCTGGCCGTGCATTGCGGCTCGATGATCGGCAAGGTCCGCGACATGCTGACGATCGAGGGCCTGGCCTACGCCGCGTTCGACTACCCCGACATGGTCGAGGACATGGTTGAGACGTGCTGCCAACTGGTCGAGCGGTTTCTCGATCAGGTCCTCGGCGCGGTCGACTTCGACCTGGCCGCGGGGTGGGAGGACATCTCCTGCAACACCGGCCCGCTGGTGTCGATGGACTTCTTCACGAACGTCGTGGTGCCCCGCTACAAGCGGATCGGCGCCAAGCTCCGCGCCGGCGGCGTCGACATCTGGTACACGGATTCCGACGGGGACGTGCGCCCGCTGATTCCCGGCTTCCTGTCGGCCGGGCTGAACACGATGTTCCCGTTCGAGATCAACGGCTGCGGGCACCCGGGCGCGGTGTTGGACACGTACGGGCCGGAATTGCGCATCATGGGCGGGATGGACAAGATGAAGCTCCGCGCCGGGCGCGACGCGACGAAGCAATACCTCGAATCGCTGGTCCCGTACGTCAAGCGCGGCGGGTTCATCCCGTTCTGCGACCACCGCTGCCCGCCCGACGTGGACCCGGACGACTATCGCTACTACCTCGATCTCAAGGAAGACCTGCTCGGGATGCGGTAGCGCAACGCCGCGCGTGCATTGGAGCGGCGGGCTGTTGTCATGGTGCGGCCGGCGGCGTACGATGCCGGCCTTATGCCATCGCAGGATTCACAGCCCGATGCCGGCGCGCCGTCGCTGAGCGTGTTCTTCCCGTGCTACAACGAGGCGGGCAACGTCGAGCGCGTCGCGGGCGCGGCGCTGGAGGTGCTGCCGACGCTGGCGGACGACTGGGAGGTCATCCTGGTCGACGACGGCTCGGCCGACGCGACCGGCGAGATCATCGACCGCCTCGCCGCCGGGCACGAGCGGATTCGCGCGGTGCATCACCAGCGCAACGGCGGCTACGGCGCGGCGTTGCGCAGCGGCTTCGCGGCCGCGACGAAGGATTACGTGTTCTACACCGACGGCGACGGGCAGTTCGACCTGACCGAGCTGGGCAAGCTCCTGGCGCTGCGCGACCCGGGCGTGATCGTCAGCGGGTACCGCGCGCGGCGGCGGGACGGGATCGTCCGCCGGCTCAACGCGCGCTGCTGGGGCTGGCTGGTCAAGCGGATGCTGGGCTTCCGCTGCCGCGACGTGGACTGCGCGTTCAAGCTCTACCCGCGCGAGCTGTTCGGCCGCATCGAGCTCAAGTCCACCGGCGCGCTGATCGACGCGGAGGTGCTCGCGCGGGCGGCGCGACTCGGCTACGAAATCCGCGATGTGCCGGTCACGCACCTGCCGCGCACGGCGGGCGAGCAGACCGGCGCGAGACTCGGCGTCATCGTCCGCGCGTTCCGCGAGCTGCGCAAGCTGCGGAAGGACATTCGAAAGCCGAAGCCCGCATGACGCCTATACCGGCGGCCGTATGGCCGAAACGAATCCGAAGCGCGAAATCGGAAGCGGCCCAGGTGTAGGGCAGGCATGTCGAAGATCCGTATGGGCCCGCGCTACGAATCGTCGCGCAGTGCCTTGACCGCTGCGGCGTCGCGGGCGGACAGGTCCGGATAGTCCGGGTCGCTGCCGACGTCCGGGCGGCGCTTCCAGCTTCGTTCGCAACGGGCGTAGCGCTGGCGGGCGTCGAGCACGTCCACGTCGACGATCTCGCCGTCGGGCAGGTCCTCGGCCGCCTCGATTCGCGCATGACCGACGCCCAGCATGTCCTCCAACTCGCCGCGGTAGGTCTCGCAGAAGTGCTTCGCGGCGTCGTTGCCGGGCGCGACACGGAAGACCGCCTCGGCATCCAGCGGGTTCTTGACGCCGGTCTCGCGCAGGGCCTCCAGCTTGGCCAGGCCCGCCTGGCGGAGGTCCAGCAGGCGGTCCCAGATCCACTGCGGGCCGGCCTCGAGATGGTCGGCGCTGAATTGCGCGATGTCGGGGTTCACGGGGCGCAATTCTTCGGCGGCGTCCAGCAGTCCGGCGTCGAAGGTCGGCAGATCGGCCAGGTGGACGCTGTCCGGCTCGCCGGCGGCGCGGAAGGGCACGAGTTTCCAGGCCTCCTCGGCCGTGTGCGGCAGGATCGGCGCCAGCAGCTTGACGAGCGTCACCAGCAGCTCGTGGATCACCGTCTGCGTCGCGCGGCGGCGGTCGGAGTCCGGCAGCTCGCAGTAGAGGCGGTCCTTGACGGCCGAGAGATACACGCTCGAGGCCTGCGTGGTGCAGAACTCGTAGATCAGCCGGGTCGCGCGGTGGAATTCGTACGCGTCGTAGGCCGCCCGCACGTCGCGGATCAGCCCGTGCATTTCCAGCCGCATCCAGCGGTCGATCGAATGGGCATCCGGCTCGGTCGCGTGGTGGGCCGGGTCGAGGTCCGCGCACGCGCCCATGCAGAACCGCAACGTGTTGCGGATCTTCCGATAGGCGTCCTCGGCCTGGGCGATCAGCCGCTCCGAGCAGCGGACGTCGTCCTGGTAGTTCTGGGAGGCGATCCACAGCCGCAGGATGTCCGCCCCGCGACGGTCGAGCTGCTCGATCACGTCGATGGCGTTGCCGAGCGACTTGCTCATCTTGCGCCCGTCCTCGGTGACGACGAACCCGTGGGTCAGCAGGGCGGCGAACGGCGGGTGGCCCTCGCTCGCCAGCGCCGGCAGCAGCGAAAGCTGGAACCAGCCGCGGTGCTGGTCGGAGCCCTCGAGGTACAGGTCCACCGGCGGGCGGTCGACCAGGCCGCGCGCCATGGCGGCGGCGAACCAGCTCGAGCCGGACTCGAACCAGACGTCGAAAATGTCCTCGCCGCGCGTGAGCCGCTTGACGGCGAAGGCCTCCGGCGCGTCGACGTCCGGGTCGTCGGACGCATCGTAATCGCCCAACAGGTCGGCGGGACTGTCGGTGAACCACGCGTCGGAGCCGCGCTCGGCGACGTGGCGCGCGACGGCGCGCACGCTTGCCGGCGTCAGCAGCGGTGCGCCGTCGGCGTTGTAGAACACGGGAATCGGCAGGCCCCACGCCCGCTGGCGCGAGATGCACCAGTCCGGGCGGCTCTCGAGCATGCCGCTGATGCGGTTGCGGCCCCAGGCGGGGGTGAAGTCGATTCCGCCGTCGTCCGAGGTGCGGCGGCAGGCCTCCATCGCCAGGTCGCGGAGCGTCCGGCCGGAGTCGCTCAGGGGGCGGTCCACCGCGATGAACCACTGCTCGGTGGCGCGGAAGATCGTTGGCGTCTTCGATCGCCAGTCGTGGGGGTAGGAGTGCGTCAGCGGCACGTCGCAGGCCAGCAGCTTCCGCCGGCGGAGATCCTCGACGATCTGCGCGTTGGCGTCCCAGACGTTCACACCGCGCAGCGCCTCGGGCGCCGTCTCGTCGAACGTACCGTCCGGGCCGACGGGGCAGTAGATCTCCAGCCCGGCCTTCAGCGCCGTGCCGTAGTCCTCCGTGCCGTGGCCCGGGGCGGTGTGGACCAGACCCGTGCCTTCTTCGAGCGTGACGTAGTCGGCCGCGACGAGCGGGCAGTCGGCGCCCTCGATCAGCGGATGGCGATAGCGGACATTCGCATCGAGCAGCCGCGCGCCCTCGAACGTTTCGAGCACGTCGTGGCTTTTGAGCCACTCGCCGCGCGCGGCGCGGATCGCGTGCATGGTCGGCTCGACCCGCTCGGCCGCGAGTAGCCACGTCGCGGGCCCGTCGGCGGTCTCGACGCGAACGGCGGCGTAGTGAAAGCGCGGGTGTACCGCCACGGCGAGGTTCGCCGGCAGCGTCCACGGCGTGGTGGTCCAGATCAGCAAGCTCACGGCGTCGCCGCCGCGGGCGATGTCCGGCGCGTCGCCGGCCAGCGGGAAGGCGACGTAGATGCTCGTGTCCTCGCGGTCGTGGTATTCCAGCTCGGCGTCGGCCAGGGCGGTGCGGTTCTCGATCGACCAGTGCACCGGCTTGAGCTGGCGGTAGACGATTCCCGCGTCGACCAGGCGGGCGAAGACCTCCAGCACGCCGGCCTCGTATTGCGGGCGCATCGTGATGTACGGGTCGTCGAACGCGCCCATGCAGCCGAGGCGCTGAAACTGATCGGACTGCAGCGTCGCGAATGTCCCGGCGTAGTCGCCGCAGCGCCGCCGGACGTCCATCGCCTCCTGCCGCTCCGAGGCGCCGTCGGCCTTGAGCTCCTCCATGACCTTGTGTTCGATGGGCAGTCCGTGGCAGTCCCAGCCGGGGATGTACGGCGCGTCGAACCCGGCCATGGTCTTGTAGCGGACGACCATGTCCTTGAGCACCTTGTTCAGGGCGGTGCCCATGTGGATGTTGCCGTTGGCATAGGGCGGCCCGTCGTGGAGGATGAACCGCGGCGCGCCGGCACGGCGGTGCCGGATGCGGTCGTAGAGGTCCTCCTTCGCCCATTGCTCCTGGATGCGCGGTTCCTTCTTGAGAAGCCCCGCGCGCATGTCGAAGGCGGTTTTCGGCAGGTTCAGCGTGTCCTTGTAGCTCTTGCTCATGGCGTATCCGCTTTCAGCGATCGGCGGTTCGGCGGGCGGCGTTCGCGCGCGGCCAACGATCCGCATGGTGCGTGCGGGTCATGGTAGCGGGCGGCGCAGGTACGGGCAAGGCGCTCAGTCGGGCTCCGGCGCGTCGGCGGCGCCGGGCCCATGGGCCGCGACCAGCGTGGTCCTGCGCCAGGCGCCGCGCTCGAAGCGCCTGGCGACGTACGCCCCGTACAGCAGCGCGAAGACGTTGATGGCGACCCACGGGCCGATGCTCTTCCAGCCGGGGGCGGCGGCGACCAGGGCGACCCCGCCGCCGATGGCGACGCTCCAGCTCAGGACGATGCCGACGAGCATGGGAATGAGCGTGTCGCCCGCGCCGCGCAGCGCGCGGACGTAGATGATCTGGAACGCGTGGAAGAACTGGAAGATCGCCATGGCGATCATCATCCACCCGCCGTAGCGGGTGATGCGCTGTGCCAGATCGCCGGCGGCGGCGCCTCCGAGCGGCCCGCGGGAGGAGACCTCGACGAACCAGTCGATCAGGGGCCGGCGGAAGACGAAAAACGCCAGGCCGCACAGCGTCATGTAGGTCAGCGCGGCGCCCAGCGCCACGTGGGCGCGCCGGCGAGCCAGATCCGTCCGGCGGGCGCCGATGTATCGCCCGACCAGCGCCGTGGCCGCTATGCCGATGCCGATGGCGGGCAGAAAGGCCAACTGGCGGTAGCGCATCACGACCGTCCCGGCGGCTCTGTGGGCCAGCCCGAACTGCCCGACCAAGGCCGCCATGAACACGTACCATATCGCGATGTTGTTGCACAGTTGGACGCCCGCCGGCCAGCCGACGCGGAACAGGTCCGCCACGTGGCTCAGGGCGGGGCGCAGCCGCCGCGTGCCGTAGCGTGCATGGGCGCGCCGCCCCAGATACGCGCCGGACAGGATCGTCATCAACAGGGCGAAGCTGATCAGCGTGCCGATGGCCGCCCCTTGAAGCTCCAGGCGCGGCAGGCCGAACCGCCCGAAGATCAGCACGTAGTTGATGAAGATGTTGAAGGCGTTGGCGACTGTCGAGGCGACGAAGACGATCCGCGGGCGATGGACGCCGTAGAAGAACTGCTCCAGCGCCACGGCCGTCATCGCGAACAGGCCGGTGACGATCATGTAGCGGAAGTACATCGCCTCCAGCGGCGCCTCGGCGTGTCCGATCGTTCGGAAGATCGGCCCGGCCAGGGCGATCAGCGGCAGCAGCGCCACGGCGACGGCTATGCCGCCGGCGACGCCCGCCCAGCCGTAGCGGGCGCATTGGCCCGGTCGCCCCGCGCCGTAATTCTGGCTGACGAACGTGCTGACGACCGTCAGCGCGCCGACGCCGAAGCTCTCGGGGACGAACGCCGCCATGCCGCCGTAGAACTGGGCGCTGAGGGCGCCGGGCCCGACCTGCCCGACCATCAGCCCGTCGACGAAGCGCATGACCGTGGCGTTGAGCATGGTCATTGCCGCCGGCCAGGCGAGGTTGAACACCTCGCCGAGGCCCCACATGCGTTTGGGATCGCGCAGAGCGCTCATCGTTCACGGAAGGATAGTAGCCCGATGGGCCCATTGCCAGAATGGCGAAACCGGAATGACGAACCCGGCCCGAAGCCCGAATGACGAATGATCCTTCCGCAAATGCCGTAACATGCCTCGGATTTCGGCATTCGTCATTGATTCGTCATTCGAGCTTCGTCATTCGTCATTCCGCCAGGACGTACCCTCCGGCCGGTCATTCTGGTACAAAGAGCAGCCATGAAGATCCGACCGTACAAGCTGTCGCAGTTGGCGATGGGCGACTTCATGCTGGCCGGCTACAGTGTCGCCGGCGAGGAGTCCGTCGTCGTCGCGCCGGAACTGGACGTGGTGTTCGACATCGGCCGCTGCCCGCGCGAGGCGCTGGCGGTCAATCATCTGCTGCTGACGCATGGGCACGCCGATCACGTCGCCGGACTGCCGTATTACTTCGCCCAGCGGGACTTCCAAGGCATCGCCAACGGCACGGCGCTGGTGCCGGCACGGCTGGACAGGCCGTTGAGGGAGTTGATGAGCGCCTGGGGCCGCGTCGAAGGTCACGTGCCGCCGCATACCTTCGTGCCGCTGCGAGACGGGGATGAGCATGCCATCCGCCGCGGGTTGCTCGCCCGCGCCTTCAAGACGCGCCATTGCGCCGGGTCGCTTGGCTACGCCCTGGTGGAGGTTCGCCGCAAGCTCAAGCCCGAGCTGGCCGACCGTACCGGACCGCAGCTTGTGGAACTGAAAAAACAGGGCGTGGAGATCGAGAACCGCATCGAGGTGCCGCTGGTGGCGTATCTGGGCGACACGGCCGCGTCGAACTACGCCGACCTGCCGCACGTGCGCGACGCGCGGGCGCTGCTGGTGGAGTGCACGTTCTTCGAGCCCGATCACCTTGATCGCGCCCGCGCCGGGCGCCACCTGCACGTGGTGGACCTGCCGGCGATGCTCGAGGGCATGAACAACGAGCGGATCATCATTATCCATGTGACGCGCCGGACGGGCGTTTCGGCGGCGCGCAAGATTCTGCGCAAGGCCCTGGCGGCCGATACGCTCGAACGCGTCACGTTTCTGATGAGCAGCCGCCACGTTGGGCCCGAGTGAATCGCCGCGGCGCCTCGGCGGGACGATCGGCGCCGGGTCAGGCAGGCCGTGATATGGATTCGGCGAGGCGATCGCGGATAATCGGCAATAGGCGCAGCCCGCGGCCGTTTACCCGGTATCGCATGATACGTCCAATGGCATGGTTGGTAGTCGCGACGGCGGCCCTGGCGTGCGGCTGCACGCCGGAGCAGTACGCCCGGCAGGCGGACGGCGCGGCGTACGCGGTGCTCGAGGCCGGGCAGCGCGCGTCTCTCGGCCGGTCGCAGCCGTTCAGAGTCGCGTACGATCCGTACGCGCCTCGGGGCGCCTCCGGTCCGATCCGCGTGGGCGACAAAGACATCCCCGTCGTCGGCGACGCCGAGCCGGTCACGCTGACGCTCGATGACTGCCTGGGCGTGGCGGTGCGGAACAGCCGGAGCTTCCAGACGCGCAAGGAGCAGCTCTACGCCCAGGCCCTGGCGCTGGCCAACGCGCGACGAAGCTGGGACCTTCCGCTGATCGGCGGTCCCGTCGAGGGCGCGGCATCGCACGAGAAGACGCTGGGCGGCACGGAGACGAACGCCGGCTCGGCCGAGGGGGAGCTGGACCTGACGCAGCGCTTCGCCGGCGGGGCGGTGCTGGCGCTGGGCGTGACGCTGGATTTCGCGACGGACTTCCTCGGCGGGTCCGGCACGACGGCCGGCTCGCTGCTGGAGGCGAACCTCAGCCAGCCGCTGCTGCGCGGCGCGTGGCGCGGGTTGGCGTACGAGGACCAATACCGCCTGGAGCGGGACTTTCTGATCGCGGTGTTCGACTACGAACGGTTCACGCAGTCCTTCGCCGTCGACATCATCACGGCCTACTACAACGTCCTTCAGCAACGTGATCAGCTCGCCAATGAGGCGGCGAACATCGAGCGGCTGACCGAGACACTCGCCCTGACGCGTGTCCAGGCCGAAGGCGGCCAGGTCTCGCGCATCCAGCAGGACCAGGCCGAGCAGAACCTTCTGGACGCCCGCGTCCGCTACGAGCAGCAGCGCCAACGATTCGAGAATACGCTGGATGCGTTCAAGATTCGCCTGGGCCTGCCGGTGACCGCGGCCGTGCGCCTGGACTATCCCGACGCGCTGAGGCGTCTGGTCGCGCGCGGACCGCGGGACGTGCCCGTCGCCGAAGACCAGGCGATTCGCGTGGCGCTGGCCGCTCGTCCGGACGTGCTGACCCAGCGGGCCGCGCTGCGCGATGCGCGGCGGGACGTGACGATCGCCGCCGACGCGTTCAATCCGAAGCTCGATATCGAGGTGGGCATCGCCGCCGCGGGCGAGCCGCGGCGGCGGTTCTGGACGATTCGCGGCGACGAGCACACGCGCAACGTCGGCGTCACGTTCGAGTACGACCTGGACCAGACGGATAACCGCGACGCGTACCGAAACGCGATCATCGCGCGGGAGGAGGCCGAACGGGACTACCAGGCGTTCCTCGACCAGGTTCGCCTGGACGTCCGGCAGTCGTACCGCTCGCTGATGCAATCGCGGCGGAGCTACGAGATCCGCGTGCGCAACGTGGGCGTCGCCGAGCGGCGGCGAAAGCTCGCGCGGCTGCAGCAATCGCAGGGCATGGCCTCGGCGCGGGACGTGCTGGAGGCCGAGGACGCCCTGCGGCGGGCCCAGGACGGGCTGACGTCCACTCTGGTGGAGTACACGACGACGCGGCTCGCGTTCCTGGCGCGGCTGGGGATGATCCGCGTGGACGAACAAGGACGCATCCATGAACGACAGCAGCCCGAAACCACAGAGCGATTCCGAAAGCGATATGCCGACGGAAGCGACGACGGCGCAATCGCCGGCGACGGCAGCTAGCCCGCGACGCGCGCGCCGCGTCGTCGTGGCGGGCGTGGCCGCCGTGATCGCCGGTGTCGCGCTGGTCGCGGTGTGGCTGGCCAGGCCCGGGGCGCTTGGCGGCGCCGGCAGTGGCTATAGCGCCACAGCGCGCGTCACGCGGGGCGACCTGGTCATCAGCGTCACCGAGGACGCGGAGGTCAAGGCGGCCCGACAGAAGGTCATCCGAAACGAACTCCGCTGGCCGGCCTACATCGAGGAACTGGCTCCACAGGGCGTGATCGTGCCCGCCGGCGGGACGATCATCAAGTTCAAATGCGACGAGTTGGAGGAGTCGCTGGTCAGCCAGGAGCAGCGCGTGGCGGAGTCGTCAAACGCGCTGGAGCGGGCGAAGGCGAACCTGGCCGTGACCCGCAAGGAGGTGGCCTACAGCTTGCGCAAGGCCCAGCGCGGCATTCAGGACGCCAAGGAGGATTTCCATCGCTACATGGGCGACGGCGCCGACGCGCTTCTGGAACAGCTGGAGAAGGGCGAACTGAAGGACAGCGAACTCGGCCGGCACATTGGCGACGGCGGCGAGGCGACGCGGCAACTCACCGAGGCGGACAGCGACATCCAGATGGCGCAGCGCGACCTGACGCTCGCCGAGGACAAGCTGGACTTCAAGCTTACGGCCAACCGGGAACTCGCGCCGAACAGCCCCTACAGCGCCAATGAAGTCAAGGCAGATCGGCTCAGTGTGGACCGCCTGCGGCTGGCCGTGCAGCGCGCCCGCACGGCCAAAAACATGCTGCTCAGATACGACATTCCGCGCGAGGGTCGCCGGCTCTGGGCGGCCGTTGAGGCGGCCGAGCTGGCGGCCCAGCGGGCCCAGGTGGAGTACAAGCAGAACATCACGCAGGCCGAGCAGGAATTACGTGCCAAGGAGCTGATTGCCAAGTCCGACGAGAAGAAATTCGAAGAACTCAAGCAAGACCGCGACAGGCATCTGGAGATCAAGGCCCAGGAAAATGGCCTCGTCGTGTACGACACGGGCGGAAACTGGCGGCGTCCCAGCGACGTGATCGTGGAGGTGGGCGAGAAGATCCAGCCGCGACAGAAGCTGATGATCATTCCGGATATGTCCACGCTGCAATTGGAGACACGCGTTCACGAGGCCAAGATCGCCCAAGTCAAGGAGAAGCTCAACCTCGACAACCGCGCCGGTCGGCGACCGTCCGCGGGCGATCGCGAAGCGATGCGCGCCCGGCTCCGGAAGCTGCGAGACCTGCCCGAGGCCGAACGTGCCGCGGCACTGGCCAAGCTTCGCGAGGACGTCGGCGGCCGAGGCCGGGACGGGGGACGACGCCCGGGGGAAACGACTCGCCCGGCAGGCGGGGACCGCGCGAGCCGCAGCGCGCGGCCGGGCGCGCACGCCAAGCCCGACAAGGACAGGATCGAGGCCCTCATTCGGCTTGAGGCGTTCGCGGGCAGGGGGCTGCACGGGTACGTCCACGACATCTCGCCGATGGCGGAGGACAAGGGCTGGATGAGCCCCGGCGTGAAGGTGCACACTGCGATCGTGCGGTTCGGACCCGGGCAGGACCTGACGGGCCTGGTGCCGAACATGACCGGGGAGGTGACGCTGATCCTGGACCGGATGGAGAACGTGCTGAAAGTGCCGGTGGCGGCCGTGTTCAGCGAGGGCGACACACATTACTGCTGGCGCGTCCGCGATGGTCGGGCGGAAAAGATCCGGGTTGAGATTGGCAAGACCAACGACCGTGAGGTGCAGATCGTCTCCGGGCTGTCCGAGGCAGACCAGGTGCTGGAGGTGCCTCCGGAAGGGCTCCCGACGCCGGAAGCGTCGGGCACCGAGGATCAGGTGCGCCCGTGATGGAGCTGATCCGGCTGGACAACCTGTGGAAGATCTACCCCGTCGGCGGCGGGGTGACGGCGCTGCGCGACGTGGACCTTCAGATCGAGCAGGGGCAGTACGTGTCGATCATGGGGGCCAGCGGCTCCGGGAAGAGCACGTTGCTGAACGTGTTGGGCTGCCTCGACCGTCCGACCCGCGGACGCTATATCCTCAGTGGCGAGGACGTCTCGACGATGTCCGACAACGAACTCAGCGAGGTCCGCAACCTGAAGATCGGTTTCATCTTTCAGAGCTTCAACCTGATTCCGCAACTGTCGATCGTCGAGAACATCGAGGTGCCCTTGTTCTACCAGGGGTTGCCGCGGCACGCCCGGCATCCGCGCAGTCGTGACCTGGCCGAACAGGTGGGGCTCGGCGAGCGCCTCAGGCACCGCCCCAGCGAGCTGTCGGGCGGGCAGCAGCAGCGCGTGGCGGTCGCGCGGGCGCTGGCCAACGACCCGCTGGTCCTGCTGGCCGATGAGCCCACGGGCAACCTCGACAGCCATACGTCCGACGAAATTCTCGACCTGTTTGACGAACTCCACGCACGCGGGCGGACCATCATCGTGGTCACGCATGAGGATCACGTGGCCGAGCGGACACGGCGGGTGGTGCGGTTGACCGACGGGCGTGTCGAGAGCGACCGGGCCACGTCCGGGGCGGCGGGGATGCCGGCATGAGGGCGCCGCACAAGGTCTCGGACGTGCTGCGGCTGTCGCTGCAGAGCTTGGCGCGGCATCCGGGGCGGTCGGCGCTGACGGCGCTGGGCGTGATCTTCGGCGTCTTCAGCGTCATTGCCATGCTCGCGATCAACGAGGCCGCCAGCGCCAAAAGCGAGGTGCTCCTGCGCGAGCTGGGCAGCGACAACATCATCGTCAACGCGGTCAAGCTCACCGGCCAGGAGTCCAGCGCCTCCGGCGGAGGCGGACGGCACTCGGTGCTCGTCTACGGCATTACGTTCGAGGACGTGGAGCGGCTGCGCACGGTACGCGGCATTCGCCGTTGCGTGCTGGCCCACCGCACGCAGCGCATCGCGTACCTCGACGGCACGGAACTGCCCGTCGAGGTGATCGCCACGGAGCCGGACTACGCTACCGTGGCACGCCTGGACATGACGACCGGGCGGTTCATCGTCGCCGCGGATTCGGCCGCGCGCGAGAAGCACTGCGTTCTCACGGCCGCGCTCGCCCGCAAACTGTTCGGCCCGCACGACCCTCTCGGCCGATCGCTGCTGCTCGGCGGCGACGTGTACCGTGTGGTCGGCGTGCTCGCGCGGCTGCCCAAGGCCATGCAGACCGGCGCTGACGCCGAGAACACGATCATCGTCCCGCTGGTCACGCACGAATCCGTCGCCAGCTTGTACACGATCCTGCGCCTGCCGGGCTCGTTTCGCAGCGAGATGGCCGAGGTCAATCAGGTGATCCTTCAGATGGTCAATGAGGCGGCGGTCGAACGCGCCGCGCCGATCGTTCGCCGGCTGCTGGACAAGTATCATCCGCACCACGACTACCGCGTGCAAGTGCCGCAGGAGCTCATCGAGCAGCAACAGAAGCAGGCGCGGCTGTGGAATATCACGTTTGCCTTCATCGCCGGCGTGTCGCTGCTTGTCGGCGGCATCGGCATCATGAACATCATGCTCGCCAGCGTGACCGAACGGACGCGCGAGATCGGCGTGCGTCGCGCCCTCGGCGCCAAGCGGCGCGACATCGTCGCTCAGTTCCTCACAGAGGCCGTAATGCTGACGCTGGTGGGGGGGCTGCTCGGGATCGGCCTGGGACAGCTTGTGCCCACGGTCGTGGGACGCGTGCTGGAGGACCTGGACGTTTCGGTCTCGCTGCTGACGATGCTCCTGCCGTTTGTCATGGCGCTGGTCGTCGGACTCGTCAGCGGTCTCTATCCCGCGCTCCGCGCCGCGCGGCTCGATCCCATCGAGGCGCTGCGCCACGAATAGGTCGGCCCCGCGCTACGGTCGCCTCAGAACGTAATGTCGAAGCTTATCGCGCCCGAGTTGCTCGACGACCGACGGAACGCTCGCCGCGGCCGGCACGTCGGCAATGTCGAATCGCGGCAGCGTCTCGCCGGCTTGTGTGCCCACCGCATCCGGCGAGGCGAACACCTGCAATTCGTCGACCAGACCGCCGCTCGTGAAACTGCGCAGCACGCCCGAACCGCCCTCGACGAGCAGCCGCGTCCATCGCCGCCGGCCCAGCGCGTCGAGCAGCGCCCCCAAATCCACGCCGTCGCGCGACTCGGCCACCGTCATCACCTCAACGCTCGCGGAGCGCAACGTCTCGGCGTGGGCTTGCGATTGGGCTGCGCCCTTCGGCGTCGTGACCACCACCGTCGGAACCTCTCGCGCCGTGCGAACGAGCTTCGCGCCGGCCGGCAGTCGCAGGCGCGAGTCGAGCACGACGCGCGCCGGCTGCTTGCCCGAGCCGCTACGGTTGGTCAGCGACGGATCGTCCGCCAGGGCGGTTGCGATGCCCACGAGAATGCCGTCGCAGATCGCTCGCACGTCGTGGACGCGTCGTCGTGCCGCCTCGCCGGTGACCCAGCGACGCCCGGGGCGCGCAAGGTAGCCGTCGGCCGTCTGGGCCCACTTGCAGATGACCCACGGCCGGCGCGTCGTGCGGAGCGTCACGTACGGCGCGAGCAGCTCGTGCGCCGCACGCTCGCAGACGCCCACGTCAACCTGCACGCCGGCATCGCGCAACCGGGCGACGCCGCGACCGCCGACGTAAGCGTCCGGATCGGTCATGGCGATGACCACGCGCGTCACGCCGGCCGCGATGAGGGCGTCGGCGCAGGGCGGCGTCTTCTTGCCCGGAAAGTCGCAGCACGGCTCCAGCGTGACGTACGCCGTCGCGCCGCGGGTGTCGACGCCGGCCTCGCGTGCGGCTTTCAGCGCGGCCGCCTCCGCGTGAGGCCCGCCGAAGCGCTCGTGCCAGCCCTCCGCCAGCACAGCACCGTCACGGACGAGCACGGCGCCGACGGGGGGGTTCGGCTCGACAGCGCCAACGCCGCGGGCAGCCAACGCCAGGGCCCGCATCATGTGTTGTTCGTCGGCCGCGGCCATGGGCGGATTATACGCGTGAAGCGTTCGGCGATCAGCTACCTGTCACGCCGTAGCCGCCAAGTGACGCCGCATCTACCTGCCACGGCGTCGCCCTGGCGAAGCCGGCAGCGTCAGCAAATGCGGCAGCGTCAGCAAATCAAGATCGGATTCCAACGTCCAATCGCAAGCAACAAGCCGGCGTCCCGTGGCTTGCCGGCTCGCTGTTGTGTGTCTGCGCCGCCCGGGCCCGGACGGGCTGTATGGCTGCGTCGTGCTCCGGGCTGTACGGACCGCCGCCGGCGCAAAGTCCACACGTCCAAGAGGAAGACCGCATGAGCGGACATTCCTATTCGTGCCAAACACCGGACAATTCTATTCGTGTTTGACACCGCCGGTTTCGTTTGCATTGACACCCTCGCGTACGGGCGATATAGTCAGTCCCGCGGGCCCGAACGCCCCGCACGGGCCGTTAGCTCAGTTGGCCAGAGCGCCTGCTCGACACGCAGGAGGTCAGTGGTTCAAGTCCACTACGGCCCATTCCGCTTCGCGGGGGTGGCGCAAGCATCGCCGCGGCCTGGCCGCGTGAATGTGCGGCGAGGGTCAGCGACCTGTCCGGCCGGCACATGCCCGCCTGCTCCCTCCGCGACCCACCGGTCGGCCATGATGTCACCCGGCCGCGACGCGTCCCACCGATCAAGCCCTGCAGCGTGTACCGCTCGACGGTTCCGTACGGCGGGCTACAGCTCGTGGATGTCCTTGACCTTCGCGTCGAGCAGTTCGTCGACTGCCTGCTCGTATTGGTCGGTCAGCTTCTGGACCTCATCCTTGCAGCGTTTGGCGTCGTCCTCGGGCATGTCGCCGGCCTTCTTCTCCTTGTCGGCCTGCTTGTTGGCGTCCCGGCGGGCGTTTCGGACGGCGACGCGGCTTTGCTCGGCCATCTTCTTGACCTGGTTGACGAGTTGGTCGCGGCGCTCGCCGGACAGCGGTGGGATCGTCAGGCGGATGACCTTGCCGTCGCTCTGCGGCGTGATGCCCAGGTCGCTGGTCTGCAGGGCCTTGTCGATCTCCGAGATGCTGCTGGGGTCGAACGGCTTGATGACGATCAGGTTCGCCTCCGGCGTGGCGATGCTCGCCAGTTTCCTCAGGTCCGTCGGCGAGCCGTAGTAGTCCACCTTGACGTGTTCGACGAGCCCGCTCGACGCCCGGCCCGTGCGAATGCCCCGTAGCTCGTTGCGGAAATACTCCACGGCCGATTCCATGTGCTCTTCGGCTTCCAGAAGAATATCGTCTGTGGGCATGGCATTCTCCCGTTGGCCGGCCTCACTCGTCCGTGATGAGCGTGCCGACGTCTTTGCCGGCGACGGCGGCGGCGAGGTTGCCCGGCGTGGACAGCTTGGAGACAATCACCGGCAGGCGGTTCTCCATGCACATGGAGATCGCCGTCAGATCCATCACGCCCAGCCGGCGCTGGAGCGCGTCTTGGTACGTCAGCGTATCGTAACGCTTGGCGTCGGGCTGCTCGACGGGGTCGGCTTCGAAGACGCCATCGACCTTCGTGGCTTTGATCAGCACGTCGGCGCCGATTTCCTGGGCCCGCAGGGCGGCGCACGTGTCGGTGGTGAAGAAGGGGCTGCCCGTCCCGGCCGCGAGGATGATGACCCGGCCTTTCTCCAGGTGGCGGATCGCCCGGCGTCGGATGAACGGTTCGCAGATGGCCGTCATCGTGATGGCGCCCAGCACCCGCGTGGACAACCCGCGATGCTCCAGGGCGTCCTGCAGCGCCAGGGCGTTGATGACCGTCGCCAGCATGCCCATGTAGTCGGCCGTAGCGCGATGGATGTGCGTCTCGTCGGCGAGTTGCTTGCCGCGGACGAAGTTGCCGGCTCCGATCACCAGCGCCACCTCGGCGCCGCCGACGACGCTGGCGACCTCCTCGACGGCCAGCTCCACCGCCGCCGGCTCGATGCCGAAACCGCCCGGCCCGCTCATCGCCTCGCCGGAGAGTTTGACCAGCACGCGCTTGTACGGCCCGCGAGCCATGGGTGGGGTGCCTATTCCTGACCGACCGCAAAGCGGGCGAACTGTGTGACCGTCGCGCCGCCGAGGATGTCCTTGACCTTCTGTTTGTCGTCCCGGACGTAGGGTTGCTCGAGCAGGGCCTTGTCGGCGAGGAACTTACGGACTTTGCCGGTCACAATCTTCTCGATGATCTCCGGCGGCTTTCCGGACTCGGCGGCTTCCTGCTCGGCGAATTTCTTTTCCTTCTCGACCAACTCGCCCGGCACGTCTTCCGGTGTGACGCCGACCGGGTCGGCGAAGGCGATGTGCATGCACAGGTTGGTCAGTGTCTCATCGTCGACGTCGCCGTCGATGCCGACGATGACGCCGACCTGGTCGTTGTGGTGCACATAGGTGCCCACGCGCGGCGCGGCGATCCGCACGCCGCGCGCATAGCCCATGTTCTCGCCGATTGTCGCCAGGGCCTGCTGGAGACGCTCGCTCATGGCCTCGGTGGCCGCGATGGCGCCGGCCGTACCGGTCTCCAGCGCCTGGGTCGCCAGGTCGCTGACCATCACGCGGAAATCCTCGTTGCGCACGACGAAGTCCGTCTCGCACTGGACCTCGACCATCGCCGCGGCGGTCTCGTCCGGAGCGGTCGCGACGGCGATCATGCCTTCGGCGGTGGCGCGACCGGCCTTTTTCTCGGCCGTGACGAGGCCCTTCTTGCGCAGCAGGTCGCGTGCGGCGTCTACGTCGCCGCCGGATTCCTGAAGGGCCTTCTTGCAGTCCATCATGCCCTGTCCGGTCTCGTCGCGCAGGGCTTTGACCATTGATGCGGTGATTTCAGCCATAACTGCTCCCGTTGTGCTTACGGTTCGGTCTGGACTTACGTGTCTTGTTTCGGGGCGCTCGGGTCGCCGGCCGGGGGTGCCGCGGGCGGCTCGCCCGACTCACTGGGCCGGGGCGGCTCGCTCGGGGCGGGCTGTGCGGGGGCGCTGGGCGTCTCGGCCGGCGGCTGCGGCGGCTCCGCCGGCGTCGCGGGGGCATCGCCGGATGCCTCGGCAGCCGCGGCCGCAGGGCCTGGAGGCGCGTCGGCCTTAGCGGCGTCGGTTGTCTCGGTCTCGGGTCGGGCCTCGCCCAGGGCGCGGCGCCGGCTGCGGCGCTTGGGTTTGTCCTGTTCGCCCTGCTGGTCGCGCTTGGCGCTCATCGCTTTTCCGGCGGCGATCGCGTCGCCCAGTTCGCGAAGCACGATGCTGATGCCGTGCATGGCATCGTCGTTTCCGGGGATGGCGATATCCACCACGTCCGGATCGGAATCCGTATCGAGCAGGCACACGACGGGGATGCCCAGCTTGCGGGCTTCGCGCACGGCGATGATCTCCCGCCGCTGGTCGACGATGACCAATGCGCCGGGCATGCGTTCCATACGCCGGATGCCGCCGAGGTTGCGCCGAATCTTGCGCATCTCCCGGCGAAGCGACGCGCCCTGCTTCTTGGAATACATGTCCAGGTCGCCGCTGGCCTCCAGCCGCTCGAGTTCCTCCAGCCGGCCGATCCGCTTGCGGATCTCGCGGAAGTTGGTCAGCGTCCCCCCCAGCCAGCGGTCGGAGACCCAATGCATATCCGTGCGTTCGGCCGTCTCCTGGACCGCCTTGCGCGCCTGGCGCTTCGTGCCGACCAGCAGCACGTCCTTGCCCTGCTGGGTGACCTGTGTAAGGAATTTCTTCGCCAACAGGATGCCGCGAAGCGTTTCCTTGACGTTGATGACGTGGATCAGACTGCGGCGCCCGTATATGTAGGGCGCCATCTTCGGGTTCCAGTGGCTCGTGCGATGCCCGAAGTGGATTCCCGCATCGATCAGTTCTTTGACCAGTTCTGCACCTGCCAAACGTCCACCTCCGCGCTCGTGCCGGGATTGGTCGACTCGCCGCCGGCGACGCCGCCTGGGGCGCCGCGTCATACGAACGAGCATCCGGGCCTGCTTGTGGTCTTGTTCCAGCCGGCCTCCCTGGCCGGTCTGGTTGTGCCGATTCGACGGCGCCGCGGGGATGTCCTGCCCGCCGGGCGCCCACCATGCGAAGCGACGCAGCATAACGGGCTTATCGCGCAACGGTCAAGGGCTTTGTCCCGGTTTTTCCGCCGGCGTGCTCGTGCCCATAAGAATGCTAGAATTCCATTGCCTCGGCCGGAACAGCGCGCATAATGAATGGCGCGGGTAGGTTGGCCGGGCCTAGACACCAAGGAGCGTCCAATTATGCGGACGGAAGTGAAGATCGGGATCGCGGTGGCGCTGTTCATCGGCATCGTGATTGTGGGGTATCTCATCTTGGTCAACAATGACGACGTCTCCGACGCGGGCGACGGCGACCTCGCCAACAAGCCCGCCCCGAAGCCGGCGCCCGCCTCGCCGTCGGATGACGACGATCCAGCAGACGACGTCAACGCGTTGCCGACGCGCGAGTCGTGGCGCGCTACAGGCAACGGCGGCCACACCGACGCCGAGACGGATACGGACGGCGACGACGAGCGCATCGCCCTCGACGGCGACGACGGCGACGCCTACGATCCGGCCGATGACGATGACGTCGCGCGCTACCTCGGCGGCGACGACGGGACGGACAACGAGCGCGACGGCGGCGATACGCGAGACGTACGCGACGTGCGCGACGTGAGAGACGTACGCGACGTGAGAGACGTACGCGACGTGCGGGACACGGGTGGTGATGCGGGGGACACGTCGGGCGCCGCGGAGTATGGTAGGTTCGCGTGGGAGCGTGGCGACGACAGCGACATTGGGTCGGACGATACGGGCGAGCCGTTCGGGCCGACGCGCGTGGAGACCTACACGGTTCAGCCCGGCGACGCGGGTTTCTGGACGGTGTCGGTCAACGTATACGGCAAGGGTCAATACTGGAAGCACATTCGCGACGCCAACCCGGGCGCGGACACGTATGCCCTCCGACCCGGGCAGAAGCTTCGCATCCCGCCGCTGGAGGACATTCGCCGAACGAGCGAGCCCCGGCGCCGTGAGGCCGGGCCCGGCGAGTACGTCGTGACCGAGGCGGACAGCCAGGGCTACTGGGGCATCGCCGAGAAGCTCTACGGCGACGCGACGCTGCACACCGTGCTCCAGGAGGCCAATCCGGACATCGACCCGACGCGGCTCCACGCGGGCCAGGTCATCAAGACGCCGCAGAATCCGCGCCGGTCGGCGGCTGATACGGGCGACGAGCCCGCCGGCGGCACGACGGATGTCCCACCTGCGTCCGGCGGCGAGATCGTGAGGGAAGGCGGGCGACGTTACTACGTGGTCCGCGCCGGTGACGCGGGCTTCTGGGGCGTGGCCGAGGCGGTGTACGGCGACGGTCGCTACATGGACCTGGTGGCCGAGGCCAATCCGGACATCAACCCGCGTCGGTTGCGTGCGGGTCAGCGGCTGGAGGTTCCCCGGCTGACCGACGCGCGGCGTCGCCGGTACGGGCAGTCAGCCCCGAGCGAGCCGGTGGACATCCCGGACGAGCTTCCCGGCCGCTTCCCCCGGCCGGTGTTCGACTAACCCTGTTTGACAATGCTGGCTCGGCACGACGCCCGCCGTTAGGTTTTCAAGCAGGGGCTGACCGAAAGGCAGCGCGGTCCGGGCGCCCCCGCGTTCGGATCGATCGGCGGGGGGCATACCTGTTTGGGCTCAACCGGCCGTGACGTGAGGTCCGATACGTAGTGCAATCCGAGGCGACCATGATAAGACACGCTACAGCCGTTGTGGGGGTTGCATTGTGCGCCGCGTTGGTCGGATGCTGGCCGGACCCGGACGACGGCCTGGGGCTGTCGCCTGATGCATCTGACGACACGCCGCTGCACATTCGAGATACCGTGGCCGAGCAGGCCGTGCTTCGCAGCGGCGGCCGCGTGGCGATTCAGGGATACGGGCTGGTCGTCGGGCTGGGCGAAAACGGCTCGGACCAGGTGCCCCCGAATCTGCGCAAGCACTTCGTTCAGGAACTGGGCAAGGAGAAGCTCGGGTCGTACATCGAGGGGACCGAGTCGGTGACGCCCACGCGCCTTCTGGAGGACCTCGACACCGCGGCGGTGCTGGTGGGCGGGTCCATGCCGCCGGGCGCGCCGGTCGGAACGCGCTTCGACGTGTTCGTCAGCGCCTTTCCGCAAAGCGGGACGCGGAGTCTCGCCGGCGGCGTGCTGATGCCCGCAGAGCTGCGCATGGCGGTTCGGGGCATGGCCGACCCGGGCGGGCCCACGCACACGTGGGCCGACGCGGACGGCTCGGTCTTCGTCAACCCCTTCATCGATCCGACCGCCCGGAAGCAGGCCGGCAAGCTGCTGCGAGGGCGGATCATCGGCGGGGGCGTGGTGACGCGGTCGCCGCCGGTTCGCCTGGAGCTGCGTGACCCGGACTACGCCCGGAGCCGCATGATCGAGCGGCGCATCAACGAACGGTTCCCCGCCTCCCAGCGCGTGGCCTTCGCCCGCAGCCGCAGCATCGTGGAGATCACCATCCCCGAGCAACATCAGCAGGCGTATGAATCCTTCCTGCGCCTGGTGATGCATCTTCCGTTGCGGTCCGGCGCGGACCAGGAGCGTCGCGCCCGGCGGGTCGTTCGCGCCATGCAGCGGCCCGACGTCAACCACGACGAGTTGGCGCTCGTGCTCCAGGCGATGGGGCGGCAGGTCACCTCGCTGCTGACGCCGCTGTACACGAACGAGCGCCCGGCCACGGCGTTCTACGCGGCACGGACGGGACTGCGTCTGGGCGACCTCAACGGCGTCGATGTGCTGGTGGAGTTTGCCCGATCGGGCGATTCCCCGTACCAGGTTCCCGCGATCCGCGAGTTGGGGCGGCGCGGCCGCGCGGTGCGCGCGCTAAGCGTTCTGCGGGGGCTTGTCGACGACGAACGCGCCCCGGTGCGCGTGGCGGCCTACGAGGCGCTGCGCCGCATCGGCGACAGCCGCACGGTAACCAGTCATCAGGTCGGCGAGGAATTCACGCTGGACGTGGTGCGGACGACGGGACGTCCCGTGATCTACGTCACGCGGACCGCCGAGCCGCGGATCGTGCTGTTCGGCCGGGACATTCAGGTGAAATCGTCCGTGTTCTTCACCTCGCCGGACAGGACCGTCACGATTGCCGACGGGCAATGCCGCCACCGCCTGACGTACAAGGACGTCCAGGCCGAGGACATTCCCAAGCGTATCGCCGAACACCGGTGGGGCCAGCCGGAGCGGGCGGACGAGATCGTCCGGGCCAATCCCGACGTGGACTGGGCCTCGGTCAAGGCCCACCGGGAGATTCTGATCCCCCCGAAGCATCGTTTGATGGTCTGGCGCAGACTGCCGACGGGCGAGCGGCTCAGCAGCGTGTTCTATCAGGACTTCGCCGTACGCTCGCTGCTGGAGACACTCGGCCAACGGGCGCAGATGGACGTCAACCGCCGGGTGAAGGGTTTGAACCTGACCTACGGCCAGGTTGTCGGCGTGCTGTACCGGATGTGCGAACGTGGCGACATCCCGGCGAAATTCGTGTTGCAGCCGGTGCCGGAAGACGAGACAATGCCCAGCGGCATGTAACGGCGCCCCGCGGAATGCGATGCGGCGCGCGGCACGGCGGCGTCCACGGACGGGCGCGGGTGTGCGTTAGGGAAGACGCCAGGTATGAAACTCAAGAAGCTGATCCTCACCGGGTTCAAAAGCTTTGCGGATCGCACGGCCTTCGAGTTTGACGAGGGGGTCAGTTGCGTCGTCGGGCCCAACGGATGCGGCAAGAGCAACGTCGTCGACGCTGTCAAGTGGGTTCTCGGCGAGCGGTCCGCCAAGTCGCTCCGCGGCGAGGAGATGGCCGACGTGATCTTCAACGGCTCGTCCTCGCGGCGGCCGTCGGGCATGGCCGAGGTGACGCTGGTGTTCGACAACGCCGACGGGCTACTCGCCTGTCCGGGCGGCGACGCCGAACAGCCCTGCGAGGAGATTTCCGTCGGGCGGCGGCTGTACCGTTCCGGTCAGAGCGAGTACCTGATCAACAAGGCGCCCGCCCGCCTGAAAGACATCCGCGAGATGTTCCTGGATACCGGCGTGGGGGTCGATGCGTACAGCGTCATCGAGCAAGGGCGCGTCGGGGCGTTCCTGCAGTCCAGTCAGGAAGAGCGCCGCGGCGTGTTTGACGAGGCGGCGGGCATCAGCAAGTACAAGGTTCGCCGCAAGGAGGCCGAGCGACGCCTTGAACGCGTGCAGCAGAATCTCTTTCGTCTCGACGACATCCTGGGCGAGGTCGAGAAGCGCCTGCGGTCGATCAAGCATCAGGCCGGTCGGGCCCGCAGTCACCAGAAATACACCTCCCGCCTCGGCGAGCTGCGCTCGCTGTATCTGCTGGCGCGGTATCACATGCTCTGCGGACAGCGGCGCGGCGTGCAGCGCACGCTCGACGCCGACAACGACGTTCTGGCGTCGATCCAGAGCATGATCGGGCGTCTGGAAAGCGCCCGTAGCGCCACGCAGGTCGAACTGGACGATCTTCAGCGGGCTCGGCAGGCGCTCGAGGGGCGTATCGCGGCCGGCAGCGCGTCAATCTCGTCGGCCGAGCAGCGCGCCGAGATGCTGGCAGCGCGCGTCGAGGAACTGGGCCAGGAGATCGTCGCCACGTCGAGCCGTTGCGAGGAGCTGGAGGCCAAGGTCGCCGCCTGTGGCGAGGATATCGAGGCCCGGCAGGCGGAGTTGGATCGCATCGAGACCGAGGCCGCCCGGCGGGCCGAGCAGTACGACGCCGCCTGTCGGGACCACACCGCCGGCGAAATGGCGCTCGCCGAGCTGCGCGCCCGATTGGAGGACGAAAAGGCCGGCACCATCGATCTGCTGCGACGGACCGCGCAGCTCCACAATGAAATCAACGCGTCGAGCATTCGGCGCGAGAATCTCCACGGGCACAAACAGCGGCTCGCCGGTCGTGCCGATCAGATCGCCGGGGAGCTGAGCCGCTGCGAGACCGATCGGACGCAGGCGGCGGCAAAGCTCGACGAGGCCCGGAGCGTCCTGTCCGATGCCGAGAAACGCCTCGACGAGGCGCGCCGGCGCGGCGAAGGGCTCAGCGACAGCGAGCAGGATCTGGCCGGACGGTTGGCGGACCGGCGCGAGCAGCGATCGGCCGTCGATAGCCGCATCAACGCGCTGTCGGAATTACTGGCCAAGCTGGAGGGCATCTCCGCCGGGGCGCGTCGCGTGCTCGCCGCCTGCGACGACGGCGCGCTGGGCGCGATTCGCGGGGTGCTCGGGCAGTTTCTCGACACGGACGTGGCGCACGCGCCGGTGGTCGAGGCGGCGCTGTCGGGGGCGGATCAGCTTCTGCTGGTCGACCGGTTCGCGGACCTGGCGGCCTGCCGGGACCAGATCGAGCAGGTGCTCGACGGCAGCGGGTCGGCGGAGGTGCTGTGCCTGGACCGGATTGAGCCGGTGGCGATGGACTTTGACGCGGGCACCGCGGCGGAAGTCATCGCGCGGGCGACGGATTACGTCCGCGCCCCGGCCGACCTGGCGCCGGTCGTCTGGCATCTTCTGGGACGAACGTTCGTGACCGAATCGCTGGGCGAGGCCTGCGCCGCGGCCGCCCGCGCGCCGCGCGGGCTTCGGTTCGTGACGCGCGGGGGCGACGTTCTGGAGCCGGACGGGCGTGTGCGGCTCGGCGCGGCGAACCGGTCGGCGGGGTTGATCTCGCGCCGCAGCGAACTGAGCGACCTGGAGCGCCGCCGCGACGTGCTCGACGCGGAGATTGATCGCCTCGCCGCCGAGCGGGCCTCGACGCGAAGCGAGTTGTCGCACCTGGACAAGCTCCAGCAGGAGCTGCGCACGGCCGTGTACGAGGCCAGCACCGAGCGGATCGAGACGCAGGGCTTGCTCGAACGGCTGGACAATCGCATCGCCGAGCTGAAGAACGAGCAGCCCGTTGTCGACGGGGACATCCGCGACGTGGACGAGCAGATCGAAACCGCCGACGCCGCCGAGCAGAAGGCCCGGTCCCGGGCGGCCGAACTCGAACAGCGCAACGCCGAACGGCAGGCGGAGGTTGACCGTCTCTCGGCCGAGATCGAGCAGGCCGAGGTCGCCCAGAACGAACTCGCCGAGCGGCGAACGGAGTTGCAGGTCGCGCGCGCCTCGCAGGAGGAGAAGAAGGCCTCCCTGCGCGAGCAGGTGGCATCGCTGTCGCGGCAGCGGGAGGCGATGGGCGGCGACTTGGCCGACAGCCGGCAGCAGATCGCCTTGAACCGCCAGCGGCGCCAGGAGGCCGAGGCGGGCATCCAGGCCACGCGCGAGAAGATCGACGAACTCTACGCGGAGATCGAGCAGTTGCGCTCCGAGGCGCGCGACACGGCCGAGTCGCACAGCGGGTTGGAAAGCCGGCTTGAGGAAGTCGACCGGCAACTTCGCGAGAACCGCCAGCGGCGTGACGAGGTCAGCGAGCAGGTCGGCAACCTCCGCGTCGAGCTGGGCGAGGTGGACGTGCGGATCGAGAACCTCATTGCCCACGCCGCCGACGAAATGGACATGGACCTCGTGGCGCTGTACGGCGACTACGAGCATGACCCGGACCGCGACTGGGACGCCGTCAAGGACGAGATCGACGACCTGACCGAGAAGATCCGCCGGCTGGGCAACGTCAATCTCGATGCCATCAGCGAGCAGGAGGAACTGGACAAACGCCGCGAGTTCCTCCATGGGCAGCTCGACGACGTCAACGCCTCGCGCGGGCAACTGACGGATCTGATCGCGCGGCTCAACCGCGACTGCCGGCAGCGCTTCGAGGAGACCTTCAACAGCGTGCGGGAGAATTTCCAGACGCTCTTCCGCAAGCTCTTCGGCGGGGGACGCGCGGATATCATGCTCGCCGACCCGGACGACGTGCTGGAATGCGGCATCGAGATCGTCGCGCGCCCGCCGGGCAAGGAGCTGCGCAGCTTGTCGCTGCTGTCGGGTGGCGAGAAGACGATGACGGCGCTGGCGCTGCTGTTCAGCATCTTCCGGACGCGCCCCTCGCCGTTCTGCGTGCTCGACGAGGTCGATGCAGCCCTGGATGAGACGAACACGGAGCGCTTCGGCCGGCTGGTCCAGGAATTCATCGGCGACAGCCAGTTCATCATCATCACCCACGCCAAGCGGACCATCGCCCTGGCCGGCGTCCTCTACGGCGTGACCATGCAGGAAGCGGGCGTCTCCAAGCGGATTTCCGTCCGCTTCGAGGACGCGGCACACAAGCTCGCCGAGCGCTCGGAAGCGTCCGAAGCGTCCGAAGCGGCCGCCGCCGGGTCGTAGCCGCCGCACGCCGAACGCAACAGAGCGTCGGCGGGGCCTGCCAATGCGGCTTGCCGAGGGGGGCAACCCGCAAATCTGGCATGGATGCGCAGGGCGATATCTCTCGTAACTCCTTTGTGGGAATACGCTTCACTTGGTGGCACGCCGCTTGCAAAACCCTCGACGACCGCCGGACGGCCCGCTGCGCGCCGTCGGTACGGCGAGGCGGGTGTCGGCGAGGTTCTATAATTCCGGCGGTGGATTTTGGAAAGGAAGTGAGCGTTATGGCATCGAAGAAAATCATCGGAATCGACTTGGGCACGACCAACAGCGTCGTGGCCGTTATGGAAGGCGCCGAGCCCAAGGTGCTCATCAACCAGCAGGGCAGCCGCGTGACGCCGTCGGTGGTGGCGTTTACCGACAAGGGCGAGCGTCTCGTCGGGCAGCCCGCCAAGCACCAGCAGGTCACCAACCCGCAGAACACGGTCTTCTCAATCAAGCGGTTCATGGGGCGGCGGCACAGCGAGGTGCAGGAAGAGGAGAAGCAGGTTCCCTACGAGGTCGTCGGCGCCCCGGAGGAACTCGTCCGCGTCAAGGCGCGCGACAAGGAATACACGCCGCAGGAAGTCAGCGCGATGGTCCTCCAGAACCTCAAACAGACGGCGGAGGACTACCTCGGCGAGGAGGTCGAGCGGGCGGTCATTACCGTGCCGGCCTACTTCAATGATTCGCAACGAACCGCCACCAAGGAGGCCGGTGAGGTCGCCGGGCTGACCGTCGAGCGGATCATCAACGAGCCGACGGCGGCGGCGCTGGCCTACGGCTGCCAGAAGGACAAGAGCCAGAAGATCGCCGTGTTCGACTTCGGCGGCGGCACGTTCGATATCTCCATTCTGGACATCGGCGACAACGTCTTCGAGGTGATGGCCTCGCACGGCGACACGCATCTCGGCGGCGATGACCTGGACGAGATCCTGATCAACCACATCGCCGACGAGTTCAAGAAGACCGAAGGCATCGACCTGCGGCAGGACGCCATGGCGCTGCAGCGGCTCAAGGAAGCGGCCGAGAAGGCCAAGTGCGAGCTGTCGACCGCCATGGAGGCCAACATCAACCTGCCGTTCATCACGGCGACGCAGGAAGGCCCCAAGCACCTGCAGATGACGCTGACCCGCGCCAAGCTGGAGCAGCTCGGCGAACCGGTGTTCAACCGGCTCATCGAGCCGTGCAAGCAGACGCTGTCCGACGCGGGCCTCAGCGCCGGCGAGATCGACGAGGTGCTGCTGGTCGGCGGCTCGACCCGCATCCCCAAGGTCCGCGAGATCACCAAGGAGATCTTCGGCAAAGAGCCCAACAAGACCGTCAACCCCGACGAGGCCGTCGCCCTCGGCGCGGCGATCCAGGCGGGCATCCTCGCCGGCGACATCGAGGAGGAGATGGTCCTGCTGGACGTGACGCCGCTGTCGCTGGGTGTCGAGACGCTTGGCGGGGTGATGACCAAGCTCATCGAGCGCAACACGACGATCCCGACCGAGAAGAAGGAGGTGTTTTCCACGGCCGCGGATAACCAGACCGAGGTGACCATCCACGTGCTGCAGGGCGAGCGGGAATTCGCCAGCGACAACCGCACGCTGGGGCGGTTCAACCTCACGGGCATCCCCCCGGCGCCCCGCGGCGTGCCGCAGATCGAGGTGAGCTTCAGCATCGACGCCAACGGCATCCTGAACGTCTCGGCCAAGGACACCGCCACGGGCAAGGAGCAGTCGATCGAAATCAAGGGCACCAGCGGCCTCAGCGAAGGCGAGGTCGAGAAGATGCGTAAGGACGCCGAGGCCCACGCCGAGGAAGACAAGAAGCGCCGCGAGCTGGTGGACTTGAAGAACCAGGGCGACGCGATGGCCTACCAGATGGAGAAGATGCTCTCCGAGCAGGGCGACAGCGTCTCCGGCGAGGACCGCAGCAACATTGAGTCCGGCATTGCGTCGGTGCGTGAGGCGACCAAGGGCGACGACGCCGAGGCGATCAAGCGGGCCATGAGCAACCTGGAGCAGGCATCGCACAAGGTCGCCGAGCAGATGTACCAGGCCTCCGCCCAGCAAGGCGCCCAGGCCGGTGGCGCTCAGACCCCGCCCCCGGGCGGCGAGACGCCGAGCGATCAGTCCGGCGGCGGCGACGAGGACGTCATCGACGCCGAGTACGAGGAAAAGAGCGGCGAATAGGCGCTGCCCATGCGACGCCGACAAAACGCAGATACGTCCGCAAGCCCCGGCCGGCTGTGCCGGGGCTTCGCGCCGTTAGGGGCGGTTGTAGCCGTCGCTGCGGCGTTGCTCGCCGGGTGCGGCCGGCCGCAGCCGTACGTCAGCGATACGCGCCTGTCACGCGGGCTGGTGGTGGTCCTGCCCGGCATCGAGGGGCGCAGCCCGTTCAACGAGGCGATCTGTGAGGGACTCAACGACGGCGGCGTGGACTGGGCGATCGAGCTGCACGACTGGACGAGCGCCTGGCTGGGGCCGATCGGCAACCTCCGCGCCGAACAACGCAACCGGCGCAAGGCGTCCGAACTCGCCGACCGCGTCCAACGCTACCGCATGGCCTATCCGGGCCGCCCGGTCGTGCTCGTCGGTCAGAGCGGCGGGGGGGCGATCGCCGTCTGGACAATAGAGGCCCTTCCGCCGGGGCAGAATGTCAAGGGCGCCGTGCTGCTGGCCGCCGCGATGTCGCCGCAGTACATGCTCGACGAGGCCCTGAGGCGCGCCGAGGAGGGGCTGGTCAGTTTCCACTCGCAGCGTGACTGGCTGTTTCTCGGCGTCGGGACGGCGACGCAGGGCACGATGGATCGGCAGTTCCTTTCCTCGGCCGGGCGCGTGGGCTTCAACCGGCCTGACAGTCCGCTCCGGCAGCGACTGTACGACAAGCTCTATGAGATCGCGTGGCAACCGAGCATGGCGCAAACCGGCTACGAGGGGACGCACCTGTCCAGCGGCGCGTCGCGTTTCGTGGCCGCGTACGTCGCCCCGCTGGTCCTGGCACATGGCTGGGACGCCGATCTGATCGAGCGCGTGCAGGCCCCGCGGGGCGCGCCCGAGTAGTCGTAGAACCGCCGACCTGGCGGCAGTAGCGGTAGGAACCGCCGACCTAGCGGGCATAGACGCAGTGGAAATGCTGGCAATACACAACGGGGACAACGGTATCCGCCATGCCACACTATCGTCGGCGGCATGACGGGGAGTTGTTCTTTTTGACCTTGGTCACACAGGGGCGCATGTCCATCTTCAAACATTCCCGTTTTCGTCGGGCGTTGTCCGAGGCCATGCGAACCACCCAGGCACGGCATCCGTGGGAGACAACTGCCGTTGTGTTGCTGCCCGACCACCTTCATATGATTTGGCGGCTGCCGACAAGCGATAAGGATTACTCAACGCGGATCACTTCGTTGAAACGTCTCTTCACACGCGCCTATCTGGCCGCAGGAGGGAAAGAAGCTTCTGTGCCGGCGGGCCAACGGCGCAAGCGGCGTCGTGGCGTTTGGCAGCGGAAATTCTGGGAGCATACTATCCGGGACGCGAAAGACTTCCGGATGCACCTCGACTACATCCACCTCAACCCCGTCAAGCACGGCTACGTTGACCGTCCGCGCGACTGGCCCTGGACGAGCTTTCATCGCCATGTTGCACAGGGATGGTATGAGCCCGATTGGTGTGGGTGCGTCGATCTGCCGCACAGCACGGACTATCTATGGATGGAGTGATTCGGCTTGTGGGCGCTTCGGCCGGTGTGCTGCCGGCGCCATGATGGGTACGATTCCGCCGGCAGCAGAGCTGCCGGCCCTACTTCACTGATCGAGCGCGTGCAGGCCCCGCCGGGCGCGCCCGAGTAGTCGTAGAACCGTCGGCATAGCGGCCCTGCTTCCACTATCACGCCTGCCGGACGTGCACATCTGCCGCTACCGCCCGAGCGGCCAGACGGGCGCGTCGAGCAGCGTACGCATCGCGGTCGGCACGTCGCGCGAGCGGAGGATCGGCGGCAACGTCCCGGCCGTGGACATCACGAACGTCACCGCGTTGTTGCGGTTGAGCCCCCCGTGCGTGGAGGCGGTCTCGGTCAACGCGAGGAACATTTTCCTGCCCGTGCAGCGGTCGTCGGTCAGCGAGGCGATCACGTCCGGCGGATGCGCCACCAGCGCGACGTGCGCCCGCCAGAGCCGCTGAAGCGGCGCCGGCCAGGTGTGCTCGACCGTGGCGGTCAGCAGGGCGTCGGCGTCGTGGAAGGCATCGGCGCCGCCGGGCAGGCCCGCCAGCAGCTCGCGCAGCGCCAGCGGGTCTCCCCGCGTCGGCTCGTAGCGAAACCGCCCGTCGCGCCGATGGATGATGGCGCGCTGCGGCGGCTCGCCCGCCCGCGCCGCCGGCGCCAGCACCACCACGGACGCCTCGTCGGCGTAGCTGGCCAGCTCCACGCCCTCGATGGTCACCAGGTCCTCGGCCAACTCGGCCCGTCGGTGCGTGTAGAAGCTCGCGTAGGTTGTCACGCCGAAGGCGGTCATCACGACGTCGCGCGGGCCGGTGAGGCGATTGCCCGGCCGCCAGCCGCGGCGGGACAGCTCGCCGTGGAAGTCGATCCTCGTAACGGGCGTGTACCCGTGCCCGTGGTCGGAGATCAGCGTCACGTCGGTCCGCCCGCGGCTCTCGCGGAGGATCTGGAGTACCAGCCGCTCGACCTGCCGCAACGCCTCGATCTGCCCGTCGCGGCCAAGGTGCGTGCCCATCCCGGCCGTGCTGCTGAGATACACCACGAATTCGCGCGTGTCGCTGCGGTCGAACGCCCGCTTGGCATCGTGGAGGTCTTTGCGGAAGGCCTCGCGCGGGTAGAGATAGAACACGGGCACCCAGATCAGGTTGGCGCGGTAGTCGATGAATCGGTTGTACGGCTCGTTGCGCCCTTTGAGATAGGCCGCGCCGCCACCGACGGCGCGGTTGGCGTCCCGGTCGAAGTAGAGTGCCTCGAACGCCGGTGCCGGCGCCGTCGCGAGCATGTCCACCATCGCCAGGTCCGTCATCGCCGGGTAGGGCGCAACGAGGCGCGACGGGCGGTGGAACACCCGCAGGCGCCCGCGCCGCCGCATCTCGCGTATCAGCTCGTGGCGATACCCGTCGAGAACGATCAGCAGGTGACGCGCGTGCGCGGGCGGCACGGCGTCCAGGGCGACGATTTCGTCCGGGTGTTCTGGCCCGGCCGAAGCATCCGGCGCGTCGGTGGCGCCGCGGGCGTAGCCGATGCGGTCGATGCGGCCGTCGGCGCCGGCCAGTAGGAAGAAGTCGCCGCGCCCGTCGCCGTCGGTGTCGTAGGCGGTCGTCGCGCCGTCGCGGCGGAGCGGCTCGGCGGGGAAGGTCACCGCCGGGGGGCGGCATCCGCCGACCAGCGCCGCGACGAGCCCGGCCAGCACCATCACATGTCGCATCCGCAGTAACCCTTTCCGGTCCGCTCGCCCGCAATGCCTTGCCGCCGGGAACCGATTCGGCCGGGCTCCGACGCGGCAGTTCCGTATGGGCGCGACAGGACTCGAACCTGTGACTTCTTCCTTGTAAGGGAAGCGCTCTGGCCGACTGAGCTACGCGCCCACGCCCACTGGACTATATCGGAAATGCACGGGGGGGTCCAACAGCGGCACGACGTTCGCGCCGTCGGCAGCGGGCACCACAAGGCCCTCGCGGGCGGATGCCGCAGCCCTATAATGCAGCGCGATGCACGCAAGGAACGACACGCTGGTCCGCCGGCGGTTCGTGATTTCCGGGCAGGTGCAGGGCGTGGGGTTCCGCCCGTTCGTCTACCGCCTGGCGCAGTCGCTGAACCTGACCGGCTGGGTGACCAACGACGCGGCCGGGGTGACCGTCGAGGCCCAGGGCGCGCCGGAGGCGGTGGAGCGCTTCGCCGAGCGCCTGCGGCGCGAGGCGCCGCCGCTGGCGGAGATCGTTCAGTGCGACGCCGCGCCGCGCGAGGTCATGCGCGGCGAGGCGCATTTCGAAATCGCCGCCTCGCAGGACGGCGAACTCGCCGACGCGCAGGTGACGGTGGACACGGCCGTCTGCGACGACTGCCTCGCCGAGCTGTGCGACCCGCACGACCCGCGCCACGAGTACCCGTTCATCAATTGCACGAACTGCGGGCCGCGGTACACCATCGTCCGCGACATCCCGTACGACCGGGCGAACACCACGATGGCCGCCTTCGAGATGTGCCCGCTGTGTGCGCGACAGTATGCCGACCCGGGCGACCGGCGGTTTCACGCCCAGCCGGTTGCCTGCCCGCGCTGCGGACCGCAGGTCCGCCTGGCCGACACCGCCGGGCGGACGCTGGTCGAGCACGCGGACGACCCGATCGCCGCGGCGGCCGACATGCTGCTCGCCGGGCGGATCGTGGCGATCAAGGGGCTCGGCGGGTTCCACCTGGCCTGCCGCGCCGACGACGCCCACCCGGTCGGGCACCTTCGGCGCCGTAAGCACCGCGACGCCAAGCCGTTCGCCCTGATGGTCGCGGACGTCGCGGCCGCGGGGCAGCTATGCGAGGTGCCGCCGCCGGCCGAGGGGCTTCTGACCGGCCCGTTGCGGCCCATTGTGCTGCTGCGGCGTCGCGACGATGCGCCCGTCGCGCCGGGCGTGGCCGACGGGCTGGAGACGCTGGGCGTGATGACGGCCTACACGCCGCTGCACGTGCTGCTGTTCGACCGGCTGTCGGCGCAGGCACGCGACAGTGCGCCGCCGCTGGTGATGACCTCGGGCAACGTCTCGGACGAGCCGCTGGTCAAGGACGACGACGCGGCCGTGGCGCATCTCGGGCGGATCGCCGACGCGATGCTGGTTCACGACCGCGCCATCGCTCGGCGCTTGGATGATAGTGTCGTGACTGTCCACGCCGACGGCGCGCCGGCCGTGCTGCGGCGCGCCCGCGGCTATGCCCCGCGACCGGTCGCGCTGGACGCGGCATGGGGCGAGGCGCCGCCGATTCTCGCCCTTGGCGCCGAGCTGAAGAACAGCGTTTGCCTGTTGCGCGGCGGGCGGGCGCTTCTCAGCGAGCACATCGGCGATTTGACCGACGGGCGGACGTATCGACTGTTCATCGAGACGATCACGCACCTGGAACGGCTCTTCGACGTGACGCCGGCGCTGCTGGCCGCGGATCTGCATCCGCAGTACCTCTCCAGCGAGTACGCGGCGCGGCGGTCGCGCGGCGAGTTGTCGGGCCGGCCGGCGCTGCCGCTGACTCGCGTGCAGCACCATCACGCGCACGTGGCGGCGTGCCTGGCCGAGCACGGTGTCCGCGAGCCGGTAGTGGGCCTGGTCTGCGACGGCGTGGGCTACGGCGACGACGGGACCGTCTGGGGTTGCGAGGTACTCCGCGCCGACCGGGCAGATTACGCACGGCTCGGACACCTGCTGCATCTGCCGCTGCCCGGCGGCGACGCCGCGGCGCGCCAGACGTGGCGCCCGGCGGTCGCGGCGCTGTACGAGACATTCGGTGATTCGGCGCTGGAGCACCTGCCGCCGCAGGCCGCCGTCGATCGCGACGCGGCAGGCGGCACGATCGAGCAGCTCGCCGCCGACATCAACTGTCCGCCGGCGAGTTCGCTGGGGCGCTGGTTCGATGCGGCCGCGGCGCTGACGGGTCTCACCGACGCCAACCGGTATGAGGGCGAGGCGCCGATGCGGCTGGAGGCGGCCGCGGCTGGCGCCGGCGGCGTCGAGGCGGCCTACCCGTTCGCGATCGTGTCGGACGGCCCGTTCCGGATCGATCTGCGCCCGATGGTCGAGGCGCTGGTCGCCGACGTCAGCGGCGGGGCGGACGCCGGCGTGGTGGCGGCGCGGTTCCACAACACGGTCGCGGCGTTTCTGGGGCGGGCGGCGCGGCGGGCGTGTGAGGCGACCGGCGTGACGACGGTTGCGCTGTCCGGCGGGTGCTTTGCGAACCGATACCTGACGGCCCGGCTGACGGCGGCGCTGGACGGGGCCGGTCTGACCGTGCTGCGTCACCGGCGCGTGCCGTGCAACGACGGCGGCGTCGCGCTGGGCCAGGCCGTCGTCGCCGCCGAAAGAGCGCTTCGCAAGGGGGGGTAGATCGGCTATACTGACATGCACGCGGCGGGGCGCCCGCCCGTGCGGAGGGACGGACGATGTGCCTGGCGATTCCAGCACAAATTGAGACGATCGACGCCCAGCGGGCGCACGTGGCGCTGGCCGGCAGCCGGACCGAGGTCTCGCTGGCGCTGGTGCCCGAGGCGCGTGAGGGCGATTGGGTGCTCGTCCACGCGGGTCTGGCGATCAACGTGCTGGACCCGGACGAGGCGCGCGAAACGTACGAATTGCTCGGCGCGGCCGGATAGGGGGAGAGTCTGATGACTTCCATGGTAAGCACAACGCGACGGAGCACTGCGGCGATTTGTGAAAACATTCACAAACTGGTCGGCACGTGCTCATCGGCTGCGTCGCCCGGTGACGGCGCGACGCGGCGCGTGCGGATCATGGAGGTCTGCGGGACGCACACGATGGCAATCGCCCGCGGCGGCTTGCGGTCCCTCCTGCCGGAAACATTGCGGCTGATCAGCGGTCCCGGCTGCCCGGTGTGCGTGACGGACCAGGACTACATCGATCGCGCCATCGCCCTGGCGCGGCGCGACGACGTGATCGTCGCCACCTACGGCGACATGGTCCGCGTGCCCGGGCGGGGCGGCTCGCTCGCCGAGGCGCGGGCCGCAGGGGCGACCGTGGAGGTTGTCTACGCGGCCGAGCGCGCCGTCGATTTGGCCCGGTGCCACCCGCAGCGGCAGGTCGTGTTTCTTGCTGTCGGGTTCGAGACCACCACGCCAGCGACCGCCTTGGCGTTGCGCAAGGCGCGTGATGCCGGCGTCGAGAACTTCAGCGTGTTGACGGCGCACAAGCTGATTATCCCGGCGATGCGGCATCTTCTGGCGGCCGGCGACGTGCCGATCGACGCATTCCTGTGCCCGGGGCACGTCAGCGTGATCCTCGGCTGGCGCGCGTACGAGCCGCTGGCCGACGGCTTCGCCCGCCCGTGCGTGGTGGCCGGTTTCGAGACGGCGCAGATCGTGCTGGGTGTGGAGGCGATCTGTCGTCAGCTCGCCGACGGACGCGCCGCGGAGGAGAACGTATACCCGGCCGTGACGGCCGACGGCAATCACACGGCCCAGGCGTTGCTGGACGAGGTGTTCCGTCCGGCCGACGCGGCGTGGCGCGGGCTGGGGGTGATTCCCGCCAGCGGACTGGTGCTGCGCGACGCGTGGGGGGATTTCGACGCCGCCGGGCGCTTCGAGCTTCCCGACGCCGACGCGCTGCCGGACGTGCCCGAGTTGGCGCACTGCCGTTGCGGCGACGTGATTTCCGGGCGATGCCGTCCGCGCGACTGCGGGCTGTTCGCGCGGCGCTGCACGCCGTCCGATCCGGTCGGCCCGTGCATGGTCAGCTCGGAAGGCGCCTGCGCGGCCGCGTTTAAGTACGAACGACGATCATGACACGCGACGGCGACAACGTGGAGCGGATTCAGCTTGCCCACGGCGGCGGCGGGCGGATGACGGCCGAGTTGATCGAGTCGGTCATTCTGCCGGCGCTGGGCGGAGGTGACGCCGCAACGCTGGCCGACGCGGCCGCCGTTGACGTGCGCGGGCAGGCGGCGATGACGACTGACACGTACGTCGTTCAGCCGTTGGAATTTCCCGGCGGCGACATCGGCACGCTCGCCGTGGCGGGCACGGTCAACGACCTGGCGGTGTTCGGCGCCGTGCCGCGGGCGCTGTCGCTTGGGCTGGTGATCGAGGAAGGCCTGGAGACCGCGCTGCTGCGGCGGGTGCTTGAATCGGCCGGTCGAGCCGCCGCGGACGCCGGCGTCGCTGTGGTGACGGGCGATACGAAGGTCGTCCCGCGCGGCGCGGTGGACAAGCTGGTGGTCAACACGACCGGCGTCGGAGAAATCCACCCCGGCGCGCAGCTTGGGTTTGACGCCGTGGGCGAAGGCGATAAGATAGTCGTTTCCGGTGCGCTCGGCGAGCACGGTCTGGCCGTGATGGCCTGCCGGGAGGCGCTGGGGCTTTCGGCGGAGCTGGACAGCGATTGCGGCTCCGTCGCCCCGCTGGCGCTGGGTCTGATCGAGCGGTTGGGCGACGCGGTCCGCTTCATGCGGGACCCGACCCGCGGCGGGCTGGCGGCGACCGCGGTGGAACTGGCCCGAGGCACCGGGCGGGACGTCGCGCTGGACGAGGCGGCGATCCCGGTCAATCCCACGGCCCGAGCGGCTGCCGAAATGCTTGGATTGGACCTGTTGACCGTCGCCAACGAGGGCAAGCTCGTGGCGGTGGTGGGGGCCGAGGCGGCCGAGCAGGCCCGGGCCGTTCTGACCGAGCAGCCCGCCGGCGCCCATGCCGCCGTGATCGGAACCGTCCGCGAGCGGGCGGAGATGCCCGTTGTCGAGATGACCACGCTCGCCGGAGGCCGGCGCATCGTCCAGATGCCTTACGGCGAGGAGTTGCCGAGAATTTGCTGAGGACAGGAGCCCGGGCTTTCCGGGCGCGACCGAGCGGTACGAGAAAGGGACCTGCGATGCTGCCGCACATACTGCCGAAAGAAAACTTTGATGACTTCGTCGCGTGGCTGATGACGCAAGGCCGCGTCGCGGCGCCCGTCGCCAAGGCGCCGAATTTCAGCTTCGACGTTCTGGTGGACAAGGACGATATCGCGCGGATCCGGATGGATTACGACGTGACCATCCTCCCGCCGAAGAAGTACCTGCTGCCCAGCTACGAGACGCTGCTGGACTTCAACGGCCCGGCGCCGGAGAACGTTCGCGCGGAGATCGACGCCCGGCCGACCGTGCTGCTCGGCGTGCACCCCTACGACCTCCACGGGTTGCAGACGACCGTGGCGGCGTTCTCGCAGGATCCTGCCGACGCGAGCGTCCTGGCCCGCCGCAAGGCCACGCGGGTCATCGGGCTGAACATCGCCTCGTATGCCAACGACGAGCAGTTCATGGCCGACATGGGCACGGTGGACCCGCCCGACGGCGTCGCCGACCTGTTCCTGACGGACATCGGCGATCGGTACTTCGTGGAGATCGGCACGGAGGCGGGCAGCGAGATGCGCCGCGCGTGCGACTGCTTCCGCCCGGCCGGTCCGGAGGACCATCGCGCCCGCCAGGAGTATGACGAGCGCAAGGCGGCGAATTTCAAGAAGCGCCTGCCATACCACGTGCGCTATCTGCCGGAGTTGCTGGAGGCCAGCTACGACTCGCTGCTGTGGGACGCGGTCGCGCGGCGGTGCTTCAGTTGCGGCACGTGCACGAACGTCTGCCCGACGTGCTACTGCTTCGACGTGCACGACAACCTGAACATTGACGCGGCCAGCGGCGTCCGCGAGCGGATGTGGGACTCCTGCCAACTGGAGGTCTTCGCCGAGGTTGCCGGCGGCGAGAACTTCCGCGAGCAGACGGCGTCGCGCCTGCGGCACCGCATGTTCCGCAAGGGCAAGTACATCCTGGAGCGCACGGGCAAGCCCGGCTGTGTCGGTTGCGGGCGCTGCAGCGTGCATTGCGTGGCGAATATCTCCATCCTCGAGGCGTTCCAGCAGATCGCCGGCGAGGCGGCCGAGATGCACGCGACGTAACCGGCGCGAGGCACGCGCCGGTAGGAAAACGAGGCAACGAACAACGAGTACCGAGGCGAAAACATGACACAGGCAATGGCACAACCGCCGGCCGAGACGTCGCCGTATCTCCCGCGGGTCGGGAGGATCGACGAGGTCCGCCAGTTCACCGAGACGGACAAGTATTTCCGCCTGTCGTTTGCCGACGGGCAGGGCATCCGCTTTCTTCCGGGGCAGTTCCTGGAGGTCAGCGTTTTCGGCATCGGCGAGGCGCCGATCTCGCTGTGCTCGGCGCCGGGCGATCAGGCCGGCGTGGAGATGTGCATCCGCCGGATCGGCGACGTGACCGGCGCGCTGCACAACTTGGAAGCCGGGGCGACGGTCGGGCTGCGCGGGCCGTTCGGCAACGGCTTCGATATGGACGAGGCGGCCGGCAAGGACCTGCTGTTCGTCGCCGGCGGGCTGGGCCTGGCGCCGTGTCGCGGGTTCATCCTCGATGCGCTGAATCGCCGCGACGAATTCCGCCGCGTGACGATCCTCTACGGCGCCCGCACGCCGTCCGACCTGCTGTTTGCCGACGACCTGAAGCAGTGGGACCAGCGCGACGATTGCGACTTCCACGTGACGGTCGACCGCGGCGACGAGAACTGGACCGGCAACACCGGCGTGATCACGACGCTGTTTAAGAAGATGCCCAAGCTCGAGCCGGCCAACACGGTGGCGTTCATCATCGGCCCGCCGATCATGTTCAAGTTCGCCGTGCTGGAGGCCCTGGCGATGGGCCTGCGGAAGAACCAGATTTACTGTTCGCTGGAGCGCCGGATGAAGTGCGGGCTCGGCAAGTGCGGACACTGCCAGATCCGCAACGTCTACGTCTGCCAGGAAGGTCCGATCTTCAGCTATGCCGAGGTGATGCGGCTGCGTGAGGGCATTTAGCGCCGCGAACGACGAACGACGCGATCGCGCCGCGTGCGGGATCGACAGGATAACAGGAGCGCCGAGATGGCGGAGAAGCCGAAACTGAAAGTATCCTTCCACGACTTCACGAGCTGCGAGGGCTGCCAGCTGCAGTTCCTCAACTGCGAGGACGAGCTGCTGGACATCCTCGGGCACGTGGAGATCGTCCAGTTCCGCGAGGCGATCGACGACAAGAGCGACGAGTATGACATCGCCTTCATCGAGGGAGCGTTCACCCGCGAAAGCGACCGCGCGCGCCTCGAGCACATCCGCAAGTGCGCCAAGGTCGTCATCGCCTTCGGCGCGTGCGCGTGCACCGGCGGGCTGAACGTCCTGAAGAACTACCGCGGCGTCAAAGAGGCGATGCGCACCGTCTACGGCGACCAGGCCGACTGGTACGAAACGTCCGTGGCCCTGCCCGTCGAGGCGGCGATCAAGGTGGACTACAAGATCCACGGCTGCCCGGTGCCCAAGCAGGAGATCCTCGAGGTCGTCAAGTCCGTCGTCGCCGGGCGGACGCCGCGCATTCCGGACTACCCGGTTTGCGTGGAGTGCAAGCTCAAGGAAAACGCCTGCCTGTTCCACAAGGGCCAGTACTGCCTCGGACCCATCGCCCGCGCCGGCTGCGGCGCGTGGTGCCCGAGCTACGGCGGGCGGTGCTACGCCTGTCGCGGGCTGATCAGCGATCCGAACAACAATGCGGCCAAGGACGTGCTCGAGGAGTTCGGCCTGACCGTCGAGGACATCATGCAGGAGTTCCGCCTGTTCAACGGCGTCTATGATGTAGCACAACCGCCCGACAACGCGCACGTCAAGAGCTGCTGACGCGCCGGGCGCGCTGAGACCGCGGAACCCGTACGAGAGCTTTGTGGACGGGGCGCCTCGCCGCCCTGCTGGAGACATCCAATGGCCAAAGACCTGGACATCAACGTACATCACCTGACCCGCGTGGAAGGCCACGGTAACATCGTCGTCCGCGCCGCCGACGGGACCGTCGAGAAGTGCGTGCTCGAAATCGTCGAGACGCCGCGCGTCTTCGAGAGCATGATCGAAGGCCTCAACTGGTCCGACACGTCCCTGCTGACCTGCCGCATCTGCGGCATCTGCTCGGTGGGGCACACCCTGGCCAGCATTCAGGCCACCGACAACGCCTTCGGCACGGAGATCACCGAGGCGTCCTACGTGATGCGGCAGATCATGTGCATGGCCGAGCAGATGCAGAGCCACACGCTGCACGTGTACTTCCTGGCTGCGCCGGACGCCTTCGACGCGCCGAGCGTGATCCCTCTGGCCGGGTCGCACCCGGAGGTCGTCAAGCGGGCGCTGAAGCTCAAGAAGCTCGCCAACACGATTTGCGACGTGCTGTGCGGGCGGCACATCCATCCGATCTCGCTCCGCCCGGGCGGGTTCACCTACCTGCCGAGCAAGCGGGCGCTGGTGGGGCTCAAGCAGACCATCCTCGACTGCTACGAGGACATCGAGGCGACGGTCGAGACCATCGCATCGGTGGCCGACAAGTTCCCGGGCTTCGAGCGCGAGCGGGAGGACATCTCCCTGACGCACCCGGACGAGTACGCCTTCTACAACGGGCGGATCAAGAGCTCCAAGGCCGGCGAGATCGACACGGCCGATTACGAGCAGTTCATCAAGGAAAAGTGCGTCAAGCACTCGACGTCCAAGCACGCCTACAACGTCGACGAGTCGTTCGCCGTCGGCGCGTTGGCGCGGTTCAACAACAACGCAGACCAGCTCAACGAGCAGGGCAAAGCCGCGGCCGAGGCACTCGGCCTGACCGCCCCGTGCTATAACCCCTTCGCCAACAACTTCGCCCAGACGGTCGAGATCGTCCACTGCTACCACGAGGCGCTGAAGTGGCTGGACAAGCTGATCGCGATGGACCTGTCCGAGGCGGACGTGACGCCGAACGTGGTGCCCAGGGCCGGACGCGGCATCGGTGTGACCGAGGTGCCGCGCGGCATGCTCGTCCACGATTACACCTACGACGACGCCGGCGTCTGCACGCAGGCCAACTGCATCATCCCGACGGGCATGAACCTGGGCAACATCGACCGCGACATGCAGACGTACGTGCCGTCCGTCATCGATCAGCGCAGCCAGGACGAGATCGCCCACGATCTGGAGATGATGGTCCGCGCCTACGACCCGTGCATCTCCTGCTCGGTCCACCTGCTCAACGTCGAGTGGGTGTAGCGATTGCCGATTTTCGATTTTCGATTGTGGATTGGCTTGTCCTAGGCGCGTCGAAGGACGATCGGCGGGTGCCACGGGCGTCTCTGGCGCCCGTGCGCCGCGCCCCGGGCCGCGAGAACCATCTCACATTTTCGGGAACCTCTCAGGCACGGGTGGGTCTAATTGGCATAAGCGGCATGGTCCGGGCGCGCGCCACGGGTCGATGCCCCGGCCGACGGACAACCACGGGAGACGAACGATGAGCACTGATGCGCTTGCGGCAACTCACGCCGCCTGCCCCCGCGTGGGGGCGCTTCGCCTGTTGGCGTTTTTTCTGGTCGTCGCAGCGGCGTACTCCGCCGCGGCCGCAGCGGACAACGCCAAAGCCGACGAAACCAACCCGCATCTCTGGGAGCCCAAGACGACATCCGTGGCCGTGTTCAAGAACGGGCTGGGCTTCTTCATCCGCCAGGGCGAGGTCGAGCTGCGCGACGGCTGGTGCCTTGCCGAACGCATCCCGCCGGCGACGTTCGGCACGCTGGCGGTCTACTCGCACAAGGATGACGAGACCGTGGACGTTGTCGGCGCCGGGCCCGGCGAGGTCGTGGAATTCGACGGCGTTGACGCGGCCGACGACCTGCCCACTCGACGCGCCCGGCTCAAGGCACTCAAGCAGCTCCGTCTGGAGCTGACCTACGCGCAGGATGGCGAGGACCGCACGGCGGCCGGCAAACTCGTCGGCATCGGCGACGAATATGCCGTCCTCGAGAGTCAGCAGAACAGCTTCGCCGTTCCGGTCGCCGACATCTCGCGGCTTCAAGTGCTGGACCTGCCGCTGCGCGTTCATGTCGCCGCCGATCGCGGCGGGGCGCCCGCGCGAGGGACCATGGGCATGGCCTACCTGCGCAAGGGCATCACGTGGATTCCCGAGTACACGCTGAAGGTGCTCGATGACGACACGGCCGAACTGACATGCCGCGGCACGCTGGTCAACGAGGCCGAGGACCTCATCCACTGCGACGTGCACTTCGTCGTCGGCGTGCCGCACTTCGTGCATACGGACTTCATGGCCCCGGTGGCGGTGGGGCAGGTGATCCGGACGATCGGCGCGGCCGTGGCACCCCCGCAGGTGGCAACGCAGATCATGAACCGCGCCGCTATTGCGTCCCACCAGGCGCGCCGCGGGACGCGCGAACGCGTCGTGGACCGCGACGTGGCGTCCGACGGCGGCGACCTCGGCGCGGCCGTGGGAAACCTGCCGAAGATGGGCGGACCGGCCGCGACGGACTACACCGTCTACACCAAGAAGGACCTGACGCTGCGTCGCGGTGAAAAGGCCATCGTCACGCTGTTTGTCAAGAAGATCCGCTACACGCACATGTATCGCTGGTCGCCGCCGGGCGACATTCGCCACTACCTCGTGCTTCACAATGAGACGGATACGGCCTGGACGACGGGACCGTGCATCGCCGTCAGCGACGAGAGGCCGCTGGGCGAGGACCTGCTGAAATACACGGCCCGGGGCGACGCGGGCGAGCTGCCCGTGACCACGGCCGTGAATATCGCCAACAAGCAGACCGAGCGGGAAGTGGATCGCAAGCTCAAGGCTCATTCGCCGTCGCACAACAGCTATCTGGACCTGGTAACGCTGGAGGGCGAGCTGCTGATTCGGAACTTCGAGACAGACACGATCGACCTGCGGATCGAGACGCCCGTGGCGGGTAAGCCCGTCAAGGCGTCCGACGGCGGCACGCTGCGGGCCGACCCGACGAAGCTCGTGCTGTCCAAACGCGAGGGGACGATTACCTGGTCGCTGACCATCGAGCCGGGCGAGACGAAAACGCTGCACTATACCTACGAACGGTACGTGCCGTCGCGCTAGCATCACGCGGCGGGTGCCACGGGCGTCTCTGACGCCCGTGCAGTCTGCACGGGCGCGTGCGCAACGATGCACGGATGCCGGGGGCATCCGTGGCACCCGGCAGGTCGGAGGTCGATTGGTTGTTGACGTGTCCATCTCGCGCCCGGGCGCGCGAGACGTGTCGAGGCGCGATCGGCGGGTGTCACGGGCGTCTCTTGCGCCCGTGCAGTCCGCACGGCCGCGTGTTCAACGATGCACGGATGCCGGGGGCATCCGTGGCACCTCGCTACAGGCAACGGGCTACTGACTACGACGCCTTGGATTTGTCCTTGGCGTCCTCGGGCGGGTCGATCTCGCGGGGGGTGTGGTCGTAGCCGATTTCCGTCCCGTCCAGCGTCCGGACGGTCGGGGCGGGGTGGGCCTTCTCGTGGAGATTCAGTTCGCGTTCCAGGTCGGCCTGTTGCGTGTCCGGCAGCTTGGTCCAGCTCAGCCGGCCGCGGCATTTCGGGTACGTCGAGCAGCTCAGCCAGGGCCCGCGGCGCCCGCGGCGCAGGTTCATCGGGCTGCCGCACTTGGGGCATTCCAGGTCCACCTGAAGCGGCGGCGGCGACGGCGGCTTGACGTTGCCCTTGCGGTCCAGCTTGACGATGCCCTTGCACTCCGGATACCGCGAGCAGCTCAGGAACGGCCCGTAGCGCCCCCGGCGGCGGATCATCGCCGCGCCGCACTCGGGGCAGGCCACGTCCACGTACGGCTGTTCGACCTTCCGCCCCTGGCGGTCCACGGGGTGGGTCTGCTTGCAGTCCGGATAGCCGGTGCAGGCGAGGTAGCGCCCGTCTTTGGAGAAGCGGTAGACCATCGGCTTGCCGCACGACTCGCAGGTGTAGTCGCTGGGTTCGGTTTCGGCCTTGGCGTGGACCATGGTCTCGCGGGCCTGTTCGAGCCGCTTGGCGAACGGCTCGTAGAAGTCGCGGACGATCTGCCGCCAGTCGGCGTCGGCCTGCTCGACCTTGTCCAGCTCGTCCTCCATGTGGGCGGTGAAGCGGACGTCGAAGATCTGCGGGAAATGCTTGACCAGCTTGTCGGTCACGACCGTGCCGAGGTCCGTCGGGTGGAACGAGCGGTTGATCTGCTCGACGTAGTTGCGGTCCTGGATGGTCTGGATGATCTGGGCGTACGTGCTCGGCCGGCCGATGCCGTCGGCCTCCAGCGCCTTGACCAGCGACGCCTCCGTGTACCGCGGCGGCGCCTGGGTGAAGTGCTGGGTCGGGTCGACGTCCACCGGCGCCAACTGCTGGTCCTCGCTTAGCGGCGGGAGCATCTGGTCGCCGCCCTTGGGGCGCCCGGCGACGCGCAGGAACCCGTCGAACGTCAGCCGCCGGCCCATCGCCTTGAAGACGGCCTCGCCGCTGTCGGTCTCGGCGGCAATCTCGGCTTCGGTGACGAGCCACACGGCCGGGGGCATCTGGCAGGCGACCATCTGCCGCCAGATCAGATCGTAGAGCTTGAATTGCTCGTCGTTCAGCGCCGAGCGCACCTCCTCCGGGTGCCGCGAGACGTTGGTCGGGCGGATCGCCTCGTGGGCCTGCTGGGCCCGCGCCGAGGAGGTGAACACGTTGGGCTTCTCCGGCAGGTACGCCTCGCCGAACAGCTCCTCGATCACCGCCCGCGCCTGACCGATCGCGTCGCGCGACAGGTTGCGGCTGTCGCTGCGCATGTAGGTAATCAGCCCGGTGGTGCCCTCGCCGGCGAGGTCGACGCCCTCGTAGAGCTGCTGGGCGATGCGCATGGTCCGCGACGCGCTAAAGCGCAGCCGCACGGCCGCGGCCTGCTGGAGCGTCGCCGTGGTGAACGGAGCGTGCGGGCGGCTGCGCGTCTCGCGCTGCCTGGTCTGGCGGACCATGAACGGCGGCGCATCGGCCCCGATGGTGCCGTGGACGCGCACGGGGTGCCGGGCGGGGCCTTTGGCGTCCGGATTCTCGCCCCGCTCGATCTTCTCGATCGACAGGCCCAGCGCGCGGGCGATTTCGATCGGCGTTTCAGCGGCGTCGGCCGCGAACCGCTCGCCGCGCCAGTGAGTCAACTCGGCCTGGAAGGCCCCGTGTTCGCTGAGCCAGTCCTGGCGGGCCTGTCGTGACGGCGGGTTGCCCTTCTCGTCGGTGGTCGCGCAGAAGGCCGTCCACTGTGTGATCAACTCGCCCGCGGCATCGCGGTCGGGCGTGAAGACCGCGGCCAGGCGCCAGTACTCTTCCGGGACGAAGGCGTCGATCTCGCGTTCACGCTCTACGATCAGCCGGACGGCGACCGACTGCACCCGACCGGCCGAGAGCCCGCCGGCGATTTTCCGCCACAGCAGCGGCGAGATTTCGTAGCCCACGATGCGGTCGAGCACCCGCCGGGCCTGCTGGGCGTTGACCTTGTTCATGTCCAGCCCGCGCGGCTGGGCGAAGGCGTCCCGTATGGCCGACTTGGTGATCTCGTTGAACACGACGCGGTTGATCTTGTGGTACGGCGCGCCGAGCGTCTCGGCCAGATGCCAGGCGATGGCTTCGCCCTCGCGGTCGAGGTCGGTGGCGAGGAAGACGGCCTCGGCGGACTTCGCCCGCTTCTTCAGGTCGTCCAGAACCTTGCGCCGCCCGTTGAGCGGCTCGTAAGTCGGCTCGAAGTCGTTGTCCACGTCCACGCCGAAATCCTTCTTGGGCAGATCGCGGACGTGGCCCATCGAGGCGCGGACGACGTAGCCGCCGCCGAGGTAGCGGTTGATGGTCCGCGCCTTGGCGGGCGACTCGACAATCACGAGCTTCTTGCCCGCCGACGAGCCGTTCGACCCGCTTGCCCCGGCCGAACGCTTCGTCGAGCCCTTCGAGCCGGTGCGTGGACGGCGTGATGTCTTGGTCTTCTTTTGTGCCATACTTACGCTTGCCGCCGGCCGCGTGCCGCCGGGCGGAGGTCGGTCATCATTCGCATCGCGTCGGCGGCTGTCAAGCCCGCGCGGTCTTTTCGGCAGACGACCCGGGCGGCTTGAGCAGGGCCTCAAATCCCCGAAGTGGCGAAAACGCGGGATCTTGCGGGGCGGATTGTAGGGCGGGCCCATCCTACGTGCTGCCGAATCCGGCGGCGCTAGGGCTCGGTCGCCTGCATCGCGCCGCGGGAGATCACCACGCGGCGCACGTAGACCAACTCGCCGAGAGATTGCCCGTCCCGCCCGGCCATCCGCTCGTGCAGGACGAAGGGCCCGAGCCGTTTGCCGCCGCGGCGCAGGTGCAGCGGTTTGCCCTTGACGGCGCCGGTCAGCGTGGTTCCGTCGGCCAGCGTGAATCGCCATTGCAGCCGCCGGGTGGGGTATTTCCGCCCGGTGTAGACGCGTTCGGGTTCGCCGGTGCCTTTCCACCGCCAGCGAAGGGCCATCTTCTCGAAGACGACGACGGCCTCGATGCGCCACACCGCGGCCGGGGGGATGCGGCGCCAACGCTTTTCGCGGGCGATGAAGACTTCAAAGGGCGCGGCGCCCGCTGTCTGGAGCCATCCGGTGAGGCGGCGTCCGTCGGACAACTCGACCGCGCCGGGCACGGCGCCGCGTTCGGCCGGCGTGGCGGTCTGCCCGCCCGGGCGCGAGCGCGGGCGGCTTGCGGGCGGCTCGGCCGGGGCGGTCGTCGCCGCGGCGCGGTCGAGCCAGTACTCCAGGTTATCGGCCGGGGCGTTGGCGGGGCGGCTGGTAGGCCCTTGCCCGGCGACCGGCGGCGCAGCAAGCCACACGCCGCCGACCAACAGCAGGGCGGCCGGCAGCAGCGGCATTCTGACGGTTTTCGGACGTCGTGGCATGGGGCACCCGTTAGAGCCCGAGGGACTCGTAGACTTCGTGGAAGGTTCGGTAGTCGCGTTCGCTGTGCAGGACGAAATACACGTCCGTTAGCGTCGTCTCGCCGCGGACGTGTTCGAGCACTTCGTGCAGCATGATCTCGGCGCAGCGGCGGATATCGAAGCCGGCGATGCCCGTACCCGTGGCGGGGAACGCCAGGGTGCGGACGCCGTTCTGCTCGGCCAGGGCGAGCACGGCCTGGGTGGAGCTGCGCAGCGCCTCGGCCGTCGTGCGCCCGCCCAGGCGCATCGACGCCTGGTGAATCACGTACCCGGCCGGAAGCTTCCCGGCGCCGGTGATGGCGGCCTCGCCGACGGCGATCGAGCCGTGGCGGTCGCACTCGGCGCGGAGTTCATCGCCGGCGGCGCGGCGGATCGCGCCGGCCAGCCCGCCGCCGAGCGTCAGGTCGTTGTTCGCGGCGTTGACGATCGCGTCGACGGCATACGCGGTCAGGTCGCCTTGGTCAATGTGGATGTCGGTCATGGTCCGCTCCCGCGACGCGCGACGTTCGCGTCCGTGTCATGATACCCACCGCGGGGGGCGAATGACAGCGAGCGGGCTTGTCCGCCGGTTTCGTGCAGCTACACTGAAGACCGTTATGCGCATCCGACGTGCCCTTCGCATCGAGCCCGTGCCCGCCAGGCGACTGCGGCGCGCGGCGGCGTTTATGGTCGCCGGCGGCGAGCGGTCCGTCGGCGCCCGCGCCCGCGCCGAGGGACTGTGTCGCCTGGCGCGGGGGCGCGCGCCGTACCCGCCGTGGGCGTGGTGGGCGCGTCGCGGGCGGCGCTGCTGTGCGGCCGCGATGGCGTTGCCGACGGCCGGGCGCGTCGGAATGCTTGTGGTCAGCCCGCTTGGCGCCGTCGACGTCGAGCATGACGCCGTCATCCGCGTGCTGCAGCGCGTCGGTGATGCGGCATTGGCGGGGAAGATGGCGTTCGTCCAGGCGTTGACCAACCCGGACGCCGAGGCGGACCGGGCCGTGCTCGAGCGCGCGGGCTTCGCGCGGCTCACCGAGTTGCTGTATCTCAGTTGCGACCCGGCGGAGGCGGCCGTCGCCGTCGCTGCTGATGACGCTCTGTCCTGGCGGACGTACGGCGCGTTCGACGATGCGGAGCTGGCCGACGTCATCGATCAGACCTACGAGGCGTCGGGCGACTGCCCGGCTTTGAGCGGGCTGCGGTCGATGGACGACGTGATCGCCGGGCACAAGGCCGGCGGCACGTTTCGCCCGGCGTGGTGGGCACTGGCGTATTGCGATCAGCGTCCGGCCGGGGTGGTGCTGGCCAACGAAGCCGGCGGCGACAAGGCGGAGGTCGTCTACATGGGCGTCGTACCGGCGTTTCGCGGGCGCGGCGTCGGCGCGGCGCTGGTCGGCTGGGCGGCGCGGCAAGCGCGTGCAGCCGGGATGGAGCGGCTCTCGCTGGCCGTGGACACGGACAACGCTTGCGCCCGCAGCGTCTACGCGCGATTCGGATTCGCCGTCGAGCGGCGGCGCGTCGTGCATGTGCGGCGTCGGGAGGCGTGAGAATCGCCTTTTAAATGCCCTTGTCGCGCCCCGTTGCGAACGGGATGTGCATGATTTGTGAAGAAGTTGTGGACGGAAGTTTTTTTTGCGAAGCAACCTGTAGCGCTGGAAGACCTTGGGCCGCGTGGATAACAAATCACGCGATTTGGCTTTGACCGCGCCGCGCCGCAGCGTTAGATTCCCTCCTGTCGCGGACACATATGAGGCACGCTCCACCGGCCTCAAGTGAACGGGCCGCTACGGAGCGGGGCTGGGCTGCAACATTCGCCGCATGAGAGTTGAGGAAGGCATCATGGATACTGCTGCGCCATCGGTCTGCGCTGACGAATCGCTCGCCGAGAAAGTGCTCGCCGCGCTGCGGATGCGTGTCGGGCCGCAGAAGTTCAACGCATGGTTTCGGCGCGGGGCACGGGTCGAGGTGACCGATCACCAGCTCCAGGTGGCCGTGCCGAACCCGTTCGTGGCGCGATGGATCGAGACGCACTACGGCGACGATCTGGCCGATGCCGCCGCCGAGCACGGGGATCGCCGTCTGCCGGTCGTCGTGACGATCGATCCGTCGCTCACCGGCGACTGCCGCAAGCGCCAGCTCGACAGCCAGGCCGACATCGTCCGGCGCACCGCCGCCGGGCGGACACGGGACCGCCGCCGACCTGCGGTGACACTTCGGCACCGGTTGGCGGATTTCGTTGTCGGGCGGAGCAACCGGCTGGCCTACTCGGCCGCACAGGCCATGGCCGGACGCGGCCAGTCGCCGTTCGGGCTTCTGTTCCTCCACGGCCCGTGTGGCGTGGGCAAGACGCACCTGCTTCAGGGCATTTGCGAGACGGTCCGCCAGGCCGGCGAGGCGCGATGGCGCTACGTCACCGGCGAGCAGTTCACCAACGAGTATATCGCCGCACTGCGCGGCAAGACGTTCGGCGAGTTCCGGCGGCGGTACCGCAACCTCGACCTGCTGGCGATCGACGACGTGCATTTTCTCGCGGCCAAGCGGGGCATCCAGAACGAGTTCCTGCACACCTTCGACGCCGTCGAGGCGCTGGGCAGCCGGATCGTGCTGGCCTCAGACGCGCATCCCAAGCTCGTCGGCGACTTGTCCGAGAAGCTCATCAGCCGGTTCGTCTCCGGCATGGTCGTCCAGATCGACCCGCCCGACCGTCAGACGCGGATGGAGATCCTCAAACGCGGCGCGAGGCGGATGCGGTTGCACCTGGCCGACGGCGTCCTGGCGATGGTCGCCGACCATCTGCACGGCTCGGTCCGCGAGCTGGAAGGCGCCCTGACGAAGCTGGCGGCGCTGAGCGCCCTGTCCGGCGCCGCGGTGGACGTGCGCTCGGCTATGGCGGCGATGTCCGAGCACCTCGCGCGGACCGGGTCGGCGGTGACGCTCGACGGCATCGAATCCAACGTGGCGACGTTCTTCGGCATCACGCCGGCCGATCTGCACTCCTCCCGCCGGACGCGGACCGTCGCCTCGGCTCGCATGGTCGCCATGTTCCTCGCCCGGCGGCACACGCAGATGAGCTTCCCCGAGATCGGCCGGGCCATGGGCAAGAACCATTCCTCCGTCGTCCTGGCGGTCCAGCGGATGGAGAAGCTGCTCGCCGAAGGCGGCGAGGTGCTCTGGCAGACGCCGATGGGGCGGCGGTCCATGCCCGCGACGGAACTGATCGACCTGCTGACCGGGCAGATCGCGTAAGGGGCGCGCCACGCACGTCGCCGGCGCCCATGCCACCTTCGTAGGGTCATTCGCTGGTGATCCATCCCCAGTTTCCAAGCCCGCGGAAGCCGGCGATGCCATTCCAGCCCGGGGCGGTGAGCCCCGGGATACCTCGCGGTCGAACCGGGCTGGAATGGCAAGCCCCTCCGGGGCAGACATCCATGCGCCATGCCTTGGGCAAACCGGGGGTGGGTCAGCATTCGCTGCTGTTGCACGCGCGGCTGCGGGCGGTACAATCGCGGCCCCGTAGCCGTCATGGAGTCGCCATGGTGCCCGAAGCCGTCACCAACGCGCTGGATGCGAACCTCGACGCGCACGTCGAAGGGCTGTGCGAGTTCCTGCGCATGCCAAGCATCGCCAACGACCCGGCGCGCCCGGACCCGTGCCGACGCTGCGCCGAGTGGCTGGGCGATCAGATGAAGCAGATGGGGCTGTCGGCGGAGGTCGTCGACGCACCGGGCAAGCCCGTCGTTCTGGGCAGCGCGCCGGCGGGCGAGGCGGACGCGCCGACGCTGCTGATCTACGCTCACTACGACGTCCAGCCGCCGGACCCGCTGGACGCGTGGCGAACGGACCCGTTCGAGCCCGTCCTCCGCGACGGCGCGATCTACGCCCGCGGCGCCAGCGACGACAAGGGCCCGCTGTGGGCGGCGCTGCTGGCCGTGGCGGCATGGCGCGATGCCGGCCCGCTGCCGGTCAACGTTACATTCCTGCTGGAAGGCGAAGAGGAAATCGGCTCGCCCAACATCGACGCCGTCGTGGACGCCCACGCCGAGCGCCTGTCCGCGGACGCGGCGGTGATTCCTGACACACAGTTCTTCACGGCCGATCTTCCGAGCATCACGTACGGCCTGCGGGGGCTGGCATACTTCGAGTTGGAGCTGCGCGGCCCGAGCGAGGACGTTCACAGCGGCCTGCACGGCGGGGCGGCAGCGAACCCCGCCGACGCGCTGGCGCGCCTGGTCGCGGCGCTGCACGACGAGACCGGCACCGTGACGCTCGATGGCTTCTACGACGCCGTGCGCCCCGTGACCGACGCCGAACGCGCCGCCTGGCGCGAACTGCCGTTCGACGAGGCGGCGTACGCCGCGTCGCTGGGCGTCTCAGCGCTTGGCGGCGGCGAGGCCGGCCGCGGCGTGCTCGAACGCCTGTGGGCCCGCCCGACGCTGGACGCCAACGGCCTTGTGGCCGGGTACACCGGCGAGGGAGCCAAGACGATCATTCCCTCGCGGGCGACGGCGAAGGTTTCCTGCCGCCTCGTGCCGGACCAGGACCCGCAGCAGGTAGTCGCGGCGTTTCGCGACTTCGTCGCCGCGCGCACGCCGGAGGGGCTGACGGCGGACGTGCGCGTTCACGCCACGGCGCGCCCGTTTCTCGTGCCGCTGGACGAGCCCGTGTTGCGGGCCGGGCGCGAGGCGCTGCAAGAGGCGTTCGGGTGCCCGCCGGCGATGATCCGCTGCGGGGCGTCCATTCCCGTCGCCGAGTGCATCCAGCGGACACTGGACCTGCCGACGGCGCTGCTGGGCTGCACGCTGCCGGACGACAACCCCCACGCGCCGAATGAGAAGTACGCCCTGGCGATGCTCCGCGGGACCGCCGCGGCGATCGCGGCGTTGATGGGCAACCTGGCGCGGTGAGGCGCGCTGTCGGGCTAAATAGGGACAGTCACCATTTTCGCAATTAGCGAAAATGGTGACTGTCCCTATTTAGCTAAAATGGTGACTGTCCCTATTTAGCTTCGTCTTGCTGCTTCTGCTCGGCGGTGTAGGCGTACTTGCGCTTGGGCGGCTTGGTGATGAACCCGTCGCGCAGGGCCTTGGTGGAGACGTTGATCTTCCGGACGCTTCCGTTGACCACCGCACGGACGCGCTGCATGTTGGCGCGGAACGTCCGCTTCGTCCGCCCGGTCGTCTTGACGCCGACGCCGCCGAGGTACTTCGCCTTGCCGCGGTGCGTGTACGTGCGTCCGCTGTGCGTCTTCTTGCCGGTAAAAGGGCATTTGCGTGCCATGGGGAACCTCGTTGTCTGGTGCGTGCCGTGCGGGCATGGCGCCGCCGGCGCGTCAGTTTTCTTCCTCGTCGCTCTTCTTGGCCGCCGCGACGATCTGTTCCTGGACGTTTCCGGGAACCGGCTCGTAGTGGCTGAAGTCCATCGTATAGCTGCCCTGACCGCCCGTCAGGGAACGCAACTGGCTATTATACTGCATTACCTCGCCCAGCGGGGCCTGCGCGCTGACCGTGCAGATGTTGCCGGGCAGCATCTCCTGGCCCTGGATGCGTCCGCGCCGGCCCGACAGGTCGGAGGCGATGTCGCCCATGAACTCAGCCGGGACCGTAATCTCCATGGTCACCATGGGCTCCAGAAGCGTGGGCTTGGCCTTGGAGACGGCGTCGAGGAAGGCGTTCTTCCCGGCCGTGCGGAATGCCACTTCCTTCGAGTCGACGGGGTGGTGCTTGCCGTCGGTGATCGCCACGCGGATATCCTGCATGGGGTACCCGGCGATGGCGCCGGCCTGGAGGACGTCCTGGACGCCTTTTTCGATCGCGGGCAGGAACTGCCGCGGGATCGACTCGCCGAACAGCTCGTTGACGAAGTCGAACCCCTCGCCGCGTTCCAGCGGCTCGACACGGAGGTACACCTCGCCGAACTGCCCGGCGCCGCCGGTCTGTTTCTTGTGGCGGTGGTGTCCGTCGGCGGGTTTGGTGATCGTCTCGCGGTAGGGGACCTTGGGCGGCTTGGTTTCCACCTCCAGGTCGAACCGGCTCTTCATCTTCGTCAGCATCATCCGCAGGTGCAGGTCGCCGATGCCGCTGATGACGGTCTCGTTGGTCTGGGCGTCGCGGACGGTCGTGAAGGTCATGTCCTCTTCGCTGAGCTTCTGCAGCGCCCCGGAGAGTTTCTGCTCGTCGCCGCGGCTCTTGGGCGTCACGGCGAGCGAGAACATCGGCGTCGGCGCTTTGGGGCGGCGGCGGAACATCGGCTGGGCGTCGGCGTGCAGCACGTCGGCGGCGCTGATTTCCTCGACCTTGGCCAGAGCGATGATGTCGCCGGCGACGGCGCGGTCGACTTCTTCGGTCTCCTTGCCCTGAATTTTGAACAGGTGGCCGATCTTGGCGCCCTTCTTCTCGTCGCGCAGTTGGTAGCTGGTCTCGCCCGTCGCCGTGCCCTGGAGAATCCGCACCCACGCCAGCTTGCCGACGTACGGGTCGGAGGTGATCTTGAATGCCTGGGCGATCAGCGGCTTGGAGGCCTCGGCGGTGACCTCCACGGTTTCGGGCTCTTCCTCGGCGGCGTCGGGGTCGGCGGCGTAGACCGGGGCGCCGGCGACGTCGACCGGCGAGGGGAAGTACGTGGCGACGGCGTCCATGAGCTTCTTGACGCCGATTTCGCCCTTGCCGGCGGCGAAGAACACGGGCATCGCCGCGTGCTCGACCATCGCGCTGGCGAAGGCGGCGCCGAGCTTGTCGGCGGGGATTTCCTCGCCGCCAAGGTATGCCTCCATCATCGCTTCGTCGGATTCGACGATGTTCTCGACCAGTTCGGTGTGCGCCTCGGCGACATCACCGACGTCCGCGTCGCCGGAATCGTTGGTGAAGCAGTCGATCACCTCCGATCCGCCGCCGGTCGGCAGCGTCATCGCCTTGCACGCCGTGCCGAACGTCTCGCTGACCGCCTTGAGCGTCCCGGCCAGGTCGGCGTTCTCGCCGTCGAGCTTGTTGATGACGACGGCGATGGGCATGTTCGCCTCGCGGGCGACGTTGAAGAGCCGACGGGTGTTGACCTCGATGCCCGCGGTGGCGCTGACGACGATGACGGCCACATCGGCGCCGCCCATCGCCCCGATCGCGCCGCCGACGAAGTCCGGGTAGCCCGGTGTGTCGATGAGGTTGATAATCCTGCCGTTGTGCTCGAAGTGCCCCGCGGCCGGGTCGACCGAGTGCTTCCGCTCGCGCTCGATATCCGTGTGGTCGAAGTGACTGGTGGCCTCGTCGACCGACCCCAGCCGCCCGGTGATGCCGGCGGCGTGGAGCATGGCCTCGGCGAGGGTGGTCTTGCCCGCGCCGCCGTGGCCGAGTAACACGATGTTTCGAATGTCCTGTGGCTTCGAAGCCGCCATGGTAGTCTCCAAACACTCTGCCTGCGCCGACCGGTGAGGCGTTTTCCGTGAGGGGCCGACGCGGTCACGACGCTGACCGGCGGCCCGCCTGGCGCGTGGCGCTCCCGATCAGGACCGGGAAACTCCCCACTATACCGCTTTTACCCGTCAAGACAAGGCCCGGAACGGCAAAAAACCGCACTGCGCGGCCGGCTAGCGGGCTGCGTGGGGGGCCGCGGCGGGGGGCACGCGATAGAGGCGGAAGAACTGCCCCCAGCCGTCCGGTTCGACGTGCCAATCGGCCAGACCCGATGACGCCATCGGCGCGGGAATCACCGCCAGAATCTCCGTTTCGCGCGGCAGGTCGCGCCGGGCCGCGATCGCCGCCGCCAGCGAGCGCAGATCCGATCGCAGCACCGGCCGGGCGAGCATGCGCCGCTGGCGCGCCAGTCTGCTGCGCCAGGCGTCCATCCGACCCGGCGCCAGGCGGTAGTAGTAGGGCAGGTCGTCGGCGCTGGCGGTGATGGGTCGGCGTGCGGCCAGTCGCAGGTCCGAGCGGTCCGTCAGGACGATCGCGGTGCGGTCGGTGTGGTCGCGCAGCCAGCGCGCCAGGGCGTCCATCTCGCGCCTCGCGGCGCGGCGTTCGGCCAGTTCGCGGACGCGCGGCGGACGGCTGGCCGGAGCCATGAAGCCCGTCGCCGTCCGGTACGCCAGGTGTCGCGCCACTTGCAGGTTGTCGGACGGCATCATCCAGGCGGCCAGCGCCGCCACGCAGGCCCATCGCAGCAGCGCGCGGTGCGTTCGCACGAGGCGAAAAAGGTTGGTCAAGCCCTGGGCGAGCAGCACGTACAGCGGGAGCATCCCCAGCGCGGCCGCCTCGACCAGCAGCGTCACCGGCGGGCGGTTCTGCGCGCGGGCGTGGAGCTGGCAAAGCCCGTGGGCGCCCAGGCCGATCGCCACGGCGCCGAGAAGCATCGTCAGCCAGAACACGCCATTCCGCAGGCGAAACCGCCCGACACGCACCAGGACCGCCCCGGCCGGAACGAGCAACACGGCGACGTACGGCACGGACTCGATGACCTGCTTGAGCAGCTCCGGGTAGAGCACCTCGGCGCCGCCGGCCGCCAGGGCACGCCGCGCCGTGGCGTAGCTCGCCGTCGCCTGAGCGGTGGGAATGCGCCACCCTAGCGCGATCGCGTACGCGGCGTAAGGCAGGGCGCCGACGGCGGCGGCCGCCAGCCCGCCGGTCGCCGTCAGCCAGCTTCGCGGGCGGGCGCGTCGCCTGGCGAGGTAGGCGATCAGCAGCACCAGTGTCAGGTTGACGCCCGTGGGAAGGTGCAGGTTGCACAGCAGCCCCGCGCAGCCGAAGATCACGCCCAGCCGCCACGGCTGCTCGCGCCCCTCGCGCCCGTCGGTCGCGCCCAGCAGCCCCAGAACGATCAGCGGCGAAAAGGCGATGCATAAGCCGCGCGCCCCGATGGTCGCCAGAGGGCCGACGCCCCAGAACGCCCCCCCGGGCGCGTAGGTTACCGTCGCCGACAGCACGGCCACGAAGGCCGAAATCGACCAACTGCGGCACTGGTGATACAGCAGGGCGTACATCGCGCAGAGATAGATGGCGATGACGGCTCCGGCGAGCACGCGGAACGCCGTCAACGGCTCACCGTAGCCGCTGGGCAGCAGCACCAGCTCCAACACGCCCTGGAAGATCGGCGTGTGCAGGCGCCACAGCCCGCTGGGCCCGTAGACCGGATCATGGGTAAACAGCGTGCCGTCGTGTCGCTTCAGCGCCGCCGTCGCCAGCGCGATCTGCTCGGCGCTGGCGTCCGGATCGTCGAAGGCGAGAAAGCCGCCCACTGCCGCCGTGGCCAGCAGAATCACCAACGCCAACTCATGTCGTGCGCGGGGCGGAGGTCTCATCGTCGTTCTGCCGCGTCGTTGTGCCGCCTGGGACCACAAGTGATACTATAGCCCCACGTGGGCGAGCACAACGGACAAGCCGACCCGCTGACGGACGCGACGGCCGCCTGGATCGACGCGCAGCGCCTGCTCCGCCCGGAAACGGGGGTGCTGGTGGGCGTCTCCGGCGGGGCCGACAGCGTCGCGCTACTGGACGTGCTGTACGCGCTGGCCGCCCGGCCCGACCGCCGCTACCGGCTGACGGTGGGGCACCTGGACCACTGTCTGCGGGACGAGTCGCCGGCGGATGCGGCCTTCGTGGGCGACCTCGCCGCTCGCTACGGGCTGCCGGCGATCTGCGAGCAGGCGGATGTCGCCGATGCCGCCGCACGCGGCGGGCGCAGCAGCGAGGACGCCGCGCGGATGGCGCGGTATCGCTTCTTGACCGCGGCCGCCCGGCGCTGCGGCGCTGCGGTCGTTGCCGTCGGCCATCACGCCGACGACAACGTCGAGACGATCCTCTACCGCATCTGCCGAGGCACGCACCTCCGCGGGCTGTCGGGCATGCCGCCCGCACGGACCCTCAACCCCGCGGTTACGCTGGTCCGCCCGCTGCTGACGGCGCGGCGCGAGCAGATCGAGGCCTACTGCCGACGTCGGCAACTCGCCTGGCGGACCGACGCGACCAACGCCGAGACGCGGTATCGGCGGAATGCCGTTCGCCACGAGCTGCTGCCGTGGATTCGCCGCCGGCTCAACCCGCGCGCCGACGAGGCGTTGCTGCGGCTGGCTGGTGCGGCCGGGGAGGTCGAGGCCTGGGCGGTGCAGCAGGCCGAGGGCGTGCTGGCTGCGGCCATCGAGACGGACGAGAGCGACCGGCTGGTGCTGCGGTGTGCGGGCCTGGCGGATTGCTCGGGCGTCGTCCGCCGATATGCGTTGCGAGCGGCGGTCGAGCGGGTCGGCGTGCCGTTGCGGACGGTCGGCGCCGAGCGGCTGGCGGAGCTGGCCGCGGCGTGTGAGGCCGACGGCCCGCCCGCCGTCGCGCTGCCCGGCGGCTTCGAGGCCCGCCG
>JAGXKT010000073.1 GCA_018335035.1 Phycisphaerae bacterium
GTCGTCCACCGATCCGAACCTGCAGAACATCCCGATCCGCACCGAGGAGGGCCGACGCATCCGCAAGGCTTTCGTCGCTCCGGAAGGCTGGTGCATCGTCGCGGCCGACTACTCCCAGGTCGAGCTCCGGATCATGGCGCACATGTCCGGCGACGAGCGCCTGCTCAAGGCGTTCGCCGACGGCGAGGACATCCACCGGGCCACCGCGGCCGAAGTCTTCGGCGTCGAGATCGACCAGGTGACCGGCGAACAGCGCCGCTCGGCCAAGGCGATCAATTTCGGCCTGATATACGGCATGAGCGCCTGGGGCCTGGCCCGGCAACTCGAGACCGACCGCACCACCGCCGGCGAATACATCGACACCTACTTCGCCCGCTACCCCGGCGTGCGCGAGTTCATGGACTCGACCCGCACGGCGGCGAAGAAACAGGGCTTCGTCGAGACTCTTGCCGGGCGTCGCCTGTGGCTGCCCGAGATCAACTCCCGCAACCGCCAGCGCCAGCAGGCCGCCGAGCGCGCCGCCATCAACGCGCCGCTGCAGGGTACGGCCGCCGATATCATCAAGCGCGCCATGATCGACGTCGATTGCTGGATCCAGCAAGAAAACGTCCCGGCCAATCTCGTCATGCAGGTTCATGATGAGCTGGTGCTGGAGGTCAAGCAGGCCGCGCTGGAAGAGGTGCGCAAGGGCGTGATCGGGCGGATGAGCCGGGCCGGGGAGCTGGACGTCGAGTTGCTGGTCGAGGCGGGAGATGGGCAGGATTGGGATGGGGCGCACTAGGTTCGGGCTCTAGCGCGGGCGTATCTTCCCCATTATTCCCGCCATTTTCCGCCATTTCCCGCCATTTCCCGTCATTCCCGCGAACGCGGGAATCCCGAAATGCGGCCGACGTCGGCCCAACTGACGCGACTGGCCCACACGATCGCCCGCCCGGTGGGGCGACTGCTGGAACGCGAAGGCTTGCTCGAGCGCGACGCGGTCGGCTCTACGGACGGCCTTTCAAGGCGGTTGTGTTTGGTCCGCCGGCGAAGGGTGGTCTATGTCATAAAACGCTTGCGATTGATCGGGTTGCCGTTTCAACCCTTTCGGGCTTTATCGCAGAATGATCAGTCAAGCACGACTGCTGCCGGCCCGCTCAGTCCTCCAGAGCTTCTGCCCTGCGCCCGATCTCCCGCACGGCGTTGCCGACCAGCGGGCCGTAGAATGGCAGGTGCGCGTACCAGTACAGCAGCCCCCAGAAGCCGGCGGGATGCCAATAGGCGCAGAGCTCGACGACCCGTTTGCCGTCGCGCTCGCGGATGGTGAATTCCTGCAGGCCCGAACCCGGCGCGCGCATCAGCATCGAATAAGTGATCCGCTTGTTGGACTCCATGCCCAGCACGCGCCAGCCGTCGACGACGTCACCTACACGCACGCTATCCGGATCCCGACGTCCCGTGCGGAAACTGGGCCCGCCGATCAGCCAGTCGAATGCGCGCCTGAGCCACCAGAGGAAGCGGTAGGAGAAGAAATCGCCGTGCTTGCCAAAGGTCTGCAGCACCCGAAACAGGGACTCGCGGCTTGCCGTCGTCTCCGTCTCGCGGCAGTAGCGTTTTGCATAGAAGGAGTAGTCGGGATTCCAGTCGCGGGCGGCGATGGATCCCTCCACCCAGCGGGCCGGCACGTCGTGGTTCTTTTCCGCCTCCAGCGTGGCGGCTACGGCCTCGCGGAACGCGAGCAGCCGCTGCGGTACCAGCTGCCGAATCTCCATATCCTCGCCTACATAGTCATGGGCGAGCCCCTCCACCAGCGACATCGCCGTGGTCGGTGTCACCGAGGTCACCAAATAGAGCCAGTAGCTGGAGAGTTTCGGCGTCAGCACCGGCACCGGTATGACGAGCCGGTTCTTGCCGACCAGCTCGCCGTAGATGTCCATGATCTCCTGATAAGTGAGTACTTCAGGCCCCGCAAGCTCGAAGATGCAGTCGCCCTCGAGCGACAAGTCCGCGGCGGCAATCGTGTAATTCAGCACGTTTTCCAGGGCGATTGGCGTCGAGCGCTTGCGCACCCACTTGGGCGTGATCATCACCGGCAGGTAGTTGACCAGATCGCGGATGACCTCAAAGGCGGCGGAGCCCGGCCCCACGATCATCGCCGCCTGCAGCTCGACGACCTGGATGGAGCCCGCACGAAGCGTATCGCCCACCACCGCCCGGCCCTCCATGTGGCGGGAGCGTGCCTCCTTCGGCATGATGCCGCCGAGATAGACGATGCGCCGCACGCCGGCGGCCTCGCACGCCTTGCGCGCGTTCTCGGCGGCGCGCTTCTCGACCGGAACGAAGTCGCCGCCGCTCCACATCATGTGTACGAGATAGTAAACAACCTCGGCGTCCTTCAGCACCGGTGCGAGGGTCTCCGGCTTCAGCACGTCGGCGGACATGCACTCGACGCCCGTCCACTCGCGGGCCTCCAGCACCGCGGCGTTTCGCGCGACCGCACGCACATGCCAGCCGACCTCTGCCAGCGCCGGGGTGAGATTGGAGCCCATGTAACCGCTGGCGCCCAGCACGACCGCGATGCGGCCGGCGCCGTCAGGGAATTCGAAGCCGGCGAGACTTGCGTCGAAGGAGGGGGCATCGGAGCTCATACGACCATTCTACGGAAACCTGTCGCCGATGAGCCCCGAAATCGCCGGCCGGCAAATGGTGGGGCCCGCAGCTCCGCGCAGAAAAGGGGTCAGATGCAGAAAAAGACCAGGTCGGGCATTAGCGACCGGCGGGAGCGCAGAAACAGCATTAGACCGACGGACAATACCGCCCGCCGTTGCACGGTGCCGAAAACTTCTGCAGCCTCAACGCGCTTCGGTCGATGAAGGACTTGTCGTCGTGCGCAGTCGGTCACTCAATTCGCCCAGGCCGCTGAGCGAATCGACGGCAGCAGGCATTTCCGGCACGCGCACCACACCGGCGCCGTCCTGCGCCTCCAATGCCTTGATCGCTTCGGTCTGGCGGTGGGCCAGGCGTTCCAGTGCGGCATGCCAGTAGCGAACGCGTTCGGCCAGCTCGCTGTTCTCAATGGACTCGGGGAGTTCGGGTGCCGTCTCCTCAAGCGCCGGCAGCCAGCGGTTGACCACAACGTTGCTCACGCGGATGCCCATGCCGTCCAGGGCGCCGGCAAATTCCGACGCTTCTTCGAGCTGGTGGGGGTTGGCGCCGGTGACGATCACGAAAGCCGTCTGTTGCTCGCGCAGGAGTCTGTGCGCCCGCGCCGCCTGAGCGCTGAAGGGCTCGAGAATCGACTCGGCCACCTCGAAAAACTCCGTGATCTCGCGGATCACCTGGGCACCGGTCAATCGCTCCAGCGTGCGAAACAGGACATCGGTGACGCGAAAGAAGCCCCGGCCGGCGCGACCGCTGAAGTTCATGAAGATGCGGATGAGGTTGGAATCGAAGA
>JAGXKT010000074.1 GCA_018335035.1 Phycisphaerae bacterium
GGGTTACGTTATCGTCGCCGCCAGCTGCGACGAGCGCCCGGGGTGCGTTCGAACCTACGACCGCGCGTGCTCATAACCCGGAGGTCGCAGGGCTGCGGAGTTCGAAGTCTGCGATGCGGAGCGGCTCGATGGCGGTCATGTGCGTGCCTGTTCCTTCCGGGGCGGGCGGAGGGTAACGGTTAATCGGTTATTCGGTGATTCGGTTGATCAGGGCCTTTGGCCGGGCGGTAGCGAGGCGCGGGGATTGGCTTGCCGACTTCCCTGGCGGCCTCGAGCCAGGCGGCCTTGGCCTGCTGCACCTGTTCCAGCGCCTCGGCCGGCGTTGCGCCGAAGGCCGAGCAGCCCGGCAAATCAGGAATCTCCGCGACGTAGCCCTCGTTCTTTTCGCTGTAGGAGACATCGATGTGGTAGTCGATCGGTCTTTGCTCACCGACACCGATGGTGGCGCTTGCTGCCGCGCTTGTCCCCTTTTTCTTGGCGCGGGCCACCGCGCTCAGAATCAGCGACAAGGGTATGAGCGATACCCCGGCAAGCGTGAGGTATGGTGCCCTTGGGTCGCCTTCCCCGGCCAGCACCATCGCGGCAATGTTGAGACCGATGCATCCCAGTGCCAGCACGACGGCGACGGTCCTGCAGGCCGCGGCGGCCGCCTGATCCGTATCGGCTTGATTCGCCATGGCTATCCTCCCCCGACGAGGGTGACGATCTCGAGCGTGTCCTCGTGCGCCAGGCGCGTGGCGGCGTGGTCGGCGCGGCGGACGATCTGCCGGTTCCGCTCGACGGCGACGCGGCGCGGGTCCAGCCCCATCGCCGACAACAGTTCCGCCACGGTCAGCGCGTCCGGCCGCTCCTGCCATTGTCCGTTAACGTTGATTCGCATAGGCTCGGTTTCTCATTCCCCCTGCTCCACCCGGCGCCAGTGGGTAGGGGGCCAACGGTTGCTCGCAACCTGTGCGTGGCGCCGGCGCACGGTCCCTAACCGGGATTTCCCGGATGACCTTGCCCGGCTACGCCGCCGGGCGATTTGACACGCATTATGCTGCCCCCCCCGCTTGCGCCAAGGAGATTCTCGGCGACTTCCGCGCCGACCAAGGCTTTCGTGGCTCGCGGAGGGCGATTCAGAGGCGATCCAGGGCGTCTGGAGGCCAGTTCGCGGGGATCGAAGCCCGATCGGCGCGCACCGCTCCCGGGGGCTTGCATCGCGGGGAACAGGGAATGGAGCGTCGGGCCTCATGACGGCACGGGCGCTCGGGGCAGCAGCGCCGCGAGACGACGTATCCGATCCAGGATCGCGGCGAAGAGCTTCCGGGGCACGGCCACCTCGGCCATCTGGAACACCACGTAGCGGGAGTGGGCCACCACCTTGGCCCCGATCTTGATGAGCTTCTCCCGCAGCGTGGTCAGCGACCAGTGCTTCACGGACTTCGGCAGGGCCAACCGACGCAGGAAGTTGCCCAGGTTGTAGGCCAACGCGAACAGTTGCAGCCGCACCTGGTTGTCTACGAAGTCGTGGCAGCTCAGCCGTGTCCACTTCACCGCGTTCTTGCCTTCCTTGATCCACTGCTCCTCGGCCGTGCCGCGACCATTGTAGAACTTCACCACCTGCCAGGGCTTCCGCCGCAGGTTCGTCACGATGAACCCCACGCGGGGGAACAACTCGCCCTTGTGGTGCTCGATCTTCGCCACCACCCGGCGCGGCCTGTCCCAACTGCCCGCCTGGTAGGGGAAGTCGTGATACCAGACCACCGGCTTGTTCGACGGACGTCCCACCGGGCGCGTCAGCAGCGGCTCGATCTCCCGTTGCAGTACCTCGTTGGCCGGCAGGCGGATTGGCCTGCTCCCCAAAACTTGATCCAGATGGTATGAGAGTCTCAGCGGCCCGGAATGGGCGAGGAGACTCTGATGAGCAGACGCAGACCACCCCGTGACCGAACCCGCCTTCGGCACCGACGGCAAACTGCGACAGGTCCCCCGACGGCCGGTCTTCGAGATCATCTTCGTCTATCGCCCGGAAGAGGGGGTATTGGAGCTGCGAGCTCACGGGAACAGGGACCACAAGGAAGAGCTGATGCAAGTCTTCTGCCAGACGATCCTCGGCCTCGAAGAACTGCCCGACGAAGACGCCACGCCGGACTACGACTTATCCGAGTTGAAGGACCGCGAGAAGGCCTTCCCGACCGATCCCGCCGATGGCGTCGATTCGGTCGAAGTGAAGATGCTTCGCCTCGACGTGCCCGGCGGCTGCTCGAAGCGCGTTGTGCTGGAGGCGAACCCGTCACCGCGCTCACCACGGGCGTTGTACGACCTAATGGACGACGCGATCAACAAGGACAACGTGCCCCTGGACTCCGTGCACGTGTCGCGGGCGCGGATGCGCCTGACCTTCGCACCACGCAACGGCGGGCGAGCGAAGAAGCTGACCTTCGAGGTCGCCCACCCGAACCGCTGCACACTGAAGGACGACCAGTTCGACCAGGTAGCCAAGAAGTACCTCCAACGATGGGGCATCGCCCGTGCGTGAGGTTCTCCGGGAAATCCTGCTGCGCGCGGACACCCGCGACGCTTCGTGCTTCGACGCTGACGAGGTGGAGCGTTGGCCGGCGGGCGCATTGAACCGCCTCCAGAAGCTCGGCTTGCTCCGCGAAGCCGAGCCGGCCTCCGGCGTCGTGTGCCGCGAATGCGAAGATGACTGCTGGATTGAGCCAGCTATTCGTGACGCCCCCTGCGCCGGCAAGCCGATCGGCGTCTACTTCTGTCGGCGCAATGAGGAAGTCGGGCGATTCACCGTGGACCTCGCTCGCCGCTGGCGCTGGTCTCTCAGTGCTTCGGGCCTGGCGGCCTGGGTGGCGGGCCTGGCGGGCCTCAAGGGCAAGCCGAAGGAGGTCGTCGCCGGCCGGCTGTGGCGCCTGGGCCGTACGCCCTGGCCGCCCGGCAGCCAACGCACACGCGGCGTGGTCTTCGCGCGGCGGATGCAGGAGGACGACGCCGCCTCCGTCGCCGCGCACGTCGGCCCGGCCGGCCGCGCCGTCGTTCTCGTTCCCTACCATGTGCCCGACGAAAGGGTCTGGTCGGGCACAGTCCCGGCAGTGATCCCGCTGTCGCAGGTCGTGACCTGGAGCGACGGCGGGCCCGTGCTGGACGCGATGGCAGTGCTCGAGACCATTAAGGCCGCCGACGCTTTGGCCGAGCGGGCCCGAGCCGTTTCGCTGGAGGCCAGAGGCCAGAAGGCGGTGCGCCGGCAGGTCAAGGCCGAGATCAAGTCCCTGCTCACCGACGACGCCTACAACGCCTACGCCCGGGGCATCGTCTCGACGCTGGCCAACGACTGCGTGGGCACGGGCCCGCGCCTGCAGCTTCTGAGCGAGGATGCCGAGAGCAACCGGCGTGTGGAGGCCGCCTTCGGGCAGTGGGCACGCGCGGTCGAC
>JAGXKT010000037.1 GCA_018335035.1 Phycisphaerae bacterium
GAGGCCCGGTCGAATCGCTCCGGCCGACGCAGCGGACGGACTCGCCCGAGGTCCGTGCCCTGCCGGGCGTCCCGGCGCGATACCGCGACACGGTCGAGGCGTACTTCCGCCGCCTGGCGGATGAAAGCCGATAGACGACCCCGTGGAAGGGTCGGACAACATGAGGAGACGAACCATGAAGCCACTGGCGGCCTGTATTGCGGCGGCGGGGGTGGGTGTGCTTGCGGCATGGTCGGCATGGGCCCAGCCGGTCCGGCGGGGCGTTGCCGACGGGGGCTTCGAGCGCGACATGGAGCAGGGCACCGTGCACTGCGCGAACCTGATCTACGGGCGCAGCAAGACGTCGGTATGTTTCGCCGACGAGTTTCTCTCGCAGTTGCGAAAGGATTCGCACGTCCGCGCGTCGCGGCGGTTTCGCCCGGTGAAACTCGACAGCCGGGAGCTGTTTCGCTTCCCGTTCGCGGTGATGACCGGCGAGGGGTCTTTCCGCCTTACCGAGGCGCAGCGCAGCGGCCTGCGGCGTTATCTGCTGCACGGCGGGTTCCTCGTGGCCTCGGCGGGCTGCAGCTCCAGCACATGGGATGCCAGCTTCCGCCGCGAAATCAAGCTGACGTTTCCCGATCTTCAATTCACGCCGCTGCCCATGTCACATCCCGTTTTTCATACGGTCTACGACATCGACGGCCTCGATACGAAACGCCACACCCCCGCTCATCTCGAAGCGCTGGAGTACGAGGGCAAGGTCGTGCTGGTGTATTCGCCCGAGGGCCTTAACGACACTGGCAACGCCGGGCCGGGCTGTTGCTGTTGCGGCGGAAACGAGATTCTAAATGCCCGCAAGGTCAACGCGAACCTGCTGGCATACGCACTGACCCACTGACAGAAACGACATGGCCTACCGGAACTGGAAACAGGAGATCGAGGATCGCCGGCGCGAGGCCGCACCACGACGTCGCCCCTGGGCGGTCGTTGCCGCCGTGGTCGTTCTGGCCGGCGCCGCCTGCGCCCTGTGGGGCTGGCCCGGGTGGCTGCGCGCGTCCGCTACGGACGCCGAGCCGACCTCCGCAGAGCGACTCTACCTTGAAGACCCCGCCTCCCAGCCGGTTGACCCCCAGCAGCCCTGAGGAAACGATGCCCATGCCCGTGAGAACAACCTGTGCGGCGCTCGCTGTGCTCGCCGCGGCCGCCGGCGCCAACGCCGTCGGCACGGCAACCGCGCCGCTTGCCTTCGGCCGGGATCTGAACGCGGCGCTCGACGAGGCCAGCCGACGCGATCGGTTGGTGGCGGTGTACTTCTCGTCGCCGCGGTGTACGTGGTGCGCGCGGATGTCCGGCGGCACGTTTACCGACGACCGCGTGCGCCGGCTGATGCGGCGCATGCTGTGGGTCGAGGCGCCTTCGGCGGACGCCCCGGCGCTGCGGGCGCGCTATGGCGTGTTCGGGTATCCGTGCGTGGTCGTACTGACGGGACGGGACGAAGAAGTCGCTCGCTGTAGCGGGTATCGGCCGCCGCTGGCGTTCACGGCGTTCCTCCGCCGGGCCCTCGCCTCGAAGGCCCGGCCGGTCGCTGAGACCCTGGAGCAACTGACTGCCGCGCTGAAGGCATTCGCCGAGAAAGCCGGACCGTCCGACGGCGTCCCGCGGGCGCTGTCGGACGCCGTCGAGTACCTCGCACGCCCGCGCAGGACGGGGCGGCGGGACGTCCTCGACGCCCTCGCCGCGGCCGGGCCGACGGTGCGCCCCGCCTTGTGCACGCTGATGGGCGACAAGCGTCTGGCGATTCGCGCGGCCGCCGGCAGCGCCCTGGCGCACGTTTCCGGCGGGCAACTGCCGTTCGACCCCTTCGCGGACAAGGCGCTGCGCGACAAGCAGGTCGCCGCCTGGCGCGCATGGCTTCGAGCCAATCCCAACGCTAGGCCGGCGCCGGAGCCGGAGCGTGCCGACCCACCGCCGCAAGGCAGGGACGCGTCAACGGGAACCTCCCGTCCGGCATCGCGCGAGACGGCCCCATGAGGCATCGACGGAACGTCACAAGCCGCTACGTGATCTCTCTGGCGGCGCTCGCCGGTGCGACGGGGATCGCCGGCTGTATCTACTACTACAGCCAAAGCCGTGACTATGATCGCGAGCCCGAGTCGACGGCGATCGTCCTTGAGCCGGCGCCGCCCGATCCGGAAATTCTCGCGCTGCAACGGAAGCTGGAGGCGGCGGGATATGCCACTGATGAGGCGCGCTCGCTGGCCGAACGGCTCCGGAATCCAGAGCATCGCCGGTGGATGCTGCGAAATAATCCTGATCTGGCCAGGGCCCTCCGCGGGGATGCCGAGCCGTCGCCGCAGGAGCGGCTGGCGGCCTTGCGGCGCCGCGAGGCGCTGCGCAAGCGGGCGGCGGCGCTCGTCGCGCAACTCGGCGATGCCGATGAACGGGAGCTGGGGGGACTGGCAGAACGCATCTGCGCCTGCGGTCGACCGGCGATGGTGCCGCTGAAGCTCGCCGAGCTGTCCGGGAACTTCGAGCTGCGCCGGCGCGCGCAGGAGATCAGCCGGCGGCTTCGCTGGCACGTGGCGGCCGGGCCGTTGCGCGACGTCATGCCCGAGCTTGTCGAGGTCATGGCGACGGGCGAGCCGAAGGCCCGCGCCGAAGCCGTCAACGCCGTCGTCGAGCGCCCCTCTGCGGCGAACGTGCGATTTCTCGGTGAGTGCCTGGCCGATTCGCAGGTGTACATACGCCAACGTGCGGTGGACGGGCTTGTGGCCGTGGTCACATCGGCCGGGCATGACAGGGAGCATGTGCTGCGCCGGCGCGTGCGACCGCTTCTGGAGTCGCTGCTGTGCGACACGGACCGGCAGATGCGACTGCTGGCCGTCGGCGCGCTGGGGCGCATCGAGGCGGTAAGCGTCGAGCGTATGGCCGAGCTTCTCAGCGACGAGTCCACGGAGATGCGCGCGACCGTGCTTCGCGCCCTGGGGTTCTCCGGCGCCAGAGAGGCGGTCGTGCACATTGTGCCCTTGCTTCAGGACCCGCAATGGCACGTCCGCGTTGCGTCACTCAAGGCCCTCGGAAGGATTATCCGCTCCCGGCCACCGGAGTACGTTCGTTCGGCCGTCGTCAAACGCCTTGCTGACGACGAGAGCTTCGTTCGCGCCACCGCTGAGAACCTGCTGGATGAGTGGGAGAGCCATTGACGCCATGAGCCACGACGTGCACACCCGGACGAATCTGAGTTACCTTGCGATCGCCGTGGCGGCAGGATGTGTGCTGGTGCAGGTTGTGACGAACAGCACAACGCGGGGGCAGCTTGTCGTCAGCTCCCGCAGGGCCGACGGTGTGGGGGCGGCCTCGCGCCCGGCCATGCCGACAACGCGTCCCGCGACGGCGACAACGCGCCCGGCGGGGGGCGATGGTGCCGACGGAGCGGCGTTTCCCGTTGCTCAGGTCACGGCCAAGCTCAAGGCGGCGGGGATGTCGGACGAACAGGCCGCTTGGCACGCCGAGCAGATGCAATCGAACGCGAAGCTGCGCGAGACGATGGTGTCGCACGTGCCGGGTCTCGACGAGGTGCTCAACCCACCGGCGCCACCGCCCGCGCCGCGGGAGCGGCTGAGCGAACTGCGGGATCGCGACGCACGCGGCGCCCGTGCTCGTGAGCTTGTGGGGCGCCTCGCCACGGCCGGCGAGGACGAGCTGGCGGCACTGCGGCGCCGTATTCTGGCATGCGGCCGGTCGGCGATGGTGCCGCTCAAGCTCGCCGAGTTGTCCGACAACTTCGAGTTGCGACGTCGCGCGCGGGACATCAGCCGGCGGTTGCGCTGGCACGTTGCGGCGAGCGAGCCGCTGCTGGAGAAGTTCCCCACGCTTGTGGCGGTGATGGCCGGCGGGGAGGTCAAGGCCCGCGCCCACATGGTCGACGAGGTGGCGCAGTGGGCAAAGCCGGCGGCGATCGGCTTTTTCGGCGAGTGTCTCGCCGATCGCCAGATCTACGTCCGTCAGCGGGCGGTCGACGGCCTCGTCGGCATCGTTGAAGACGGCGACTACGAGAATCGCAATGCCTTGCGGCGTCGCGTTCAACCGGTTCTACAACAGCTTCTGTCGGACACGGACCGGAACATTCGCCTGATGGCCGTCGGGGCGTTGGCGCGGGTCGGCGCGGTCGATATCGAGTATGTCTCGGCGATGCTCGAGGACGAATCCATGGAGGTCCGCGCCACGGCGCTGCGGACGCTGGGCTTCTCGCGGACGCAGGAGGCGGTGCCGCACATCCTGCCGCTGTTGTCCGATCCGCAGTGGCGCGTCCGGGCCGCCGCACTGCAGGCGCTGGAAAAGCTGATCCACGAGACACCGGGCGAGAAGGTTCAAAACGCCGTCAGCGACCGCCTCGCGGACCCGGAGAGCTTCGTCCGCAACGTCGCCGTCATGTTGCTGGGCGAATGGGAATGCACGGCCGAGGCCGACCGCATCCTGCAACTTGTCCGCGAGCGGAAGGTCAGCGAACTGACGGGTATCGAGGCGCTGGCTGCAATGAACAGCCCCCAGGCGAAGGCCGAAGCGATGCGTCGCTATGATAGCAGTACGGACCCCGCCCACAAGGCCGCGCTGCTTGATGCCATCGACAGCTTCGACCCGGACGCGCGCGTCGACGATGCCCTTGCCGCAGCGCTGCAGGACGAATCGATGCGCCCCGCCTGGGGACAGCTGTTCCAGCAGGCCGGATACCGCCGGGATGAGGACCGGTTCTTCCCCCTGATAGCCGAGCATCTTCTGGACGAGGACGTCGAGCTGGCCGAGGCGGCCTGGAATACGTTGCGCCGCGACGTCGAGGAACGCCCTCTGCCGGCGGAGGTCCGTGACGCGTTGCTGCGCCACCCGGAGCCGCAGCGCGTCTGCTGGGCGCTGCTGTGCGTCAGCGGCTATCGCGCCGACGACGCGGCTGAGGTCTACCGAAACGCCGCCGCGCACGACAGCGCGCAGGTCCGCGCCCAGGCGCTGGGTCTGCTTGCCCTCGATCGCATCGGAGACGCACTGGGCGTGCCCGAGCCGGCATACCGCCGCAGCGACTACGGCGAGGCGCTTACGGCTGACGTCATGCCGGATGCGGTCACCGACGCCCAGCCGTCTGAGCCGCCCGATCAGCCGGACTTGCCCGACGTCGTCCGCGACCGCCTGGATGACTCTGATCCGCTGGTTCGCGCCCTCGCCGCCGCACTGGTGCTGCGCAGCACCGACGCCGACGACCCGCGCGCCCGAGACGTCGCGCGCAACGCGCTGGGCTCCGAGCGGCCGGAGGTCCGCAACGTAGCCCTGGCGGCGATCGTCGACGATCCCGAGCCGTTCGTGGAATCGGTGGATCTGGCCGCACTGGCGCGGTCCGAGCCCACGTCGCGGCGGGCCCTGGAAGTCATCGCCGCGATGGGAGATGCAGCGTACACGCCCGTGCTGCTCGAGCTGGCCGAGACGCGCCCGAGCCGTCTGATGCTGAAGCTTCTGATCCGTGCCGGGACGGATGAGACGCTTGAGGCCGCAATGGCCGCATTCCAAGAACGATACCAGCACTATGCAATGCGCGAATTTGTCGAGGAGGACCTGCCCGGCATGCCCGGCAGGGGTCCGGTCCGCTTCCTCGATTGGGCGTTGCAGCAGCCCTGGCACGAACACCAGCAATGGCTGTACGAGTCCATGATCGAGACGGCCGGCAGCTTGCCGCACCCATCGGTCAAGCCGCTGCTGGAGCGCATCCTCGATGAACACCTCGACAAGCTGGGCGACTATGCCAATACGGGGACGCGATCGACACTCCTGGCTCGACTCGCCGAGCTGGCCCCGGAGGAATACGTCGACGTGCTCCGCAAGGAGTTGCTCAGCGTCAAACCGATCGGCCGTCAAGCGGCGCTGCACGCTCTGCTGCGCCTCGAGCCCACCGCCGAGACGGTTGGAATGCTCTTCGAGATCGCGACGTCCGGGACCGAGGCGAGCAAGCGGATCGCCTGGAACAGCGTGGCCGGGTGGCTTCCCGCCGGAGCCCTGCGGCAGACGTACCTTCCCGCACTGGAGAAGGTTCCGTTCTCGCTGCAGAAAGGCCTGCTGACACGCGTGCTGCGCACGCTTCGCGCGGAGGACCTGAAGCTGCTGACCGGCCTGTCGGTAGAGGATCCCTTCCTGCGGCAGGTGTTGGCGGCGATAATTGGCCGCCTCAGCGCCCACCGCGTGCCGGAGGCCAGCGACGCCGCGCTGCAGCGACCCGCCCTCGAAGGCGTCGCGCCCGGCGCCCTTCCAGTGATGCTGACGGCCGTGGGCGATTGGCCCGACGCGCCCGATGTGCTGGCGGCGTATCTGCAGGACGAGCGAGTTGCCGTCGCCGAGGCCGCTGGCGAGGGGCTGGCCTACTACGTACTGGGTCACCCCGACGCGCGGCTGTCGCCGGAGGCGGTGGACGCCCTGGCGAGCGCGGCCGTCCGCAGCGGCCCCATGGGCAGCTACCTTGCCGTCGAGGCCCTGGCCGTCGCGGCGCCCGAACGGCTTGGCGAACTGCCCCTCACTGAACTCAGCGGCGCGGCGGCACAGAGCCGCCTGTTGCTCGCCCGGGCCGGCGAACTGACCGCCGAGCAACACATGCGTCTGTGCCAGCAGATCCATGGCGGCGCCGGCAATACGGCGGCGCGCCTCGCGGCGGCCGCTCTGGCCAGAGCCGGAGGCCAGGCCCCGCCGCTGAGCTACACGAGGTTGCGCTACGGGATCGGCGTCAGCGATGCCACGCTGACCGACCTGCTGGCGACTCTCGATGGCGCACACGTTGTCACGGATCTCGCGCCGCACCTGCCGTGGCGACGGCATCCCGAGGCGCGGGCCCGCGTGCGTGCTTTTGTGCGAACCGCACGGAAAGACGACACCACCGATTTTGTCCGGCTGGCACGCCTGGAGGTGGTGGAACGGCCGAGCGTCGATGACCTGCTCCGTCTGCTGCAACACGCCGATTCCTGCGTCGGGAGGCGGGCCCCCTTCGACGACATCGGGACCGATTGTGTCGCTCTGGCCGTCAGTTGGGCGCCCCGCGAGCCGATTGCCGCCGTGGTGGACAGCATGTCCGCGGAGTCAACAGCCGGAACGCTGGCCGGCGCCGTTGCCTGGCTGTGCTGGGGCGATGCGAAGGGCCGCGCCGTTGTGCTGGCCGCCGCCACGCAGCAGCCCGAGGCCGAGCTGCCCTCGCCGCAGCAGCACGTCGCCTGGAGCGCGCTGAAGCTGGGCCTGACGGCTGATCACGCGGGCGCACTGAGCGAGTATGTCGCCAAGCTGCCCCATGATGAGTGGTGGGCGCAACGGCGGGCGGCGGCGGCACTAAGCATCATCGCGGCCGTTGATCCGCACCGCGCGATCGCGACAAACGAGAAGTACTTCGGCGCCCGCGAACGCCATTTCGTCGATAGGGCACGCTGGCTCGCCGAGGCGACGGTCGCGCTGGCCGACGCTCCTGAGGCGCCGGACGTGGTGCCCGAGCACCTGCCGGCGCCGTTGGGTGCGCTTCACGACGCATTGCTTAGGGCCCGAGCCGCGTCGGCGCCGGACGGCGCGGGCGGCGCCAATGCAGGGGCGCCGTCGGCCGGGCTTCTGCCGCCCTGGGATGTGCCCAAAGACCGCCCCGCCTCTTCGCACGCCGCGGACGCAGAGTCGCGCAACGCCTTCGACACGCTTGTCGAGGCGATGCGCCGCACCGATTCGCCCGATCCCGTTGAGTCCGGCGCCCCCCGCGCGCCGTTGGCGACGCCGCAGCGCTCCACACGGCTGGTGTACGTCGACGACGACGAATGGATGGGCAGCGCTGCGGCCGCTGGTATTCGCGGCGGCGCTGCGCCGCAGCACGGGCCACAACTCGACCAAGACGCCGCCGCGCTGATCCGCAGCAGCTGCGAGTCGTTTCACGGATCAGAGCAGCACGCCGCGCTGGACGCACTCGCCGGCCGCCTGCCCGCCGCATACGTTCAGAAGACGTTACGGCCGCTGCTGAGCGGCGAGAGCGACACCGCACGGCGGTTCGCGCTGCGTCTGGCGGCCGCGCTGAACGCCGAGGGTCTCGCCGAGGAGATTGCAGCCGTTCTGCAAGAGGACGCTGCCGATGCGGTCGAGGCGGCCTGGGCCCTGGCCCTGCTGCGAGACAGGGAGGCGATCGCGCCCATCGAACGCGCATATCGCGCGCAGACGGACTTCACGCGGCGTGTGCGTCTGGCCTGCCTGCTGCGCCTGCTGGGCAGCGACGCCGGGCGGGGCGATATTGACCGGGCGGTGTCGCTGTGGGTGATTCGTCGCTTCCGTCGCCTCTTCGTCGAGCGCGTCCTTACCGATGCCGGGCAACATCGCTTCGCCCGGCCCGCGACAGGGACGATCGCGGTGCTTGCGCCGTGGCATGAGGCGCTTCAGTTCGCCGCCGGCGACGTGCTGCGAGCGGCCGAGTCCCGCTTTCACCTGCCGCGCAAACCGTCGCCGCCGGCACCCGTGGACGAGCCGGTTCGTACGGATTTGACGGGTCTGGCGCTGCGGGCGGGCCAGTTGACCGCACCGGGATTGCGGACGCACGGGTTGCCGCTGAGCCCCCTCGCCATGGACTCGGCCCAGGACGTGCCGACGTTCGCGCGGCTCTGCGTGGCCGAGCAGGCGCTGGAGCCGCATTGCTTCGTTCAGTTCGCCGATCAATGCGATACGCCGGCCGAGCTGTACCGCACGTGGCGCGCCTGGTGGGCCGAAAACGCCGACCGACCGCGCAGCCATTGGTGGCGGCAGGCGGTCGCCCAGGCCATCGACGAGGTCACCCATCGTCACTGGTGGCATCGTGCGCGGGCGCTGCGTCGCCTCGCGCGCCTCACGGGGCGGCGCGCGGCGCTGCCCGCGCTGTTCGATGCGGCGGCATGCGCCGCGGCACAGAAGGAGTGGCGCCGGTGGTGGCGCGCCGCGGCGTTCGAGTCCGCCCCCCAGTGCCTCGCGCACCAGGCCGCCGCCTCGGGACTGACGTTCGCAACCACGCGGGCGAGCGATGACGTTGGGCACCGCCGCCTGCTGGTGCGTCTGGCCGGCTGCAAGGTCGCCCCGCTGAACGAAGCGGCGTTGCTCCAGCTTCAGGCCGCTCCGGCGTGCACGGCCGAACTGGCGGAAGGGGCGCTCGCCTGGCAGCGGTGCGCGAATCGTGCATTGGCTCTGTGGGTGCGCCGCACGCTTCGCGCTGCGACGGGCCGGTCACGGCTGTTCTACGCGCCGGACAACCTTGGCACCGCCGCCAGCTCGTCAGACGGTCAGCAGGACGAGCGCGCCGAGCCCCGCGAACAGTAGCGCCAGCAGCAGCTTGACCGCGCCCAGATGCCGCCGCAGGAACGCCCCCAATCGCGCGGAACTGACGCCGGCGCACCCGGCCGCCAGAATCGCCACGAGCGGCAGGATGAACATCACCGTATACAGAAGCAGATAGGCCACCCCGTGCGCCCGCAGTCGCGGCGTCCGTACCAGAAGCATCACGGTCGGCAGCAGCACTTGCCCCGTACACAGCGATTCGAGAATCGCCACGGTACACCCCACGACCATTGCGCCCAACGCCAGGTGACGCGTGCGCAGCCCGCCGCGGATCACGCGCTGAATCCGCTGGCGCACCGCGCGCGGCAGCCGTAGCGTTACGTCGCCGGTGTCGCCGGAACGCGCGTAGCGAACGAAGTCCGCGAAGCTCCACGCCGCCAACACCAGTGCCAACACGCCGACCGCATACGTCAGACCCGTCGCCACGCCGTGCGTCACGGAGAACACCTTGACCGCGTGCAGCAGCCCGAGCCCCAGAAGGAAGTACGTCACGAACACGGCGACAGTGAAGCCCACTCCCACGGCGGCAACCTCACGACGCCCCTTGCCGAGGTACGCCATCATCGACAGCAGGAAGATGATCGTTGTAAACGCGCATGGGTTGACCCCGTCGATGAGCCCGGCCGCCACGATGCCGCCGACGCTCAGCCGGTCCAGCGGGTCCGTGCCCCCGTCCGCGGCGGGCAGGCGGCGGCGCTCGGCGGGGGTAGGCCGGTACGTCGTCTCACCGGCCGCCAATGCCGCGGCGATGCAGCGCGCGGCGTCAGACAGGATCGCGTCGGAGCCCTTGAGTACCGTCCGACCGACATAGAGAACCGGCGTGGTATTCGCTTCGGCGTTGTAATGCTCGTCGTACAGGGCGAACAGGGCCCAGCTTTCCGGCCGCTCCGGACCGAGGTAGTGCGTCTCCAGCGCGATACGCTCGTCCCAGCGCGCCGCGATATGCGGCAACCGCTCGTCCACCTCGCGACAGCCCCGCGCGCACGTCCGGGAGTTGAACACGACCACGCGCAGCGGCGCCGGACGGGTGCCGTCCGCACCGGCCGGATGCGTTGCGGCGGCGCGGCCGGGCGCGACGCCCATCGGACCCAGCAGGGCGACTACCGCCAGAAGGCATGCTTGGGGCGTCATGGACTCTCGGCTTCCGTCCGTTCTGTGGCGACGCGGTAGTACACGGGGATCTCCACGACCGGTTGGTCCGGCGCGTCCGTGTGCAGCCGCAGCAGGGCGGTCCGCTGGCCCGCGCTTTCGCGCCCGCGGATCGTCACCGGAAGCTTCAGCGTCCGCCCGGGAGGAATGGATAACTGCGGCACGCCGATCTTGCATGCCTCGGGTCGCGTGGACGTGCCGCGCAGCATGCGGATCGGTCTGTCCGCATGATTGGTCAGCCGCACGTGCGTCACGCGCTCGCCCCCCAGCGTGATGACGCCGGCTTCGAGCATCGCCGGGCGCGGCTCGATGCTTAGGCCCACGGCGGCCGTAATGGTCAACTGCACGCTCGGCCGCTGCGCACTGTCCGTTAGCAACATCACGTGGCCGGTGTAGCGCCGGCGCTTCTCGGAGGATTGGTAGACGACCTTCACGGTCCGGCGGCCGTCCGGCGCGATCGCGCCGGGCACGCTTTCGGCGGTCAGACAGGAGCAGTTCGAAACCGTCTTGCGGATGACGAGCGGCTTGGCGCTGTCGTTGATCACTGCGAAGCGCGCCGTGTGACGGCTTTCCGGGTCGACGTAGCCGAAGTCATGAGTCGCCTCGGCGCCGCGCACCATGATCGGGTCGGGGTCTTGCGCCTCCGGAGGGTCCTCCGACGAGCCGCACTGCACGCTCGTCAGCATCAGCACGCACGCCAGCAGCACACCCGCGCCGCGTGCGGCGCCCGGTGCGCATCGCCCCTCGATGCTGTGGTGTCTGTCCCACACGGCAAGCTCTCCTGTGCCGCGCGCTGTACCGGATGATCGCGGGACGCCATCATAGCTCGCTGCCTGCTCACTGCCAAGCGCGCCGCTGCCTAGGCGACGTGGAACACGCCCGCGAGGCGGATGTCGGCCGAGGAAGCGCCGATCATGACGTCGAACACGCCCGGTTCGACGGTCCAGTGCAGGGACGCATCCAGCATCCGCAGTTGATCCCCGCCGAGCGTGAAGCCGTACGCGCCGGCATCGATCCCGCCTGCTTGCTCGTTCATTCCAACGGTCTCCCATCACAGCCGCGCGCCCAGCATACCGCCACGCCGGGCGATCGGCGAGGCGACGCTTGCGAAAACCCGCCGGCGGCCGCTATTCCCCGTGATATGCGTCCGGGCGGGACACCACCGGGGCCGGGCATTCCACGGTCAATCGGGCGATTTCGGGCCGAGATAACGCCTGTTATGCCCGCGCTCAGGGCGGCATTTTTTGTGGCAGAACCCGCCGTGGTCCCCTTGACAACTGCGGGATCTATGGTATACTTCAGTAAGTGGGAAGGTTTGCAAGTGCAGACGTTCCCGTGTGCCGGACGGACGTGCGATAGAGACGGCATTTATGGCGACCATTGCGGAAATCGCGGCTCAATCAGGCGTGTCCCCTTCGACGGTCTCGCGGGTGCTGAACACGGACCAGCCCTACACCCGACCGACGTTTGCGCGGCGGGCCGCACGCATCCGCCAAGCCGCCAAGAAGCTCGGCTACCGCCCGAACGCCTCGGCCCGCGCCATGCGGGCCGGCGAGTTCGGCACGATCGCGCTGGTCCTCTCGGCCCATTCGGGCCGCAGCTATCTGCCGCAGCAGACGTTGGAGGGCATCTGCGACACGCTCGGCGAGCAGGAGCTTCACCTGACGATTGCCCGGCTGCCGGATGAGAAGCTCACGGACGCCGGCTTCGTGCCCCGCATTGTCCGCGAGTACTGCTGTGACGGCATGCTGATCGACTACACGGACGACATCCCGGCCGCGATGATCGAGTTGATCGAATCGCTCGAGCAACCGCTGATCTGGCTGAACCGGAAGCACGACCGCGACTGCGTCTATCCGGACGACGTGGCCATCGGGCGCCGGGCGACGCAGCGGCTGCTGTCGGCCGGGCATCGGCGGATCGCGTACGTGGACCGCGGGGCCGGCTGGAAGCAACTCGACCAGGCCCACTACTCCCAGCGGGACCGCCAGACCGGCTACGTCGAGGCGATGAGCCAGGCCGGGCTCAGGCCGCGAATTCTGCGACGAGACGATTCGGACGTCGCCGAGAGCCCGCAGGACTTCCACCGGGCGATGGTGGACGTGCTGGGCGAGGACGACCGCCCGACGGCGTTCGTGACGTACTCGCGTGTGTTTGCCCAGAACATCGCGGGCGCGGCGATGCGCCGCGGGCTGTCCGTGCCGGCGGACGTGTCGCTGGTGACGGTCAGCTACCAGGCGGAGGCCACCGCCGAGGGGCTGGGCATCGACTGCGTGCTGACGCCGACGCGGGCATACGGCATCGCCGGTGTGCAGGCCGTCCTGGCCCGCCGCGACGAGCCCGGGGCGCACCTGCCGCCCAAGGCGATCGCGCCCGTGGACTTCTACGAAGGACAGACCGTCGCGCCGCCGCGAGCGGACGCGAACGAGCCAAGCGTATAGCAATGGAGCCGGCGGCGAGGCAGACCCCCGCCGCCCAGCGAAACCGGAAGGAAAGGACCTGAATGCCAGACAAACGCAGAGGTTGGACGTAAGTAGTGCACGACGCACCCGCCCATACGGGCGGCCGTGTGACCGCGGCGGGTGGTCCGCTGCGGCGACAGGAGAAGGTTTCCACTTACAAGGAGCAGCACAAATGAAAACGTTCGCAACGATTTTGGCAGTAGCAGTATTGTGTGTGGCCGGTACGGCCCAGGCGGCGGCGATCGGCGTCAATTTTTCCAACACCAACGCCGGCACGCCACCCGTTACGCACTTTGGTGGTCTCCCACTGATGCCCACGGACACCGCGGGTGTTGAGGCGCAGCAGAACTGGAACAATTTCAACACAGCCAGCGCGCGTCACGGGGTGCTTTCCTGGGATGGCAGCGCGTGGGTTTTGAACGACCCGGGTACTTACGTCGACAGCAACGGCGATGACACGACCCTAACCGTAAGCGGCACCTTCGACGTATATAACACGAGCGATGTAGACTCAAGCAGTGGCGACGGCAAACTGATGAGCGGCGTCAACGGTTTTGATAACAAAAGCTTCACTGTCGATGACGTGCCCTACAGCACGTACGACCTGATCGTGTACCTGATGGATCGAAATAACGATATTGACGATACGAGCGGGGCCACTGTCACCGACGGCACAACGACCTACTATGTGGATCCGGTTACGTCCTTCGGCAGCCACACTGAGATCACCAGCACGACCTCGGGCAGTCCCGGTGTGGGTACGTATGTCAAGTTCACCGGCCTCAGCGGCTCCACGACGATCGATGTCAATCATGATGGCATGGCCGGCTTCCAGATCGTTCCCGAGCCGGCGACGATGTCGCTGCTGGCGCTCGGTGGCCTCGGCGTGCTGTTGAGGCGCAGGCGGCGCTGAAACCCGTATGGGAATTCGCCGCCCCGCGCTGTCGCACCCAGAGAATTCCGCCAG
>JAGXKT010000038.1 GCA_018335035.1 Phycisphaerae bacterium
CGCCATCAGAAGCCCGACAATGGCCACGACGACGAGAAGCTCCACGAGCGTCCACGCCCTCCGCCCGCGCATAACGACCCTTTCGAGAACGAGCGACCCGATCCGATAACCGCCCGCGAGTGTCGCAGCGCGGGCCCCGCCGGTCAAGTGCCGACTTGTCGGGCTCGGGAGCGTGGTCTATGCTGCGGCGCATGCGGCGGGAATCGGCAAAACAGGTCGGGCATCGCGACACGTGGGACACCGGCGAGGTGCTGGCGGAGCTGCCGAGCGGCGGGCCGATCGACCTGGCCGGGCTGTTCGGCAATGCCCGACCGGTCGAGTGCGAGATCGGCTGCGGCAAGGGCACGTTCATCCTCGCCCGTGCCGCCGCCCGGCCGGAGGTCAACCTGCTCGGCATCGAGTACGCCCGCAGCTACTGTCGCTACACGGCCGACCGGGTGCGGCGGCAGCGCGAGCGTCTGGCCGCGGCCGTACACGATCCCCGCCGCACGCCGGCCGGGACGCATGAGGCATACGAACACGCGACGCGTAATGCACATGAACACGCGACACATGATGCACGGAAACACGCAGACGACACGGCTCTCCCGCCGGCGGCCAGCGTACGGATGGTTTGCGCCGACGCGGCCGACGTGGTCGCCCGGCTGCCGGCGGGCTCGCTGATTCGCATGCACATCTACTTTCCCGACCCCTGGCCCAAGCGGCGGCACCACCGCCGACGGCTCATTCAGCCGCCGTTTGTGCAGACGCTGCAGCGCGTCCTCCGCCCGGGCGGGGAGCTGCTGGTCGTCACGGACCATCTGGGCTACTTCAAACACATCCGGCGCGTCCTGACGGACGTGCCGGGCTTGGCGCGAATCGCCTTTCCACGGATGACCGATGCCGACGGGGAATGCGTGGGCACGAACTTCGAGCGGAAGTACATCACTCAAGGGCGGGCGTTTTACTCGCTGGCTCGGCTGCGCTACACAATCGCCTGCGGACGGCCGGTACGTCGTTAATAGGGTGTTAGAGATTTACATCTTCATCACCGTATTGATAGAGGGTGTTGCCTGTGTGGGTTGCGACGTCACCTGATTCATAAGCAGCAGTTATAAAGGGAGTTGGCGCCTCTTCGAGGAGGCCTTGGCGAAGGGGATAAGTTGTTGAAAGTCCGCAGGTGGGGCTGTTAGCAATCGGGGGGTTAGCCCGGCCGGTCGGACATGGCCGGTCAGGGCCTGTTGTAATGCAGCCGGCAGCGCCGCGGCCGGCAACAGGGGCGCAAAAGGTTATCCACACGGGGCTGTTGATAGTGCCGATCGGCGGGCCCGCGTAACCCCGTGCTCAGGCGGACTGAACCTGTTGGGCGAGGTGGTCGATGGACGCCTGGAAGTGGGGGTCTTTTTTGCAGGCGGCCTCGATGCTGCGTTTGGCGTGCAGGACGGTGGTATGGTCGCGGCCGCCGAAGTAGCCGCCGATTTCTTCGAGACTGTGGGGCGTCAGGTTGCGGGCGAGGTACATACAGACCTGCCGTGGTAGGGCGATGGAGCGGCTGCGCTTCTTGGATTGCAGGTCGGCGAGTCGCACGCGGTAATGGTGCGTGACGATGCGGAGGATGTCCTCGATGGTGACGTGCTGTGCGGACGGGTCGGGTAGGGCGCCGAGGGCTTCTTCGGCCAGGGGCAGGTCGATATCGCGTTCGCTAACCTGGGCGAGCATGGCGACCTTGGCGATGGCGCCTTCGAGTTCGCGCGTGTTGGAGTCGATCGTCGCGGCGATGAAGCAGGCGACGTCATCGGGCAGCTTGATGCCGCGGATGCGCGCCTTCTTGTGGACGATGGCGACGCGCGTTTCGTAGCACGGTCGGCCGATCTGGGCGACCAGGCCCCAGTTGAAGCGGCTGACGAGCCGTTCCTCCAGGCCGGGGATCTCGTCCGGCGAGCGGTCGGAGGACAGGATGATCTGCTTCTGTGTCTGGTAGAGCGTGTTGAAGGTGTGGAAGAACTCCTCCTGCGTCTGCTCGTGGTCGGAGAGGAACTGCACGTCGTCGATGACGAGCACGTCGGAATGGCGGTAGCGATAGCGGAAGTCGTGCAGTTCGCCGCGTTCGACGGACTCGATGAAATGGTTGACGAACATCTCGCAACTCAGCAGCACGATGCGGGCGTCGTTTCGGTCGGCCTTGATTTTGCCGGCCGTTGCCTGGAGCAGGTGGGTCTTTCCGAGCCCGACGCATCCGTGGATGAACAGGGGGTTGTAGGTTTTTCCGGCCGAGCCGCTGACGGCGAGGCAGGCGGCGTGGGCCAGCCGGTTGCACGGGCCGGTGACGAAGGAGTCGAAAGAGTAGTCCTCATCGAGCTTTACGGCGTCGAAGGCCTCCGGGCCGTCGGGGGTCTCGTCGTGGTCGCTCCGGGCGTCGGCGCGGGTGAGGAAGCAGACGCCGATGAGCCGTCCGGTGGCGGCCTGAGCGGCACGGGTGAACAGGTCAGTGGCGTGGTCGCGGCAGTAGCGCAGTTCGGCCGGGCCAGGCGTGGCGATTTCGAGCAGCCCGTGCTCCAGCGCGATCGGTTCGAGTTCGGTGAACCAGGGGCGGATGACATTTCCACCGGAGGCGATGACGTGTTGGATGATCTTCTGCCAAAGGGCGTGGTCGACCTTTCCCATGGATGTTGCCTTTCCGTAGCATGCGCCGGTGCGCTTGTCCGCCCGTCCACGGGGGAGCATCCTGTCGCATCGACGGGTTGCAGCGCGACGAACGTGCGCGGCAAACCGGAACCACCTGAGAATGTGCCGATCCGGCACGGGACCGACGTCGCCGTCCGTGACGCAGAATTGCGAATCCCTAAGCCGCACCTCCTGTGCAGCGCCGGCGAAGTGTACGCGCGCGCCGGGCGCAAGTCAAAACCAAAATGCGGCGCTCGCGAAAAAGCTGCGCGGGGTGGCGTCGGCGGCGGTGCGCGCCGGTCGTGCGTCGCGGTGCGTCCTGCGCAAAGAAGCCGGCCGCCGGGGCGTGCCCGACGGCCGGGGGAAGAAACGTGCCGTTCGCCGCGCGGGTCAGTCCGTCCCGGCGGTCGAGCGGATGAACGGGACGATGTCCTCGCTGTCCAGGCCCATGGCGCCGAAGGCCTCGGCGGCGGCCTGGCGGATCGCCTGGGAGGCGCTGTCGTTCTGGGCGACGCGGCGCACGTCGTCGATCAACCCTTCGCTGAGATCGTTGCCGTAGCGGCGCAGCGAGTCGCTCAAGGCGGTGTACGCCGTCAGGCGGACCAGCTCGGGGGCCTCGGCGTCGTTGGCCAGTTCGGCGACGGCCTGCTGGGCGTCCGGGCCGCCGAGGGCGCCGGTGGCGCGGGCGGCCGCCTGACGCACGCCGGGGTCCTCACGGTAGCAGGCCTGGCGCAGGGCGGGCAGAACGGTATCGACCTCGAAGACCTCGTTGCGGTCGCGGGCGAGCGTCTCGACGGCCTCGGCGGCGGCGATCGCCCAGCGGTTGGCCTCGTCGGGGCTCAGCGGCGTGCCCACGCTGGCGGCGATGGTCCGCTCGATGGCGGCGTCCAAGGCCTCGTCGGCCGGTTGCTCGGGCAGGACCTCGAGGGTCGGCTCGTCCGACGCCAGTTGCCTGGCGGCGGGAACCTCGTGGGCGATGACCAGCGGCAGGCGGACGTAGCGCGGATCACTGCGCAGGAGCTTGAAAACGCCCCGCGCCGCCGGGCGGGCGCCGAGCACGACCGCGTCGGCGCCGCTGTACTTCTGTGCTGCGGCCATCGCTTGGGCGGCATCGGCCGACTCGACGACCGTGTAGCCGGTCTTGCGCAAGTGCGCCTTGAGGACGTTGCGCTGCTCGACGTCCTCGCAGATGAGCAGGACGATCTTGTGTCCGGGCTGGCGCAGGGCGCCGGCGAGGATGGGCAGGACCATCTGCGACCCTTCGAACGAGCGCTGCGGATTGGCCCGGGCGAGCGTGACGGCGGCGAAGAACCGCACGTCACGGTCCGGGTAGGTCATCGCCTCGACCAGCGGTTTGGCGTCCAGGAGACTCTCGGTGCCGATGATGCGCACCAGGGCCTTCAGGGCGGCCGACGCGACGGGCGTGTTCCGGTCGTCCAGGGCGCGGTTGACGACGGCCTGGAGATACGTCGGGCTGCTGGCGAGGGCATAGAACCGTGCCGGCGGCTGCGTGGTGCGGCGCAGCGGGTCGGTCTGCCCTGCGGGCAGGTTGGCCTCGGCGTTGAACGCCGCCGACAGCCACAGCGGCACGGCGGCGTAGTACGTCGCGTCGTGCTCCAGCGCCAGGCGGGCCATCCGCTGGGCGTACGTATCGCAGAAGATGGGGCGCGGCACTTCGATATGGACCAGGCCCAGGCCCTCGCGCCAGCGCCAGACGTTTCCTGTGGCCGTGCGCGGGTCGGCGCGCAGCGATTCGGCGCGATAGTAGTATTTCTCGGCGAGTTGGTAGTATAGCTCAGCGGGGCTCTTGCCCAGCGCCTTCTCGCCGGCACAGCGGACCAGCGCCAGGCGCGCCGCCTCGACCACCTGCGGCAGGACGCCGTCGCGGGTCATCAGTTCGGCCAGGCGGGGCGCGGCGTGGGGGTACTCGATCTGCCCCAGGGCATTGGCGAAGATCTCCTGGAGCTTGGGGTCGCCGGTTTGCAGCGAGACGGACAACGGGCGGACGGCGTCTTTGCCGATCGCCGCGAAGATGTTGACCACGCGCGCCCGCAGCGTCCGCGAGATGTCCGGGTCCATGAGCGTCTGGATGAGGTAGGGCACGGCGTATTCGCCGCTCGTCAGAAGACGGTTACGACCGGCGGTGTAGTTGTCCATGTCACCGGCGAGCAACTCGATGGCCCTGTTGATGCGTTCGGGATCGGATCGCCGCTGCTGGTACCCGGTCTTGATCAGGGCGCGGAGCTTCTCGATCGGCTCGGCCAGGCCGGGCAGGTTCGATCCGCGCGCCAACTGCGTCATTGCCGTCGGCGGCTGGAGGGACAGATCGTACATCTGCTGCGGCTCCGGGGCGCGGTTGAGAATCGCCTGGATGTGGCTCAGCGCGGCATCGGCGTTCGCCGTCCGCAGATAGAACAGAGACTGCTCCCAAAGCTCGGGCACCGTCAACTCTGACGGATCGGCCGCCTCCGGCTCTTCGAGTTCCACCAGGGGTGGAATGTCCGCCAGCACGTCTTCGTCGTCGTCCTGGGCGCGGATCACGGTTGTGCCGACCGCCAGCACACTCAGCGCCAGCAGCAGCGACAGGGCTCGTCGTGTCATAGCCATGGTATCTCCCGCATTTGTACTTCGTCGCCTCCCACAGGGGGGGCGTTGGTGCATGGTCCTTCAGGTTGGGCGTATGAGAGGTATGACAACACAACAGCGCCGGCCGCGCATACACGACCCGCGGCAACGGCGGAAATCATAGAGGCCCGCCCAGCGGGTGTCAATCAAAACCCGCGGCCCTCGCGGGCCCGCCGGCGTGGTCCGCTCGCGCGAGCCGCCGATCCGCTCACCCGTCGCCGGCGTCGCCGGCGGTCAGCGCGTCGGTCAGGAAGGCGAAGGCCTCGTCGACGTCGTCGCAGGAACGGAACAGCTCGCGGTCCGCGGCGTCGATCATCCCCCGGTCGCTCAGCGCGTTAATATCGACCACGTCGTTCCAGAACTCGGACCCGTAGACCAGCACGGGCGGCCGGGGCGCGGTCTTATGCGTCTGGGCGAGTGTGAGCACCTCGAACAGCTCGTCGAGCGTCCCGAAGCCGCCGGGAAAAACCACCAGCGCCCGGGCGAGGTAGGCGAACCAGAACTTCCGCATGAAGAAGTAGTGGAACTCGAACGACAGCTCCGGCGTCTGGTAGCCGTTGGGCACCTGCTCGTTCGGCAGGGAGATGTTCAGCCCGACCGACGGACCACCGGCGTCGCTGGCGCCGCGGTTTGCGGCTTCCATGATGCCCGGCCCGCCGCCGGAGCAGATGGTGAAGCGCCCGCCGCCGTCGTCCCGCGTGCGAGCCCACGCCGTCAGACGGCGGGCCAGCTCGCGGGCGTCCTCGTAGTAGCGGCTCATCGCCACGGCGTGTCGGGCGGCCGCGATGGCAGCGTCGTCGTCGGCGGCATCGGCCGCGGCGAGGCGCTCGTCCGCCTGGCGGCGTGAGACGATGCGCGTCGAGCCGAAGAACACGATCGTCGCTCGCACGTCGTGGTGGGCGAATCGCGCCGCCGGCTCCATCAGTTCGCACAGCACGCGGATCGGCCGGGCGTCCGGGCTGGTCAGGAAGCGCAGGTTCTTGTAGGCCTTCTGCGGCCAGATGCCGCCGTCGGCGGGCATGTAGGGGTCGGCGTTCACGGGTGGGCCCCGGCGGCCGCAGGCGCCCGGCTTGCTTCGGCATCGCGCGGCGCCGGGTCCGGCAGGACCGCGTCCATGACGGCGTGAATGTCGGTGTTGTCGATGTAGGGCCCGTAGACGGGGTCGTCGCCGCGGACGCAGCGGCGCAGCAGTGCCGCGCCGGGTCCGCGGGCGTAGACCGGCACCAGGGCGTTGGTATGCCCGCCGGAGAAGTATGCGGCGCCGGGCATCTGTCCGGCGCCGCGATTGACGACGGGCTGGAAGTGCAGCGGCGCGCCGGCCTCGGGCCCCCACAGGCCGCCGCACTCGTGGTCGCTCGTGACGATCACGAGCGTGTCGCTCCAGGAGCTGTGCTGCCCGACCCAGGCGGCGACGGCCTCGACGGCGCGGTTGAAGTCCGCCTGCTCCTCGATCATCCGTCCAAGGTTGTTGCCGTGGTTGGCCCAGTCCACCGCGCCGCCCTCGACCATGAGGACGAAGCCCGGGCCCTCGCGGCCGTCAGCCCGCGGGCGGCTGAGCGTCCGCAGCGCCGCCGTCGTCAGCGTCGCCAGGTCCGGCACGCCGGCGTTGAGCGCGCCGGTCTGCTCGCCGTTTCGGTCATACTGAAGCGTCTTGCGGCAGCGGGGCACGCCGAGCAGCCGCCGGGGGGCGCGCCCGTCGCCGGTGGCGATGCGGACGAAATCGTCGGCCGAGTCGATCAGCGTCCAGCCCTTGCCGGTCGTGCCCGCCTTGAGCGCCTCCCACGTGTCCGTCCCGCCGACGTAATGGGCGTCGCGCTGGTCGTCGGCGACGGGTTGGGCGTTGTGGTCGTATTCCGGGTGCCCGCCGCCGATCAGCACGTCCAGCGTTCGGCCGTAGATCATCTCCCGCGCGATGGCGGCGTAGTGGCCGCGCGAGCGGTTATGGGCGGCCAGGCACGCCGGCGTGGCGTGAGACAGCTGCACGCTGGTGACCGCCCCGGCTCGCAGTCCGGCGGCGTCGGCCCGCTCGGCGATGGTCGTCAGCGCCTCGTGATCGTCGTTGACGCTCACGGCGCCGTAGTAGGTCTTCTGCCCGGTGTATAGGGCGGTCGCCGCCCCGGCCGAGTCCGTCGACTTGCCGGCGATCGCCCGGTTGAAGTCCGTCCAGAACTCGGCCGGGTCGTACAGCCCGTCGCCGACGCCGGCGGGACGCGGATGCGTCGCGCAGGCCAGCGCTACCGGCCAGGCGTCGTAGACCTGTCCGCCGAGGTGCCCGTGCTGGTAATAGCTGGCCGCGTCGAACGCGTTGAAGCCCGCGCCGTCGGAGATCATCAGGATGACGTTGCGGGCGCGAGGCGCGCCGGCGGCAATGGGCGCCCGGCCGCGCTGGACCGGCGCCGGCGCGCACCCGCCGGCCGCGACCAGCACAAGCGCCGCCAGCGACAACCAGATCCGGACGCGTCGAGCGTCTTTAATCGATTCATGGCGCATGGTTGGCCTCCACGGTGTGCCCCCATCCTACACGCCGGGGCGTTCTGGTCCAACGGCTAGCGGAACTCTGTCTCGCCGAAGCGCAGCTCCAGCGGCGTCTCGTCGGCCCTGACGGTGACGTATCGCGCGGCGGCGCGCCCGTCGCTCAGGGCGACGGTGATGCGGCACGTGCCCAGGGGGACGGCACAATGGGCCACGGGGCAGGCCTGCCCGCCGCAGCCCTCGGCGCCGTTGAGTTCGCGCAGGCCCAGCACGCGTCCGCCGGGTCCCAGAGCGCGGACGACGGCGCCGATGCGTCCGCCGGACGACTGCACGCGGATACTCACCGCCCGCCGTTTGGGCGCGCGCGGCATGTTGTTGTAAGCCACGACGACCTTCGTCGCGAGGTTGACGGCCAGGTCGAGGTCGCCGTCGTTGTCGAGGTCGGCGAAGCCGGCGCCATACGCGGGGGACAGTTGCCGCACGCCGGCGTGCGCGACCGAGGCGATCTGCTTGCCCTTGCGCCGGTAGAACACGATCGCCGGGGCGCCGACCGACAGGCGCGGCATCACGTAGGCCGCGTGATGCCCCGGTCCCAGCGCGATGTTCATGTTCACGCGGCGCCGCTCCAGGTCGCCCTTCAGCGCGCCGCGGGCGACCATCACGGCGGTGCGGCCCTTGGGGTCCACCTGCGCGATCTCGCCGACGAGGATGTGCGTGGATTCGTTCATCACCTGCTTCAGCGAGTAGACGGCGGCGATGAAGGCCTCTGCGCGTCCGGTCGGGACGGCCAGGAGGACTGCGGCGATCAGTGCGGCACGTAACGGTCGGGGCGCGGTCATCGGTACCTCACTTCATAGCGTTCGGCGGGCGCCTGCGGCGGTTGGCGATGTACGTCCACGGCCTCGACGCGGGCGGCGCGCGGGCCGCGGCGGACGGCGTCCAGCAGCGCGTCGACCTGCTCGGCGGGCCCCTCGGCGACGAGTTCGACGCGCCCGTCGGCGAGGTTGCACACCCAGCCGCTCAGGTGCAACTCCCGTGCGGCGCGCTGCGTGAAGCGCCGGAAGCCCACGCCCTGGACGCGTCCCGACACGAACGCGCGCACCCGAACGACGCCGTCGGCGACTTCCGGGAAGCGGCGCTCGAAAATGATCCGAACGTCCGTGCCCGGTGGCGGCAGGGCCGCGCCGCGGGCGCGGTAGGTGTTCTCCGTAACGCGCTGCGGCCGGGCGTTCTGCACCAAAGCCGACGCGTCCGAGACGTGCAAGCCCACGATCGTCCGCGATAGCGACGCCTGAAGCACCGTGCGCCCCGTGGCCGGGTCGTTCACCTCCGAGGAGCCGGTGTAGACCCACGGCGCCGCCGCAACGGGCTCGCCCGATTCGAGGTGCTCCAGAAATGCCGCAACCGGCTGCTCCCGCGCGGTGCCGTCGGCGCCGTGCCGGACGACGCTGAGCCACACGACCGGGCCGCGCGGCGGGCGGTCGCCGTCGGCCGCCCACCCGCGCCGCAAGCCGATCCGCCCCAACGCCGCGTGTATCTCCGCCGGCGCGTGCGGCGTGATGAACAGCGTCTCGTACGTTTTGCCGCCCTCGGCGACCAGGACGAACTCGATCGCCCCGCCCAGGCGCGCGTGGACCGCCTGCTCGGCGACGACGGCCGGTACGGACACACGCCAGCGCGCCGCGTCGACCACGATGCCCGTAGGACGCTGGGCCGCAGCCCCTTGCTTCTGCACGGCGGAAGGCGACTCGGCCGGCTTGGCCGAAGACGGGGCGCTGTCTTGCTCGGTTTCGCCACAGCCGAAAACGAACAACAGCACGATCACTGAAGTGCGAAGCCACACGGCGCTTAACCTCCGAATGCCAGCGCCTGTCATGAGGCGGGCATTCTAAAGGCAATGCCGTATGGCCGCAATGTTGCGCCGCTGCCTGTCGCGCTTCGGCGCCTGTGTGTGCGGCCGACGGGCGGCGGCCTTCCGGCCGGGCGGGGCGGCGCATTGAGCTTGCCGCGCGGCGCCGCTATGCTGCCGACGGGAGGTGCGCGATGAACGAGCGAAATGGTTTCATCCGTGTCGGGCCGGCCGTCGTGGCCGCCGCGGCGTTGCTGCTGGCGGCGGGGAACGTCGCGTGCGACGGCGACGACCGCAGCGAGCAGCCCACGACGCGCCCGGCGGCGGCTCAGCCCGAGGCACCCGCGACGCGCCCCGTCCGCTACGGCAAGGCGCGCATACGCGCCAACCTCGCCGACACGCGCATCGACGAAAGCAGCGGGCTCGTTGCCGGGCGGCGGAACCCGGCGGTGTTCTGGACGCACAACGACTCCGGGGGTCGGCCCTGGCTGTTCGCCATCGACCGCGAGGGCCGGACCGTCGCGACGCTTACCGTCCGCGGGGCGGTCAATCGCGACTGGGAGGACATCGGCGCCTTCACGCGCGACGGGCGCGCCTGGCTGCTGATCGCCGACACGGGCGACAACAGACGCCGCCGCGACGACGTGCGGGTGTACCTGCTGCCCGAGCCGGCGATCCCGCCGGCCGGCGAACACGATGACGAGCCGACCCCGGCCGAGTTGACGGGCGAGGTCGCCGTGACCGTCCCGCTGCGGTACGCCGACGGGCCCGAGGACGTCGAGGCCGTGGCAGTCGACTCCGGCGGACCTGACGCCGGCGACGAGGTCTGCTACCTCGTCTCGAAACGCGGCGGGGCGCGCGTCTACGCGCTGCCGTTGCCCGACGCGACGCCCGCAGCGCCCGTGGTGCTCACGCCGATCGCCAAGCTGGAGGAGATGCTCTGGGCGACGGCGATGGACATCGCACCCGACGGGGGACGCGCCGTGGTGCTCAGCTACGGCTCATGTCACGTCTACGCGCGGCGCGCCGCGGCCGGTGGCGCAGATCCGGAACCCTGGGCGGACGCGCTGAGCCGCGCCCCGCGGCGGGTCACGGTCCCGCCACTGGCTCAGCGAGAGGCGGTCGCCTTCGGGTCCGACGGGGCGACGCTTTACGTCACCAGCGAGAAACTGCCGGCGCCGCTGATCGAAATCCCGGCCGAGTGAACACGGCGATGTGCAACGCAGCGGGCGCGGCGACCTGCACGGACCGCCGCACCGTTTGCGGCAAGCTCGCGCCGCGCCGCCCGCGTTGAGCCGCTCTCAGCCGGCGGCGCGGAGGGCCTCGGCGAAGGCCTTGTTGGGCTCGTCGCCCAGACGCCGCTGAAAGCCCGCTTCGTCCAGCCATTCCGTTCGCCCGTCGGCGTAGCATACGGCCCGCTGGCCGTCGTGAGCGGCGATCGCGCAGATGACGATGGTCTCGCGACGAGCGTCTTCGACGGCCTCGGCGCTCTGCGGCAGGTAGAAGAACCCCACCTCCCGGTCCGGCAGCGTCGGCGAACGGAGGTGCTGCGGGGCGATGGCGCCGGCGTCGACGAGCGCCTGCAGCGACGGGGGCGGCGCATCGTTCCGCCGCCGGTAGCCCTCCACCGCCTTGTAGAGCACATCCAGTTTGAACAGCGTCCGGTCGCGTGTGAGTTGCCCCTGCCGGATGTACCAGGCCGGCACGCCGCACGCCGTGCCGACGAGCGCCGCCAGCGCGACGACGGCCCCCATCGGCAGCGCGACCGCCCGCAGCGTCCGCCCCGCCGACAGCGTGAACATCGCGAAGATCACCAGGTACGCCAGCCCCAGCGCCGCCAGGCCCCCGACGACGGCGGGCAGGACGATCGGCTTGTGGCCGGGGCTCTGGGCGATCCGCTGAACGAGCAGGAACAGCACCCCCCCGCCGACGGCGCCGCCGAGCCCGGCCAGGAAGATCGCCGTCAGGCATCGGCTCAGTGCGGCCCGTCCGGCGTCGGACGTGTTGCGCAGGGCGCGGTGCAGAAGGTAGCCGCCGCCCCAAATCCACCCGACGAGGAATACCAGCACCAGTGGCAGTTGCCACGCGTACAGGAAGTTGCGGATGTCCGCCAGCACCATGGTCGCTCCTTGCGCGATTGCGCGCCTTGCGGTTCCTGATCGCACCCCAGCGTAGCGAGCCGCCGGCGCAATGGCAAGGCGCCGGGCAGGCGGATCGCCGCCGTGGCCGACGCCGACGCGTGGCACCGACCGCCGCGGCGGGCTATAATCCGCCCGGAAGGTGAACGCAAACGTCGCCCGAGGAGCGCCGCCATGACCGAGACGCGCAGAGAATCCGACGCGATGGGCGAGGTGGAGATGCCGGCCGGGGCCCTCTACGGGCCGCAGACCGCCCGCGCCGTGGCGAACTTCCCCGTCTCCGGCTGGATGATGCCGCCGGAAGTCATCGCCGCGTTGGGGCACATCAAGCTGGCTGCCGCCGAGGTCAACAAGCGCGGCGGCGGGCTGGACGCCGCCCGCGCCGACGCCATCGCCGCCGCGGCCGCCGACGTCGCCGACGGCACGCTCGACGCGCACTTCCCCGTCGACGTCTTCCAGACCGGCAGCGCCACCAGCACGAACATGAACGCCAACGAGGTCATCGCGCGCCGCGCCGAGCACCTCCTGCGCCAGCGCGGCGCCGCTGACCCGGCCGTGCACCCCAACGACCACGTCAACAGGGCCCAGTCGTCCAACGACGTGATCCCCACGGCGCTGCGCATCGCTGCGGCCGGGGCGATCCGCCGCCGGTTGGGCCCGGCGCTGCGCTCGCTGCGAGACGCCCTCGCCGCCAAGGCGGGCCAGTTCGACGACGTCGTCAAGATCGGCCGGACCCACCTGATGGACGCCGTGCCCGTCCGGCTGGGGCAGGAATTCGGCGGATACGCCGCCGGCGTCGACGCCGCCGCCGAGGCGATCGACCGAGCGGCCGAGGGATTGCACCAGGTGCCCATCGGCGGGACGGCCGTGGGAACCGGCCTCAACGCGCCGCCGAAGTTCGGCGCCGCAATGTGCCGCCAACTGAGCGAACTGACGGGCCTGCCGGTGCGCGAGGCGCCGGACCGCTTCGCCGCCCAGTCGCTGCGGGACGCCGCCCTGCTGACCACCGGCGCCCTGCGCAACGCCGCGACGACGCTCGGAAAAATCGCCTCCGACTTGCGCCTGCTGGGCTCCGGGCCGCGCTGCGGACTCGGCGAGCTGCGCCTGCCCGCCGTCCAGCCGGGCAGCTCCATCATGCCCGGAAAGGTCAACCCCGTCCTGTGCGAGTCGGTCGTGCAGGTCGCCTGCCAGGTCGCCGGCTGCGACGCGGCCATTGCGGCCGGGTGTGCCGGCGGCGTCGGCGGCATCCTCGAGCTCAACGTCGCGATGCCGATGATCGCCTGGAATCTGCTGACGGAGATCCGACTGCTGACCAACGTCGCCGGCGCGTTCGAGCGCGGCTGCGTGCGCGGCATCGAGCCGGATCGCGCCCGCTGCGGCGAACTCGTCGAGCGGTCCCTGGCGACCGTCACCGCCCTGACGCCGAAGATCGGCTACGACCGCGCGGCCGGGATCGCCCAACGCGCCCACGCCGAGGGCAAAACCGTCCGCGACATCTGCCTCGCCGAGGGGGTCCTGACCGCCGACGAACTGGACGCCCTGCTCGACGCGCGACAACAGACGAGACAATAGGGCGAGAAAGAGAAAAGGCCCTTCTTCAATCCTGCTGGGGGGGAGAAAAGGGGCAGGGAGAAAAGGGGTCAGGAACCTTTTGCATCCGCCGCATCTTCGTGGCACGGGCCTCTGGCCCGTGTGTCGCAGGGGCCTCTGGCCCCTGTTCGAGGCAACTATGCGGGG
>JAGXKT010000039.1 GCA_018335035.1 Phycisphaerae bacterium
CTGGGGCCGCGCCGCGCGCGGCGGCTTTCCGCGGCGCTGGCAACCGCGGCCACCGGCATACCGGCCGGGCTGGCCGCACTCGGCGGCGCGCCGCGCGTGCTGCTCGGCGCGCCGCTGCTGCTGGTGCTTTTGGCGACCCCGTTCGGCGCGATGCGTCGCGGTCGGCGCCTGCCGGACGCCGATGCGCTGACCGCCCGCTTCGCGGCGGCGTTGATCGCCGCCATCGCGCTGGCGTGTGCTCTGGCGCCGCGGGCGCCCTAGCCCGTCTTACCGGTCGCGCGCCGCGAGCCAGACCGTCAGCCAAGCCAGCGGTCGGATTCGAACCGACAACCTCAGCTTTACAAAAGCCGTGCTCTGCCGTTGAGCTACGCTGGCTGGGGGAACACGCTCACTGTACGGTTCGCGCGCCGGCGGATCAAGCGCTGCGGCGGCGTTTCGTCGGTCGGCGGGCGGCGGTACAATGACGGCGGCATGTGTGCGAAGAACGCCTTTTTCGACCCGTCGCGGGCGCGGGGTCCGCGTCGCGGCCCGGACGTTGGCGCCGCGCCGGACGCCGATGCGGGCGACCCGGCGCGGGCGTGGACGGTCTCGGCGCTGCTCGGGCGGGTCAAGGACGCCCTGGGGCGTGCGTTTCCCCGGCACGTGTCCGTCGTCGGCGAGCTGAGCAACGTCAAGCGGCACACGTCGGGACACCTCTACTTCCGCCTGAAGGACGCCCGCACGGCCGTCGACGCGGTGATGTTTCGCGGGCGCGCGAACAAAGTGAAGTTCACTCCCGCCGACGGGCTGAACGTGATCGCGGAAGGGCGCGTGGACGTCTACGAAGTGCGCGGGCAGTTGCAGCTCTACGTCGAACGACTGACGCCAAAGGGCACCGGGGCGCTGGAGCTGGCGTTCCGCCAGTTGCGCGACGCGCTCCAGCGCGAGGGGCTCTTCGCCGACGAGGCGAAAAAGCCCATCCCGACGTGTCCGCGGGCGATCGGCGTGGTCACCAGCGCCAGCGGCGCGGCGATCCGCGACATCCGCCGAACGCTACGACGCCGCTGGCGAGGGGCAACGGTGTACCTGGTCGGCGTGCGGGTTCAGGGCGACAGGGCGCCCGGCGAGATCGCCGAGGCGGTCCGCCGCCTGGACGCCGCGGCCGAGCGATTGGGGGTCGACACAATCCTCGTCGCCCGCGGGGGCGGCTCGCTGGAGGACCTCTGGGCGTTCAACGAGGAGGTCGTGGCGCGGGCGATTTTCGCGGCGCGGACGCCGATCATCTCCGGCGTGGGGCATGAAAGCGACGTGACGATCTGCGACCTGGTCGCCGACGCGCGTGCGGCGACGCCGACGGCGGCCGCCCAACGGGCCGTGCCCGACGCGGACGAACTATCGAGGCGGGTCACCGCGTTGGGCGACCGGCTGATGCGGTCGTTGCGCCAGCGCGTCGCGCGCGGGCGGACGCAGTTGGCGGGTCTGGAGCGCAGCGCCGCACTGCGCGACCCGCTGTGGCGCGTGCGGAGCGAGGCCCAGCACATCGACGAGGTCTCCCGGCGGCTGACTGCCGCGGCGCGGCAGCACGTCTCGCGCCAGCGGCAGCGGCTGGCGCCGGCGGAGCACGCGCTGGCTGCTCTGCACCCGGCCCGGCTGGCCGAGCAGGCACGGGCGCGCCTGCGGGAGGCCCTGCAGCGGCTGCGCTGGGCGCTGGGGGGGCGGACCAAGCGCGGCGGCGACCGCCTGGCGGCTCTGGCCGCACGCCTGGCGGAGCACCATCCGCGGCATCGGCTACGGCTGGCGCGGCAGCAGCTTCGCGCCGCCGAGCGCCAGCTCGAGGCCATCAGCTATCGGCGCGTGCTGGAGCGCGGCTTCACCGTCACGCGCGACGGCGAAGGGCGCATCCTCCGCTCGGCCGGCGCATCGCGCGACGGGCAGCGGATCGAAACGCAGTTCCACGACGGACGCGTCGCCAGCCGTGTCGAGCGCGCCGCGCCGGGCGCGGGGTCCGCTCAGCGCCGCCGCGGCACGAGGCGAAACACAGACGAGCCGACGCTGTTCAACGACACCGAGGAAGGATCCGCATGAGCAAGCAGAAGAAACAACCGGCCGCGGGCGGCGAGCGGGACGACGGCAAGCTGACCTTCGAGCAGGCGTTGGCGAAGCTCGAAGGCCTCGTCGAGCAGATCGAGTCCGGCGAGGTGCCTCTGGAGGCGTCGATCGATAAGTACGCCGAAGGCATCACGCTGATTCGCCAGTGTCGCGGCATCCTCGACCAGGCCGAGAAGAAGATCCAGCTCCTGGCCGCCGGCGAGGGCGAGACGCTGACGCCCGACGGCGAATTGGACGAGCCCGACACCGGCGATGACGACGCCGACGCCCCGGGCGAGTGACCTGCGCGCCGGCGAGGGAACGAACCATGGACGAGCCGCTGCGGGCCCGGACGATCAACGAGGCCGCGTACTGGCTGCGCGTCACGCCGTGCGCACAGTGCGGCGGAGGGCCTCTGCTGTCGCGGGCACTGTCGTCCGTCACGCCGGGCGAGCCGGTCGCCATCGACGCCGAGTGCGCCCATTGCGGCGTGAGGCGCACGTACACGTTTGTGTGCGACCACCCGGTGGGCGGCTCCGGGCCTGAGGCCGAAACGATCAACCCCACCGACGCGCCGAGCGACATCATCGACGTGGGCCAGTGGATCAGCTTGTTCAGTCTGCTGATCGAGTCGGGCCATTCGGCACTGGGCGGCGCGACGTCGCGGACCGCAGCCGCGACGCGCCTGGCCGGCTATCGCGCCGCGCTGTGCCTGGCCGAGGCGCTGAAGTTCTACGGCGACGGCGAACTGCCGCCGACCGACGCGTTCTACGGCGAGCAGACGCTTCAATCGTTCCGCGACCACCCGGAGAGCTTCACCAGGCAGCGGTTGCTCGACCTGCGCAGCAAGCTGCCGACGCTGGGGACGATGGCCCGACGCATCGCACAGGACCGGCGACCACGGCGCCGCTGGTGGCCGTTCGGCCGGCGGCGATAGCGTCCACGACCGCTGATCGCTGAAAGCTGACGGCTCTTCAGCGTCGATCGAGCACGACGACGGTCTGGTCGTCGCTTGCCGGCGCCTGACCACTGAACGCGTCCACGGCCGTGAAAACGCGGCCGGCGAGCATCTCGGCGTCAACGCCTTCGGCCTCGGCAATGTGCTCGCAAAGGCGTCGCGTTCCGAAACGCTCCTCGTCGCCGTCGGCGGCCTCGATGATGCCGTCGGTATAGAGTACGAGGCGTTGACCGGCGGTGAAGGTGTAGCACTGCTCGGCGGGGACGTAATCCTCCGCGCCGAGCAGCATCTCGTGGGCGCCGACGGGTCGAGCGGCACCGTCGGCCCAGAGGATCGGCGGCGGGTGCCCGGCGTTGACGTAGAAGCAGATGCCCGAGGGCGTATCCAGCACGGCGTAGAAGAGCGTGCAGGACGTGACGGTGCCAGCACGATCGCCGAGGTCGAGGAGCATGCGGTTGAGCCCGGCGATCACGGCCGCCGGGCGGCTGCGGCCCCGACCGACCGACCGCAGGTAGCCCATGATTTGAGTCATCATCAGCCCCGCCCGAACGCCGTGGCCGACGACGTCGCCTATGGCGATCGCCAACTGGTCGCGGTTGAGGCGGATGAAGTCGTAGAAGTCGCCGCCGACCGTTCCGCACATGCGATTGCGCGCCGCGGCGAAGTGGTCGCCGAGGTCCTGTGGGCAGCGCGCCGGCAGGAGCGCGGCCTGGAGCTCCGCCGCCAGTGCCAAATCGAGGGCCTCTTCGGTTGTGTGGGGCTCAGTCACGCTGCGCCATGGTAGGCCTCCGCCCCGAGACGCTACCCGTCGACAGGCGAGAACTCGTCGGTTCCGACACCGCAGTCGGGGCACACCCAGTCGTCGGGCAGGTCCGCGAAGGCGGTTCCCGGCGCGATGTCCTGTGTGGGGTCGCCCTTTTCCGGGTCGTAGATATAGCCGCACACGTCACATTCGTATTTCTGCATCGTTCTTGCTCCTGTCGTCCGCGTGCTTGCGCGACGGCGTTCAGAAAGTACACGAAGTCCACAGATTCCAACAGGCGCCCAGCCGCCCGCCTGCATTGCGGGCTTCTGTGCCGCCGTCCGCCGTCGGTCCCCGCGGGCCTGCTGTCATGCGAGGCGCCGCAGGGGGCGCGAACGCGTCGCAGGGCCGTCCGGGGCGCCGGCCGCACCGTGCTGTCGTCTGCCCGGACTACCACATGTTCCGGAAGATCCGCGCGATGTCCTGCCACGTCAGCGCCACGAACACGAAGATGATCAGCCCCAGGCCGATCATTTGTATGATGTTCACGATCTTCGTGGGCACGGGCTTGCCGCGGATCTTCTCGACAATCAAAAACGCCGCCAGCCCGCCGTCGACGACCGGCAGCGGCAGGAAGTTGATCACCGCAACGACGGCCGAGATCAGCGCCATCAGGTATATCGTATGCGGGATGCTCTCGCGGGCGCCCTGAATGGCGACCTCGCCGATGCCGACGATGCCGCGGAACTGATCGGAGGGCATGTCCCGCTTGAGCCACTTGTACAGCGTCGCGTAGGTGGTCAAGGCAAACATGCGCACCTCGCCGGCGCCCCAGGCGATGGCCGACAGCGGGTTGGTCTTACGGACCTCCGGGCCCATGAGCTTCCGGCGAAAACCCGTACCGGGCAGGGACGCGGCGTAGGCGTCCGGGTCGAACTCGGCCTCGGTCAGCGCGTCGATCTCGATCCGCCTGCCGCTGTCCATCTCGACGGTGACGGCCCGGTCGCGGAAGTCCCGCAGCGCCTCGAACAGGTCCGGCCAGCTCTCGACGTCGCGCGACTCGCCCGGTCGTCCGGGCGGGGCGGTCGCGGCGTTGCCGTCGGCGGGCGCCTCGGGGGCGGCTGAGACACGCACGACACGGTCGCGCGCCAGGATGCCGGCGCGCGCGGCCGGCGTGTCGGGTAACACGGCGCCGACGACGGCCCGGCTCATCTCCACGCCCTGCATCAGGCCCACCTTGACGCTGCCGCCATGGCTGACGGGCGTGATCTCAAGTTCCTTGCGCTGTCCGTCGCGCTCGACGACCAAGCGGGTGGCGCTGTCCCTGCGCTCGGCGTTGATCTCCAGGAAGCGCTTGAACGTCAGGTTCGCCTCGTCGGCGTAGCTGACGATGACGTCGCCGTATTCGAGCCCGGCCTTATTCGCCGGGGCGTCCTCGTCCGCGGCGACGCCCCGGACGACCATCCGCGGGACCATGCCCAGCAGCGACAGCAGCACCTCGCGGTCGAGCAGCACCTCGTCGGGCCGGACCGTCCGCGTGCTGTCGTCCGGGTGGGTGATCGCCAGACGCGTCACGGTGCCCTCGTCGTCCCGCTGCTCGACGATGCTCTGGATACGGCGGAGGTCGCCCTCATGGACGTAGGCATCCTCAAGCCGCAGCACGACGGGCAGCTCGACGCGGTGCTCGGTCGCCGCGCCCGGCGGGCCACGGCGAACCGTCACCGGCACGCGCGACGGCAGCGGCGTGCGCTCTGGCAGCGCGTCGGCCGCCGGCTCGATCTGCCAACCGTAATCGATTGGGGTGCCGTCGATGGCGATCAGCTCGTCGCCCGCCTGCAACGGCGTGTCCGTTTGGTAGTCGGACATGGCCGCGAGGGTGCGGCTGCGCGGTCCGGCGATGCCGAATTTGTACAGCCCGTCAGCGCCCTTCCGAACGCCCACGTGGGCGACGCCGACGGCGCGCCGGTCGGCCACCTGGCGCGCAACCAGAAACTGCATCACGTCGCCCTCGTCGGCGAAGGTCCCCTTGATCTGGATGTGCGCGAAGCGATGAACCGCGTCGCCGTCGATTTCCAGAATCCGGTCGCCCGGCTTGAGCCCGTAGGTGACCTTCGGCATCGATGGCGGCGCCTGCTGCCACTCGATCTTCGCCGTGTGGGCCGGTAGGGTACGAACCGTGTCGCCCACCACCGGCGCGCCGAAGCGGATGCCGACCAGGCACAAGATGACCACCAACACGGCCGCCAGAATGATGTTCATCACCACCCCGGCCGAGACGACCAGCAACCGCGCGCCGACGCTCTTGGCCTCGTAGCTGCGCGGGTCCGGCTCGGGGGTCTCGACCGTCGGTTTGAAGTCCTCCTGCCCGAGCATCTTGACGTACCCGCCCAGCGGCAGCGCGCAGAGGCAGTACTCCGTCTCGCCCTTGCGGAAGCCCACCACCTTCGGGCCGAAGCCCAACGCGAAACGCTCGACCTTGATGTCCATCCACTTGGCCATCAGGAAGTGGCCCAGCTCGTGGACGAAGATCACCAGCCCCAGCCCCACCGCGAACACCAGGATGGGCAGCAGCCACTGGCTCCAGATACTCGCGATCATCAACGCAGACGGGTCCATGCGGTCACTTTCATCTCAGTCAGTTCTCACGGTACGGCTCGATACGCGGGCGGCGACCTCGCGCCGCGCCTGCGCCTCGGCCGCCAGAAGCGCCTCCAGCGTCACCTCTTCTATCGGCTCGCACCGGGCGAGGGTTTGACCGACCAGCGGCACGATGTCGCCGAAGGCGATTGCTCCCTCACAGAAGGCGGCCACGGCGGCATCGTTGGCGCCGATCAGCGCCGCCCCGGCGGCCCCGCCGCGGCGGATCACGTCGAAGCCCAGCTCGACCGCGTCGGCGAATCGGCCCGTCGGGCGCGAGAACGTCAGCGACCCCAGCGCGGCCAGGTCCAACGGCTCGCCGGGGCACGGGCGCCGGCGCGGATAGTTCAGCGCGTAGGCGATGGGCGTCGTCATCTCAGGTCGGCCGAGCTGCGCCAGCATCGACCCGTCCTGGTATTCCACGCAGGAGTGCACGATCGACTCGCCGTGAAGGACTACGTCGATCTCGTCGGCGGACAGGTCGAACAACCAGTGCGCCTCGACGATCTCCATCGCCTTGTTAACCAACGTGGCCGAGTCGATGGTGATCTTGCGCCCCATGTCCCAGGTGGGGTGGTTCAGGGCATCGTCGACGCCGGCGTCGGCGACCGCGGCCGGGTCCCAATCCCGCAGCGCCCCGCCCGAGGCCGTCAGAACCACGCGGCGGACCTCGTCACGGCGTCCGGCTGCGAGGCACTGGAAGATCGCCGAGTGCTCGCTGTCGACCGGGAGGACATCCACGCCGGCAGCGCGGGCGGCGGGCATGACCAACCCCCCGGCCGCGACGAGCGCCTCCTTGTTCGCCACGGCCAGCGTCGCGCCGCAAGCGATGCCGGCAAGCGTCGGCGCCAGACCGGCCGTGCCGACCACCGCCGTCAGCAGGACGTCCGGATGCGCGCGCCACACGATCTCCGTCAGCGATTCCGGGCCGGTCAGCAGTTCGGTCCCCTCCGGCAATTCCGTCCGGAGCAGGGACCGCTCGCCCTCCAATGCCAACGCGACGCAGTCCGGCGCGAACGTGCGGGCCTGTTCGCCCAGCAGCGCCGCGTTCCGCCCAGCCGCCAGGGCACAGACCGTCAGGTCCTCGTGCGCGGCGATCACGTCCAGCGCCTGCCGTCCGATGCTGCCCGTCGAGCCCAGAATGGCGATTCGCTTACTCACTGGCGTCATCTTATCGCCCCGGCGGGCCCAGACAAGGCGCAATGCGCCGCACCCGGCGGCGCACCTTTCGCCGCGTCCGCCGCGACTGGTAGAATCGCCGCCATGAGCCCACCCGTCACGCGCCTGGCGCCGTCGCCCACCGGGGCGCTGCACCTGGGCAACGCGCGGACCTTCCTAGTCAACTGGCTTCTGGCCCGCCAGCGCGGCTGGCGCGTCGTGCTGCGCATCGAGGACCTCGACGGGCCCCGCGTCAAGCCCGAGGCCGTCGCCGAAACGCTCGACGTGCTCGCCTGGCTTGGGCTCACGTGGGACGGGCCGGTCGTGTACCAGTCGCAGCGACACGCCGCGTACGCGCGGGCGCTGGCGGCGCTCGTCGCCGCCGGGACGGCGTATCCGTGCGTCTGCTCGCGGAAGGACATCGACCGCGCCGCGACGGCGCCGCACGCCGAGGATGCCACGCCGACCTACCCGGGCACCTGCCGCGGCAAGTATGCCTCCGCCCAGGCCGCCGAGGCCGCCACCGGCCGGGCGCCCGCGTGGCGCGTCGGTGTGCCCGACGAGCCGGTCGCCTTCGACGACGCCGTCGCCGGACCGCAGCGATTCGATCTGCGCCGCCACGGCGGGGACTTCGTCATTTTTCGCAAACAGAATCTCGCGGCCTATCAACTCGCGGTGGTCGTCGACGACGCCGAGGCGGGCGTCGACGAAATCGTCCGAGGCGACGACCTGCTGGACTCCGCTGCCCGGCAGATCCACCTGCGGCGCCTGCTGGGGCTCGGGGAGGCGGTGCGATGGTGGCACCTGCCGCTGGTGCTGGGCCCGGACGGGCGGCGTCTGGCGAAGCGGCACGGCGATACGCGCCTGACGCACTACCGCGACCTCGGCGCGCCGCCCGAGCGCCTCTGCGGGCTGCTCGGATTCTGGTGCGGCGCGCTGGAACGGCGCCGCCCGTCGACGCCGGACGAACTGCTCGAGCGGTTCGACATCGCCCGCCTGCCGCGCGAACCGGTAACGTTCACCGACGCCGACGACGCCTTCTGCCGCGCGTGACGGCTTGCTCAACGCAGAGCCCGCAGAGAACGCGGAGAACGGCAGACGTCAAAGGACAAGGCGAAGGCGGAAGATCGACGTTCGACATGCCGGGCGCCACAATGCGCGGCATAACCGCTCGCCCTAAGTTCTCAGTCTTCAACTCTCTGCGGTCTCGGCCTCCTCCGCGTTGAAGTCGCCGTCATTCCAGCGGCTTGAGGACCATGCCGGTAGCGAGTTTGGGGTAGAAGTAGGTGCTTTTATGGGGCATGGCGCCGCCGGCGCGGGCGATATCCTCGACGGCCGACAGGGGGGTCGCCTGGAGGCACGCGCCGAGTTGCCCGCGGCCGGCCTTGCAGGCCGCGAGCACCTTGCTCGCTTCCGGCGTGTAGTCAATGGAGACGCTCTCGGTCCGCCAGGGCTGCAGTGCTTCGTCGATCAGAAGTTTGTGCAGCACGGCCACGTCGAGCGTCCGCCAGGCGTCCGGCTCGTCCGGCGCCGCGCGACGCATGGCGTCGGGGTCCGTCAGCCGGGCGATCCAGATCTCCGCCGGCTCGGCATCCATCAGCGCCATGGCGCCTTGGCCGTACCGCTTCAGCCAGGCGTCCGGGTTGGTCAGGTCCGCCTCGTCCACGCTGCACCGCTGCCAGGTGAACGCCGAAGCCCGCGCCGCGAGTTTCTCGACGCGGAAATCCTCGCGCAGCCCGGAGACGATCCGATGCGTCGGAAGCACCACAAGCCCGGCGTCGTCGGCCTCGACGAGTGCGAACAGCACGAAGTTCGCCTCGTGCTCGTCGTCGATGGCGCCGGCGTCGCGCAGGGCGTTGCGGTAGTTGAGCTGCGTCGTGTAGCGGTGATGCCCGTCGGCGATGAACGCGGGCTTGTCCGCCAGCACCTCGCGCAGATCGGCGATCACCTCCTCGTCGGTGACGATCCAGAGCTTCTCGTCTACGCCATGCAATTCCCCGGACAGGTCGGGCTGGCCCGCGGCCGCACCGGCCAGAAGGTCGCCCGCGCGCCCGGACGGGTCGCGATAGAAGCCGAACACCGGCGAGAGCTGCATGCGCGTCTGCTCGGAGAGCTTGAGCCGGTCCGCTTTCGGTCCGGCGTAGGTGTGCTCGTGGGGTTTGACGTCCTCGCCCAGTTCGGTCGCGCGGACGCCACAGAGCACCGCCCGCCGCGTGTGCGTCTCGCCGGCGGCGCGGAAGCTTTGTTCGTAAACGTAGATCGCCGGCCGATCGTCCTGCACCAGGATGCCGGCGCGCTGCCAGTCGGCGAGGCGGTCGGCCGCGGCGCGGTACGCCTCGTCCGGGCCGACCTCCTTCGGCGGCACGTGGGGCAGGTCCACCGCGACGATGTTGTGCTCATGTCGCGCCAGAAGCGCGTCCTTCTGCTCGCCCGACAGTACGTCGTACGGCGGCGCGATCCGGTCGCTGACGTCGCCGGCATCCGCGCGGTAATGCCATCCACGGAACGGTCTGATGTCCATCGGAACCTCCGGTGAGAGCCACAGGGGTCCGGCCGACGCCACGCTCAATTCGCGTCCGACCGGCCCGCCGCCGACCTGCGGCGTCGACGACGGGCCGCACACCATACTAGCGGACGCGCGTCGCCCGCAAGGGGTTCTGCGCCCCCCGCGGGGGGCGCAAGTGCCGGCACCGATACCATACGGGCAGTCATCCGTGTCGCATTCCGCCGGGGTCGACTGTCCCCATTTGGCGGGCGGGATGCTATGCTCGCGGGCATGCAGACGCTCTCGGAGATCCGCGCGCTGCTGGCCGAGGCGCAATTGGCGCCCCGCCGGCGTCTGGGGCAGAACTTCCTGATCGACGCCAACCTCATGGGCAAACTGGTCGCGCTGGCGGACCCGTCGCCCGGGCAGACCGTTCTGGAAGTCGGCGCGGGGACCGGCTCGCTGAGCGAGGCGCTGCTGGCGCGATGCGCACCGGACGGTCGCGTCGTCGCCGTCGAGGCCGACGCGGGCCTCGGGCGGCTTCTCCGGCGGCGCCTCGGCGAGCGGGCGAACCTGACGCTGATCTGCGGCGACGCCCTGGCCGGCAAACACGCCATCGCGCCGGACGTGCTTGCCGCGGCCGGTCCGGAAGCCGTGCTCGTCGCCAATCTGCCCTACAGCATCGCCACGCCGCTGCTGGCCGAGGCGCTGGCGACGACGTGGCACACGGACCACGGCTCGGCGGCGACCCCCTGCGCGCTGCGGTGCCTGACGGTGACCGTGCAGCAGGAAGTCGCCGACCGCCTGACCGCTGCGGCGGGCGTAGGCGCCTACGGCCCGGTCAGCGTGTTGGTGTCGTTGCTGGGGGGGGGGACGATCGGCCCGGCCGTGCCGCCGGAGGCGTTCTGGCCGCGCCCGAAGGTCGCCAGTCGCATGCTGCGGATCGACTACGACGCCCGCGCGGCCGGACGCATCGACGCGCTGGACGCGCTGCGGCGCCTGCTGACCGCGGCGTTCGCCCAGCGGCGCAAGCGGATCGGCTCGCTGCCGCGACGTTGCGCGGCGACGCTGGAGCCGGCGGCGGTCGCCGCGGCGCTGGACGCCGGCGGGATCGACCCCGACGCCCGCCCCCAGGCCGTGCCGCCCGAGCACTATCGCCGGGCCGCCAATGCGCTGGTCCGCTGCGATTTGGGGCGGTGACGGGCTTGTCGCACGGGGCGGCGGCGGCTATCCTACAAGGTCGGGGCAGGGCAACCCGCACAAGGATACGCGTATGGCTCAGCCAGAGACGAACGACCCGGCCCGAGGCGGCAAAGGCGAGGCGTTCTTCGATCGCGCCGACCAGGTCGCCGAGACGGGCAACTGGGATTTCGCCGTCCAGTTGTATCTCGAGGGCCTCCAGCGGGAGCCGGAGAACATCGCGCGCGGGCACCAGCCGCTGCGACAGGTCTCGCTGAGGCGCAAGGCCGAGGGCGGCAAGAGCGCGGGCATGATCGAGCAGATGAAGCGCCGCCCGGGCAAGGGACCGCTGGAGAACCTGCTCAACGCGGAGTACCTGCTGGCCAAGGATCCGGGCTCGGCGGCGTGCATGGAGCGGGTGTTCAAGGCCGCCGTCGCGCTGGAACTCAAGGACGTGGCGCTGTGGGTCGCCGACATCATCATCAAGGCCCAGGGTAACGTCGACAAGCCGAACCGGCGAATCTGCCAGGAGCTGACGCAGGCGCTGTCGGACCTGGAGGCCTACGAACGCGCACTGCGGGCGTGCCAACTGGCCCTGAAGGCCGCCCCGGACGACGCCAAGCTCAACGAGGCGATGCGCAACCTTTCGGCCGCGTACACGATCCAGAAAGGCAAGTACGACCAGGAGGGCGACTTCACGCGGTCGGTGAAGGACCTGGACAAGCAGAAGGAGTTGATCCAGAAGGACGCCCTCGCTCAGAGCGAATCATACCTCCAGCAGCAGGTCGCCCAGGCGCGCCAGCAATACGAGGCCGAGCCGAGCGCCCCAGGCAAGGTCAACGCGCTGGTCGACGCGCTGCTGAAGTTCGAGGACACCGAGCACGAGGACGAGGCCATCTCCGTGCTCGACAAAGCCCACCAGGACACGGGCGCCTATCAGTTCAAGTTCCGCATGGGCGACGTGCGGATGCGGCAGATGACGCGCGCCTACCGCCAGGCCGTCGAGGCCGGCGATACGGAGACGGCGACGCAGCGGGCGCGCGAGCAGCTTCGCTTCGAGCTGGACGAGTACGCCGAGCGGGTCAAGAACTACCCGACGGACCTGGCGTTGAAGTACGAGCTGGGCAGGCGGCAGTACCTCGCCGGGCAGTACGACGACGCCATCGCGACGCTCCAGCAGGCCCAGCGCGATCCGCGGCGGCACCTGTCGGCGCTGAACTACCTCGGTCAGGCGTTCGCCAAGCAGGGGCTGCTTCGCGAGGCGGCCGAGACGTACCAGCGGGCGCTGCAGTCTGAGATGCCCGAATCCCGCGCGAAGGAATTGCGGTACAACTACGGCAACGTCCTGTTCGACCTGCAACGCTACGAGGACGCGCGGGAGCAGTTCTCGCAGGTCGCGCAGATGGACTACGGTTACCAGGACATCCGCCAGCGCCTCGCCGAGACGGACAAGAAGATCGACGCGGGCAAGGGTTCCGCTTGAAAGCCCTTGCCAACCGTTGCCCGTCGGGTATAATCGGCGATTCGCCCGCGACGGGCGTTTCGTGACAGACAACGAGGACCACCGTGGCACACACGCTATCCGCAAAAAAGCGAATCCGGCAGAACGCCAAGCGCCGCAGCCGAAACCGGCGACGCAAGGACCAGATCAAAGACGCGGTCCGCGGTTTCGAGCAGGCCCTGACCGCCGGCGACCACGACCAGGCCGCCGAGCAGCTCCAGGTCTGCTACAGGAAGCTCGACCAGGTCGCCGCCAAGGGCACGATTCACAAGAACACCGCCGCCCGCAAGAAGTCGCGCCTGGCACGCCGGTTGAGCCGCGCCGCGTCGTAGCGGTCCGGTCGGGTAAATAGGGACAGTCACCATTTTCGCATGCGAAAATGGTGACTGTCCCTATTTACCTTGGAGGTGTCTTCCT
>JAGXKT010000040.1 GCA_018335035.1 Phycisphaerae bacterium
GGCGCCGACGCCCTGCTTATGCAGCCACGTCGCGGCCTCGGTGCCGATGGCGAGATACGCCTCGGCGCCGTCGTTTTCGAGCTGATCGGGGTTGTCTTTGAGCGTCTCGAGCATGACCGGCGCCGGGGCGTGGTCGGCGTCGAGCAACGCCTGGCGCGCGCCGCGGAAGGCGAGCACGTAGGGCCGGGCCTTGCTGGACAGGACGATCCGCACGTCGCCGGCCGAGGCGGTCGCGGTGCAGATCGCCAGCAGCGCCGCCGCGATCAGCCCGCCGCGGAGGCGTCCGCCGCGGAGGCGTTTGCCGTGCCGTGTTGTCTGCCCGCTTGTCATGATGTTACCCGTCAAAAGCCGACATCCAGCCGCATGAAGAACGTCCGCCCGGGGGTTTCGAGCATGCTGATGTGCCCCAAGGTGGCGGACCCATCCCGCTCGTCGGCCAGCACGTCGCTGACGCCGAACATCAGCTCGGCGTTGCCGCCGCAGAACTTCTTGCTGAGTGTCAGGTTAAGCCAGTGCAGCTTGTCCTTGTCCTGAACGGACGCGGCCAGGTCCTCGATCGCGTCTTGGAAACGATACTGTACGTTGAAGGTCCAGCCGTCGGGCAGGAAGACGCGCCCGGTGAGCCCGGCCTTATGACGCTCCGGGGGTGCGGCCGTGATGGACTGGGCGCTCGAGTCGGACTGGAAGGCGTTATAGGCGTACCACGCTGAAAACTGGAAATCGTCCGTCGTGTAGGCCAGTTCCGCTTCGGCGCCCCACGTGTCTGCGCCGTCGACGTTATCATAGATATACGTAAACAGCTGCGGTCCCCGGACCTTACCCACAAGCTCCTCGAAGCGTTGCACGTAGGCGTCCACATTGAGGTTCAGCCCCTCGGCCAGTTCGCCGCGATAGCCCAGCTCGATCGCCCAGGTCTGCTCGTTCCGCAGTTCGTCGAGCGGCTTGATGACCCGGAAGATCAACGGCCCGTTCAGCGTCAGCTCGCGTGTGAATGTGGGGGGCTGTCGGAAGCTCTTGGCCCCGGCGAGGCGGATGATGTGCTTGCCGGCCTCGTCCAGGGCATAGAGCATCGCCACGCGGCCGGACCAGTCCACAGACGTCTCGGAGAACCAGTCGACGCGGGCCTGTCCCTCGAACGCCAGGCGATCCGTCGGCTCCCAGCGATGGACGACGTACGCCCCGGCGGAGTACTCGTTGAGCGGCTCAAGCGGAAATCTGGCGACATTGTCGTTGTCCCGTTCGTGGTTGATGTGGTCCCATCGCACGTTGGCGCCGATGGTTGTCCGATGCGCCTCAACGGGCGCGAACATGGCCTGGAACTCGAGGTCGTTCTGGAGCGTCCGGATGCCGCCGGCACTGGGCCAGTCCCGCAGGTAGTGGTTGCCGAACCACTGGAGGTACCAGGAATGCTGCGCATCCGGCGTGCCGTCCAGGCGGGCATAGAGGCGGCTGGTCTCGATCCAGCCGTCCTCGGCCAGATACGTTGCCGCCACCTCAGTATCACCGGCATGGGCATGCGTGTGTCCGATGCCGACGGTCAGCTTGCGCCGCGCGGTCGGCTCCCAGATTGCCTTGCCGCTGAAGCGCCACGCCTCATACTCGTCCGTGGGGTGCGTCCCGGCGGGATTGAAAAACAGCGCCATGTCCGGGTGGGGGGAGAAGTCGCCGGCATTGGCGTCCTTGGAATCCACGAGCCGCTCGAAGCCGCCCGAGACGCGATACCGCCAGTCGCCGGACTCCTCGCCGTAGCGCAGGTACGTGTACCAGTCGCCGAAGTGGCTGACCCGAACGCTGGCCATGCCGCCCAACTGGTCGCGCGGGTCCTTGGTGATGATGTTGATCGCGCCGGTAAAGGCGTTGGCGCCCCAGACGCCGCCGCCGGGCCCGCGGAGGACCTCGATCCGCTGGATGTCCTCCGTCATCAGCGGATGCAGAAGCGTAATGCCGCCGCCGGAGCCCGGATCGTCCGCGGCGCGCCCGTCGATCAGCATCAATCGGCGGTCCGTCAGGGCGTCGTGCAGTCCGCGAACGCCGACGGCGCATTCGTTACGCCCGTTGCGGCGGACGTCCATGCCCGGCACGAACCGCAGCATCTCGGGAATTCGCGTCAGGCCGCTATAGTGGATGTCCTGGGCGGTCAGGACGCTGACCGGGGCCGAGAGCCACCGGCTTTTGACCACCTGGCGCGAGGCGGTGAACGCCTCGGTGACGACCACGGGCATGCGCTCGAACAGCAGCAGTTCCGCCCCGCCGCCTGCGGCGACTGTCGTCTCGCCCGGCTCGCTGAGCAGTTCCTGTTCCAGGGCGGCCGCGTCGTCGGTGCCGTTGTCCGCGCCGCCCGGCGCCACGCCCACCGCGTAAAGACACAGCGCCAGCGCAGCGAGGAACCGAAGCTTCCCTACCGCCCGTTGCAGGTCCGTCAACAAGTCGGCTGGTCTACGTGATGCGTTCATGTGCCATCCATGCACTGTGAACTGACGTGTGACCGGACTGATATCCGAAGGATCGGACGGACATAAGAACAATCTTGAGGAATTTATCGCGGTGCAGGCAGCGGGGCAGCGGGGGCTGCGAACGGGATGGCGCGCGTTACGCCGCGTCGCGTGCGTAGCCCTCTTCGGGAGTGGATTCGGCCGCCTGGCGGAGGCGCATCAGCTTGAGCACGAGCACGGCCGTCTGGAGCTGAATGTCGCTGCGGTACTGCTGGCGGAGGTCCTCATCGAGGTGCTCGGACTCGTGGTCCAACAGCAAGCCGGTCCTGCGGCGCAGTTCCAGCCAGCGTTTCATCTGCTTCGGCGGCATGGTCACGGCGATATCGGGATCGACGCCCCAGGTGTCCTTGCCGTTCTTGCGATGGAGCAGGCGTCCCTTGGGCAGATAGTAGTACGCCGTGGTCAGTTTCAGGCGGGCGCGGCGGCTTCGGATGGGAATGACGTTCTGCACGCTGCCCTTGCCGTAAGTGCGCTCGCCGATGATCATCGCCCGGTCCCAGTCCTTCAGGGCGCCGGAGACGATTTCGGCGGCCGAGGCGCTGCCGTCGTTGACGAGCACGACGAGGTCGCCGTCGAGGTACATGCCGTCGGAATCGGCGTCCAGCTCGCGCGGGCGTTTCTGCCGGCCTCGCGTGGAGACGATCCGCCCGTGGCTGAGGAATTGATTGGCCACTTCACGAGCGGCCGGTAGCAGTCCGCCGGGGTTGAATCGCAAATCGAGCACGAGCGACTGGAGCGTCGCGTCGCGCGCTTCGAGTTGCCCGGAAAGGTCCTTCAGCGCCTCGCGCAGTTCTTCGGGCGTTTTGCCGGTGAACTGCTCCAGGCGAATGTAGCCGACAGCGCGACGTTCGGCGTCGGCATCCAGCAGGTACTGCCACTGTTCGCCGGCGCGCCGCCAACCCTTGACCGTGCGAATCTCGATGCGGTCGCGAATCACGGGCACGTCGAAGGGAGCCGGCTGGCCATGCCGTTCGATCGTCAGCACGACCTTCGTGCCCGCCTCGCCCATGATCATGGTCACCAACTTGTTGATGCCCAGGTCCCGCGTGGGCGTGCCGTCGACGGCGACGATTCTGTCGCCGCTGCGAATGCCCGCCTGCAGGGCCGGCGAGTCGGCCAGGGGCGTGACCACCTTCAGCGGCTCGCCCGGCTCCTTGGTGATCTGAATGCCCACGCCGGTAAAATGGCCCATCGTCTTCTTCTCGAAGTCCGTCAGGTCGCTCGGCCAAATCATCGCCGTGAACTTGTCCAGCGCCGCCAGCAGCCCGTCGGTGAACTCGACGGCGAGCACCTCGGGAGGAACCTCCACCGACCGCTCGCTGGCGCGCAGCACGGCGTTGAACGCCAACAGCAGATCGACGTGATCGACACGATCGCGCGCCGTGATGTTATCGATCTGGCGCTGGACGGCGTCGAGGAAGCGATCGCGCTTGTCCTTGTCCGCCAGCCCGGTGAATGTCTCGGCCGCTTGCGGCGTCTCGGCAAGCACGCGGACACTCTCGAGGGCCTCGCGGGCCACCTGGCGATACTCCACGCGCGTGACGTAGTACATATCCAATTGCGAGATGGCACTTTTGACCATCTCGGCGTCCACGCCGGAGACACGCTCGCGCCAGGCGGGCGGCTCCGCGTCCGGCCCGTCGGCCTCGTCCTCGGGGGGCGCGTAGAGGCCCAGCACGCGGACGTGCCGGCGGACGCGATCGACTTTGTCGCGATATGTCTGGCTGTCCGGGTTGACGTCCTTCAGACCGCCGTAAGCGGCCAGCGCGTCGTGCCAGCGGGCCTCGGCGACGGCGCTGCGGGCGCGGGCCTCGACCCCCTCGACGAGCCGCGCGTACCAATCCGTCTGGCTCACGTCGATCCCGTCAGCCAGCCGGCGTGCCAGACCGCCCTGGGCCAGCGCGGTCTGCCACGGCTTGGGCGCGACCATGCCGTCCACGTCGGCCAATGCCTGCGCGAGTTCGTCGTCCTGGCGGCGCAGGCGCTGCGTCCAGTCCCACAGCGCGTCGGCGCTTTCGGGAAGCTTCCGCCACGTGGCAGCAAGGGCCTCGCCCCGCTCGGCGGCGCGGTCGCACAGGTCGGCAAACGTGTCGGCGTACGCGCTGTCGGTTTCCGCGACAAGCTGCTGCTTGGCCTGCGAGAGGCGCTCGGTGATCGACGCGAGCTGGTGCACGGCCGCGTCGCGCTGCGATTGAGCCGTCTCGCGCGGTACGGCGTCCTCGTCGCCCTCGGCCGCGAACGCCTCACGCAGGGCGCGGTCGACGGCATCGATTGTCCCGGAGACGCCGTTGTAGATCTCGAACGCCTCGTTGAGCGTCTCACGAATTGCCGCGTGGGGCTCTTCGGCGTCCAGGTCCTGCCGGTGCGCCTGAGCCATCATGGCCCGGCGAACGCGCGCGACGGCGTCGGTGTAGGCCTCGTGACGCTGCTGGTCCGCCCGGTCGCGCTGCGCGAGGTACTTCTGGAGCAGCCGTTCGGCCTCGGCGGCGGTGTCGTTGTCCGGTGCAAGCCGATGGGCCTCGGCGGCAAGGTCGTAGGCCTTGCGAAACTCCCCCGCCAGCGCCCGCGTGATGCTGCCGGCGCAGAGCCGGCGTACCTCGTCGGCCGCCGGTCGCGTCGTCGTTGACTCCGGCGCGGCGACAAGAGGCCCGCACGTCGCCGCCACGAGCAAGACAGTCCATACAGCGCGTCTCATATCGTCTCCCCAGGGCAGGCCGATCCGCCCCCGGCGGGATCGGCAGGCATCGCTCCGCGGTCCCCCCGTCGTTCGAGGGAGTTCCAATTATACAACACGCCCGCCCCGCGTAGCGAATCGCATTTTGGGCATTGCCGAACGGTCAGCGCCGCGGCGCCTCGTGGCGGCGAGGCCGCGCGCAGCGCAAAAAAAGGGGGCGAGACGCAGCTTGCTCAAGGCCGCGTCATCGCCCTTCGCCTGACAGAAGGCCCTCTGCTTTGTGCAGCACGACGACCCATTCCGACGGAAGGAGGAGAACGTCGGAATCTTATCGGCGGGCGCTCATCTCCGCCGATGCCGTCGTAGAACCTACTGTCGTTTGGGCCGCCTCGACATCCACCTAAGGAGGGGCGGTGGAAAACCGGCGGGCGCTCATCTCCGCCGACGTGTCGATTGCGGCAGCCCAAGTCCCTCGTTGTCTTCCTTCGTCGCGCCCGCGTCACGGTATTCGACCTCGCATCGTCGGGCGCACGGCTCCTCGGTCAGTCCTCGCACGCAACAACCGCAGGCCGGCGATGCATCATCGCAGACGGCCCGTATCTCAGCCGGCTGACCACAGACGTCGTGTGTCGAACCGGGGTGCACTCAGGGGGCGTGACGCAACGTGCTCAAGGTCGCGCCATCGCCCTTCGCCTCGGTAGAGACCCTTCCCAGTGAGGCATCCAGCAAGCCGGCTCCGGTGAAGGAGAGAGAAACCGGAGCGTTGCCGGCGGGCGCTCATCTCCGCCGGGCCTGCCGTTGGCGTCAGCCATCTCTACCGTCAAGAACCTCAGACGACGCGTCCCGTGTGATGGGACGCTACCGACCGACGGGCGCTCATCTCCGTCGGCCGCGTCGCTCATTGCGAGGTCCTCAATGTGAGGTTCATCGCACGGCGGCATTGCGCCGTTCCGCGTGCCGCCGATTGGTTACTGCCATCGATTTGTAAAACAGCGTCGCGTCGGCCTCAAGACGCCGACGTCCCGCGATCCGTCGCAGGCATTTCGTGGCGGGCCGGCAACATCTCGGACAGCAGTGCCGTCCACTGTTCCGTAGCGATCGGCCGGGCCAGGTACATCGCGCCGCCTGCTCGTGCCGTCCGCTCGCCGGCGGCGCCGCCCTCGTCGCCGACAACCATGAGCGGACACCGCGGCCAGCGGCGCCGCAACCACTCCAGCGTCCGCGTCAGATGGACCGGCGCGTCATCATTGGCAAGAACCACCAAAGCCACCTGTCCAGTCGGCGCGTTGGACATCAGGTCCTCCGCCCGGCGGTAGGTGACCAGACAACCGCTATTGACTTCTGACAGCGCACGGCCGATCTGATCGGCCTCGCTCATGTCCGTGCAGATCATCACAACGCACAGACGCCTCTGCGCCGACCTAGCCGTCGGCGCGGCTACTTCATCCCTCACCGGCCATTCCATCGAGATTGGCCTCCCTGTGGCTCGTTTGTCATAGATACAACCGCCGTGCCAGTAGGCGCGCGACCGCGCAGGGTCCCGCCTATCTGTTTCCATGGCAAGAGTTTAGGGGGAAAACCCGGTCCCCTAACGTTGTGCGGGACGCACACCGCGGCGCCGCATTCTGCATCAGGCGGCGCCGCGAGGCGCGGCACCGCGCGCCGCAATATGCAGCGCCGGCGGATGAGTTGACACAACGGGAAAACGGCGTGAAGGGACGTCACAGAGCGTCTGAGGCGGCATCGTCGTCACGTGGGGCGGAATCCAGACCCAGAAGGCGGATTTTGCGCAGCAGCGTGCTGCGGTGGATGTCCAGCAGGCGCGCCGCAGCGGTGCGGTTGTGGTCCGTCGCCGCCAGCGCCCGCTGAATCGCGCGGGCCTCCAGATCGGCCAGACGACACGGCGCGCCCGCCGCAGGCATCTCCGGTGGCAGCCGGTCGTTCGACCGGTAGGCCGACTGCTCGTACCGCGCCCGACCGAAATCGTCCACGCCCACATCATCCGGCGGCATGGGCGGCAACTCAGCCGCATAGAGACGCTCGACGTACGCACACAACTCCCGCACGTTTCCCGGCCAGGCATAAGCCCGCAGTTGCTGGCGCAGCCACGGTGACAGGCGCCGCGGCGCCATGGCGTACTGCTCGGCGTAGTGATCCAGGTAGTAGTCGAGCAGCGGCTCGATGTCCTCCCGGCGGCGACGCAACGGCGGGACCTCCACCCGCACGATGTTCAGTCGGTGATACAGGTCGGCTCGGAACGTGCCCTTGGAGACGGCCGCTGAAAGGTTGCGGTTCGTCGCGGCGACGAATCGCGTATCAACGGGAATCGGTTTCGAGGCGCCGACGGGCGTGACTTCCCGCTGCTGAAGCAACCGCAGCAATTTCGGCTGAAGCCCCAACGGCAGTTCGCCAACCTCATCGAGCAGCAGCGTGCCGCCCTCGGCGGCGCGGACCACGCCCAGCGTACTCGTGGCCGCACCGGTAAACGCCCCCTTTACATGCCCGAAAAACTGGCTCTCGAACAGCGATTCGCCAATGCCGGGACAATTGACCGGAATGAACGGCCCCTCACAGCGCGCAGAACGCTCATGCACCCGTCGCGCCAGAAGCTCCTTGCCCGTTCCCGACTCCCCCTCGAGCAACACCACGCAGTCATTTCGCGCGACCGCATCGAGGACGGCGAGAACCTGCTTGAAGAGCGAGCTTACGGCGAGCAAACGGGGGCATGTGCCTGCACTACCCTCGGGCGAGCCACCCGAAGGCCTGACGAGCCATCGGCCTCCCTCTGCCATACTTGCCTCTTTACGAGCCAGAGCTGGACTCGCAGGACCTCACTTACATACTGCATCCTTGCGTACTACGGCCTCCAATCCCTTGCCATTCTTATACCATGGAACTGCCTATTCGACAACGCCAAAACACTCGCGACCTGCGTAATCCGTACAACCTGTACTCGATATACCGGCACACGCCGGCGCCGACGCGGCCGCTGGATGAATAGATAGCCCCTTTTTATAAAAGCTGTTACAAGGCATTCACGGTTGCCTAACACGGGCACAAGGCGCGCGCTTTGACCGCGCCAAGAGAATCGACCGTCACGGCACGCTCGGCACGGAAACGCCCATAAAGGCCATGATCTGTCAACTGCTATCCCTGCGAATATCTGGAAAGATGCTATGAAGCGTATCAGGGCGCCGTTGCTGCTCAAGCCCGGCTCCGCCAGGCCCGATGAGGTCTCCGTGGCACCAGCGTGCCTGCCAAGGCAGACGCCGCCGGCATCAAGGGCGACTTATGGGCTCTACATCCGCGGATCACCCCATCAAGCGGCATCCACGTATCCTCGTGATCGAGGACGACCCGGACCAGCGCGACCTCATTTGCGAGGCACTGCGGCTGCACTATCAGGGCGCGCCCGACGACACCATCGTCGGGGTCGCCACGGTCGACGAGACGGTGAAAGCCAATCCGGAGCGGTTCGACGTGGTCCTTCAGGATTACAACCGGCCGGACGTGAACGGGCTGGAACTCCTCACGCAAATCCGCAAGATGGCAGACGTGCCCGTCATCATCGTCACGTCGCACAACGACCTGGCGACGGCAACCAAGGCCCTGCGGCAGGGCGCCGAGGACTACGTCGTCAAGCTCGGCGATTACCTCTTCGCCCTGCCCGTGGTAATTGAAAAGGCCATCCGACAGCATCGCGTCCGCCGGCAGAACGCCCGGCTTCAGCAGGACCTTGAAGCGATGCTTTCGGAGTTGACGACCAAGAACGTTCAACTCCGCGAGTCGCTCCAGCAGCTTGAGACGATGGCCACAACTGACCATCTGACGGGTCTGGCCAATCGCCGGCGTTTCGGCGAGGTGCTCCAGCGGACCTACAGCCAGGCGACGCGATACGGATTTGACCTGACCTGCTGCATGTGCGACCTGGATCACTACAAGCAGATCAACGATACGCGGGGGCACATCGTGGGGGATCAACTGCTGCTGCTGACGGCCGAGGTCATACGAGGCACGTTGCGCACGAGTGACGTTGCCGCCCGCTACGGCGGCGACGAGTTCGTTTTGCTGCTGCCGCATACGGATGTGGATCGCGCCTTGGCCGTATGCGAACGCATTCGCGACGAACTTACGGATCGGGCCGCCCAACGCGGTGATCTGGTCCAGCGCCTGACCCTTTCGGTCGGCATCGCCTCGCTTCGGGCCAATCAACCCGACAACGCCGACGCACTGGTCGCAATGGCCGACCGGGCACTCTACGTCGCCAAGGACAAAGGCAAAGACCGCATCGTGGTGCACCAAGGGGGCCGGATCGGCCAAAATCCCCGCCTGAGCGTTGCAGGGGGGGTGCTGCCGCGTGATGCCGCAAGCCGTCTTTGTGGGAAATGCCAACCAGAAAAAGGAATCGTATAGTCCCTAGTGAGCCCGCCGCGACCGGGCGCGCGGAGCAGGTCGCGCCGTGGCATGCGGACCGCGTTGACACGCGTCCGGCCGGGGGCAATCTGAAAAGCACAAGGGCGTCCATTCGGGTCGGGAACCTCCGAGGTCCGCGTCTGCACCGCCGCGAGTTGTCGCCCTTGCACTCAGGAGCTGCGCCATGCGTACGATCGCCGTCGTGAACGAAAAGGGTGGAACGGGTAAGACCACCACGGCCGTCAATCTCGCCGCCGCCCTCGGCCAGGCCGGACACAAGACGCTGCTGGTGGACCTGGACGGTCAGGCGGCCGCATCGCGCTGGCTAGGCGTGGAGGAAGACAACCGCCTCGCCGACGCCCTGCTGCGCGGCGGGGGGCTCGAGCCGCTCGCTAACGTGCTGCCCGGTGTGTCGCTTGCGCCGGCGTCGGGCAAGCTGGACTCCGTCGCCCACGACCTGCGCCCCACGCAGGGCGGGCAACTCCGGCGGGTTCTGACGCAACTGCGCGACGAATACGAATACGTCCTGATCGACTGTCCGCCAAGCTTGGGCAACCGACTGATCGGTAACGCCCTGCTCGCCGCGTCGGAGGCCCTCGTGCCCGTCGAGCCGTCCGTCTTGGCGCTGGACGGGCTGCGTATGTTGCTGACCACCCTGCAGGACGTGCGCGACGGGTTCGAACATCGCATCGACCTGCTCGGCGTGGTCGTCTGCCGGTTCGAGACGCGTACGCGGCTCAGTCGGCTCGTGCTGGCCGAGCTGAACCGCGCCCTGCCCGGGCATGTCTTCGACGCGACCGTCCGCGAAACCGTCCGCATGCAGGAATGCCCCGCCAGCGACGAAAGCATCCTGACTTTCGCGCCGGACTGCAACGCCGCGGCGGACTACATGACACTTGCCGGCGAACTGGCCGCCGGCGGGCCGGCGGCAACGGTCGGCGCCCACGCCGACGAGGACGACCTGCTACGACATCGCGAACTGACCGACGAAGACCGAAACAAGGTGCTAAGCTTCCGCCAGAAGGCGGCCGCCGTGCTGTGCAACCGCCAGAAGCCCCAACCGGTTCCGGACGCTCCGCCAAGGCCGCAGCCGAGCGAGCAGACGCCGCCGGTGTCGGTCGCCCCGACGGAAAGCAACGACCGCGCCCCGCTGACATCGCCCGCGGCTGTCGCGAGGGCCCCGTCGCCGCCGGACCGGACGGTCGACGAACAGCCGCCGACGGAGGAGGTCGCCGCCGCGCCGTCGGCCACCGAACAGCCGCCCGACGCCCCCCAAACCGACGAGGCGGATGGCGACGTGCACACGCCCGCCCCCTGGCAGCGTCCCCGCGTGCGTCTTCTGGCGGGCGTCTCGGCCGCAAGCATCATCGTCGCCGCCGTCGTGGTGGGGGGCCACCTCCTGATGGCCACGCAGGCCGAGCCGCAGACCGCCGACGCCGAACATACGCCGCAAGCGCAAACGTCATCGCGAGACCAAGCTGCCGACCCGCCGGCGCCCGCCGCTTCGCTGAACGCCGACACGACGTCCACCGCGCGAGCGCGGGCCCGCGACGATCACGCCAGCGAAGCGCCCGGCGTGGCCGACAGCGATGCCATGACTGATGACGCTTCGGGTGTCACCAACGACGAACCGTGCAGCATCTACGAGCCCCGCCCCCTCGCCGATGCCGCATCGGCGGCGCGGGAGAAGGCCTCGACCGGACCGTTCGAGCCCGGCGCCGAGCCGCCGGCCCGCGTGGACGAGGCGTCACCCGCCGACGACGAGCCGACAGTAACGTCGACGACGCCGCAGGCCGACACGCAGCCGGCTGTGGAGTATGCCTCGTCGGACCGGGCGGCGTCGCCTCCGGCCGACGACGGCGCGGATGCACCGCCCGCGGACGAGCCGCTGTCGCCGGATGACGCCGCGCGAGCCCGATGGCGGACCGCGACAGTCTCGTGCGTTCTGCGCGGCCCCGGCGGGCCGGTCGCAATGATCAACGACGAGATGGTCGCCGTAGGACAGCGTGTCGGCGACGGCGTGATCATGGGCATCAGCGCCGTCGGCGTGGAGATCGACTTCGACGGCCAGACGCGAACCGTCGGCGTCGGTGAGACCCGCTCGGTTGCGGCGCCGCAGGCCTGGACGGTCCGGGCGACGGACGCGCCCCCCGCCAGCGACGCCTCGCCGGACGACGCCACGCCCGACGACGCTGACGACGAGCCGGTCGAGAGCAGCGTGACCGATGAGACCGCGGGCGACAACGGCTGACGCGTCTGTCCGCATGCGAACTCCGCGAGAGGACCCCATGAGCCAAGCCGCCGCCAACCTGATTATCGGACGCCTCGGACCGGTCACAGGCGATAGGACCCGCGACGAACGTCACGGCGAGCCGGCCCGCACGAGCTACGGCACGGCCCGGCTGGGCATCTGCCCGCCGCCGGCCCGCGAAGCATGCCCCGCCGGTCACACGGTGGACTTCCACAAGTGTACGTTCAAGCTGCCGGAGGACCTGGCCGGGCGGCTGCGGCATTACGCCAGAGCCACCGGGCGGTTCCAGTACCTCGTGGCGACCGACGCCATCCGCGCGTACCTCGCCGAGTTGGCGCCGGAGCTGACCTACCCGCCCGAGCCGCCGACGCATCCGCCCGCACCCCCGCACCGCCAGCCGGAGACACCGCACCAACAGCCGGAGGCGCCGCACAGGCAGCCGGAGACACCCGGCGAAACGCCCGCCGCCGATGCCGATCGCGCCGCCGCATGGCCGGAAACCGACGCCGCTGACACCACCCGGCGTCGCGTAGAAGACGCCGGCAGCGACGCGCCGGTAGAAGACGCCGGGGGCGATGCGCCATCGGGACATGCTATGGCGAGCGAACCGGGCGCGGCGAAACGCCCATGCGGCTGGCTGGACCGTTTGCTGCACCGCGACCAGGCGTAGGCCCCTACGCACGGACAGTCATCGTTGTCGCCGCGAAGACGCGTCCCTCGGGCGCGGCCTGTGCCGCCGCGGGGATGGTGAGTGTCCGTACTTATCTGACTGGGCTTACCCCATGTTGCGTGGGCGAGCCCCCAGCGGCTTAGCCGAGGCGCGGGGCTCTACCGGTGTTTCTACTCTCTCCTGTCTCCTGCTCTCCTCTCTAGTGAGAAGGCCGGCGGGTTGCGCTGGTCGATGAGGGAGAATTAGCCGCGAGGGAAGTCCTTCGTCAGCGTGCAAACCGCGTCTGCGAAAGCGATGGCTTTCTGGTAGACCGGAAGCTTCTCAAAGGCGAAGGCCGCGGCGTCAGCATATCCGCTTGCCCAGAAAGTAGAAAGGAGAGAGTAGACCGCAGGAGAGGCCGTGGCGCTCGTGAGCGTTGGCGTGCTCATCGAGGCGTCGGCCTCTGACCTACTCTCTACTTTCTCCTCTCTCCTGCTCTATTTTCGCCTGCGGCGAAAATCGGGGCGACTGGATTCGAACCAGCGACCTCTTCACCCCCAGTGAAGCACTCTAACCAAGCTGAGCTACGCCCCGAGAGACGACCAAATTCGAAATACGAAGTTCGAAATCCGAAAGACAGCTACCG
>JAGXKT010000013.1 GCA_018335035.1 Phycisphaerae bacterium
TCGTGGCGGAACCCGAGTTTTGATCAGAAGGGGGATCATCCGGTGGTGCAGATGAGTTGGAACGACGCCAAGGCGTTCTGCGATTGGTTGTCGAAGAAGAGCGGCAAGACGGTGGTGCTGCCCACCGAAGCGCAGTGGGAGTACGCCTGCCGGGCGGGGACCAAGACGGCGTATCCGTGGGGCGACAATCCCGATGACGGCACGGGCTGGGCCAATGCCTCCGATCAGAGCCTGAAGAAGAAGCTTCCCAACGAGAAGGGCTGGGTGTTCTTCCGTTGGGACGACGGCTTCGCGTTCAGCTCGCCGGTGGGGAGTTTCAAGGCCAATGCCTTTGGGCTGTACGACATGATCGGCAACGTCTGGGAGTGGTGCGAGGACCGTTACGGCGATTACGAGAAAGAGGCGGTCACGGATCCCACCGGAGCGGCCACGGGCCGCCTCCGCGTGCTGCGTGGCGGGTCTTGGTACGACGGCACCCCGGGGCTCTGCCGCTCGGCCTGCCGCAACAGGCTCAATCCTGAGTTCCGGATCGACCTCAACGGGTTCCGGGTGGCGGTGTCGGCGGGCGTGGACTTGCCGTAGTTACCCTTTTCCCTTTGTTCTTTTACCCTTTGCCCCGAGCGCAGCGAGGGCGGGGGTCTGGGGGCGGAGCCCCCAGTCGGCCGCATAGCGGGATCAAGGTTGTGCGCTCAGCGGGATGGGGTCGACGCGGCTTCGGCGTCGGCCAAGCCCAGCTCGCGGGCCAGGGTGACTTCGCGGGCGCGTTGGTGGAGTTCGGTCTGCCAGTCCTTGCCGCACTTGGCGTATTCCTCGGCCGCGCTACGCCCTCAACGTATCCAGACGGTAGGGCGTGCACGCGTTTTCTGCGTGCACGCGCAAGGGTCGCCATATTTGCTACGCCCCCCATGTTTTCCGCGTGCAGCCCGGCGGGGCTGCACGCCCTACGGCGTTCGTTCGGGGTTGGCCGGCGTGTTCGACGTCGCTTGACAGGCCCTCGCGGCGGGCCTACAGTCGCCGCACCATGCGCGTGCTTTCCGGAACACAACCGTCGGGCCGGCTGCACATCGGCAACTATTTCGGCGCGATTCGCCAGTACATCCGGCTCCAGGATGACGGCAACGAGTGTTTCTACTTCATCCCGAACTACCACGCGCTGACGTCCATGACCGACAGCGCCGAGCTGGAGCGGATCACGCGGCACGTGGCGACGGCGTACCTCGCACTCGGCGCCGATCCGGACCGCAGCGTCCTGTTCTGCCAATCCGACGTGCCGGAAGTGACCGAGCTGTGCTGGATACTCAACTGCGTCTGCCCCGTCAGCTTGATGGACAAGGCCACGAGCTACAAGGACAAGGTCGCCCGCGGCCTGCCCGCCAGCGTCGGCCTGTTCGACTACCCCGTTCTCCAGGCGGCCGACATCCTGATCTACGATTCCAACCTCGTGCCCGTCGGCGCCGACCAGAAACAGCACATCGAGATCGCCCGCGACCTGGCCGGCAAATTCAACCGCCGCGCCGGCGACGACGTGCTCGTGCTGCCCGAGCCGTACATCGTCCCGGAAGTCGCCGTCGTGCCGGGCATCGACGGGCAGAAGATGTCCAAGAGCTACGACAACACGCTCGAAATCTTCGCCACGGACAAGCAGACGACCAAGACGTGCGCGCGAATCGTCACGGACTCGACCCCGCTGGACGAGCCCAAGGACCCCGAGGCGTGCAACGTCTTCGCGCTGCTCAAGCTCTTCGCCGACGATGACGAGATCGACGCGATCGCCGCGCAGTACCGCGCCGGCGGGTTCGGCTACGGCCAGGCGAAGAAGCGCCTGGCCGAACTGATGAACGCCTTCTTCGCCGACGCGCGCGCCAAGTACGCCGAACTGGACAAGCACCCCGACACGGTCCGGGACATCCTCGCCGACGGCGGACGCAAGGCGCGCCGCGTCGCGCAGGACACCATGCACCGCGTCCGCGCCGCCTGCGGCATTCTCCGCCACGAACCCTAGCCGTGAGCGCGCCAACCCGCCATGTGATCGTCGGGACCAATCCCCGGCGGGGGGCGTCGCGGACATCACGGCCAATGCGCGACGGCGAGCGTGCGGCTCGGCTCGGCCGCTGTGGGCGTGTAGCCGAGCATGTCCTGCAGCCGGTAGTGTCCGCGGCGGCGGGTGTGGCGCAGCAGGGCGGTGATGAAGGTTGTGCGCGGCGCGCCGCCGCTGCCGCCCGGGGCGTCGCCGTCATCGGTGCCGTCGGCCTGGCGGCAGGCGCTCAGCAGGTCCTCGCGGCAGGCCCACAGCACGGGCGGGAAGCTCAGCCGCCGCGCGACCGGGTCGGCGACGATGCGCCGCTCGTCGGCGATGAACACGTCCAGCCGCTCGGCGAGGCGCCGGCGGACATCGTCCGGCGTGAAGGGCGCCTCCGGCAGGCGGGCGCGCTGGAGCCGCACGCCCGGCGCGGCCGCCACCGCCAACCAGCCGAACGCCGCGAGTTCCGCGTCGATCGCCTCCAGCGTCATCATGCGTCCGTCGAGGCGAAAGCCGCGCCGCTCCAGCGCCGCCGGCGGCAATGCGTCCGGCATATCGGCCGCGAGGGCGAGCTTCAGCGCCCAGCCCGCGCGGGCATTGGCCCAATACGCCAGCCGCGACGGCTCGTCGGGATACAATGACGGTGTCGCCCGCGGACCGGTCACGGCGAACCGCGCGAGCTGACGGTCCAGCGGCTCGCGGGCCCGAATCCGCGCGGCGTACGGGTCGATCAGTCCGTGGGCGCGGTCGCGGTTGCGGTCGGACAGGGCGGCCGACAGGGCGGCGCTCAGGTCGCGCGTGTCGCGCGACGGCGTCACGCCGGCGGTAGCGGGCTCGATCGGCGCCGGCGGCCATGCGGCCCGTGTGGGCTCGCACGGCGGCGGCCGGCAACCGGCGAGCGCCGCCAGCAGTGCCGTCGCCGCCAGCCGGAGCGACCCCGCGCCGAAACCGGCGCCACGGAGCTTGCCTGAACCGGTGACCATGGCGAAAATTGTAGCCCGCTCGCCGCAGCGAGCCAACGGGAATCAACACATGAGCGACACGTCATCTTCGCAAGCCGGCCGACCGCGCCTTCGCCGGTCGCTGCGCCGCATCATCGTCGTCCTGCTGCTCGCGCTGATCGGCGGGGCGGTGGCCGGCAAATACTGGATCATCCCCGCGGTGATTCGCAGCCAACTGGCCGGGTCGCTGGGCGAGGTTTGGCGCGGCCGGGTCGACGTCGGAAAGGTCTCGTTCAGCTACTTCGGGCCCATCCGGCTGGGGCACCTGCGCCTGATCGACGAGCAGGACCGCCCGTGGGTCTCGCTGGGCGCGTTGGAGCTGGGCCTCGACGATTGGCCGTCGCTGAGCCCGAAGCTGTCCGTCGTGCGTCTGGCGTCGCTCGACGTGCGCGCGCACGTCGCCGACGGGCAGTGCGACTGGCCCTTCATCACGCCCCCGCCGAGCGACGAGCCCGTCGACTGGCAGCAGTACGTGGACCTGACCGCCGCGTCGATCGACGCGCTCTCGCTCGGCGCCGTCGAAGCCGACGGGCGCGGCGTGCTCTGGCAGGGCTACCGGCTGACGATGAAGCGCGACGGCGGCGGCTATCGCTGCACGCTCGCCCGCCCGGACGCGCCGGACAGCCCCGAGCTGCACATCGACGGGCAGCTCGACGCCGACGACATGCTGGATGTGCACGTCCGCGTCGACCGCCACCTCAGCCGGGCGGAGCTGGCGGCGATTCTCGCCGCCGCCGGGGCGGGCGAACCGACACGCGCGTCCGGACGGCTCACCGCCGACGTGCGCGTGCGCGGCCCGGCGCGACGGCCGGAGGGGATCACCGCCGTCGGCCCGATCGAGCTGAACGGCTGGGACGTCCGCCGCGACGGCGCGCCGGCGCTGCGGAACCTCCGCACGACGATCGCGCTGAACGGCCGGTCGGCCGAGCTGCGCGACACGTCCGCCGAACTGGCTGGCGGCACGATCCGCGCCGGGGCGTCAGCGCACCTCACGGACGACAATGAGCTTATGCTTTCGAACGTCACGGCCGAACTCGCCGGCATCTCCATGCCGCGGCTCGCCGAGAGCATCTCCGCCTCGCCCGTGCTGGACCGCGGCACGCTCGATGCGACCATCGGCCCGCTGACCGGACGCATCGCGCCCGGCGCCGACGAGCCGATCGAGGAACTCTACGGCCGCGGGCGCATCCACATCGCCGGCGCCAACCTCTACGCCACCTCGCTGATCGGCGCGATCATCCGGGAAGTCGCGCTTCCACTGGAGACCGACCTGGCCGCCGACGCCGACGCGACGTTCGGCATCGACCGGACCACAATCACGCTGACCGGCGCCAAACAGCGCGCCACGCTCAAAAGCCGCCTCCACACCACGGTCATCAACGACGGCACGATCGACTTGGCCGGCAAACGCCTGGACATCCACGTCACGCCGATCTCGGCCCAGCAACTCCGACGCCTGCTGCCCGAGACGCCCGGCTCGCCGCTGCTGTGGAGCTTGGCCGATCACCTCACGCAGTTCCGCGTGCAAGGGCGGTGGGATCGCCCCGACGAATTGAAGGTCCGCCCCGCACTGCTCCGCGGCGCCCAGAAGGGCATCCTCGGCGGCATCCGCGGCATCATCCGGCCGTTCGAGCCGTGAACCGCCCGCGCCGCCGCACGTGCCGTGACCTCATCGCCGCAGCAAGGACCAGCAGCATGCTGAGCCATCGGCCAAGTCCCGTTCGTCTGGGATTCCCGGCCGGGTCGCGGTGTTCGGGCGGGTCGAAGGCGCTGTGTGCACGCGATCCCTTGCACCCGGTGCACGTTCTCCGCCTGGCCGTACTTCCGAGCCCGGGCGGGTGACGGGGGGTCACGAGGGCCGATCGCGCCAGTTGGGGTGCCGTGGTTTGTCAGTCCCGGCGCAGTCCGGGGCACCCTGGGACCTAAGACCTAGGACCTGCTGTTCCCCTCGGCCCTCGGTTATCCTCAGACGCATGGCGAGCAAGCATGTCCGCCCTACATCTTCTGCGGTTCCCCGCAATCGTCAGCCCTCAGTCCTGCCGTTACGCCTCCGCTGTCCGACCTGCCGTTACGCCCTGCCGCTGATCACGGCACGGTCGGCCAGTCGTCGTCTTCGTCTTCGTCGAGTTTCCATTTCTCCGACTCGTTCATGTCGTCGATCTCGCGTTCCATGAATTTCATCATCTTTTCCTGCATGGGCGCGAGTTTCTGGTAGTACTTGAGCATCGCCTGGTAGCCGGCCACGAGCTGATTGGTCTTCAGCAGTTGCCATTTCTGCAGGCATTCGGGCTCGACGATCGTGCTGAACGGGTCGCAGGTGAAGGAGACGCGGCCGTCCTCGTCGCGGTGGAAATACTGGCAGTTTTCGCACTGAATCATGGGCAAAGCTCCCGGGGGTGAGGCGACGGTACCATTATAGGCGATTGGCGGCCGGTCTGCCAAGGGCGATCCGTCGCTGGCGGGCGGCGGCGGGTGTGCTATAATGCTCGCACGCGGGGGCTGGAAAGCGACGCGGGCGTTATGGCAGTGAATATCCTGTGCGTTGGGGACGTTGTCGGCCCGGCCGGTCGCGGGGTGCTCGCGGACCGTCTGGAGGGTCTGATCACCGAGCGTGGGATCGATCTGGTCGTCTGCAACGCGGAGAACGCCGCCGGCGGCAGCGGGCTGACGCCGCAGATGTTCGAGAAGCTCCTGCACTATGGCGTCGACGTGGTGACCATGGGCGATCACGTCTATCGCAAGCAGGAGCTCATCCCCGTGCTGCGCGACTCGAAGCGCATCGTCCGTCCGGCGAATCTGCTGCCCGGCGCCGTCGGGCGACGCTGGACGGTGGCGGAGACGAAGTCCGGGGGGAACCGTGTGGCTGTGACGTGCCTGCTGGGGCAGATGTTCATGAAGCAGAACGATTCGCCCTTCACGGCCGTCGATGCGATCCTCGGCGAGATGCCCTCCGACGTGGTCATGCGGGTGATTGATTTTCACGCCGAGGCCAGCAGCGAGAAGATCGCCATGGGCTGGCACGTCGACGGGCGGGCGAGCGTGGTGTTCGGGACGCACACGCACATTCCCACGGCCGACGCCCGCGTGCTGCCGCGCGGGACGGCGTACATCTCCGACGTGGGCATGACCGGTCCCTACGACGGCGTGCTGGGCCGGCGCAAGGACCGCGTGCTGCAATACATGACCACGTCCATGCCGGCGCGGTTCGATGTCGCCAAGGGCGACCCGCGCCTCTGCGGCGTGCTGGCGACGGTGAGTGCCGAGACCGGCCGGGCTCGTGCCATCGAGCGGATCGAGATCCGAGGACGCACGGACGAGGGGTGACCGCCCGGCGGGGCGCACAAGAGCGCGGCTCAGAACGGATGCACGCGCAGGACGTCGTAGTGAAGCCCCGTGGCGGCATAGCGGATGAATCCCCCGGCCGCCCAGAACAGCCCGGCCGCGAACTCCCCGGCGATCAGCCCGATGAACAGGGGTTTGGCGCGGCGGTAGCCCCTGTCGCCGCCGAAGCCGGTCACGCAGACGCGGATCGCCCAGCCGACGAAGAAGCTCGCGCACAGCGGCGTGACGGTGTCCACGCCGAGCACCAGCAGTAGCACCGGATGAATCGGCCACCACGGCAGCCGCAACCGCAGGAAGCTCAGCAGCAGCACGCCGCCGAGGCCGATGCCCGCCGCCCAGCAGAACGCCGCGCTGGGCTCGACGTGCGCGAAGCTGAAGGCGTGCCAGTCGGCCGCGGGGCGCGTGTAGCGCGGCAGCTCGCGGACGAGCAGCTCGAAGGGCATGTGCCCGACGGTCTCGCCCCAGAAGAAATGCCCCGTGCGTCCGAAGGCGTACTGGACGCAGAGCGTGGCGGGGATGCCCACGGCCAGGGCGATCAGCGACGCCGGCACGAGGGCTCCGGTCAGGCGTCGGGGGCGGACGCGCTGCGTCTCAGAGAAACGGAGGGCGTTGGAGACCAGCGGCATCAGGCAGCAGCGCGGGTCGATCGCCACGACGGTCGACAGCACCGCGAGGATGATGAACATGTTCGGGCCCAGCGCGGCGAACCCGCACATCCCCATCATCACGCCGACGACGTGCCACCGCGGCTGGATGATGATCAGCCCCGTCTCGGCGTTGATACGCGTCAGGACGATGAACATCATGCCCGTCAGCACGACGAACGCCGTCGCCAGCAGCGGGTGGAGCCGGACGGTCACCACCAGCCAGACGACCATCGCCCCGCCGCACAGCAGCGCCACCCGCGCCGCCCACGCCACCGACGACGGCACCCGCTCGGCGTGAGCGCGCAGCCCCACGACCCGCCGCAGCACGTCCCCGTAGTACCGCCGCCCCACGTACAGCAGCATCAGCGTCATCCCCACATACGAGCCGAAAATCTGCCAGTTCCAGATGCCCCCGCCGAGGAAGTGCCCGTGCAGGTCCACGCCCACCTCCATCGAGATCAACCACAGCACGACGAACACCGGGTAGCTGAACCACACCGAGAAGCTCACTTCCGAGCTGAGAAAGAAGGCGAATCCCACGGCCACGAAAAACAGATCGGGCCGAAGGAAATTCCCGCTGAAGTGCACCCGGCCCAGGGCGGGCCACTTCTGCTCGGCCGGCGTCAGGTCCACGCGCAGCGGAATCTCGATGAACTTCGGGAACCACTCGTGCAGCCCGTTGATAAGCAACACGCCGAACGAGACGGCAAAGCCGACCCAGAACATCCGGTTGCGGTAGATCCGCGGCCAGGCGCTGTCGCCGGCGCCGGCGACCAGCTCGGAGGTAAACTCCGCAATCGGGTAGCGCAGGCGCTCGCGGTGGGCCCACTGGCCGTGCAGAACGTAGGCGGTGCAGACCGTCGCCACGGCGCCGAGCGCCAGCAGCGGCATGTAGAAGCCCAGCGGTCCCGAGAAGGCCCCCCAGGGCACGTCCGAAAGCTGCGGCGGACGCGAGCCGGTGCCGGTGATGAAGTTGTCGACGACGGCCTCGCGCCGCCCGGCCGGGTCGGCCAGCATCCGCGGGGGGATGTACGACAGCACGTCGTGCTTCTTCCACGAGACCTGTTCGGCGTGCTGGTGCGGCCAGACGAGCATGTCGCCGAACTGCCAGCCCAGCGCCGGGCCCGGAACGACCGCGCCGACCAGCGCGAAGGCCAGAATGACGACCCACTCGCCCGGACGCATCGCCTGGCCGAACCATCGCAGAAGCGGATTGACGACCAGCAGGCCCACCACCAGCAGCCCGAAGATCGCCGCCGGCACGAGCGTCGAGGCGAGATACGGCAGCTTCAGGCACCAGTCGTTGAAGTACCCGAATGCGGCCAGGAACGCCGCGGCCGCCAAACCCACGATGACGGAGCGAACAGTCACGCCGTGCAGTGCCTCGCAGATCGCCTCGCGCGCCCGCCCGCCGGGACCGCGCGGCCACTACCGTACGACACAAGGCCGCAGAGCACCAGAGAGCGGCGTTCGCAGATCGGAGGCCGAAGACCCGCAGTACGCGAAGGTCGAAGCCCAACGCAAATCGGCATGCACCGCGGGGCGACAGGGGCACGCTGCCCGATCTCGTTGAATTGACCGCGCGACAAGCCGCCACGGTCGCGGCGGGATGCCAAGAGCACCAACGGCGGCACCATCCCAAGCCGCGGCGTCACCCCCCGGCATCGCTCCGCGCTGTCCGCGTTGAGAGCAAGCCGCTCAATCCGCCAGGTCGCGTGCGGCGACGGCGTGGGCCGCAACGTCCGCCAGGGGGCGGTCCAGGCGGATCAGGTACATCCGTCCCCAGTCGTTCTCCTCGATCGGCCGGTCGGTTCGGACGACGACCTCGCCCAGCCGCTCCGGGCGGGTGCGGTAGCGGACCGTCGCGTCGCCGGAACCCAGCGCGTAGGGGGCCTGCTCGTCGCGCTCGGCCGCCCCGTGCGCGACGAGCCCCAGGTCGCACGTGATCAGCCAGCGCACGTCGGAGCGGTTCAGCAGGCGTGTCGCGGCCCGGCTGCGGGTGCGGGGATTGCCGGGCTTGCCCAGCTCGGCGAGCTGCTCCGGGCCGAGGCGGCGGCGCAGCACGCGCGCGTCCGTCACGTCCAGCGCGAAGCGGCCCAGGTATAGCTCGGTCGCGAGCTTGTCGATGTGCAGGCCCGCATAGGGCGCGTCGCCGATGTCGCGACCGGCCGCGCGGGCGAAGCGCACCATCCGGTCGCCGTCGCCGGTGACGGCCTGGCGGTCGATAAAGTGACGATCGAGGAACATCACGCCCGGCGCCAGAAGCACGACGAGCCCGGCCAGGCGCCACACGCGCCAGCGCAGCGACCAGCGAACGGTCAGCGCGAACGCCGCGGCGCCGAGCGGGATCAGCGCCAGGGCGATCGGCAGCGTCGCGCGGCGCATCATGTCCCACGCCGGCTCGCGCAGGGTCTTGGTGAGCCAGTCGGGCAGGCGCCCGTAGAGCGCATACAGCGGCGGCAACAGCACCAGCAGCGTCGCCATCACCAGCGCCGTCGCGGCCAGGAAGTGCCGCAGGAACGACACGCCGCCTCCGCCGGCGGGCCCGCGGCGGGCGATCTCGCCGACGGCCCACGCCCCGGCCAGCGCGGCCGCGGCGTAGCATGGCAGGAGGTAGTCCGAGCGGAACCCGTGCGTCAGTGAGAAGGGCACCACGACGGCGAGAATCCAGCACAGCGGCAGCGCCGTGGGCGACCCGGCCGCCAGCCAGCGCCGCGGGCGGACCAATCCCACGGCCGCGATGAGAAACGGCGTGACGGGCAGCAGGTAGTACAGGAAGTGCGCCGCGGCCGGGGCGCTGGCGCTGTGCGGCGGGTTGGTGCCGGTTCCGGTGACGCGCTGGACGAACTCGAAATAGACGATGTCGCGGAACTCCGCGCCGCCTTGGGCGAACATGCCGATCCAGACGGGTGCGATCGCCGCGATCATCGCCAGCATGCCCCAGCCGAAGCGCGTCGCGCGCATGGCACGTCGCCAGCGGCGCCCGACGAGCCGGACGGTCAGCATGGTTTTTCGCCCGAGCCCGTCGACGCGCCGCAGCGCGCCGAAGCCGGGCAGAATGGCCGTCGCCGGCGCCAGCATCGCCCCCACGAGGACCAGGTTGACTGCGCCCCAGCCCTTGGTCATGCCGCCGAGGATCATGGTGGCCCACAGGGCGACGACCCATCGCCCGCGGCGCCCGCGCGGCGCGCGGTGGAACAGCAGCCGGTCGGCACAGAAGATCGCCGCCGCGACCGACAGCGCCAGCAGCATGTCCGTCGTGGCGATGTAGGCCATCTTGTTCATGTGGTGCGGCGCGATCCACAGACACGCGGCCAGCAGGCCCGTCCGCCGCCCGTACCAGCGCCGCCCCAGCAGGTAGACGAACACACCCGTCGCCAGCGTCGCCAGCACGGTCGGGATGCGGAAGGTCAGATCGGTGTAGGCGCCGGTGGCGGCCAGCACGGCCGCGTCGACCCAGGCGTAGAGCTGCGGCTTGCGCGCCCAGCCGCCGAACTGGTCCCGCGGTAGAAGCCAGGTGCCGTAGCGGTGCGGATCGTCGCCGGCGAACGCATGCACCGTGGCGACCGAGGCGCCGACCTGTTCGAGCTGGGCGTAGGTGTAGGTGGTGCTGGGCCCGTGGGCGCTGACGGCGACGACGACGGCGATCAGCGCCAGGACCAACGCGATGTCGCGGAGCGTTCGGCCGGTATCGCCGCCCTGTGATGTCGCGAGCGTTTCTGTCATGACGTGCCGCCGCGCCTGAGGATACGTCATCGTCGTTGCCGCAGAAAGCCCCGGCCGGCGGTTACGTCAGCGACATCAGCCGTTTGATGCGGTCGCCGACCGGGGGGTGGGTCTGCGTGAAGCGCCCCGCGCGGGCCTCGAACTTCTTGATCGGGTGGACGATGTACAGCGGCGCCGTGGCGCGGTTGGCGACCTCGAGTACCTCTTTGTCGCCGCTGAGCTTGGACAGTGCCCCGGCCAGGCCCTGCGGGTTGCGCGTCAGCTCCACGCTGCCGGCGTCGGCGAGGTACTCCCGCTGGCGTGACAGCGCCAGGTGAATCAGCCGGGCCAGAATCGGCGCGACGATCGCCAGGACCACCGCGATGATGAGAATGGCGATCTGCCCGCCGCCCTTGTCCCGGCTGCTGCTGCGCCGGCGGCGCGTGCCGGCGCCGAACCATAAGCTGCGCAGGAACACGTCGCAGAGGACCACCAGCACGCCGACCATCACGGCCATCAGCATCGCGTAGCGAATGTCGTAGTGACGGACGTGGCTCATCTCGTGGGCCATCACGCCTTGCAGCTCGTCGCGCGTGAGTTTGGCGCGCAGCCCCTTGGTGATCGCCACGCAGGCGTGTTTGGGGTCGCGTCCGGTGGCGAAGGCGTTCATGGCCGTGTCGTCGATCAGGTAGACCTTCGGCATCGGCAGCCCGCCGGCGATGCAGACTTCCTCGACCACGTGGAACAGCTCGGGGTCATCGGCCTCGTGAATCTGCCTGGCGCGGGAGAAGCCCAGCAGCACGTTGGACCCGCCGAAGAAGCTCCCGATCGCCAGGACCAGCGCGACACCGCCGGCGATGCCGGCGATGACCAGCCCGAACCGCACGTTCCCGCCGGTCCACGCCATGCCGATGACCGTACCGACCAGCGCGAAAAACAGCAGGAAGCCGAGAATCAGCAGCCAGCTGTTGCGCTTGTTCCGCGCGATCAGTGTGTGAAAGGTCTCGCTGGGCATCGGTGCTGTTCGCCATCCCGCCCGGACGGGCGCCCGGCTCGCTCTGCCGCCGGCGCCGGCCGCTCGTCCGGGCGTCCTCCGGGAGCTTAGTGGTGTACCCTGCGACTAGAACTTCACTTCCGGCACGTCGCGTTCGGCGGGGTCCTCGATTTCGAAGAAATCCCGCGGCCGGAATCCCAGCATGCCGGCGACGAGGGTGTTCGGGAACTTCTGGATCGCCACGTTGTAGATCGTCACGGAGCTGTTGTAGTGCTGGCGGCTGAAGGCGATGCGGTTCTCCGTGCCGGTCAGCTCTTCCTGGAGGCGGGCGAAGTTCTCGTTGGCCTTGAGGTTCGGGTAGCTCTCGGACAGCGCGAACAACTGCCGCAGCGCGCCGGTGAGCATGTTCTCGGCCTCGGCCTGTTGCTGGACGCCGTCGGCCTGGACGGCGGCGTTCCGCGCCTTGATGACGCCTTCCAGCGTTTCCTTCTCGTGCGCGGCGTAGCCCTTGACCGTCTCGACGAGGTTGGGGATCAGGTCGTGACGCCGCTTGAGCTGGACGTCGATCTGGCTCCACGCCTCGCGACACCGCATCCGCTTGCGAACCAGCCCGTTGTAGATGGCGATCAGCCCGATCACCACCACAACGCCGACGCCAATGACAACCCAGAGTGCAGGGGGCATGGTCTTGCCTTTCGTTTGCGCGTCTTCCTGCGCGGAAGCGCCATCACGGCCCCCGGCCTGCCAGGACCGAGGGCCGTGGTGATGCGTCGAACAGTGGCGGGCCTTCCGCGCCGCCTCGGCTAGGAGAGCCCTTTGATCGTCGTGGCTGTGCTGCCCAGCCACGCCACGCCGCCGATGTAGATGCTGAAGGCGATGATCGCCAGCATCACGAAGCAGACGATCCGCTCCGGCCAGGTGCCCGACGCGGCCGTGGTCAGCAGGCCCGCCACGAGCACGATCGAGCCGATCACGAACATCCACTCATACCAGTACGCACGCATTGCGGCGCTGGTGGCCGCGATGCGTGCCTTGCTGCGGGCCTTGTCCAGATCCTCCTGGATGTCCTTACGGGCCTCGGACTTCTCCTTCTCGACCTTCTCGAGGCGCTCGCGGGCCTTGCTGCGTTGCTCCACGTTGTCGGCGTCGCTGATGGCATCTCGCGCCTCGCGCATCTTTGGCTCCCAGTCGCCATCGAATTCGGCCTTGATGTTATCGGCCCTTGCGTTGGCGCGGAGCACGCCCCGGCTGGCGATCGAATCGCAGCCGCGACCGAGCAGCACCAGCAACAGCCCGACGCCGACGGCGATCTTGCCCGGCGTCAGTGTCGAGGGCATCGCCGGCCCGCCCAGGACGTTGCCGAAACGGCCTGGTGTGCCGCTTGACGATTGGGGCGCCTGAGACGGCGCTGTAGGCGGTACGTTCGTCATAGGATATTCCTTTGCCGTTTGAGCGGGTTTCCCCGCACAGATGAAACAGACGCGAAACCCGGACGTCCCGGGCTTCCGGAAGGGAGTATTGGCCCGCAGCACGCGGAGATCAAGGGCAAAACCGCCCGTCGCGCGGGACAACCCGCGGGTCGCCGGCAATCACGCCATCGCTACGCGCTACGAGATCAGGTCGACCAGCGGTTTCGGGCGATCGACGCCGGGGACCAGCGCAGGCCGCTCGGACCAGGGCGTCACCGACTGCACGCCGGCCAGGTCCATCCAGTGCTGGAGCCGCGCGGGCTTCAGCTTCCACGTCATGTGGAAGTGATTCGCCGGGGCGTACTGCTTGTACTCGGCCATGGTGGCGTACTTCGGCACGACCCACGTGTGCGGCCAGGTGGGCGTGGAGGTGTTGGCGACGGCTTGGGCGAGCTTGTCGGGCATTTCGGCGGTTTGCGCCTCGTCCCAGATCATGCTGAACGCGTCGGCGTCGTAGCTGTACGTCAGCCGTGCGGCGATGCCCTCGATGCCGCCGGGGGTGGTGAACGTGACGCTGTTGCCGCCGCCGGGGAAGTAGAACTCGTCGGCCAGCGGCATGGACACGCCCTTCATGCAGGCCGTCATGGAATCGCCGGGTTTGCCCGCCCAGTTGAAGCTCGCCGAGCCGGAGTTGTCGCCGTCGACGAACCCGCGGGACGCCCACAGGTCGTTCTTGGTGTGTTTGATCTTGAGTTTCCTGGCGAGGGCCTGGATCTCCCACGGCTCCCAGACCTTGCGGAAGTCCATGAACAGTGGCGGCGCGCCGCCGGACAGCCACGTCATGAACAGCTGCGTCAACTGCCCCTGGATGTCGGCCTCGGTGGCGTACGGCAGCGGCGCCTTGGCGCCGGTGTGGTCGAAGGTCGAGTTGAACAGCGATTCCATCGCATCGGCGACCGGCAGGGGCAGCCCGCGGCGGTCGGAGCCCCACTCGAGCTGGCTCATGAACCCGCCGCCGACGGCGTTCAGGTCGCTCATCAGGTCGCGGATGATCAGGTACATCGCCAGCGACTGGTTGAACCGCTCGCTGTCGGCCTCGTCGCGCAGCTCCAGCCGCTTGCCGACGTGGCGGTCCACCCAGCCGCGGAGCTTGGCGAGTTCCTTGGCGTCGTAGGCGCCCTTGGTGAGCATGTCGGCCAGGAGCTTCATGTCCAGCCGCGTGATCTCCACGCCGAAGGTCCGGCGGGTGGGCAGGACGTGCGCCAGGGCGGTCTCCATGCCCATCGAGTCGTGCCCGAACACGACGATGCGCCGCCCTTTGAGCCCGGCGAAGGTCAGCGCCGCGTAGCACCAGTCGACCAGGGCGTCGGCGGTGGCGTCGGTCATCTTGGGCTTTTGTCCCGTGTCCGGCCAGGTGCCCACGTTCAGCGCCGCCAGCTTGCCCATCTGCGCCAGCGCGCCGTTCAGCGCGTGGGCGTAGACCACGCCCGGCTTGGGCCCGCTGTTGCCGCAGGTGATGTTGACCGGCAGATCGTCGGGAAAGTGGCTCAGCAGCGAGAGGATCGTCAGTTGCGGGAAGGCCCAGGTATCCGGCGCGACGATGACGGCGTCGACGCCGGCGTCGGCGAACTGGCGCGCGACGATGTCGGCCTGCGGCTCGCCGTCGATCAGTACGGGCGTCCAGACGACCCGGACCGGCTCGCCGGACGGCATCGTGACGCGGTCGGCGACGGTCTCGGCGACCATCTCGACGATGTTGACGCACCGCTGGCGCGAGGCGTCGTCCACGCGCGGATCACTGGCCGCACAGACGCCGAAGGTGACGGGTTTGGGATCGCTCTTACGACTGGCGGCAAGACGCTTGGCTTTGGCCATGATCGGACTCCTGTACTGGTTTGGCGGCCGCCGCTTGGGCAGCGCGGTTATCTTACAAGCGTCCGCGCCGCGGCGGCAAGGCCATCGCGACGATTACGACCCGGCCAATTCGTAGATCGTGATCCACGGCGGGCCCGTCGGTCGGGTTGTTGCGCGCGTCGCCGGGCGCGTCACCGGGCGCGTCGCCGGGCGCGTCGCCGGGCGCGTCGCCGGGCGCGAGGTCACGCGCAGGCGGCCGGTCTCATCTCGCGTCAGGCGCAGGTCCATCGCCTTGCGCAGCAGCCCGCGGGCGCACAGCGTCTCGAGGACGGCGATGCGGCGGTCGGGCCCCGCCTGCTGCTGTCGGAGGATGCTGCGCCCCGCCAGCTCGCCCGGGTAGCCGTACGTCCGCGCCAGGCGGGCGATCTCCGCCCAGTCCACCCAGATGTGCGTGATGCCGCGGGCGCCCAATGCGGCGGCGATCTGCTCGGGCGTCTTGCCGGCGCGGACCAGTTCCGCCAGCGGATGGTTGTCGAACGGCGTGGCGTAAACCGTCTCCGGCGGGAAGTAGAACGGCGTCGCCGAGCCGACCAGCAGAAGCCGCGTGTCGTCGCCCAACGCGTCCGCGTAGCGGTAGGGCATGCGTTCGGCGGCAACATCCGCGCCGGAAAACGGCGCGTCCGTCCGGTGCGGGACACTGGCGAGAAACACGCCGCGCGCGATGATGAGGTTGACGCCCACGGCGCAAAGGAACATCACGCCCGCCGGCGCCAGCCCCCACGGTCCGCCGGCCGGTCGCGTCGCGCCGCGGCGCAGCGGGTTGACCGGGGTCCGCGCCAGCCGTGCCAGCGCCCCGGCCGCCAGAAGACACACGGGCACCGCCACCGGGGTGATGAAGCGCCATGGCATGCCGTGCGTCGCGGCCGCCCAGACGCCGAGCTGGACCGCGCCGACGCCGACCAGCGCCGCGTCCCACGCGCCAGGCGGCTTGCCGTCGGCGATCATGGCCGCCAGCGCCACGCCCGCGACGATCAGCACGATCGGCCCGAACAGCTGCGAGCCGAGAAAGTGACTCCAGAACAGTTCCACGCGGCCGGGATAGCCGCCGGCCGGTGGCTGCCACCCGGACGGGGTCGGCACCGGCGGCTTGTAGGCCACCCCGTGCCCGTCGATCCAGCGCTGCTCGGACTGCTCGTTCCAGTGGGCCTGCCCGAACGTCCGTGTCATCAGGGGGAACACCGGGTTGTGCGTGTAGGCCGCGTTGCGGATCAGCCACGGCGCGAAGGCCGCGCCCGCCAGAAGCAGCGCCACCCCCGCGCCGAGAAGCCGCCGCGGCCGGCGTACGGCGGCGAGGAGCATCACGCCTGCCACCGGCGCTACCACGAACCCGACGGCAAGGTACTTGGTGCAGCAGGCGGCGCCGAGCATCAGGCCGATGCACGCGGCCGGGCGCCAGTGCGTGCGCCGCGCGGCGCCGTCCGACGCGGCGCGCGGCGCCAGCCAGTGCCGCAGCCACAGCAGCGCCAGGGTGAGGTAGCACACGGCCGCCAGCTCGACCATCGCCAGCCAACTGAGGTACAGCAGCGCCGGCGTGGTGACCAGGAAGGCCACGGCGAACCGCGCGCGGGTTTCGTCGTCGCGTTTCAACCCGTACCACACGCCCGCGCCCGCCAGCAGACCGAAGACGCCGTGCAGCGTCTTGGCCAGGTACATGCCCTCGTACGCGCCGCCGCGCAGCACCATCGCCAGCGTGAAGAGCATCTCCACGCCGAGCGGGTAGTAGCCGTAGGCGTTGTGGGGCGTTTCGTGGATGTGCCCGTCCTGCGTGTACTCGCGCGGCAGTTGCAGGTGGTACTCGAGCACGTCGTAGGCGTCGACGCCGCCGATCCAGCCCGGGGGGCGGACGGTGCCGGCCAGCCAGACCCCGATCGCCGCGGCGACCATGACCCACACCAGCGCCCGGCCGTCGTGGCGCCGGGCGGGCTGCCAGCGGCGCAGGGCGCCCCGCCCGTGCCACACCGCCAGCATGACGCCGGCGACCAGGACTGCCCACCACAACCACACGTTGAACACCCCCGCCGATCCGAGGACCAGGACACCCGTCGACAGCAGCCACAGCCCCAGCGCGCAGGCGGTGACGACGCACAGCCCGCGCGGCGCGTCCGCCGGGGCGAGCCGCCGCACGATCGCCCAGGCGAACCCCCCGGCCGCGGCGACGATCATGCCGACCAGCCCGGCGTGCGTCAGCAGTGTGTTGGCCGCGCCAAGCCACGCCGGCGGGAACCAGCCGATCAGGTGGCAGAGCATCACCCCGGCGGCGGCGACGATCAGCACCGCCAGCCAGCGAGACGAGAACGTCCTGTGGTGTTCGTCCGTCGCGGTCATCACCAACCCGATGCGTCGGCCTCTGAGGACGGAGGTCGACAAGGCCGAAGCGTCGGCTTCCTCTCGAACGCGGGCTGCGGCCTTTGGCCCTCAGTGCTCGGCCTCTACGGTTCTCCGCGTTCTCTGGGCTCTCTGCGTTGAACGCCGTTGCCGTTACCCGCCGGCGAACTGCGTGCGGTACAACTGCTCGTAGACGCCGCAGCGGTCCAGAAGCTCGGCGTGCGTGCCCGTGTCGATCACCCGCCCGGCGTCCATCACGGCGATCCGGTCGGCCGAGAGCACCGTCGCGAAGCGATGGGCGATCAGCAGCGTCGTCCGGTCGCGGATGAAGTGCTCCATCGCCTCGTGGATCTTGCGTTCGCTCTCGGCGTCGATCTGGCTCATCGCCTCGTCGAAAATCAGAATCCGCGGGTCGCGCAGGATCGCCCGCGCGATGGTGATCCGCTGCTTCTGCCCGCCGCTCAGCGTCGCGCCGTGGGCGCCGACGATGGTCTCGTAGCCGTCGGGCAGATCGCGAACGAACTCGTCGACGAAGGCCTGCCGTGCGGCCGAGATGACGGCCTCGTCCGACGCCCGCCGCAGCCCGTAGGCGATGTTCTCGGCGATCGTCGCGTGGAACAGCACGGCGTCCTGCGTGACCATGCCGATCTGCCGCCGCAGCGATCGCAGCGAGACCTGCGTGATGTCCTGTCCGTCGATGCGGACGATCCCGCCGGTCGGCTCCAGCAGGCGCGGCAGCAGGGAGACGAGCGTCGTCTTGCCCGAGCCGTTGGGCCCGACGATCGCCAGCGTCTGCCCGGCGGGGATGTCCAGCGTCACGTCGCTCAGCGCGTCGCTCGCCGCGTTGGGATAGCGCAAAGAGACGTTCTCGAAATCGACCCGCTCGCGGTGCGGCGGCAGCATCGGCGCGTTGGGCACGCGGCGTTCCTGGGGCTGGTCCTGCAGCTCGAAGATGCGCCGCGCGGCCGCGTCGGCCTGCTGGAAGCGGTTGTGCACCCGCGCCAGCTTGCGAACCGGGTCGAACATCGCCGCCAGGCACGCCATCCACGTCATGAAGATCGTCGGGTCCATCTCGCGGTGGAGCACGAAGTACCCCGCCGCGCCGACGGCGCAGACGGCCGCGCAGATGCCCACGGCCTCGATGCTCGGGCTGGTGGCCGCGTCGACCAAGCTGATGCGGTCCTGCTCTTTCAGCAGGCGGCGGTTGACGCGGAGGAAGCGCTTGCGCTCGGCGCCTTCCATCGTGTAGGCCTTGACCACGCGGATGCCGATGAGCGTTTCCTCCAGCACGGCGAGCATGTCCGACCAGCTTTCCAGCGCGCGGCGCCCGGCGCGTTTCATCGCCTTGCCGAACTTGCGGAGCAGAATGTACGCCGGCGGCCCGGCGACCATCACCACCAGCGTCAGCTTCCACGATAGATACAGCGCCACGGCGATCGATCCGACGGCCTTGGCCGGCTCGACGAGCGTCTTGCCGAACAGCGTCGCCTGCCCGCGACGGACCTCACCCGTGTCGCGCAGGAACCGGCTCATCGTGTCGCTGGTCCCGTGGGAGGCGTAGAACGTCACCGGCAGGCGCAGGGCGACGTTGTAGTTCGCGCAGCGGATGTCCATCACCGCGCGCCACGCGGCCGTCTGGACGAAGTAATCCTGGCAGAAGCGAACGACGTCCCGCACGACCGTCAGCACCAGCGCCACGGCGAGCACGCCCAGCAGAATGGGAAACCGCCCGGCGTAGCTGTCCGGCTCGTCGATCCGCGAGGCGATCGCCACCAGCATTCGGGCCGAAAAGCCGGGCCTGTCCGTCTGGACGGTCACGTCGCGGCTGAGTTCCTGGTTGGCCGGGTCCCAGGTCGTCAGCACCACGGGCGCCTCGGGCGCCGTGTGGGCCAGTTGCCGCAGTACGTCGTCGCCGCGCTGGGGCAGCTCGGCGTCGCCCAGGCCGACCAACCACTGTCCGCGGCGCAGTCCCGCCTGAGCGCCAGGACCGTCGTCTTCAACGTCAATGACGTCAACGACGACGGCGACGTTGCTTCCGGCAACCTGCGTCCGCGCCGGCACGACGCGCTGCACGAGCGTCGCGTCGAGACGCTCCTCCGCCCCGCGCCGCCACGCCCAGCCGTGCAGCCCTTCCGGATCGACCAGCACCTTCAGCCCCGGCGCGAGCATGCCCAGCCCGCCGCCCCAAAGCACGGCAATCACCAGCACGCAGACGATCGAGATCGCCAGGCGCTTGCGGTACGGACGGAGGTATCGGATTGTGCGGAGAAAATCGCGCATGGAGGGTCGGACCGCAGGTTATACGCTCGCTGCGGCGGCGGGTCAACGTGAGGGATGCGGTTTGCCGGCCGGGGAGTCGTTGACCCGTCGTCTCGGACGCTCGCGGACCCGCCGGGGGCAATCGGTCACTCAGTCAATGGGGTCCCGCATGTCGGGCGCTCCGGCTCGTGGCGCCGATCGGCGTGCCGCGTCGTGGCCCACGCGCCAACGAGTCAACGGATCAGCGCGTTCACGAATTCACGAGTCAACGAGGACCGTCCCTCACCGGTCCCACAGTTCCTCGCCGGTCGTCAGGGCTTTGGGGGGGGCGAGGATCTCGTGGTAGAGGATGGCCCGCCGGGCCTCGTCGGCGGTGCCGAGGTCGACGACGATGCGCGGCGCGTCGCCGGCGCGCCGGGTGCCTTCGCTGGAACTGCCCAGTTCACTTTCGGCGATGCTTCGCTCGGCCGCGGCCTTGCGGCGCGCCCGTCGACGGGCGGCCCGAAGCTGCGCGCGGCGCTGGGCGGCGCTGGGCGGCTTGGGCGGCGTCGTCTCGATGCGAACCTGCTCCGGCTGCGGAAACGGCGACGGCGGCGGCTCGGACGGCGGGCCGTCCGCGCCGACCTGGAAGACCCGCTCGGCCTGCCGCTTGAGGCGCGGGTCCGCCCCGTACGCCGGACGCCGGCGGGCGCCCGGCCGGGCCTGCGCCCGCGTGCCGGTCTGCGATTGTGCGGATCGCGTCTGCGGAATCGGCTTGTAGCGCGAGCGCTGCTCGTCGGCGTCGCGGCGCGACCCGCTGGCGCGGCGCTCGTCGGCCTGCTTGTGACCGTGGATGTTGCGCTGCTTGCGCTCCTCCGCTTGCTGCTGCTCGCGCCGCTGGAGCCACTTCTGCAGCAGCCCGGCGATGGCACTGACCGCCACGACCACCAGGAAGATGATCAGCTCCAGCGCGTCGCCGAAGTCGGCCCGGACGATGTCCGCCGCTGTGATCATTCGCTCTTGCCTTCGGGCGGGCCGCCTTGCCGGTCCTGCCCGCCGCCGGCGATGTTGTGCCGCATGCCCGTATCGGCCTGGATGTTCTTCATGCGGTAGTAGTCCATGATGCCCAGGTTCCCGCCGCGGAACGCCTCGGCGATCGCGCGGGGCACCTCGGCCTCGGCGGCGACGACCTTCGCGCGGTTCTCCTGGGTCAGCGCCTTCATCTCCTGCTCGCGCGCCATCGCCATCGCGCGGCGCTTCTCGGCCTCGGCCTGGAAGCGGCGCTTGTCCGCCTCGGCCTGGTCGGCCTGAAGCTTGGCGCCGACGTTCTCGCCCACGTCCACATCGGCGATGTCGATCGACAGAATTTCAAAGGCGGTCCCCGCGTCCAGACCCTTCTCCAACACGCGCTTGGAGATGTTGTCCGGGTTTTCGAGCACGGCCTTATACGACTCGGCCGAGCCGATCGTCGTCACGATGCCCTCACCGACGCGGGCGATGATGGTCTCTTCGGTCGCCCCGCCGACCAGGCGGTCGATGTTCGCCCGCACCGTCACGCGCGCCCGGGCCTTGACCTGAATGCCGTCCCGCGCCACCGCGTCCACCGTCGTCTTGCCGCTGGCGGGGTTGGGGCAGTCGATGACCTTCGGGTTCACGGAGGTCTGGACCGCGTCGAGAATGTCCCGACCGGCCAGGTCGATCGCCGTGGCCGTCTTCCACGTCAGCGCGATGTTCGCGCGGTTCGAGGCGATCAGTGCGACAACGACGTTGCGCACGCGCCCGCCGGCGAGGTAGTGGCTCTCAAGATCCGACGTATTGAGGAAATCGAGATTCGCCTGGACGGCCTGAATCTTGCTCAGCACGATCACGCGCGGATCGACCTTGCGGAAGCGCATGCCGATCAACTCGCGCAGGGAGATCCTCGCCTGGGCGAACAGCGCCTGGAACCACAGGCCGAATACCTGGGCGACCAGCGCCAGCACCAGAAGCGCCGCCAGCACGAGAATGCCGACAATCAACCACCAGAAACCCGAAACGGCCAGTATGCCTGCGAACATGTCGCGTCCCTTTCTGCGAGAATTCGTTACCGGTCCGTCTTATACCACCTCCGCCCGTGTGCTGCAAAACACAACATCTCGCGACACAGAGACGCATAGGCCATACGGCCCGTATGGGAACGGAGAAAGGAGCTCGTTGTCGCTGCCGGTCTCTGCCGCTGCGCAGCGCATGTCGCTACGTGCCGGAGGCGTCTTGTTCGTCGGCCGGGCGGACCACCACGTTGGAGCCGCTGAGGCGGATGACTTCGACCGTCGCGCCGCGCTCGATCATGCCGCTTTCGGCGATGCCGATCAGCCGCCGCCCGTCGATGCGGACCGCGCCGGACGGTCGCAGCGTGCTCGCGGCCCGGCCTGTCCTACCGACGAGCGCCTGATTCTCGGCGATTTCCGTGTTCGCCGCCCCGGCCGAGTCCGCCGAGCGATGCAGGAACAGCTTCCGACCGGCTGTCGTCCGCGGCAGGAGGCGCACCAGCACGATGAAATAGCCGGGCACCGCCAGGATGGACGCGATAATCATCACCACGCCGAAGGCCTGGTGAACGCCCCAGGCGAAGTATACCGCCCCGGCCAGGGCGCCGGCGCCGATGATCGACAGCACGCCGAATGACGGCGTGAGCATCTCGGCCAGGAACAGCAACATCGCCAGCAGCACCAGCCCGACGATGATCGCCAACGTGGATGACAAGGACAACGCAATCATGGTTCAATCCATCGTAACGCCATGCCGCAGATTACATAGATTACGCCGAGTGCAACAGGCACAACACCCGGGGTCAACAGGCGCAGGACGCGCATGCCGGAAGCGTAGGGCGGGCATGCCTGCCCGCCGGCGCCATGGTCCTCTTGTTCAAGGGGGGCATAGTGACCATCTCGTGTGAGCCGTAGCGCTCTCTGCGGCCGCTCCCTGCGCCGCCTAGGTTGTCTCCTGGTCGCCGGCGGGTTCGACGATCAGCCGGTTCGCGTCGTGGCGCAGGACGCGAACCTGCGCGTCCCGGGGAATCATCGCGCCTTCGCTGCTGGCGTCGAGCAGGTCGTCGCCGAAGCGGACCTTGCCGACCGGTCGGCAGGGGCTGGTCACCGTGCCGACGTCGCCGACCTGCACGCGGCGCATGGGCGATTCCTCGGCCACGGGCGGGGCGGGCTGCCGGCGCTTCGGTATCAGCACGAGCGACCGCGCGCCGGGGACGCGCGGCAGGTAGCGCGCACCGGCGAACATGGCGACGATGCCCAGCACGAACCCCACCGCCAGCGCGGCCGCTCCGCGCTCGAACAGCGACCAGTCCAGCGTCGTCGACGGGATGGGCAACTCGCTGGGGGCGTTGGCGACGACGATCGCCGCCAGCCCCACCACGCAGCAGATCAGCCCGCTGATGCCGGCGACGCCGAAGCCGGGAATCACGAACACCTCCAGCCCGATCAGAATCAGCCCGACGATGAACAGCCCGACCTCCCACCACGCGGCCAGGCCGATCAGGTACCGGCTGCCGAACAGCAGCGCGAAGCACAGGATCGCCGCGCCGCCGGCGACACCGAAGCCCGGGGCCTGCAGCTCCGCGTAGATGAAGAACATCCCCGCCATCAGCAGAATGCTGGTGACGACCGGGGAAGTCAAAATCGCCACAAGCTCCTCGGACCACGTATCGGCCAGCACCGTCGGCTCGACGGTGATGCTGTAGTGTGTCCGCAGGGCGCCCATGTCGTCCAGAACGTGCGCGACCACGCCCAGGCGAACCGCCTCGTCGGTGGTCATGGTCACCAGCTCGCCGGCGCCGTCGATGGTGGCAAGCTTCTCGAACGGGCGATCGGGCTCGGCGTCCGTGACGACGCGCTGCCGGTAATCGTCGGCCTCGACGATCCGCAGCGCCCCCGTGGCCCGCTCGCGCACCAGCCAGACCTCCATGGTGATCGTGATCATCGCCTCGCACAGGGCGACGTTGTAGCCGCCCGCCTTGGCGAGCACGCGTATCTTCGACCGCATGGCCGATTCGATCTTGCCGCGTTCCTTCTCCGGGATCTTCTGCAGCCCGCCCTGGGGCGTGACCAGAATCGGCATGGCGTCGCCGATGACGCCGCCTTCGGCCATGACGATCTCGTCGCACGACAGCGCAATAATCGCCGCGGCGCTGAACGCCTCGCGGTGCACCCACGCGACGGTGCGGATGCCGCCCAGGTCGCGCTGGATCATCTCGACGATCCGCTCCATCGCCCCCAGCTCCCCGCCGGGACTGTCGATCTCGAGGATCACAAGCTGCGCGTCGCGCCCCTTGCAGACGGAGACCTTGCGTTCCATCGACTCGGCCAGGGTGGCCGTGATCGGCCCGCTGATGGGAATAACGAACGCCCGCTCGATGCGCTCGGCAAGCGCGGGGCGCGCCTCCGGCGGCGCGGGGGCGAACGTGCCCGGCGGAATCAGCCGCATCCACGCCTTCTGCCCCGCCTCGCCCGGCGCCGGGCGCGTCGCGGGGCGCGTTTCCGCCGCGCGCGGCGGCGCGGGCGCGTCTTGCGCACCCGTCACCCCGGCCGCAAGCGATACGACCGCCGCAACGGCTATCCCGTGAAGCACCGTGAGCCCGTGGTTCATTTGCGATCCCTTGAGACGTCGGACAACGCGGGCCATTCTATCGCCGGAGGCGCCGCCTCACAACAACCACAGGCCGGTTGCACGGTGGCTACCCTACTTGACCGTCGAGACCTTCACGGGCTTCTTGTCTTTGGCGGCTTTCAGTGCCGCGGCCAGGATGCGCTGGGTCTGGTAGGCGTCGGCGAAGTCCGGCTGGGGGACGGTCGGTTTGCGCCCGGCCAGGGCCCGCAGCACGTCGTAGGCCTGGTGGGTGAAGCCGTGCTCGTAGCCGACGATGTGCCCCGGAGGCCACCACGCGCCGACGTACGGGTGATCGCTTTCGGTGGCGAGGATGGTGGACCAGCCCTGCGTCGCGGGCGGGACGGTCGCGTCGTAGTACTCCAGCTCGTTCATCCGCTCGAAGTCGAATCGCAACGCGCCTTTCGTGCCGTTGATCTCCCAGCCGTTGCTGTTCTTGTGCCCGGTGGCCTGTCGGGCGGCCTCGAAGCTGGCGACCGCCCCGCCGCTGAACCGCGCCAGGAACAGCACGGTATCGTCCACGGTGACCTTGCCGGTCTTTTTGGCGGACGTGGCGCCGGCGGCGATGCCCCCGCCCGCGGCGCCGGTCATGCGCTTGCGCTGCTTGATGAACGTCTCGGCGATCGCGCCGCTGATCTCGGTGATCTCCTCGCCGGTCACGAAGCGCGTCATGTCCACGATGTGCGCGTTGAGGTCGCCGTGGGCGCCGGAGCCGGCGTGCTTCTTGTCGAACCGCCACATCAGCGGGACGGACTCGTCCGCCCAGTCCTGCAGGTACCAGGCCCGCACGTGGCGGATTTCGCCGAGTTTGCCCTTTCGGACGAGTTGATGCGCCAGCGCCACGGCCGGGCAGCGCCGGTAGTTGAAGCAGACGAACGTCCGCCCGTTGGCGCGCCTGGCGGCCTGGACCATGCGCCGGGCGTCGTCGAGCGTCCCGGCGAGGGGTTTTTCGCACAGGACGTGCTTGCCGGCTTTCAACGCGGCCTCGGCCATCGGGGCGTGAACGTGATTCGGCGTCAGGATGTCGACCAGATCGATCTCATCGGAAGCCACGAGCTGCTTCCAGTCCGTCGAGACGTTCGCCCAGCCCCAGCGCTTGGCGAAGGCGCGGAGGGCCTTCTCCGACCGTCCGCAGGCCGTGTGCAGCACCGGGCGGATCGGCGGGTCGAAAAACCGCGTGACCTGCGTCCAGGCGTTGGAGTGGGTCCGGCCCATGAAGCCCTGTCCGATCAGGGCGATATTGATCTGCTTTCGTTTGCGAGGCATGGCATGCTCCCTTGAATCACGTTGGCGCCGGTGGCGTTCGGCGGCGCACTATAGAGGCGTGCGCCGTTGGAGACAAGGGTCTGGAGATTGCCCGTTAGAAGCCCAGGGCGGGCAGGAGTTTCTCGGCCGCGTTTCGGCCGATGATCTCGTACCCGTCGCCGGTGGGGTGGACGGCGTCGGGCAGGTAGTCGGCGCAGAGGTCCTCGCCGAACAGCTCGCGCCCGTCGACGTAATGCACGTTGTCGTCGCCGCAGTCGGCGAGGCGCGAGACGGCGTCGGCGAGCTGTTCGCGCATCATCGCCAGGTCCATGCCCGTCGCGCCCGGCGTGTGCTCCATTGCGACGTTGGCGATCGGCGAGATGACGGCGATGGGCGTGTGCGGATGTCCCTGGCGAACGGTGCGCACGAACCCGATCGCCTGGGCGGCGAACGTCCGCGGCGCGTACGACCCGCCGTGCATGTTCACGCCGAGTTTCAGCGTGATCACGTCGGCCGGCAGGTCGCGAATGGTCATCGCGACCATCGTCTCCATGTGGCAGTTGCCGCCGAAGCCCATGCAGGTGAGGTTCAGCCCGCGCAGCCGGGCCGCCAGCGCCGGCCAGGCCCGCGCCGGGCTGTGGGCGGCGCGGCATTGCGTAATCGAGCTGCCGTAGGCGATCCACCGCGGCCGCGCGTCCTCGGCCGGGGCGCAGGCGGCGCCGTCGGCGACCGACAGCCCGCACAGCGTCAGCGCGCCGAACACCGGCAGGTAGATGTCCACCGTGATCGGCCGTGCGGCGCGTATGGGCTCGCCGGGCAGGTCGTCGAAGACGACCTCGCTTTCGCCCGGCGCCAGCGCAGCCGTGGCGCGCAGCGCGTCCCCGATGACCAGGTCGAACGTCTGGACCTCCTCGTCGGGCGTCTCGGACCGGTCCACGCGCAGGCGGACGCGCGGGGAGTCCGTCCGCAGGCGCAGCCGCACCCCGGCGGGGTGTTGGGCCCGTGCGACAACCTCGCCGTCCGGCGGGAACAGCCGCCGCCGGGCGTGCGGGAGGCGCCACGGGCGGAGGCCGCCGTCGCGTGTTTCGATGGACACGGCCCCGTGCACGTACGCCGCCGTCAGTGGGATATCGGTCACGTTCGTCTCCTCGTCGCGGGCAGACCGGGGATTCTAAGGGCGCCCGCGGTGCGCGACAAGCGGCCGGGTCGGCCTTGCGGGCCTCAGTACGCCGATCGCGCCGTACGCCGCTTCGGGCGGAAGCGATTGACGAAGAAGTACCGCAACGCGTCGACGGCGTGGTCGGGCCCGTCCTTGACGGGCACGTCCGGGCGCCCCTGGCCCGCCGGCGGATAGTGGTAGCTGGCGAGCGAATCGATGAGGGCCTCGCAGGTCGGGTCGATCGCCAGCGTCGGCGCGCCGGACGCCGGCGCAAAGGCGGCACGGATCAACTCGACGCCGTCGTTGACGGTGCTGGCGCGGCAGGTGCAGGGGATGCCCGCGGCCGCGAGAATCTCCGTGGGCGAATCGCCGCTTCCGGTATCCCGTTGCCGCCCGGCGGGGTCGACGTACGTCATCTCCGGGCGGATGCCGGGCGGGTCGCGACGGAGGATTTCGACCGCCTGCTGGGCAATGCCGAGTTGGCAGCGGACGTACTCGTTGACGACATGCAGCCGCCCGCCCGGCGTGATCTGGATCCACAGGCACACCAGCGGGCTGGTGTAGCCGAAATCGATCGCGCGGTACATTGGCCAGTCGAGGCACGGCGGCAGCGGGCGGACGTGACGTGCCGGATCGAACTCGGCGAACACGAGGTTCTCGCGCTGGGCGCCGCGGCAGAGCATTTCGGTCTCCCAGGCGGGGCGGCTGGAGCGGGCCTGGATGGCGACGGCGTCGTCGATGCGGAAGTAGCCGCGCGCGTCCTTGGCGACGCCCCAGTCCGCGCCGGGCGGCACGCAGTCCCCGGCCAGGGGGCAGCGTTCGCAGCGCCGCGCCGGCGGGCAGCGTTCGATCACCTCCCACAGGCACCAGTGCATCAGGTGGTAGCCGGCCTCGGACGCCTGCGGCGGACGGGCGCTTTGGCGCCGCCGCGCGGAGCGCACCAGTTGCTGCATCAGCCCGCCGGGGCGGTGCAGCGTCGAGAGCACCTCGATCGAGCCGCGGACGTCGCCGCCGCCGTCGGCCGAGCGGCTGCGCGTGGCGAACTGCACCGCGCGCCAGATGTCCGGGGCGAACAGGTCCACCTCGTCGCAGCGGATCTTTTGGACATGCTGGCCACGGACGGCCTGCTGGCTCTGGGCGAGCATGCGGATTTCCGAGCCGGTCGTCAGGCGAACACGTTCGCGCGTCATCCGCCCGTCGATCAGCGTCGGATGCCGGCGCAGCAAGGCGCGGACATACACGGCCAGGCGGTCGGACTGGTCGAAGCTGCCGCCGAGGACGAGGATTTCGGCCGGGGCATGGAACACCGCGTCCAGCAGCGTGGCGACCGCGGCGAGGTACGTCTTGCCCCCGCCGCGGCAGGCCCAGACCAGAAGGTCCTGCTGATCGAAGAAGCTGGCCGCGAGATAGTCGAGCGGGCTGTTGTGCCCGCGGCAGACGCGGCGGTCGGGTACGACGATGCCGAGCGCGTCGCGGACGAATCGCTTCAACTCGGCGCGGGTGGTCGGGGCGGTCCACATTTCGACGGCGGCAGCGGGCGGCGAAGTCCGGGGCATGTGAAGACCCTTTCTGTATCCGGGGGTTTGGGGCACGTGGCGCGCCGGCGCGGTGCGGCGCCGCGCGACACGCCGAGGTTAGAGAAGCCCTGGGGCGCGACCGCGGCGCGGCGCCGCGGCACTGGCGACGCGGCGTACGCCGATGGTATGCTCAGGGGCATGCTGCCACGCACCAGACACGGTCGCTTCGGCGGGGCGCCGGCCGTCGTCGCGGTGATCCTCGCCGTGGGCGTCGCGCCCGGCTGCAAGGACGATGCCGACAACGAGCCGTCCCAGCGGGCGGCGGAGGACGCCGAGCGACAGCGCCGCCGGCCGGCGCAGCCGCACACGCGCCCGGCCGGCGACACGACGCGACGGCGCCCGCTGTGGCGCGCCCTGCAGGCCGAAACACGACCTGACCCGTCGCCGTCGACGCGCCCCGCAGCGGTCACGTCCGCGCACTGGCCGAAACGGTATCGTTATCACAACGACATGGCGCTGTCGCCGGCGCGCGACGTGATTGTCGTCGACGTCCGCGGCGACGACGGCGCCATCCATCGCGAGGCGCGGCTGCCCGACGACCCGACCTGGAATAACGGCTACACGGCGCGCCTGCCCGTCAGCGGCGACGAAGCCGTCGTCGACTCGCCCGGCTCGCGCGAAATCCACGTCGAAATCGATCCCGACGTCGGCCGGACCGACTACGCCGGCTTGACCTTCACCGTGCCCTGCACGCTGGCGATCGACGAGGACGGAACCCTTCGCGCCGACAGCGAAGGGCTCATCGCCACCGACGAACAGGGGCGCACCTGGCGCAGCACGACGCTGCTGCATCGGGGGCGGGACGCCGTCGTGTTCCTGCGCCCGCAGGCGCCGCCTGCGCCGCGACCGGCGGGCGGATGACCGCGGCGTGAAAGAGCCGCGAGAAAGGCGCGAACGGGACACTTGGGTGATGCGTATCATTGCTGTAGGCCGGGGGCGTTCCCCGACCGACGCCTACCAAACAGGGCCCCCATAGTGGGGCCCACTTTATTGCGCCGGTGATCCTCTCCTACGGCGACGGTATACGGCATGCGGCGGGCGAGGTAGTAGACGTACCGCCGCCGCCCGGTGAACAGTCCGAAGCGGTACATACCGGCCTTGTCAAACAGGGGGTGGACCTGTCCCATGGCGGCCAGGGCTTCGATCAGGGGCGTCTCGGCCGTGGCGAGGGCGTGGCGCACCAACGCCACGCCCAGGCCCAGCCCGCGAAAAGCGGGGTGAACCACCACACGGGAGATGCACTCGATCTCGGCGTTGAGCCGGCGAAGCCCCTGGCGCTGCGGATGCGTATAACGCCGCGGCAGGGCGGCGTTGCGCCCCCGGCAGCGGAGCACCGGCGGCGAGACGACCAGCACGCCGGCCGGGTCGAGCCCGCACGCCCGGCTCCAGCGTCCCAGTTGCTCGCCGCGCGCCAGCCACACCCGCTTGTGCGCCGCCGGCGGCCCGGCGAGATAGTGAAAGCGCCCCAGCGAGCCGTAGTCGGATATCCGCCCCGGCTCGATGCGCCACACGGGCTCGCCCTCCTCTGGCGTCTCGGGCAACGCCGTCAACTCGGCCCGCCCGCCGAGCGGCTTGAACACGACCCGCTCCGGACGCAGCGCCCCGAGCAACTCCGCCCGCGACGTGCCCAGCAGACATCCGACATTCGCTCGCGAGGCCAGCTTGCGCAGCTGCCTTGCCAGGACCCACGCCGTGGCGTAATCCAGCGTGGCGGCGAACTCGTCGGCGATCATCAGGCGACGCCGGCTCTGCGCCGCGGCCGCAATCGCCCGAGCCAGCGCCAAGCGCTCGCGCTGCCCGCCGGACAGCCGCCCGGCCGGGGTGACCAGGGCGGTCGCTTCGGCCAGACCGCACCGGCTGAGCAGTTCCAGCCGGCGGGCCCAGGCAAGCCGCTGGTCGCCCACGAGACAGACCGCCGGGCGGCGCTCGCCGACCAGGGCGGCCGCGTCGGCGCGCACCGCCCCGCGGCACCGGCGGGCGACGCAGTCCAGCAGCACGCTCTTGCCCGCCCCGCTGGGCCCGACCACCGCAACGACCTCGCCCGGGCGCACGACGAGGCACAGCCCGTCGTAGAGCACGTCGTCTCCCGTGGGCCCGCCGCGATCGAGCCCGAACATCGCCGCGACACGACGGGCTTCCCGGCGCCGGGCCACCGGCGGCGCGAACCGGGCACGAATCACAACCGCTTCCGTGCGGGATGTCACCGCTTTGGGCATCCGTCCCTCACTGCGTGTGTCACCCTAGGCGCCCCGACGCCGCCCGTTGACCCCATCGACCAGCAAACGCACCTGCGCGGCGATCGCATCCAGACGCCGACGCAACGCGTGCAGCGTCATGCCTCGTTCGGCCGCCAGGGCCTCCAGCGACAGGCCGTGACAGTAACGGCGCGTCGCGATCTCCGCGTCGGCCGGAGCCAGATACCGCCGCACGCGCAGAATCTGACGGAACCGCTTCGAACGCATCCGCCCTCCCAGGCGATGCAGGCGATGGCGAACCGCCCGCGGCGTCATCCCCTTCAGGCGCGCCACGCGGTCCACCGGCTCGCCCGATAGCAACACCGCCTCGACCAGATCACGATCCTCCTCCGCCAGCAAACGCGCCCGCTCCCGCAACACATGATCCGTGCGGGGCAGCTTGCCGGCGCGGCACAAACTCTCGCGGATTGACAACATAATGCACCACTCCTTTGTCTGTCCGACACGCGTCGTGCCAAAAACAATCTGCATAAAAAATACGACCTTATGTATCATAGCGAGAATACTTCGAAAGTCAAGGTCTTTCGTTCAGGATATGTTATTTTTTGTGATACTCCGTAAATGTGTTGCTAGAATAGCATATAAGGGATACGCTGTAGGGTGTACGGGGGCCTCTGCACGGAGACAGCGCAATGGGTCTGGGCGACATTCTCAGGCAGCGGCGGCAGCGACTGGGCATGACCCAGGACCAGGTCGCTCAGCGGGCCGGCATCTCCAAACCGTACCTGTCGAACGTCGAGACCGGCCGGGCGCGCCCGCCCAGCGACGGCGTGCTCCGCGCGCTGGAAGAGGCGCTGAACTGCACCCCCGGCGACTTGATGAAGGTCGCTCATCTGGAGCGGACGCCGGTGGACGTGCGCGAGCAGCACGAGCTGCTCAGCGCGGAGGTGGTCAAGCTGCGGCGCGTTCTGAAAGGGCTCATGGATCGGGCCGAGGGCGGAACGCTCGAGCAGGCGGGTGTGGCCGGGCTGTTCGACGGCGACGAGGCCCCCGTAGCGCCGTCGACAGCCGGCGCTGCCGTTCCCATCATCAACACGGTCTCCGCCGGCTATCCGCAGCAGTTTACGGACCTGGACTACCCCGTCGGCGCCGCCGAGGAGTACATCCGCTGCCCGGACCTGCACGACCCGCACGCCTTCGCCGTTCGCGTCGTCGGCGACCCGATGGCGCCGCGCTACCGCCAGGGCGACATCGTGGTGTTCTCGCCCGGCACCGTCGCCGAGAACGGGCAGGATTGCTTCGTTCGCTTCGCCGGGGAGGGCGGGACCACCTTCAAGCGCGTGTATACCGACACGCCGGAGACGATCCGCCTGCAGCCGCTCAACGACGCGTATCCCCCCGACACCTGCCCGCGCGAGCGGATCACCGGTTGCTGGCCGGCCGTCTGCCGCATCGAACACCTCGACCGCTGAGCCCGGCGCGGACCGGCGCGTCGTCAACGGCCGTCATGGGTCTGGCCGTGCCGTCGGGTCGGTCAGGACATCGGCGGACGTCGGCGGCGCCGGGCGGCGGAGACCGGCTGCGTCGGGCTGCATCGGAAGTGCTGCGGCATTACGTGCTTCGCCTTCGGCGCCGGGAACGGATTCGCCGCCCGACCACGACTCCATGCTCACGTAAGACCGCTTAGCGCTCGACGGGCTTGTCGCTGGTGACCTCGCCCCGGCTGTTGTAATGGCGCGTCCGGACCGGATCGCCGTTTTCGTAGCGCGTCTCGCTCATCAGGTAGTACTTGCCCTCGTCCAACTCCGAAGTGTACCAGGACCGCGACCAGCCGTGCAGCTCGCCGTTGCGATACTCGGCCTCGCCCTTCTTCCGTCCGTCGCGCAGGTAGGTCACGTGCGTGCCGTGCTTCTCGCCGTTGAAGAATTCGCCGGTCTTCCAGACGTACTCGGAGCCCGTCTTCTTGTTGCCGCTGTAGAGGGTTCGCGTGCCGCTGAGCTCGCCCTCGACGTAGCGTCCGCTGTGGCGGGTGTAGGTGTTGCCGGTGGAGTAGACCTGCTCGTACGGCCCGTGCTTGACGCCGTGGGCGTAAGTCTCCAGCAGGGCCCGCCGCCCGTCGGACCAGTACATCGCCCGCTCGCCGTGGCGCTTGCCGTCCGCGTCGAAGTGCTCGACCTGCTGCACCTGGCCGGTGCGGTGGAACGTCTCGCTCTTGCGACAGACGTTGTTCTCGAACGTCTTGCGCTGCTTGAGCTCGCCTGCCCCCCGGCCCTGCGTGTAGTAATGCAGCCACGACCCGTCCTTGGTGTACGTCCCGCGCAGGACCTGGTACTTGCGGGCGACGACCTCCTCGCCGTCGACCGTGGTCTTGTCGATGATCCAGACGCGGTCCTTGCCCGGCTCGGCCGTCAGGGACCCCTCGTCGCCGGCGATGGGTCTGCCGTCGGCATCGAGCAGCGTGACCTCGATGTCGTACTCGCCGGCCGTGCTGAGCGTGAACGTGCAGCTCGGCGAATCCGTCACCTGCGTTTTGCCGTGGCCGGCCTTCCAGCGATAGGTGGCGCCTTTGGGGGCGTTCTGTGTCGTGGCCGAGACGCTGAACTGGCGCCCGGCCGGGACGGTGATGCTCTGGGCCTCGAGCGTGATGCTCGGCTCGTTGCCCGCGACGACCTCGACCGGCAGTCGCGCGGTGGCGATGGGCGTGGCGTCGTCCAGGAGCTCGGCCCGCAGCACGTAGTCGCCCTTGAAGCGCCACGCATAGGTGTAGCTCGACGCGATCCCCGCCCCGACGGCGTCGGCGGGCGTGAGCTCCTCGACGCCGCGGACCGGCCGCCAGCGAACCTTCAGCCGCGACGGCAGGATGGTCTGCGGCAGGGAGTCGCTGACGGCCTTGAAGGTCATCTCCTCGTGCGGATCGAGCGGATCGACCGCCGCCGGCTCGATGCGGAAGTCCAGCCCGCCGAGCACCTGCACGGTCGCATCGGCCGCCGCGTTGGACGTGTTCGACGCCACGACGTAGAGCATGTCCTCGGCGCCGACGGCGACGTCCACCGACGCATCGTCGCCGCGCAGCACGCCGGCCGGCTTCAGGCCGCCGCTGATGCGCCGGTTGTTCTTGAGAACATACACGCACAGGCGCATCGGCAGGGGAACCGGCCCGTCGGCCTTGACGGTCACCTTGCGCGGCGGCTTGGGATCAGATTCCGAGGCCGTCGGATTCTGCACCGCCACGGCCCAGACCGACGCCGTGCCGTGCGGCTTGGTCCTCAGCGTCTGCTCGACCTTCTCGTCATTCAGGGCCAGCCCGCCGAGGGTGGCGTGCCCGGCCGCGAAACGCAGCAGCTCGTCCCCGTCGTTCACGAGACTCCGGCAGCGGCTGTCGAACATCGTCCAGGCGGCGAATTCGGCATAGGCGTCGCCCAGCGTCGTGCCCCGCTTGCGCAGGAAGCGGTCGACGACGCCGCACGTCGCGGCCGTGCCGTAGTCGTCGAAGGGACCGTCGATGCCGAGGGCCTTCTTGAACACGGCGAAGTTCGGCGCGCTGGCCTCTTCCATCGCCAGTATGCCGGCCGGCACGTCGAGCGTCTCGGTCGTCAGCCGGGCGAAGTCGATGCCCTTCGCCGTCACGAGGAACCGCACGAACTGCGAGCAGCCGTACTCGTGCGACTCGTCCACCGTCGTCAGCGGCAGGTGGAAGAAGTCGGCCTTCATGCCCTTCTGCGGGGCGGTCGTGCCCCACACGGTCCGCGGGGCGAACTCGGCCAGGGCCTCGAGCCACCACGTGCGATAGTTCATCGACATGATCGCCAGGCCCAGGTACTCGGCCTGAACGGTGTGGAAAAATTCGTGCGCCGTCGCCGTGCGCATCGTCGTCGGGCGCCAGGTGCTCGTCGGGGTGATCTCGATGGTCCCCAGCAGCTTGCCGCGATGGTTGGAATCGCTCAGCGGCGAGTTGACGCCGACATAGATGTCCGTCCGCGTCCACTCGGGCACGTCCAGCCCCTGGTCCTTGTAGCGGGCCCAGGCGTATTCCAACGCCTTGGCCATGTAGACGATGTACGTCGGCACGTCGCTGCGCCCCGCGACCTCGATGGTCTGCGCGTCCACCTGCCGCGCCACGCCGACCGGCTCGCCGTGCTTCTTGAGGTCCGCAATGAGCTTCTTGGCCCAGATTTTCTCGCCGGCCTCGGTGTCGGCCAGGATGTCCTCCTTGGAATAGAAGATCGCGAAGTGATCCGTATACACTGCGTCGTGGACGAGACTGTTCACCGGACGCAGCGCGATCGTCATCAGCGTCAGGTGGCGCGTGCGAATCTCGGCCCGGCCGGTGTCGGTGTCGAACGCCACCGGCATGGACACCCACGCCTTGGCCTCCGGGTTGTAGTACATCGCCGCCAGCGGCCTGTCGCGACGGCGCGCCTGATCGGCAAAGCCGACCGGCAGGGGGAAGCGCAGCGTCAGCGGCTTGGCGAAGACGTGCCGCTCGCCCAGGGAGACCGCCCAGGTATCGACGGCCTGGAGGCCCTCGACGGGCAGCGCGGCCGGGCGGGTCGCGCGGGCGATCGTCAGCGGTGCGGGTCGGTCGATCGCGCCGGCGGGGATGACCACCTCGGCGTCGCCGGCGGTGATGGTCACGTCCTCATCGGACGGTTCGATCCGCTCCTCGTGAATCGGCGTGAGCTTCACCTTGACGGGCTCGACCGTCGCGCCGTTGCCCGGCGGGCGGCGGAACCAGCTCGGCCGACCGGCCGGGGCATCCGAGACGGTCAGCGGCGTGACGTCCGCGCGCCGCCAGGACGCCGAGCGCGACGAGCGCGCGTCAGACGGGTCCGAATCGTCCCCACAGCCGACCAGGACCGACACCCCCACACATAGACCAACGATGCAACGACGCCAGGGGCATGTCATCTGCAGACTCCTGAGACCCTCGTGGGTACACCCCATTATGCACAGCCCCTCCGCCAGCGCGAAGCGTATTTGCGCCCCGACGCGCCATTTCGAATGCCGGCGACGGCGAACGTTGGCGGCTGGCGCCACGGTCATCGCGTCGCCGCCGGCGCGTCCGAGGGGGGCCCGAGCGGGCGGTGAACCTTCGAAGTGACCGACACGGGGTCGCGCAGCGGGCGACGTCCAAGTCGGTTACACAAAAAGCCGACCCTGGGATTCGAACCCAGAACCTCAGCTTTACGAAAGCTGTGCTCTACCGTTGAGCTAGGTCGGCATCCGTTGGACGGCGTCGCTTGTCGCACGCGCAGACGGCCCGGCCGCACGTGCGGTCGGCGCACAACGCGGCAACCGCAACACATGACTTTACCCCGATGCGCCGCGACGGTCAAGCGGTTCCGGGACACGCACGCGCGCCGCGCCGGTCGGGCGCGGTATGCCGTCTGCCCAAGGCCCGGGGCGTGTTGCGCGCGACTACCGCACGCTGACGGCGGCAAGCCAGGCGCGGGCCATCAGGGCATGTCCGGGGCGGGTCGGGTGGACGCCGTCGCCGGCCCAGAAGGCCGGGGGCTGTTTGCACGCCGCGGCCGCCAGGAGCCCGTCAAACGGCACCAGCAGGGCGTCGAATTCGCGCGCCAGTTCGCGGACGGCGTGGATTCGCGGGTCCAGGTCCGCCCGCCAGGCGGCGTAGTCGGCCTCGAACGCCGGCAGCACGAACGGCTCGCAGAGGATCAGCCGGGCGCCCAGCTCGTCCCGCGTGCGGGTCAGGATGTGGCGGTAGTCGCCCGCGTACTGCTCCGTCGAGGTCGGGTCCTTCTGGTCGAAGGCGCGCCAGGTGTCGTTGACGCCGATGAGGATGGAGACCCAGTCGGGCTTGAGGGCGATGCAATCGTCGCTCCAGCGGGCCTTAAGGTCCGCGACGCGATTGCCGCCGACGCCGCGATTGAGGAAGCGAACGTTGCGGTCGGGCGCGGCGGCCTGAAACGTTGCGGCCGCCATGGCGGCGTAGCCGTGGCCGAGGTCCGCCTCGTCGGCGACGCTGCGCTGGGCGTCGGTGATGCTGTCGCCCTGGAACAGGACGGTCTGGTTCGGTTGAATCGGGCAGTCCATGGTCGGCCTTCCTTCGGCGGCTTCGGCCGGCGCCCGTTCGCCGGTGACGTCGATTGTAGCGCCGACGGCACGCACTGCAAGTCGCCGGCAGCGTGATCCATCCCCAGTTTCCAAGCCCGCGGAAGCGGGCGACGCCATTCCAGCCAAGCATTGCCACGCCGGGCTGCAATGGCAAGCCCCCCGGGGCAGACATCGATGCGCCATGCCTTGGGCAAACCGGGGATGGGTCAGGCCGCCGGCAGCGCCTCGCGGCGGGGTGCGGCGTGACGCGGCCGGCGGCGGGCGGTATGCTGGTGTCATGGGCTCCGAAGGCATTCGCATCCTCGGCATCGATCCCGGGTTGAACATTACGGGATACGCGGCCGTCGGCTTCGCGGGGCGCGACCCGGCGATCATCGAGGCCGGGGCCATCCGCACCGACGCCAAGGCCCCGCTGGCCGAGCGAATCGCGCAGATTCACGCCGCGTTGGGCGAACTGCTGGCCGAACTGGCCCCCGACGTGGTCGCCATCGAGAAGCTCTACGCCCACTACAAACACCCGCGGACGGCGATTCTGATGGCCCACGCGCGGGGCATTGTGCTGCTGGCGGCCCAGCAGGCCGGTCGGCGCGTGCGCCACCTGGCGGCCACGGAGGTCAAGAAGGCCCTGACCGGCAACGGGCACGCCTCGAAGCGGCAGGTCCAGCGGGCGGTGCAGTCGGTCTGCCGGTTGTCCGAGCTTCCGGAGCCGCCGGACGTGGCCGACGCGCTGGCGATCGCCCTGTGTGCCGGGCGGCGGGTGTAGAGACAGGCCTGTGACCGACGAAGCGAACAACGCCGGCGCCGCATCGGGTCCGCTGGGAAGCGAGACGGTCAACCGCGTCCGCGCCGCGGGCAACGTATGGCACGTCGGCGGCGGGCAGTTGTGGCTGCCGTCGGCGTTCGGGCTGTGTCGCGGCGTGGAGCGGGCACTGGATATTCTCGCGCGTGCGGTGGACGACGCGACCGGGCGCGGCAAGCACCTGCTGTTGCTCGGGCAGATCATCCACAATCCGTGGGTCAACGACTACTTTCGCCAGCGGGGCGTGCGGGTTCTGACACCGGGCGAGCGCGAGCGGCTGGAGCAATTCATCGGACCGGACGACTGCGCGGTCATCCCGGCTTTCGGCGTGCCGTTGCCGGTCGAGCGGCGCCTGGCCGCCATCGGCTGCGAGATCGTCGATACCACCTGCGGCAATGTTCGTCGCCTGTGGGCGTGGGCGGAGCGCGCCGTCGCCGACGGGCGCGCGGTGTTGATCTTCGGCCGGGCGAGGCACGACGAAACCGTCGTGACCAAGTCGCGGCTCGCCGCGGCCGGCGGCAACTACCTGGTCGTCGGCGACCTTGACGGCGTGGATCGCTTCTGCGACATGATTCGCGCGGGCACGCCGGCCGACCCCGCCGCTGCGTTCGGTGCGGCCGCTACCAACGCCCAGACCATGGCGCCGTTTGACCGCCTCGCCCAGGCCAGCCAGACGACGATGCTCTACGACGAGACGATGGAGGTCCGACGGCGCGTGCAGGCGGCGTTCGCCGAGCGGTTCGCGCCCGTCGAGGCGGACCGGCGGCTGCTGTTCGAGCCGACGGTCTGTCGCGCGACGCAGAATCGCCAGTCGGCCGCCGTCGAGCTGTGCCGCCGCGGGCCCGATCTGGCCGTCGTCGTCGGCGGGTTCGGTTCCTCCAATACGCGCCACCTGCACGAGTTGGCGCGCCAGTACGCCCCGGCTTATTTCATCGAAACCGTCGAGGCGATTCGCTCACACGGCGCCATCGAGAGCTTTGACCCGTCTCGGGAGACCGCGCGCGTGGTGCGCGACTGGCTGCCCCAACACCGCCCGCTGCGCGTGGCCGTGCTCAGCGGCGCCTCGACGCCCGAGGTGCTCGTCGGCGACGTGCTCGAACGACTCGCCGATCTTCTGGGATGACGATGCGTGCCGCGCGACGCCCGGCGGCTTGGCCATTGGGCATGCGCGGTGCCGTGACGTACAATCCTGATAGGATGTTGCGACGAAAGGGCACGCCATGAGAACCTACCTCCTTGTGGGCACGCTGGGGGGCCTGCTGGTTGCCGCGACCGTCGGCATGGGCGGCTCGTTGTCCCTCGACGAGACCCGCCGCGACAAGCCGGCCGGGCCCCGGCCGACGTTCACCAGCCACCGTTACACCCTGGAACTGGCGGAGTTGTCCGCCAGAAGCGAGATCGACCTCGCCGAAGGCGGCCAGCGCGAGTACACCGTCGAGCTGACCGGCTCTGTGACGATTCCCGAAGGCCAGGAGGACAACGTCATCGCCGTGACCGGTGCCCTGGCGGCCGCCGCGGTGACCGATACGCGCCGCGACAGCATTCTGGCGCCGGTCCGGACCCGGCGTGGCCGCGGCCGGCGATACGAAGACGGCACGTTCGCATATCTCGACGAGACGTCGATGCAGGTCGAGCTGGACGAAACCGCGTTGACGCGGAACGCGTATCGCATCGACCGGATGACACTGGAGGCCCGCGCGCTGGTCGCCCGGCGATGGGATCACGTCCGGCTGGACGCGACGGTCATGACCCGCCCGAAGCGCATCGCCGGCGGGTTGGAGGTGCGCCTCAAGGAGCTCGCCCTCGGTCGCGGCGAGACGTTAAGCGTCGAGATCGAGTCCAAACGGGCCCGGGGCGGGCCCAACGGCCCGTTCGTCGGGACCGTCCACGTGCTCGACGACCGCGGGCACGCCGTGGCGGGCGGAAAACTGCAGACGGGCGACCCGCTGGCGGAGGCGTCCAAGCTGACGGCCGAGTTCGCCCTGCCGAAAGACGCGGCCCCGGCTTCCGTCCGCCTCGGCGTCGTCACAGACTACGACGTCAAAACGCTACGCTTCGACGTCAAAGACCTCATCCCGCGGTAAGCAAAGCCGTGCAGGCCGTCGTCGGTCGCCCGTCGTCGGGCGCGCGCCTGCGTCGGATCGCCACGGCGATGGCGTAGCAGCCTCGGACCTTCGCCCCCAAGAGGTTTCCGCTGCGCTTCGGCGTCAGTCGAGCCCCAGCATCTTGCGGTTGGCGGCCGAGTCGGCGTCGCCGCCGGCGAAGTCGTCGAAGGCCACCTCGGCCGCCTCGATCAGGTGCCGCTCGATGAACGGCGCCCCCTCGGCCGCGCCCTGCTCGGGGCTCTTGACGCAACATTCCCACTCCAGCACGGCCCAGGAGCGGTAGCCGATCTCCGTCATCGCCGTGAAGACCTGTGAGAAGTCCACCTGCCCGTCGCCGAGGGAGCGGAACCGTCCGGCGCGGTCGGCCCAGCCCTGGTAGCCGCCGTAGACGCCCACACGCCCGTCGGGGCGCAGCTCGGCGTCCTTGACGTGGAAGGCCGTGATGCGCTCGCCGTAGATCTTGATGAACGCCACGTAGTCCAGCGCTTGAAGGACGAAGTGGCTGGGGTCGTAGTTGATCGCGGCCGCGGGGTTGTTGTCGACCTTCTCCAGGAACATCTCGAACGTCGCGCCGTCGTGGAGGTCCTCGCCGGGGTGAAGCTCGTAGGCCAGCGCGATGCCTTTATCGGCCGCGTGGTCCAGCAGCGGCTTCCAGCGCTTCGCCAGTTCGCTGAAGCCCTCCTCGACGATGCCCGCCGGGCGCTGCGGCCAGGGGTACACGAACGGCCAGAGCAGCGCCCCGGGAAACAGCACCACCGTCGAGAGCCCCAGATTCGCCGAGGCGTCGATGGTCTTGATGATCTGGTCCGTGGCCCAGGCGCAGGCCTGGTCGCGGTTCATGCCCTCGGGGTAGAACCCGGCGAAGGCCTGCTCGTAGGCGGGATGCATCGCGACGCACTGGCCCTGGAGGTGGGCGGCCAGTTCGGTGACCGCCACGCCGGCGTCGGCGAGCGTGCCCTTGAGCTCGTCGCAGTAGGTTGTGCTCTCGGCCGCCTTGTCCAGGTCGATGCAGCGCGGATCCCACGTCGGGATCTGCACGCCGCGATAGCCCAGCGAGGCGACCCACTTGGTGATGTTCTCGAGCGAGTCACAGGGCGGCTCGTCGCGGAGGAACTGTGCCAGGAAGATGGCCGGTCCGTTGATCTTCGACATCGCGTGGCTCCTTTGGTTGGTCCGTGGTGCCGGGGTGTCCGGCCCGCCGCGTCTCTGCGGCGATGCGGTTGGTGTCAGGTTCCTTCGTGCGAGCCGAGCAGGGAGAGGAACTTCTGCTCGGCGGGGCTGGGCATTCGGCCTCGGGCGCGGACGATGCTGAGTCGGCGGACCCAGGGCTCGCCGTCGCGGAAGCGGGCGTATCGCAGCAGGCCCAGGTGCTCCTCGCGCAGGACGTTGTCCTCGGGCAGGATGCTCAGGCCCGCGTTGATTTCGACGGCGCGCTTGAGCGTCTCGACGTTGTCGAACTCCAGGGCGATGTTGACGCTGACGCCGTGCTCGGCCAGCAGCGCGTCGATCCGGCGGCGCGTGGGAATACCCGGCTCAAAGCCGATGAACGTCTCGCCGGCGAGTTCCTCCGGCCGGAGGTGCTTGCGGCGCGCGAAGCGATGGTCCGGCGAGCAGACCACCACCAACTGCTCGTCGGCCAGCGGCAGAAGCTGAATCGAACGGTGCGCTTCGGGCTCGGCGACGACGCCGAGGTTCATCTCGCCGCTGCGCACGGCCGCGTAAATCCGGTTCCACTGCGTGTACTCCACGTGCAACTCGACCTCCGGGTAGTCCTGAAGGAACCGGCGGACGTACGGCTCGAGCAGGTAGAACCCGACCGAGTAGATGGTGCCGACGCGCAGCACGCCGTGGATGGCGTCGGCGACGGAGCGGACCTCACCGGCGAGCTGCTCGTAGCGGCGGATGATCTCCAGCGCCCCGCGATACAGCGCCTGCCCGGCATCGGTCGCCGTGACCAGGCCCCCGCCGCGATTCATCAATTGCGCGCCGAAGTCCCGCTCGAGCTTGGCCAGTTGCTGCGAGACGGCCGACTGGGAAATGTAATTCGCCTCGGCGGCCTTGGAGAAGCTACCCGTCTCGACGAGGTCGCAGAATGTCTTCATCACCTCGATGTTCATGCCCGCACCCGCGCCGGCACTGCCCGACCCGGCACGCCGATATCATGCCGCGCGCCACGACGCTTGTCGAGAGCGCCCACGCCGATCCGCCGCCGCGGCATTGATTCGCCGCCCGCGTTGCGGTAGTCGTACAGGGCGCCTCGCGGCGCTCGTCGCGGCCTCGAGTGAGTCTCCTGGCGAGGAAGCCGACCATGACCAAAATCGCTATCACCGGAGCGGCCGGACGAATGGGCCGTCGCATCGCCGCGCGGGCCATCGAATCCGAGCAGTTCGACCTCGTCGCCGCGACCGAATCGCCCGGGCACGAGGCGCTCGGCGCCGACGTCGGCGTCCTGGCCGGAGCGGGCACCTTCGGCGTGAAGGTCGCCGAGACGCTCGACGAAGCGCCCGATGTGCTGATCGACTTCACCACGCCGGACAGCACGCTCGGCTGGCTCGACCTCTGCGGCGACCGCGGCATCGCCCTGGTCATCGGCACCACGGGACTGACCGAGTCGCAGACGGCGACGGTCGCCGACGCGGCCGCGAAAGTGCCCATCGTCCACGCCGGCAACATGTCCGTCGGCGTGAACCTGCTGATCAAGCTCGTCGCACTGGTGGCCGAGACGCTCGGCGCGGAGTTCGACATCGAGATCGCCGAGACACACCACCGCTTCAAGAAGGACGCGCCGTCCGGCACGGCGATCGCCCTGGCGCGGAGCATCTGTGCCGCGACGGGACGGGAATACGGCGAGGCCGTCGCGCTGGGCCGGGGCGGACACCAACCCCGAACGCCCGGCGAGATCGGCATGCACGCCCTGCGCGTCGGCGACACCGTCGGCGAGCACCAGGTGCATTTCGGCTCGCTCGGAGAGACGATCACCTTGAGCCACTCGGCCCACACGCGCGACATCTTCGCCGACGGCGCCCTGCGGGCCGCCCAGTGGCTCGCCGGCAAGCCCGCCGGGCTCTACGACATGTGCGACGTGCTCGGGCTGTGACGCGCAACGGTATCGCCGCCGGCAGAGAATCTGCCGGCCCTACGATCGCGACGTACTCGGGCTCTGACGGCGCCGAACGCATGCCCGACCACGACTGGGACATCTCGCCGCAAGAGGCGATGGCGCTTCAGGCGCGCCTTGCCGAGCGAGTCCGCATCGAACCGCTGCGCGGGCCGGTGCGCACCGTCGCCGGGGTCGATTGCGCGTATCTGGGCGCGGGCCCGCCGTGGGCGCAACCGACCGACCGCCGCGTGGTGGCCGTAGCCGTGCTGCTGGACGCCGACTCGATGGCGACGCTGGCGACGGCGTGCGTGGTGCGCCCCAGCGCGTTTCCCTACGTTCCCGGGCTGCTGAGCTTTCGCGAGGCCCCGGCCGTCATCGAGGCGGTCGGCAAGCTGCCCGAACGCCCCGACCTGCTGATGTGCGACGGTCAGGGCATCGCCCATCCGCGCCGGCTCGGCCTGGCCGCTCACGTGGGGCTCTGGTGCGACCTGTCGACAATCGGCGTCGCCAAGAGCCGCCTGTGCGGGCGGCATCGCGCCCCCGGGCGGCGCCGCGGTTGCCGGACGCAACTACGGCTCGACGATGCCGACGCCGGCGCGCGCGGGCAGCTCGTCGGCGCCGTCGTCCGCACGCGCACGGGCGTCAAGCCGTTGGTCGTCTCACCGGGGCACCGCGCAAGTATCGACGACGCCGTCCGCTGGACGCTACGCTGCGGCCGCGGCGTCCGTCTGCCCGAGCCCACGCGACGCGCCCACCACCACGTCTCGCGCGAGAAGCGCCGGCGCGGCGGGCAGCCATGAGCGGCTGGACCGCACCATCACGCCGCGAACCTGAAACGGCGCCCGCCACACACCGATCCGTACGGACCGGCGCGTCGCTTCTTCCTGGCATCAGCGACGCCGGATAAGTGGCGATTGGCCCCTTGCCCGGCCGAAAGGTAGAATGGCCTCAGCGCCACCGACGCCCGTAGCTCAACCGGATAGAGCAGCGGTCTTCTAAACCGCAGGTTCCAGGTTCGAGTCCTGGCGGGCGTGATCCCAGCGGCACCAGCGGCTCCGCCCGCAGAGCCCGACCGGACGGGGCGTCTCCTCCGGCCAGTGGGTCAGAATGCCGCGCAGGTACCCCGCCACCCCGGCGGCGCTGCGGAAGAGACACAGATCATCGCCGAGCACCTCGGCCGTCACGCCGCGTATGGTAGCACACGGCGGCGCGTCGAGCCCGCGGTCATCTGCCCGGCGGCGCGGCCCCGTCGCCCGGGGCGCCGTCGGCGTTGAGGCGTTTGAGCCGACTCGGCTCGGCCGGTCGCGAGGTCGGCTCGGTCTTCGCTCGCCCGGGAATGGTGTATCGCTGGGTCGTCCGCATCCAGCCGGTGTGGGGGTTGTCCCGCACGGCGTCGCGATAGTACAGCTCCGGCGGCGGCGTCCGGCGGTGGCGCGGCGCCACGGACCGGCTGCGGACCTGGTTGGTCATCGACAGCAGCTCTTCGGGCGTCTTGAGCAGGTACGGCGTGATGAAGATCAGCAGCTCGCTCTTGACGCGGGTGCGGTTCCGGCTGCTGAAGGCCGCCCCGAGCACGGGCAGGTCGCCGAGAAACGGCACCTTCGTGTCGGTATCGTCGATGCTGTCGCCGATGAACCCGCCGAGGCAGACGGTCTGCCCGTCGCGAATCTGCACGTGCGTGATCGCCTTGCGCGTCGTCAGGATGCGCGGGGCGAGCTGCTCTGTGATCGCGAAGGTATCCGCCGACGTGTCGTCGATCGTCTGCTCGATGTCCAGCCGGATGAACCCCGCCGCGTTGACGTGCGGCGTGACCTCCAGGCGCGTGACGACCTTCTCGTACTTGACCGTCGAGTTGACCGATCCTTCGGCCGTGACTTTGGTCGTCTGAAGCAGCGGGACTTTCTTGCCGAATTCTACCTCGGCCTGCTGGTTGTCCAGCGTCAGCACCTGCGGGCGCGAGAGCACGTTGAGGCGCGTGCTGGTTTTGATCGCCCGCACGAACGCGTCGATGTTGTCGGAAATGTACGTGTACGTCAGGCCCGTCGACGAGGCCGACATGTTGAAATCCATGTTGTACTTCTGCGTCCGCGTGTTCGGATCGACGTCCTGGTAGAGGAAGTCGATGCCCGTCTCCGTCGTGTCGTCCAGTTTGACCTCGGCGACGAGGACTTTGATCATCACCTGGTCGCGGGCGGCATCGAGCTGCCGGACGACCTGCATGATCGGCTCGATGTTCCGCGGATGCGTGCGGATCAGCAGGGCGTTGTTCATCGTGTCCTCGATGATCTTCACGTCCCCGACCGCCATGCCGAGCGAGCCCGTGACGAACCGGCGTGCGACGTCGGCGGCGACGCCGGCGTCGGTCAGGGCGCCGGCGGCCTCGTCGATGCGTTTTTCGCGCTCGGCCTCGCTGAGCTGCTCGAGCGCCTCGGCGCTGAGCGCCCGCGGCGCGTGGCGGTAGAGCTGCTCGAGTATCCGCCGCACCTCCCGCGCGGTGGCGTTGTTGAGTTTGACGTGGAACGTGTCCAGCTCGAGCGATTCCGGCACGTCGAGCAGCGCGATCAGCTCGGCGAGCTCCTCGTGCTCGTGGGATTTGTCGGACTCGAAGATCACCGCGTTGATCCGATCCTCGGCGTACGGGCGGAGGCGCAGCAACTGCTGGGCGGTCCGGGCGATGTAGTCGGCCGAGACGTAGTCCAGCCGGTACACGCGGCGCCGCTGGGGGGGCGGCGGCTTGGGCACCTCGGGGCGGAACAGGTCGCGGGCGGCCTGCAAACGCGCCGCGTACAGCGCGCCGTCGGCGCCGTCGACGTTCTCGGCGCGGGCCAGGTCCACCCAGCGCTGCGCGCGGTCCCAGTCGCGGGCGTTGACCGCATGGCGAAACAGCCGCTCGACCACGCCGGTCGCCGTGGGGTCCAGCGCCGCGGCCTGCTCCAGGTGCGCCAGGTAGGCCGCCTCGCGCCGGCTGATCGCGGCGAGCTGCGCGGTCGTCAGGGCCCGTGACAGCGGCTCGTCGATGCGCCCGGCCGCGGCAAGGCGACGCTCGTATCGCTTCTGGGCATCCGGCTCGTCAAGCAGCGCCTGCTCGAGCCGCAGCCAGTCGTTCGCGGTCGGGGCGCGCTCGGCGGCCGCGGCGTCGGGCGCCTCGGCGTCCCGCAGCGCGCGGGCCAGCAGCTTGCGCGCGTCGCTCACCCGCCCGGCCTCGATGTACATGCCCGCCAGGCGCGACGTGACCAGCGCGTCGCCCCGGCTGCGGGCGCGCAGCGTTTCCATCAGCCCCAGCGCCTGCCGCTGCTGACCGTCCAGCCACGTGCCGATCATGCGGCGCAGCAGGATGCGGACGGTCTGCTCGTTGTACTCCAGGCCGCCCGGCAGGACCGGTGCGTCGCCGCCTGTCACGGCCGTCAGGGCCAGCTCCAGGTCCTGGGCCTCCTTGTTGTCCGGGCGGTCCTTGAGCACCTGCCGGACGTGCTTCAGCGCCTGGCTGTAGCGCCCGCTGTCGGCCTCCAGTCGCGCCAGCGCCAGCAGCGCGGTGGGGTTGTCTTTCTGCCCGGGCTGGTCGAGAAACCGCTCGATGACCCCGCGGGCCTTGTGCGGCATGCCGCGCCGCAAGTAGATCTTCATCAACAGGTTGGCGAGCTTCGGGTCGAACGTATCGCCCCGCTCGTAGGCGTATTCGAGTAGCTTGAGGGCCTGGCTTTCGTCGCCGCTGCGATAGGCCGCCTCGCCGGCGATTTTGGTCGTCTCGGCGCTGGGCGGCGGGGGCTTGCGCCGCGGCTTGGGCTTCTCGACCTTCTTGTCCAGCGTCTCGACGATGAACGTGCGAATGGCGTCCATGTGCACTTCCGGCGCCCGGACGATGACCGCCCGCAGGCGCGGATACGGAATGGCCGTGACCTTCAGCGATCCGCTGAGCAGCGCTTCGCCGTGGCGGTCCATCTGCGCCAGCAGCTTGCGGACCAGCTCGGCGTTCTCGGTGGTCGTATCGCGCAGCAGGTTGGGCGTGTCGTGCAGGGTGTTGACGATCTGCGCGACTTCCTTGGGATCGCTGTGATGCAGGCGGATCATCTCCACCTTTGCCGCGGCCAACGACATCGGCACCACGCGCACCGTACGCTTGTCGCGCCGGGCGGCGAGTCCCTGGGCGCGGAGGGCGTCGTCGACCAGTTCGACCATCCGCTCCAGCGTCGCCGGCCCGCGACTGTTGACGCTCAGCGGCGCCTCCAGTGTGCCTTCGGTGACGAACCGCACGCCGTAGAGCTCCTCGAGCGTCTCGAAGACCAGCTCGGCGCGGGCCCGATCGAAATGAAAGCTCGCCGTCGGTTCCGCGGGCTTGGCGTCGTCGGCGGCGCCGAGCGGCACCGCGCAGCAGGCCAGCAGCAGCCCCCCGGCGATCAGGCGATTACGGACGTGGGTAGCGTTCGCGCGTCCCATGGCTCATCCTGTCTTCAAAGACGACATTTCGTGTAATCCGGACGGCGCCGTTGGCGCTCGTCCAGCGAACGACGATCATCACCAGCCCCGCCGGGGCGGGCTTGTAGCCCCAGTCCAGCTCCAGCAGGTAGCCGGGCGTGATGCCCTTGCGATAGCGTTTGTCGGCCTGCTCGGCGGAGATCGTCCATGCCCGCAGCGGCAGCGGCTCGGGACCCGACGGGCGATGGACCGCGAAGACCTCGAAGCGCCCGTCGCGCCGGGTGGGCTTGCCCTCGCCGTCCAGCAGCAACGCTCGCAGAACGTATCCGTCCGGACCGCGCGGCTCGCGCCATTCGCGCGCGCCGCCGCCGAGCAGCAGGAGCATCTCGCCGATGTCCGCGCCGTCCAGCCGGTCGTGCTCGTCGACCCACTGGTAGTAGCGCCGCTCGGCCAGCTGGCGGCTGCGCTCGACCGGATCAAGCGTCGGCGACGCATCGCTCGCGGCGGGGGCGTCGCGGACGTCCGAGGCGATCGGCGGCGCCAACGGCTTGGCGACCAGGCGGTTGCCCTCGCAGCCGGTCGCAAGGGCCGCCAGCAGCGTCAGCAGTGCGCCGGCGGCGGGGGCGTGTGTGCGTGTCGGGCTCATGGCGTCGGGGCCTCCTGCGACCAGGCGCCGCCGATGCCGACGGTGGTCGTCCGCCCGTCGAGTCGCAGCGTCAGTCCCTCGCCGTCGATGCCCACGACGGTCGCCGGGCCGATGCGGTCGTCGACGGCGATGCGGCGCGGCCCGGCGTCGGCGCCGATGCGGACCAGCGCGAAGGTCTCCGGCGCAGTCTGCACGCCGAGCAGTTCGAACGACCCGGCCAGGACCGGCTCGCCGGCCAGAAGCGCCCGCGAGCCGTGCCCCACGGCGAGGGGAATCTCGGACCCATCGCGGCGGAACACGGCCGCCTGGGACGTGATGCGGACCACCTGCATGCCGGCGATCCACTCGCCCGGCGCCAGCCACGCCGTCCGCGGCGGGTCGTCGCCGACGGCGTCGTCGTAGACGATCAGCGCGCCGCGCTTGGCTTTGGAGACGATGGTGCCGGCCAGGCGGAATGCCTCATGCGGCGCGCCCGGCGACGGGACACCCGCCGTGCCGGGATGGAAGATGTCCGCCATGCGCGGCGCCCGCGCGTCGGCGGTCGCGACGATCGGATCGATCGCCGACGGCTCGACCGGCTCGCCGTCGGTCAGGCCCGGCGCGCCGGGCGACCGCGCGAGCGTCGAGACGGTCAGCGTCATCTCCAGCTCCGGCGATTCCGGCGCCAGGCGGGCGAGGTCCAGGTGGTCCACGCGGAGCAGCTCCTCGCTGGTATCGAGCCGCCACAGCACGGCCGTCAGGGCCTCCAGCGGGCCGGTCACGACCACCTCGTACGTCAGCTTGCGGAGCGCCTCGCTGCGCCCGAACGCGCCGCTCGAAACCCGGCGGCTGCTGCGCAGCGTCGCGTCCGGACCGACAGCCGACTCCAGATGCCGCCGGAAGCCGACCTGCTGGGCGTCGACGGGGCGGAGGCGCCGCGCGGCGGCGCGGAGCTTGGCGCGGACCGCATCGGCGCGCCGGGACGTGTGCTCGGCGCGGCGGATCGCGTTGCGGAGGTCGGCCGCGCGCGGCTCGGCCGTGGTCAGCACGCCGATCCACCGCCGGACCACGAGCTGGTCCAGCGCCACCAGCGCGACTAGCGCCAGGACGATGCCCAGAAGGATTTTTTCGCGTCTGCGTTCGAAGATCGCTACGGCTCCCTGGTCTCGGCCGTGACGGAAAACGTTCGCGTATAGCCGCGCGGGTCGGACACTTCCGAGATCGCGCCGGGGGCGGCGTTCTGGAAGCCCGCCGCCGCGTTGAGACGCTCGGCGAAGCGATAGACGGGGTCCTCGCCCGCGGTGGGACGCGCCCGGCCGTCCACGCGCAGCGACAGGCCCGCCTCGCGGCGCGTCAGCCGTAGCGACGGGGCATAGGCCCGCCCGTTGGGGAACGCCTCGCCGACGGTCGCCAGCCGCTCGGCCAGCGGGACGCGCGCCCCGTCGGCGGCGCCGGGGCGCCATCGGCGCAGATGCCGCCAGCGGGCCAGCATCTGCCGATCGCCGGCGAGGCGCTCGTCCAGCGCCGCGCGGCGGTCGCGCAGGGCCGCCAGGCGAGCGGAGGTCACGCCGGCCCACGTGCCCAAAGCCACCAGCGCCGCGATGACGACGCCCGCGACCGCCAGCGCCACGCGCCGCCGCGTCATCAGGCGTCGCTGCGGCCGGGCCCCCTGTTTACGGAGAAGGTTGACGCGCCAGGCGGCCCTCCCCGCAGCGGTGGGTCCGATCTCGCCGGCGGCGGGGCCCAGCGCCTGCAGCGCCAAGCCGACCGCGGCCGTGAAATCGCCCGCCTCGCGGCTCCAGGCCTCGGCGACGGGTGTCTCGGTGGCGGCGCTGAGCCCGTCGGCGCGCCCGCAGGCAAGCTGCTGCACGTCGACGCCGAGCCGCTCGGGCAGGCGTTGGGCGGCCGGGCGGTCGTCCGCGTTGACGACCACGCGGACCGCGGTGCCGCGCGCCTCGGGGTGGACCGTCGTCGCCAGGTGCACCATCCGCGTGACGAGCCCGACGGTCTGCACGTAGCCGTCGACGCGCCCGTCGGACGCGTCGCGCCGGCGCGTGTGGGCCGCAACGAGCCGCCCGTCGTCGGTCAGCAGCAGCGTCACCGTGTCGCGCCCGACGACGACGGTCAGCTCGCCGGTCTCGCCGCCGTCGGCCGGGCGGGTCGCCCGCAGGCAGCCCAGGGCCCGCAGCGTGACGGCCTGAAGCTCCACCGGCGCCGCGGCGGCGATTTCGCGGAGCCGGTCGACGTCCGACCGCAGTGCCACGGCGCGGATCGGCTCGCCGCGCGCGTCCACGCCGTCGTCGTACACCTGATGTGCCGCGTCCGGCGCGGGCGTCGCGTCGGCCGACCGGCAGAACCCGCGCCCGGCCGGTATGCCGAACACCGCTGCCGACGCCGTGAAACCCTCGTCGCTCAGCAGGCCGCGCACCACGTCGCCGACGGTGGCGGCATCGGCGTCCGGGGGTACCTCGCGCGCGGCGCAGCGCGTAATCACCGGCCCGGCGGACTCGCGGCGCAGTTGCACCGCCAGCAGCCGCTCGGCCGTGAAGTCAACGCCTAGAACTTCCCTAGCCGTCATGGCAGCTTCCCGCAGACAAACCGTCGTCTGTCGCTTGTTCCATTATCGTCCGCGACGCCCGCGCTTCGTCAGGCGAATTCCCGCGCGCAGATGCCATGGCCCGCGGGAACCCGTATGGTCCCCCGCCGGGGCATGTCACCACCCAAGCGGCGCTTCCGTCCTCTGTATCCCGTGCGGGCCGTATGGCCTCTGGGTCTCCGTGTCGCCCGTCGTTGCTTCTCGGAACACGCCGCCGTCTACCACTGCGACCAGTAGACCGTCCGGACCCGGCCGGCGTCGCGCTCGATCACGGCGACGGCCTCGCGGGCCGGGCTATGCGTGGAACCCCGCGGCCGATCAAATGTGTCGCACCGAGCGTGCAGGCGGAATTGCGCCGTCCGCGTGGTCAGGCGCTCGCAGACGCCCGCGAAGGTCCCGTCGTCCAGCACCGACAACGTCCAGGCGATGTTGCCCGGCGTCTCGATATCGGCGCGGGCGTCGACCAGTGCGGCCGCGTTCGCCTCGCTCAGCGCCGGCAGCGCCGCCAGCACGGCCGTCGGGGCGGTGTTGACGTTGACGCGCCCCACGAGGATCGCCTCATCGGTGACGGTGAGGCGGTCGGCGATTGCCGTAAACGCCGCCCGTCCGACGCGGACGATCTGCTCGCCGCCCTGCCCGTCGGGGACGGTCCGCTCGCGCAGCAGCAGCCCGCCGATGCCGGCAAACGGCGCCGCGTCCCGCCAAGCGACGATGGCATCGAGCTGGGCGTCGTCGAGCACGTCGCCGAGGCGGTCGGCCAGCTCGTCGCGACCGGCCATGTTGAGGTTCACCCGTGGCGCGCCGTCGGCCGTGACGTTCCGCTGCCGCGTGAAGACGGTCAAATAGGGCTCCACGGCGCGGGCCGCGTCGCTGACCATCTCACCCGGCGCTTCCGGCGCCCCGCCGAGCCCGCTGCGCTCGAAGGCGGCGTCCAGCACACCCAGCACCTCGTCCGGCGTCGCCAGCGGGCCGGTCGGACCGGGCACGGGAGCGGACAACGCGTCCGCGCCGCCGGCGCCGGCGTCGCGAAGGGCCACGAACGCCTCGGCGACCGCGCGGGTCATCTCCGGCAGCGCGGCGAGCGTTTCGGCGTCGGCGGTGTTGGCGTTGAGGCGGGCGGCCTCGTCGGTCAGACCCCACCTCGCCGCGGCCTCGTCAGCGACAAGCCGCACGGATCGCCCGTTGAGCTCCAGCGTGAACCGCGCAGCGTCCGTGCCGCTCCAGGCGTCGGCGAGCGTGTCGGCGTCGGGCGTGTCATCCAGGATCAGGCGTTTGGCGCGATCTCCGGCCGCCAGCAGTCCGGCGCGTTCGACGGCGGCCTCGCGCCCCCGTCGCGCGTGCGTCTGGCGATACTGCGCGGTCCCGCCAAGCGCCAGGCAGATCACGGCCAGAATCGCCACCGCCCACAGGACGATGATCAGCACGATGCCGCGGCGGCGATTGGCTTGGCGGCGGGTCATGGCGGGCCCCCCGTCTCGTCCAGCAGGCCCGCCTGCACCGCGACGGGCACGGTGCGGCGCAGCGTCATGTCCGCCTCGCCGTCGGGCCCGGCCATCACGAGCGTCAACTCGATCAGGCGCGGCACGCCGTCGGCGCGGGTGTCCCACGCGTCGCGCCAGGTCTGCCCGTCGAAGAACCGAAAGCCGGCCGAGCGAAGCCCGTCGGCGATGATCTCGTAGCGGCCTTCGGGCGCGTCGACGTCGCCGGCGCGGTGCAGCGGCATCGCGCGGCGAATCAGCGCGCCGGCGCCCCGCTCGCCGTCGTCGGCGACGTAGAAGTAGTCCACCAGCGTCGCGCGTTGCCCGCGGGCGGCGCGTCCGCCCAGTCGGAGGCGCAGCAGCCCCTCGCCGGCGTCCGGGCCCGCGTCGGGCAGCGCCAGAAGCGTCGTCGGCCCGTCGGGCGCCGGGCCGGCGAGCCGTGCGGCGTCGTCAGCCAGCAAATGCCCCGCCGCCGACGCCGTCGTCTGCCGCGCCGCCCGATCGCGCGCGGCGCGGTACGACCGCTGCGAGACCCACAGCGCCGTGTGCACCACCGCCAGGATCACGCCGATCAGCGCGATCGCCAGCACGGCCTCCAGAAGCGTAAAGCCCCGTTTATCAATAGGGTGTGTTGTCATGGCCCCACCCCTTCATCCTGAGGCGGCGCCAGGCGCTGCAGCGTGATGCGCCGCCGCCGATTGCGTTGCCGCCACGTGACGACGCACCGCAGCATCTCGCCGTCGGCGCCCGTGACGCGCTCCACGCGCCACTGGTACGTCACGCCGCCCAGGTCGCGCCGCCGGTCGGCCGGCAGGGCGCCGACGGCGCCCGCCGCGGCGCGGTTCAGGGCGTCGTCGGCGACGGTGTAGGCCCCCTCCAGCCGCGCCGCGCGCCCCTCGGCCAGAAGCGACCCCGAGATCGACCCGAGAATCACCACCAGTGCCCCGCCCAGAATGACCGCCGCGACGAGCACCTCCAGCAGCGAGAAGCCCGCGCGGGCGTGCGGCGAGAGTGTCCGGCCGGTGGGCATCATGGTCGCGGCCTGCGGCAGTGGTCCTGCCAGTGTCGTTTGACGGCCGCGAGACGGTCGGCGTCGAGCGGGCTGTCGGTCGCGGCGTCGAACAGGTGCACCAGCCCGCTGGGGCGGCGGACTTCGATCCGCATCGCCCGCGGGCCGGTGCCGACGCGGACGACGTAATCGGCCTCTACGCCCCACGGCTGGAAGCGCACGGTCAGCGTCCCGCGCTGCGCCTGCCGCCGGTCGGGCGGGATGCGGATCAGCTCGTCCACCTCACCGAGCAGCGCGCTGCGGGCCCAGGGCGCGTCGAGCGGCTCCGGCCGGCCGGCGGCGTCGACGTCGTAGACCTCCGCGCGATACGCCGCGCCCTGCGGGATCAGCCGCACCTGACACGGCCGCGCCGTGCTCGCCGCTCGCCACCGCGCCTGGCGCAGCACCCAGACCAGCTCGTAGGCGCTCGAGCGCGCCGCCAGCGTCCGCCCGCCGCCCCACAACGCCGGCGCCGCGATCGCCGTGACGAGCCCCAGGATCGCCATGACCAGCAGCAGCTCCAGAAGCGTGAACGAGCGGTTTCGCGTCATGGTGCGCAGGTCCCTTGCTCTCCGTGCCCTGGTTCGCGAAGCCATCACGTCTGCGTCCTCCCGCCGGCCGCGACGGCGTGGCGGCTCGCCCGGCGCGCCGCGAGAGCCGCACTCGGCGACCGCGATTTCGCGTCGCGTGTCTCGTGCGTCTGCGGTGAAACGCGCGGTCATTCGACGGGCGTGCGTCCGATGTCGTCGTCGGTGCCTTCGGTGCCGTCGGGGCCCGGGGAGAACAGCACGTAGTCCGCCCCGTCGTCCACGGTGCGGTAGATGTACGCGTGGCCCCAGGGGTCCTCGGGCACCTGCCTCTCGTCGAGGTACGGCCCGGCCCAGCGGTTTTCGTCAAGCCCGGACGGGCGGCGGACCAGCGCCTCCAAGCCCTCGGTCGTCGTCGGGAGGCGCCCGGCATTGACGTCGAATCGTCCCAGAGCCGTCTTGAGTTCCTCGACTTGCGCCCCGGTGATATCCTCGCGGCTGCGCCCGGCGATGCCGATGAGCTTGGGCAGCACCAGTGCGGCCAGCAGGCCGATAATCACGACGACCAGCAGGATTTCCATCAGCGTGAACGCATGTCTCTTTGTCATGATGCAGTTCTCCGCGTACGTCGAACGCCGAGTGACGAATGCTCAATGCCGGGGTGCCGTGGTTTGCGAAGCAACCACGTCGGCAACGATCCGCCGGTAGCGGCGCCCGTTCATTTGCCATTTCTCATTGAACATCGGCCAGTGTGTCTCATCCGCCGACCAGCGTATTCATCATCAGCCGGGGTGCCGTGGTTTGCGAAGCAACCACGTCGGCAACGATCCGCCGGTAGCGGCGCCCGTTCATTTGCCATTTCTCATTGAACATCGGCCAGTGTGTCTCATCCGCCGACCAGCGTATTCATCATCAGCACGGGCAGCAGCAGGGCGACGACGGTCAGCCCGACGACCAGCCCGATCAACAGGATAATCACCGGCTCGACGAGCGACAGCAGCGTATCGACACGGAGCTGGAAGTCGCGCCGCCGCTGGTGCGACAGGCGGTCCATCGCCCCGGCAAGCCGGCCCGTGGCCTCGCTGACGACGATCATCTCAATGGCGGTCGCGTCGAAGAAGCGGCTGCCTTTCATCGTGCCGCTGAGCGGCTCGCCGCTCTCGACGGCGCGGGCGAGGGCCTCGACCTCCCGCCGCAGGGCGCTGTTGGCCAGAACACCGGCCGCCATCCGCAAGCTGCTCAGCACGGCCGCCCCGCCGGTCAGCAGCAGCGCCATCGTCCCGGCGAAGCGGCTCATCTCCCAGTCGCGCAGCACGCGCCCGACGACGGGCGCCCGCAGCACCGCCGCGTCCCAGCGACTTCGAAACGCCGGCCAGCGGAACATCGCGCGGACCGCCAGCGCCAACGCCACCACGGCCACCAACAACCAGACCCAGTAGCCCGCGATGAACCCGCTGACGGCCAGCAGCAGTTGCGTCGGACCGGGCAGGTTCTGCTCGGCGGTGCGATAGATTTCCGTAAACCGCGGCACCACAAAGGTCAACAAAAACACGACCGAGGCGACGGCCGTGATCGCCAGCACGCCGGGGTAGGCCAGCTTGCCGCGAATTTGCCGCGCCGCGGCGACCTGCTGTGACGCGTGCTGGGCGAGGTTGCTCAGCGTCTGCTGGAGGAAGCCGCCCGTCTCGGCCGCACGAACCATCGCGATCTGCACCTCGGAGAAGTGCGCCCGCAGCGAGCCCATCGCCTCGGCGAGGGAGCGCCCGGCCACGATCTCGCCGTGCAAGCGGCCGGCCAAGGCGCCGAGCGGGCTGTCGCCAGCTTGTCGCGCCACGGCCTCGAGCGCGCGCGCCAGCGAGCAGCCGGCGTCGAGCAGGTCCGACAGCTGCACCATCAGCGCGGCCACGTCGCGCGTCGTCAGGCGCCCGATGCGCCCCGATCGCGTCGCGTCCTGCGCCGGCTTGTCCGGGGTCGTCACGTCCATTGCCGCAGCGTGGTTGCTCTCCCGGCACGCCGGAATCGCAGCCCACGGCACCCATTTACCCGTATCTCAAAGCACACATACCCGTATCTCAAAGCACACATACCCGTATCTCGAAGCACGCAGCCGCATCGCAAGGCGGGTGCCGTGGTTTGCGAAGCAACCACGTCGTCGACTTCCCGCCGGTAAGCGGCGCCGCGCTGGCTTTCTCCGCGTGCCGCAAGAGCAGCCCACGGCGCCCGCCGGTGTTCTGGCTTCGCGAACTTCGTGCAATTCGTGGTTTATGGTGTCGCAGACATCTGTGTCATCCGCGGGTTACGCGGTTTGTTCCGTGCCGGGGTTTTCGGTCACGTCGCGCGTGACGCGGTAGAGTTCCTCGCAGCTCGTGACGCCGGCGATGACGCGTTCGACGCCGGCGGTGCGGAGCGGCACGAGCCCCCCGGCCGCAGCCGAGTGGCGGATGGTCGCTTCCGGCGCGCCGTCGGCGATCTGCTCGGCAATGGTCGCCCCGACGAGGAAGCTCTCGAAGATGCCCGTCCGCCCGCGGTAGCCGCTCTGGCGGCAGGCCTCGCAGCCGGTGCCGCGATAGACGGCGTGCCCGCTCAGCGCGGGAAACTCCCGCAGGGCCTCGTCGGACAGCGTGTCGGGCTGCTTGCAGTGCTCGCAGACGACGCGCACCAGCCGCTGGGCGAGCACGACCTTGACGGCCGAGGCGATCATGTACCGCGGCACGCCCATGCCCGCCAGCCGCCCGATTGCCGTCGGCGCGTCGTTGGTGTGCAGCGTCGCCACCACGAGATGTCCGGTAATCGCGGCGTTCATGGCGATGTTGGCGGTGGCGGCGTCGCGGATTTCGCCGATCATGATCACGTCCGGGTCGTGGCGGACGATGTTGCGCAACAGGTTGGAAAAGCCCAGCCCGATCGACTCGCGCACCTGGATCTGCGTGATGCCCTCCAGGCGGTACTCGACGGGGTCCTCGATGGTGATGATCTTCCGCTCGGGCCCGCGGACGTGATTCAGCGAGGCGTACAGCGTGGTGGTCTTGCCGCTGCCGGTCGGGCCGGTCACCAGCACCAGCCCCTGCGCCAGCGACAGCACGCGGCGGAAGTCCGCCAGCATCTCGCCCGGCATGCCCAGCTCGCCGAGGTCGCGGTACTGCGCCTGGCGGTCGAGAATCCGCAGCACGACCGACTCGCCGTAGATGCTGGGCACGACCGAAACGCGGACGTCGACGGTCCGCCCGAGGACGTTGAGGCGGATTTGCCCGTCCTGCGTGAGGCGCTTTTCCGCGATGTCCATGTCGGCGAGGACCTTGATCCGCGAGATGATGGCCTGTTCGAGTTGTTTGACGGCCGGGGGAACGGGCACGTCCTGGAGCACGCCGTCGATGCGGAAGCGGACGTGCAGCTCGCGCTCGAACGGCTCGACGTGGATGTCGCTGGCCTGGGCCTGAACGGCCTCGAACAGCACGCGGTTGACGAAGCGCGTGACCGAGGCCTCCTGGACGCTGTCGAGTTGATCGGTGATCGAGACGCTGGGGCTGGCGACGAGCTCGACGCGCGGCTCGGCCTGGCGGCTTTCGGTGACGACGTCGCTGACGGTCTCGGCCCCGAGCCCGTAGCACCGCTCCAGGTAGCGTCGCAGGCGCGACGGCGCCGTCAGCGCCACGCGGACCGGCGCACCGATGCGCGTGGCGAGTTCGTCGCTGCGCAGGAGCGTCTCGGGACGGGACGTGACCAGCACGACCTGGTCGCCGTCGCGGGCAAGCGGGGCGACATCGCCGGCGAGGGCGTCGCGGCTGGGCAGGCGGGCGACCAGCGCCGCGTCCGGCTGGCGCTCGTCCAGCGGCTCGTACGCCGCGCCCAAAAAATCCGCCAGCAGGCGGTAGACCGCTTCCTCGTGGGTGGGGGAACGCTCGGCGAGCAGGTCGGCGACGTCCCGGTCGGTACGCTGGGCCTCGGCGGCCGCCCAGTCGATCAGCGGCGCCGGGACCTCGCCGTCGGCGCGCAGCGCCGCGGCGAACGCGCCGCTGGTCCGCGCCGATTGTGTACGGGACTCACTCATGAGCGCTCATGCGGGCGAAGGACGATACCCCTACAACCCGGCCGGTCGCCCGTGCGACTGCTGAAAATCGCATCGGCACAATCGCATCGGCGACGCCATGGTCCCCGCGGCGCTACGCGATCTTCTCGGTCGTGAAGCGGAATACCTGCGTGTCCGGCTCGCGCCACGCGCCGGGCGGCAGGCCCGCCTTGGACGCGCAGCAGTGGTCGAGGAATTGCTCGACGTCCCAGCCCATCTCGATGGCGACTTCGGGCAGGAAGCACCCGCTCTGCCAGCCGCGTTTGACGTAGATGCCGTGCGTGCCCGCCACCACGTCCTTAAGGGGTTCGCCCGTCGGCTCCAGCGGCGAGAGCACCGACAGCTCCACGCTTACGTCGTCCAGCTCGTCCGGCATGATGCGATTGCCCACAAACCGCGGGTCCTGCGTCGCGGCCGCCACGGCCATCTTCACGATCGTCTCGCCCAGCGGCTCGCTCGGCGTGAATGTGCCGATGCACCCGCGAAGGGTCGCCCCGCTGTGCAGCGTCACGAAGCATCCGCGCGTCTCGGCGAGCACGCCGGCGGTCTGATCGGGCCTCGGCGGCGCCTGACCCGTGACGGCCGCGGCGACGGCCTGCCTGGCCAGCGTCAGCAGCGTCTCGCGCTCCTCCGGCGGTATCGGCATCGTTACAACTCCCTGTTGCATCTATCCGGCGTACGTCCACCTGAAGACATTCTACCGGTCGGCGGTGCGTTGCGTCGACATCGGGTGCCACGGGCGTCGCCGACGCCCGTGCACACCGCACGGAAGTCGGAGACGTTCGTGGAACCCACGCGCATGGAGGCCAGCGGCACCGCCACATCACGTCCACCACGTCCGAAGCACGTCGGTCGCCGGCAGGTCGGCCAGCAGCAGCCAGGCGATGTTGACCGCGACGACCAGGTCGTACGACACCGTCATTCGCGGCGCCCGCCAGAGGCGCAGCATGTCGAGCCAGCCGGGCAGCGGGCGCACCGGCCGGCCCGCGCGGGCGCGCAGCGTCAACTGCGTGTGGCGCACCCGGCGCCAGACCGTCAGCGCCGGCAGCAGCGCCTGCTGGATCATCAGCGCCGGCACGTGCCCGGCGAACGTGCCGATCAGCACGGCCGTCGAACGCTCCCCGCGCTGCCAGAAGCCCACCGAGCACGTGTCGATGAAGTCTTCCGCGCGGGCCTTGGTGTAGGAGATCATGTAGGCGTTGGCGACCGCGACCATCGCCAGCAGGCAGAAGGTCAGGTTTGCCGGCTCCCGCCGGGCGAAGCCGATGGCGATGCCGGCGTAGACGGCGAAATCGCTGAGCCGGTCGAGCGTGCTGTCGAGGAAGCCGCCGAAGGCGGTCTTGGACGTGCCGATTCGCGCCACGGCGCCGTCGAGCATGTCGCACGCCGAGGCCAGCACCAGCAGCAGCCCGGCCGGCAGGAGGAAGCCCGCCCCGCCGGCCGCATCGACCGACCAGGCGCCGGCGCGGAGAAGCGTCCCGTCCGCCCCGGCGCCGAGGGCGTAGCAGACGCCCGCCCCGCACGTCAGCGCCGCGCCGATCAGCGACAGCGTGTTCGGCGTGACGTGCAGGCGCACCAGCCCGCGGGCGATCGCGTCCCGCGCCGTCGCAAAACCGAAACCCACCGACCGTCCGATCATGATGCCGACTGTCCTACCGAAAGGCCCCCGCAATCGCTACGACAAAACGCCGCCCGGGGTGATCAGCAGCAGGAATTCCGCCCCGCCGCCCTTGCCGCGCAGGGGCGAGCGCATCGCGGCGCGGACCGGCGCGCCGGCGTCTCCGAGCCGCTCGCAGACGGTCCGGCAGATCGCCTCGGCCTCGGCGTCGGTCAGCGGCGGTCCGCCCCGTCGGCCGGACAGCTTGGCGCGCTCGTAGTGGCACTTGAGCAGCGAGACGATCCGTCCGCCGGGGCCCAGCCACCGCACAGCGGCCGGGATGATCCGCGCCTGCGGTGTCCAGGCGACGTCGACGGCCAGCAGGTCGACCGGCTCGGGCGCCTCGCAGTGCAGGGCGTTGGTCCGCTCCATGACGACGACGCGCGGGTCCTTGCGGAGCGTCCAGGCCAGCGCGCCGTAGCCGGTGTCGACGGCGTAGACGCGCGCCGTCCCCCGCCTCAGGAGGCAATCGGTGAAGCCGCCGACGTTCGCACCGAAATCGGCGCAGACGCGCCCCGCCGGGTCGATTCTGAAGGCGTCCAGCGCGGCGGCGAGCTTTTCGCCGCCCCGGCCGACGTACGGGCTGTCGCGACGGCTCATGGCACCTCCAAGGTAAATAGGGACAGTCACCATTTTCGCATGCGAAAATGGTGACTG